>CAJTGF010000006.1 GCA_910575585.1 Clostridiaceae bacterium
AATCGAACTTATGTTTCGCATCAAGCATAGGTCTATTAAAGTTACCCTTTTTTCTGAAAAACATATCAAAATCTTTTCAAAAATCATCTTGACATATTACCAGATTGCTCCTCTACTATTCATCCGACGAATCGAACATATGTACGTTATTTTTCTAAAATATTTTTTAGTTTTTTTAAAAGCCGCTGGTGGCGGGCCTGCAGAGTGGTCGCCGGCACAGCCGTGGTCCTGGAAAGCTGCCGCAGGGAATCACCGTAGATGTAAAGCCGGGAAAGAAGGTGCCGTTCTTCTTCGGTAAGCTGGGTGACTGCCTGCTTCAGCTTTTCTAAAAGGATGTTTTTCTGCACCGTGTCCTCAACGGATTCCGCAGCAGGGTCGGAAAACATATCAGAACCGTTGACCTCTTCGGTGTCAAGGGCATCATAGAAAAACGTCTGGTTGCGGATATCGCTTTCACGGAAGTACCGCTCTTTGCGCGCTCCCTGGCAGTATGCCTTATAGACCTCCTCGGTGACAGGGATCTGGGTGTTTTTAAGCTTGATGTAGTAGTCCATTGGGGATTCTCCTTTCTTTGTCAGGTAAAACAGCAGACAGACATTAAAAAAGAGACCCACTGCCTCATAGGGCAATGCGTCTCTCCTGCTATTCGGTAATTGATAAGATCATTCCTTTGCTAGGTAGTCCTTATGCTTTTGTGGGTTCAAGAGCATGACTCTCATGATCCTGCGGCAGCGGGAACACTTGATCTCAATACTCCCGCTGGCTCCGGGTATGATGTCAAACAGTCGCTGATGACAGTACTTACAGTAAATGGTAGTTGAAAACATTCTTAAATCACTTCCCTCTCAAGTATTTCGAACATATGTTCTATTAATATATAATCTACCAGAGAAAAAAGGGTTTGTCAATAGTTTTATAGTCTGGTATGATGAAGGAAATATTCTTCCATAGTATGATCCAGGAGGCTTCCAACATGAAAGCTATCGCTCATATCCACACGGACTTTCCCACCAAATTCGGCATTCCCAGGCAAAGCGGCCTGGTGGAAGATCTGCAGGGACTCATAATCTTTGAGCCCAAATACCGCAATCCCGCCGCCTTCAGAGGGCTGGAACAGTTTTCCCATGTCTGGCTTTTGTGGCAGTTTTCCCTGGCACAGCGAGAACACTGGTCCGCTACCGTAAAGCCTCCCAGGCTGGGGGGAAAGCGGATGGGGGTATTTGCCACCAGATCCCCCTTCCGTCCCAATAATATCGGCCTTTCCTGTGTGAAACTGGAGAGCGTGGATATGGATGAAAATCTGGGACCTGTTGTGCGGGTATCCGGGGCGGATCTGATGGACAACACCCCGATCTACGACATAAAGCCCTATATCCCTCTGGCGGACTGCCATCCCGAGGCGTCGGAAGGGTATACCGGGGAGACGAAGGAGCACCGGCTTACGGTGGAATTTCCCGATCACCTTCTTAAGCGGTATCCGCAAAAGAAGCAGAAGGCCATAATCGGTGTGCTGGCCCAGGACCCAAGGCCCGCCTACGTCCAGGACCCCCAGAGGGTTTACGGGGTGGTCTTCGGCGGATTTGACGTGAGATTTACGGTGACAGGGCAGATTTTGAAGGTGTGCGACGTGGTTCCGGTGAAGCCGTAAAATCGCTGAAAACCTGATGTTTTCCACAGTAAAAAAATATGCACAAAAACCGTGAAAAAATCTATTGAAGTTTGTTAAAAAAAAGAGTTGATATATTTTTAACAACTGGTAAAATAAAGCTATAAGATATGTTAAAAAAATATCAATCCCAAACGGCAACATATCAAGTACCCAGCAAACAAAGTTTCTTTTAGGAGGTCCAGTATGGCAAAGATTGAACAGAACACCGTACCAGAAATCATCGACAGTGTGGAAGCGCTCACTGCCAGGATGAAGGCAATGCGCAAGGCACAGGAGGTATTTGCTACCTATACCCAGGAGCAGGTAGACAAGATCTTCTTCGAGGCGGCAAAGGCTGCCAATATGCAGCGCATTCCTCTTGCAAAGATGGCTGTTGCAGAGACAGGCATGGGCGTGGTGGAAGACAAGGTCATCAAGAACAACTATGCGGCAGAGTATATTTACAATGCCTACAAGAACACCAAAACCTGCGGCGTCATTGAAGAGGACAAGGCATTCGGCATCAAGAAGATCGCGGAGCCTATCGGCCTTATTGCTGCCGTTATCCCTACGACAAACCCCACATCTACAGCAATCTTTAAGACCTTGATCGCGCTTAAGACGAGGAACGCGATCATTATTTCCCCACATCCCCGCGCGAAAAACTGTACAATCGCGGCAGCAAAGCTGGTATTGGACGCAGCCGTTAAGGCAGGCGCTCCCGAGGGCATCATTAGCTGGATCGACGTGCCTTCTCTGGAACTGACCCAGGAGGTTATGAAGGGCGCTGACACGATCCTTGCTACAGGCGGCCCCGGCATGGTACTGGCTGCTTACTCTTCCGGCAAGCCGGCGCTGGGCGTGGGCGCGGGAAATACACCGGTTATCATTGACGATACCGCAGATGTGAAGATGGCGGTAAGCTCCATCATCCACTCCAAGACCTTTGATAACGGTATGATCTGCGCTTCCGAGCAGTCGGTTACGGTAATGGAGCCTGTTTATGATCAGGTAAGAAAAGAATTTGAACTGAGAGGCTGCTACTTCTTAAAGGGCGAAGAGCTTAACAAGGTCCGCAAGACGATCTTGATCAACGGCGCGTTAAATGCCAAGATCGTAGGACAGCCTGCTTACAAGATCGCCAAGCTGGCAGGTCTTGAGGTTCCGGAGGATACCAAGATCCTGATCGGAGAAGTGGAGTCTGTGGATATTTCCGAAGAATTTGCTCATGAGAAACTGTCTCCCGTACTGGCAATGTACAAGGCCAAGACTTTTGACGAGGCTATCGCCAAGGCAGAGAGATTGGTTGCGGACGGCGGCTACGGCCATACGGCTTCCCTGTATATCGACGTAAGAGAATCCGAGAAGATGGCAAAGCACGCGGCAGCCATGAAGACATGCCGTATCGTAGTCAACACTCCTTCCTCCCACGGCGGAATCGGAGATCTGTACAACTTCAAGCTGCTTCCTTCCCTGACTCTGGGCTGCGGCAGCTGGGGCGGCAACTCCGTATCCGAGAACGTAGGCGTAAAGCACCTGCTGAATATCAAGACCGTAGCCGAGAGGAGAGAGAATATGCTGTGGTTCCGCGCACCAGAGAAAGTATACTTTAAAAAAGGCTGTATGCCGGTTGCACTGGATGAACTGAAATATGTACTGAACAAGAAGAGAGCTTTCCTGGTAACAGACTCCTTCCTGTATATGAACGGCTACACCAAGCCGATTACCGACAAGCTGGATGAGATGGGCATTGTATATCAGTGCTTCTCCAATGTACAGCCTGATCCTACTTTGGCCAACGCTCAGGAAGGCGCAAAGGCCATGGACGCGTTTAAGCCTGACGTGATTATCGCTCTGGGCGGCGGTTCCGCTATGGATGCGGCTAAGATCATGTGGGTAATGTACGAGCATCCGGAAGTAGACTTCCAGGATATGGCAATGCGGTTCATCGATATCCGCAAGAGAGTATACACATTCCCCAAGATGGGCGAGAAGGCTTACTTTGTGGCAATCCCCACCTCCTCCGGTACAGGTTCCGAGGTTACGCCTTTCGCGGTTATTACCGATCAGGAGACCGGCGTGAAGTATCCGCTGGCTGACTACCAGCTTCTGCCCAACATGGCTATCGTGGATACGGACAACATGATGAGCCAGCCCAAGGGCCTGACCAGCGCTTCCGGCGTAGACGTTCTGACCCATGCCCTGGAGGCTTATGCTTCCGTTATGGCTACGGACTACACCGACGGCCTTGCGTTAAAAGCTATGAAAAATGTTTTCGAATACCTTCCTACATGTTATAATGAAGGCAGCAATGTAGAAGCCCGCGCAAAGATGGCCGACGCTTCCTGTATGGCCGGTATGGCATTTGCCAACGCGTTCCTGGGCGTTTGTCACTCCATGGCTCATAAGCTGGGCGCGTTCCATCATCTGCCCCACGGCATTGCCAATGCGCTGCTCATCTCCCTGGTAGTGGAATTTAACGCGGCAGAGTGTCCAAGAAAGATGGGGACATTCTCCCAGTACGAGTATCCCCACACCCGCGCAAGGTACGCAGAGTGCGCCCGCTTTGTGGGTATCCAGGCAAAGGATGACGAGGAAGCCGTAAAGAAACTGATCGACAAGATTGAGGAGCTGAAAGCCGCGGTAGGCGTAAAGAAGACCATCGCGGATTACGGCATTGACGAGAAGCACTTCCTGGATACGCTGGACGAGATGGTGGAGCAGGCATTTGATGATCAGTGTACCGGCGCCAACCCCAGATATCCTCTTATGAGCGAGATCAAAGAGATGTATCTGAAGGCATTCTACGGAGATAAGAAGAGCGAAAGCGCAAAATAAGGTATTTCAAAGGGTAATGTATAAGGAAGGGAGAAAAATATGAAGACAGATAAGATTTTAGCCACACGGACCCATAAAATCATCTATCAGGTAGGCGACACGGCCGTTAAGGTATTTGATAAGAACTTCCCCAAAGCGGACGTTCTCAACGAGGCCCTGAATCAGGCTATGGTGGAGGAGACCGGCCTGCCGATCCCCAGAGTTTTGGGCGTAAACGTAACCGAGGACGGCAACTGGTGCATTACCTCCGACTACATTGAGGGCAAGACCCTGGAGCAGATCATGGAGGAAGACCCGGCCAATGTGGAGAAGTATATGAGAGAGTTCGTAGCGCTTCAGATGGAAGTCCACAGCAAGAAGATGCCAAAGCTGAACAAGCTGAAAGACAAATGGAACAACAAGATTTCCGCTTCCAAGGAGCTGAACGCCACTACCCGCTATGAGCTGCACACCCGTCTGTCCAGTATGCCCAAGCACAACAAGGTGCTCCACGGCGACTTTAACCCCAGCAACATCATCGTTGACGCCAAGGGAAGATACCATGTTCTTGACTGGTCCCACGCCACCCAGGGCAACGCGTCCGCCGATGCCGCTACCACATACCTGCTGTTCGCCTTAAAGGATCAGAAGATGGCGGAACTGTACATGGATACTTTCTGCGAGATGAGCGACACGGCAAGACAGTATGTTCAGAGATGGCTGCCCATTACTGCGGCTTCCAGACTTGGGAAGAAACTTCCCGGGGAGAGAGAGCTGCTGGAGAGCTGGCTGGATGTTGTTGAGTACGAGTAAAATTAAGGAAAACGGCGGCCTAAGGGCTTTCGTAACCGCATAAATCCATAAAAAATGCCTCGGCTGTGGACTGAAAACATGGCCGGGGCATTTTAGGTTTTAGAGCCGCCTTGTCAATTTATTGGCTCCGTGTTACAATGGAAAAAATGAAAGGCATGATTTTATGAAAAATTATATTGTATTTGACTTGGAATGGAATCAGAGTCCGGAAGGAAAAAGTAACTCCATAGAGCGGATGCCCTTTGAGATCATAGAGATCGGCGCTGTAAAAATGAGCGCGGATCTTCAGATAATATCCCAGTTTCACCGTCTCATCACCCCCCAGGTGTACACCAAACTCCACTATGTTATTTCGGAGGTGACTCACATGGATATGGGGAAGCTTAAAGCGGAGGGGGAGCCTTTTACGGAGGCGGTCCGGGAGTTTATACAGTGGTGCGGCAGGGACTGCCGGTTTTGCACCTGGGGCTCCATGGACCTTATGGAACTGCAGAGGAATATGGAATTTTACGGGGTGGAGATCCCCTTTGAACGGCCTCTTTACTATTATGATGTGCAGAAACTGTATGGGATAACGGCAAAAGACGGGAAAGAGAAGCTGTCTTTAGATCATGCGGTAGAAGAGCTGGGGATTGAGCAGAGCCGTCCCTTCCACCAGGCTCTGGATGACGCGTACTACACGGGTATGGTGCTGCGGCATATGAAAGCCGATGCCTGGCAGCCTTACATCTCCATGGACTATTACTGGGTGCCTACCGTGCCGGAAGAGCAGGTGACTTTAAAATTTCCCACCTATTCCAAATTTGTGTCCCGCACCTTTGAGACCAAAGAGGACGCGCTGGCGGACAAGGTTGTGTCTGATGTGGTCTGTCCCCACTGCCGGCGGATGCTTCGGAAAAAAATGCGGTGGTTTTCTCTGAATCAGAAGCAGTATTTTTCCCTGGGAGTGTGCCCGGACCATGGGTATGTCCGGGGGAAGATACGCATGAAGAAGGCGGAAAACGGAAAGATCTACGCTGTAAAGACCATGAAAGCCACAGATGAGACAGGGGCCAAAAGCGTGTTTGAGAAAAAGGAAGAGCAGCGCAAAAAACGTCACCAGCGCAGCGACATAAAAAAAGTAAAGAGAGCGCTCACTCCTCCCGCATCCGGTATCCGACGCCAATCTCTGTAAAGATATACTCCGGCTCCGCCGGATTCCTCTCCAGTTTTCTCCGGATGTGAGCCATATTAACCCGGAGAATCTGGTTGTTGTTATCGCTGTAAGGCCCCCAGATCTGCCGCATGAGATAATCATACGTCAGCACCTTGCCTGCCTGCTTGGCCAGCATGGATACCAGCTTATATTCGATCTGGGTAAGGTGGATTTCCTCCCCGTCAAGAGAAATAAGCCGTTTTTCAAAATCGATCACCAGACCGCCGCAGGAATATACGGAATCAGAGCCGCCGCCTTGGTGGCTGCTGTGGCGCAGGGCCGTCCGGATGCGGGCCATCAGCTCCGATGTGCCGAAAGGCTTGGTGATGTAATCATCGGCGCCCCAGTCCAAAGCCGCCACCTTTTCATTTTCCTGGGTCCGGGCAGAGATGACGATAATGGGCGTAGCGGTAAAACTGCGGACGCTGCGGATAATATCCATTCCGTCCATATCAGGAAGCCCCAGATCCAGAAGGATGATGTCCGGACACTGGGAGGCAATAACGGAAAGGGCCTCCGTCCCTGTGGAAGCGGAGATGGTCTTGTAGGATTCCCCTGCCAGGATAGATTCTATAAAACGGCAGATGTTCTTTTCATCTTCAATGATCACTGCTGTCAGTTTCTGACTCATACATAAGTTCTCCTAAAGGCAATATAAATGTAAATTCCGCTCCGTTCGGATGATTTTTGGCAAAGATCTGTCCGTGATGGGCGTTTATGATGGTTTTACATATGGAAAGGCCGATGCCCATTCCCTTGTGGGAATCGCTGCAGTGGTTTCTGGTGGAAGCATATCCGTCAAAAAGCGAGTCCATGGCTTCCGGATCAAGACCTGTGCCGTAGTCCCGGATGTGAAAACATGCCTGGTTTTCTTCCACGGATACCTGCAGGTCCACAGGCATTTGAGAGCCGCTGTGATAGACCGCGTTTTCCAAAAGATTGATCAGTACCTGCTCAATCAAAGTGGCGTCCATAGGGATCATCAGCAGTTGGTCCGGGATCCGGGCATGGACCACGGCGTCGGGAAGCCGCTTGCGAAAGCGCTGCAAAGCGGAAGATACCACCTCCTCAAGAGGTTCCAGGGTGGTCTTTACGCAGGCAGTTTGGTCGTTGATCCTTGTGACGGACAGAAGATTTTCCACCATATGGAGAAGCCATTGGGCATCCACGGAGATATTCTCCACCAGTTTGGCCTTGGCGTCGCCGGACAGCGCAGACTCCTGCTCCAGATACGATTCCGCAGAGCCGATAATGCCGGTCAGCGGAGTGCGCAGGTCGTGGGAAATGGCCCGCAGAAGATTGGCCCTCATCTTCTCCTTCTCCGCCTCTATGAGCATATGCTCCCGCTCCTTTAAAATCTGCGTCTGCTCCTTCAAATGAGTAGTCAGGGTGCTAGTGAGGGAAGCAATGATCACCATGCCCAGAAAGGTAACCGGATATCCGTCCAGGGTAAAGTTCAGCTCCAGGTAAGGATAGGTAAACACAAAGTTGATAAAGATAACGCTTAAAAACGCGGCTGCGATCCCCGGCACGTACCCGACTGTATTCTGCGCCACTAACATGGTGGCCAGGACATAGAGGATAGCCACATTGGCAGAGTTGTGGGACAGGAGGAAAAAGACGGAGGACAGCAGGGTGGCAGCGGTAAGGAGGAAAAGGGTGATCTTTATATTATGCAGTAGGACCGCCCGCTTCATCCGATGCCCTTGTCCTGGCCGACATGACCGGTTCTCTTGGATGCCAGGGATCGCTTCTGCTGTACCATAAATTCAAACTGTTCGGTGGAGATGCCGGCTTCCTGAAGCCGTTCCAGCCGCCTTTGCCGGCGGATCATCCGGGCTTCATCCTCTTTTTGCCGGTTCCTTTGCTTGAGAAAGAGTACGGAGCCTGCCCCAACGGCCATAGCAAGAGCGGCAGCCGCAGCAAGCCAAACCGCCATGGGAACAGCGGCGAAAAATCGCCCTATGGTTTGGATGAAAGAAAGTTTCGGCCCCTCTCCGTCGCCGCCATCTTCTGCGGTGCTGCTTGCTGCCAAAGGCTCCGCCGCGGCAAGGGGGACTAAAAGACTCTCTGCGTCCTCTGATTGCCGGAGGCTGCCGGAAGGTGCCGGATCTTCTGTGGAACCGTCCGCAGCCTTTGTTTCCCGGCTTCCCGACTCAGCCAGAGAGACTACGGAAGCCGGAAGCATCACCTGGTCAGGGGACATGGCTTTCACCGTCAGATAAGTAAATCCGATCTTTCGATCGTTCCAGTAATATTGGACCCTGGCAATGGAGCCGGCCGGGTCGCTGGCCGTTAAGTCGTAAGCCAGCTGGGATGTTACCGAGTCAAAATCAGCGTCCTTTGGAACGGTTATCTTCATATCAGGGTCCAGTTCCAGGCCGGAAAGGCCGGTTGGAGAAAGCCCTCCGATGATCATATCATTTTCCACGGAAGTAAAGCCGGTGTCAAAGTCAGCGGCAGACACCGTGAGAAAATTTTTGAAGCCGAAATTCAGCAGGGCTTTCGTATCCTTATAGTGGGAGGAGTGGCCGTTTAAGATCACCGCCACCAGCGTCATGCCGTCCCGTCTCGCGAAAGTTACAAGGGTGTTGCCTGCCAGGGAGGTGTATCCGGTCTTGCCGCCCAGGGCGCCGCTGTAGTATTCCGGCATATTTTTCTTGATCATCTTGTGGCCGGGGTAGATGCGCAGCCCCTCACGGTTCCATTTGGTAGGAGGAAGGTCATAATACAGGGTGGAGTCAATACCCATAAAGGTTTCGTTGTTAAGGGCCGCCCGGCCGATCAGGGCCATATCGTAGGCGGAAGTATAGTGATTGGGGTCATTAAGGCCGCTGGGATTGGAAAAATGGGAGTTCTGACAGCCCAGAGAAGCCGCCCGGGCGTTCATCAGCTCGGCAAAGGATTCCACGCTTCCCGCCACGTGTTCCGCCAGGGCATTGGCCGCTTCATTGGCTGACTGGAGCAGCAGGGCATAAAGGCAGTCCCGGACGCTTAAGACGTCCCCCTCGTCCAGACCGGCGCTTTTGCTGCCCTCCTCCACGTTGTAGACCGCGTTGTGGGAGAAGGTGACCATCTCGTCCAGATCGCACCGCTCAATGACGATCAGGGCCGTAAGGATCTTGGTGATGCTGGCCGGGTAATAAGGGGTGTGAGCGTTTTTGCCGTAAAGGACCGTGCCGGTATCCGCGTCCATGACGATTCCGCCCTCAGCCTGTATGGATATGTTGTCAGGCCATTGGGAGGCAGCATGGGCATTGACAGGAAAAAGCCCGGTAAAAAGGGCTGTACAAAGTAAAAAAGTTAGGATTCGCTTCATCGGTCATTAATCTCCATGATGTTTTATTCGGCGGTTCTTAACAATGAGGAAAAGGCACAGGAAGGAGATCGCCAGCACGGAGCCGGCAAACAATATGCCGATCCGGGCGGCAGTATCCATAAAAAAGGGCTCCGGAACAATATTGATCAGCAGGTCTGTGCGGGCATCCAGGATCCAAAGATCATTGTCAAAGAAGATCTGGTGGAAAATAATAAAATATTTGGTGAAATCCGTGGATATCAGCGCAGCCAGGCCGCAGGCAATGACAAAAAACAGTCCCGTGCCGGCGCATACGGAGACGGGAAGCACCTTTTTCACCTGGGCCTTAAGGAGGAACAGGAGGGCCAGACAAATCGCCGCCCCCGCGGCGCAGGCCCGTCGGAGCATGAGACCTCCCAAAAACAGTCCCCGCACATCCTCCATATGGGCGATCTCCCGCGCGTTGAAAAACTCCCGGGGCTGTCCGTTTACCGTGGTGGGAACATGAAGGTCCTCCCGCCGGCCCCGCAGGTAGGCCATCATCTCATGGGTCACTTCCAGCAGGTCGTCCATCTCCATACGGACGCTGGCAGTAACATTATATTTGGCATATTCTTTTTCATAGTATCCGGGAGTCCAGTAAGTGACAGCTTCCACCGAGGTGATGAGAAGCATGATAATGAGACAAAACGCAAACAAAATGCCCAGGGCATAATGGACGGTTTTCATATAAAACACCTCCCGACTTATTGGTATAAGGTCTGTCCGTTTCAGCCTTATACCGAAATTATAGTATAATCCGGGTCAGGAGACAAGAGGAAAACGGGAAATTATTGTGAAGATACACCGCAAAAGCTGCGGTTTTGGCGGTGCGGAGGGAAAAACAGCCCGGCAGGTCTTACCGCTGTCAGTGACAAAGGCGCCGGACCTGCCGGGAAAGATCTTGTTAACACATGTTAGTCGTGGGTGAGGAACTGCTTGTTTACATAAGCCTGGGTTCCGTTGTAATTGATGATGGCCCACTCATCGTCGTAGTCTTCCACATAATCCACGATGGTGCCGTTCTCCAAAGATCCCAGCTTTTCTCCCGCCGTGGAAGGCTCGGAGCGGACGTTGAGGACGTCGGCGGAGATCTTGTACACAGGGGCCGGGGTGGTCTCCGGCATGGTCTCAACGGAAACGGGAGCCGTGGTAGGCGGTTCGGTCATGGGCGCGAACGTCTCGGTGGGAGCGGAGGCCGAAGTATCCTTTTCTTCCTCCGGCTTATGGGGATTCAGCACCCGGACCAGGACCACAATAATGATGATAACCGCCACGGCAAGTCCCAGGCGGATAAGGTCCACGGCAGAGAAAGAGAAGCCTCTGGAAGGCTGTCTGCGCCTGCTCCTGGTGGAAGAGGACTGGGGCCTGGGATTCCTGGAGCCGGAATTTCTGGGGCCTGCAAAACCTCTCCCCGAAGAGCCTCTGCCCCCGGAGCTCCTGCCGCCCTGGGGGCGGTTTCTGGCAGGTCTTTGCGTAGGACGTCCTTTTTTTGACTTATATTCGTTAGCAAATGTATAGACCTCCTGGGAGAGCAGATGGTATGCCTGATTGGCGTCGTAGGCATCGTCATTGCCCTCATGGACAGCCTTATTGCCCAGCATGCGGATCTTGTGGTAATGCTCGCAGGTGGTTTTATTGATCCACTGGTAGTCATAGAGGGCGTCAATGGAAGATGCCAAATCCTCCTCGGCAACGGAAGCGTTGTCGCATAAGTAGTCAACCATAAGTTCAAGAACCTGGCGGGATTTGATCATGGCCATGTTGTATTGTTTTTGGCCGATCAAAGTTTCGGCGTCCTTTACTCCTTGGCGTATGTCTCCCCAAGTGTTTGCGATATCCGGTGCAGCCATAAAAACCTCCTTGTTTTAAAAGTGACATGCAGTCATTGGTTTCATTATACTATTATTTGACAATTTATGCACGTAAAATTTGCAAATGTTACAAAAAATGTAAGAAAATTATGCCTAAAAAGATATTGCTTGAAAAGAACGGCCCGGGATGATAAAATGAAAAGACAATGATTTTTCGGAGGAGCAGTATATGAGATTACGGCATATCCCGGGGGCGGAGGAGGAGATCGCCAAGAGTCCCTATGTGATCCAGGATCCCCGGGAGCATAAAGGCAGATGGAACCAGGTGTTTGGAAATGATAATCCTGTGATGATTGAGGTTGGGATGGGGAAAGGGAAGTTCCTTATGGAACTTGCCGGCGCCAATCCGGATATCAATTATGTGGGGATCGAGATGTATTCCAGCGTGCTCCTTAAGGCGATCCGGAAGAGAAAGGACACCAGGCTTTCCAATCTGTGGTTTCTGCGGGTGGATGCCAGGACACTGGCGGATATTTTTGCCTTTGGAGAGGTGCATAAGATCTATCTGAACTTTTCGGACCCGTGGCCCAAAGACCGCCACGCCAAAAGAAGGCTCACTTCTCCGGAATTCATGGCAGTTTATGATAAGATCCTTACAGCCCAGGGTACCGTGGAGTTTAAGACCGATAACCGTCAGCTGTTTGACTATTCTCTGGAATCGATCCCCGGCGCAGGGTGGACGGTGCAGATGCATACCTTTGATCTTCACCACAGCCCCTACATGGAGGGGAACGTGATGACAGAGTATGAGACGAAGTTTTCCGGTGAGGGAAAGCCGATCTGCAAGCTGATCGCCGCCAGGGAAGTCTCCTTAAGACGGGATGACACCAAAGACAGGACATAAAAGGCCGGATCGGCAGGGCGGAATAGAAATCCGGAATCTGCGTATCTTAATAGAAAGCAGATGCGGGAGATGCAAAGAAAGCCTATGGCCGTGAAGGAGACTATCATTAAGAAACTGCAGCAGGCGACTTGCGATAAGACGGAGCTGAACCGAAAAGTAGTAAAATGGCAGAAGTCCTTAAAGGAAGCGGAAAAAGCTTTAAAGGACGGCGGAAAAAAAGATTCAAAGAAATAGGAGGGATATATTATGGCAATGAAGTTAACAAGCGGCAATTTTGAGACTGAGGTGTAT
Organism: Clostridiaceae bacterium; assembly: GCA_910575585.1. Classification (GTDB taxonomy): domain Bacteria; phylum Bacillota; class Clostridia; order Lachnospirales; family Lachnospiraceae; genus UBA3402. Next base: position 12,820 of record CAJTGF010000006.1, read on the forward strand.
CAGGCAGAGGTTCCGGTGCTGGTAGATTTCTACGCGGATTGGTGCGGCCCCTGCAAGGCCATGGCTCCGGTGGTGGAGACGCTGGCTGAGGAATACGCCGGCAAGGCCAAAGTAGGTAAGATCAACACGGATGAGAACCAGGATATCGCCATGGAGTACGGCATCATGTCCATCCCTACATTTTTGGTGTTCAAAGGCGGTAAAGTGGTGAACAAGATGATCGGCATGCAGGATAAGAGAAACCTTGTTGCTGCCATCGAGGAAGCTTTGTAAAAGAAAATTAAGAACATCACCCAGGAAAACCGGCGGTTTTTGCGGAATCAGGTCCGCGCCGCCGGTCTTTTATAAAATTTTTTGAAGAATTGTGAAGATTTTATGAAAAAAGGGGTTGACATTTGACGCTTCATGCGATAGTATAGTGTTCGTGCCGCAGAGATCGCACACAAGTTAACAGAGAGCGCCTTTAGCTCAGTTGGTAGAGCAGTAGACTCTTAATCTATTTGTCCAGGGTTCGAGTCCCTGAAGGCGCATGTAAAGTACTGGTTTTGATGACAAGGAGCATTGGGGCCGGTGCTTTTTTTGTTTTTCGAAAAGACACAGAAGAAAGGAGGGGCATGGGCAACCATGGTATTTAGTTCACTGATTTTTTTGTGGCTGTTTCTCCCGGTGGTATTTGTACTTAACACCATCCTGCCGTCCCGGTACTCCAACGGTCTGCTCCTTCTTGCAAGCCTGATCTTTTATGCCTGGGGGGAGCCGGTCTTTGTTTTACTCATGGCATTGTCCATTGTGGTCAACTGGGCTGTGGGAAGAGGGATCGGATGCCGAAAGGCTTATGGGAAGCTGTTTTTGGCCTTAGGGGTGTTCTTTGACCTTTCCGTACTGGGGTATTATAAGTACGCGGGATTTGGGGCGGACATCATCAACCATCTGGCGGGAAGACGGCTTTTGCCGGTTGCGGAAGCGGCGCTTCCCATCGGGATCTCTTTTTTTTCTTTCCAGGCTATTTCTTATCTGGCGGATGTTTACCGGGGAGAGACGAAAGCTCAGGATCGTCTGATAAACGTGGCATTGTATATCTCCTTTTTCCCCCAGCTTATCGCCGGCCCTATTGTAAAATATAAGGACATCAACAGGCAGCTGGAGAACCGCGCCGTCACAGGGGAAAAGATTGCGGCAGGTTTCCGCAGATTTATCTACGGCCTGGCAAAAAAGGTTCTCATATCCAATGTGCTGGGAAGATCGGCGGACATGATATTTGCCTTGGATGTGGCTCATATCGGAGGGGGTATGGCGTGGAACGGGGCCCTTCTGTATACCTTTCAGATCTATTACGATTTCTCCGGCTACTCGGACATGGCCATCGGGCTGGGCAAGATGTTCGGGTTTGATATCCTGGAGAATTTTAACTATCCCTATCTGTCCAGGTCCATAGGAGAGTTCTGGAGAAGGTGGCACATCTCCCTTGGCTCCTGGTTCAGGGAGTATGTTTACATCCCTCTTGGGGGGAACCGCAGAGGGAAGCTGCGCACCTATGTCAATCTGGGGATCATATTTTTCCTTACCGGATTGTGGCACGGAGCCAATTATACCTTTATCTTATGGGGGCTTTACCACGGCGTCTTTTCCGTGGCCGAAAGGCTGGGGCTGAAACGGCTGCTGGAAAAGAGCAGGGTCATATCTCATGCATACCTGTTTTTAACGGTTGTCTTTGGCTGGGTCATTTTCCGGGCGGACAACGTAAAGGACGCGTTTCTGTTTATGAAGAAGATGGCCATGCCGTGGCTGTACAGGGAGCTGGATATTGCGTGGTGGAGATATGAGAGCAATATGACCGTGTTCGTTCTTGTATGCGGGATTCTGGGAATGGGGATCCTCCAAACCGCGGCGCCCAAGAAAGCGGGGGATCTGTGGAAATACTCGGCGGCGGAAAGTTTGTACTGCGTTGCCCTGCTTATAGGGTGCATTGGGGCGCTGGCCAGCGGAACCTACAACCCGTTTATCTATTTTCAGTTTTAAGGGGGTGCTTTTATGGAAAAGAAAGTGAAGAACCTGTATCTGGGAGCCTTTCTCATATTCCTGTGCCTTCCCTGGTTTTTCTGGCTGGTATTGGGCAGGTACGCGGATACCTCCAACAACGAAAACCGAACCCTTGCGGCCATGCCCCAGCTTAATAGGGACAACTGGGAAGACTATCCCGGGCAGTATGAGGCTTATTTTAATGACCGGATCCCGTTCCGCAATGAGCTGATCTCATTTAACAGCTGGATCAATTATCGGTTCTTCCAAACGTCGGTCAATGAAAATGTGATTCTGGGAAAGGATAAATGGCTGTTTTATGACGCGGTCACCGACGGAAATCCCATAGGGGACTACGAGGGGAATCTGACGTTTTCCGACGATGAGTTAAAGGCTATGGAGGACGGGGCCTTAAAGGCGCAGGACAGGCTTAGGAAGATGGGCATTGAACTGGCGGTGTTCATACCCCCCAATAAAGAGCGGGTGTATGCTCAATATATGCCGGAGCGGTATGTCTGCTCCCCTGCTTCAAGGAGCGACCGGATGATGGAGCGGCTGGCCCAGGGAGGCGTGCATATTGTCAATCCCAAGGACAGCCTTATTAAGCAGCAGGCTAAGCATCAGCTGTATTATCCCTATGACACCCACTGGAATCAGCTGGGAGCCTATGTGGGAATCTGCAGCATTTTGGAATCATGGGAATTAAAGACCGCTGATCTGTCACAGCTTACGGTGGAGGAGTCAAAGCGGGACGGCGATGACCTGGCCAATATGCTGAACCTGGGGAAGGCGGTTTTCAACGACAGTATCGAATACCATATCAAAGGCAATTTTGACAGCGAAACACCCATATCGGATCAGCTGGCCCATTTTGAAAATCCGGATGCCAGTTACGACAAAACCGTGTTTCTTTTAGGCGATTCCTACCGTACGGCTATGAGGCCCGGGCTGTGCCTGTATTTTACGGATGTGTATGTGGCCGGGCATGAGAGCTACGCGTATGAAATGCTGGAGCAGGCCCGCCCCGATTACATGATCGTGGAATATATTGAGCGGCATTCTGACAGACTGGCGGACATAGAAGCGCTGATATTTGGGAAATAAAAGATATGGCCGTCCCTTTTCAGAAGATGATTGACGAAAGGGAAGAAAAAAACTATAATGAATTAAGGAGCGGACCCGCGGGACGCCCAGTAAAAACGTAAAACGCAGGGGGAGAAATCATGGTAGAAACACTTAGGAAAAAAGCAAGAAAATCCAACATGCTGAGGGTCATATTCTCGGTGATCGGGGCCGTTGTTCTGCTGGCTGTCACAAAATTTGCCATATTCGACGTGATCACCGGACCGACGAAGCTGGATATCACACAGGATCCGGAGACATATAAGGGAAAGTATGTGACCATTGACGCGGAATATTTTCTGCATGACTACATAGAGCATACCACTACCACCAAAAGAAAGTACGGCGGCAGCACGACCAGCACCAACGGATACAGCTATCTTGTGTTCCAGTCTGTGGATGATTACGAGAAAGAGGCGTCCATATGGTATTTTTACAGCATTTACCTGGACAGTAATCGGGAGGACGAGATGGCCGTGAAGATTGACGAGGCATTTGAGTACTGGAATGACGAGTCGGGACAGGTAGCGCCTCCACAGCCGGTTACCGTAAAAGGAGTCTGGAATCCCATGGATGCCCAGACAGAGAAATATTTCCGGGACGCTCTGGTAAATCTTGAGATCACGGAGACAGAGTTTGACAAGATGTATTTTTATGAGCTGGATACAAAGAATATCGGCGGTGTCAACAGCCTGCTGTTCTGGGTTCTGATGGCAAGCGCCGCCGGGCTTTTGGTCTTTGCCGCAGCCAGCGGCGTAGGCTTTTTCAGCGACGGATATATGAAGAGCATCCAGAAGTATCTCCAGAAAGACAGCTCGGTTTCCATCGCTGCCATTGAGGAGGATTTCAGCCAGGCCCATCTGGTTGAAAAGAAAGTGTGGGTCGGTAAGAAATGGACTGTGTATATGGAGGGCAACGCTGCCAGGATACTGCCCAATAAAGATCTGGTATGGGGATATTATTATCAGCGGACCGGACGCCACAGCGTAAGCGAGATGCGGTTGTTTACCAGAGAGAAAAAGGTGTTCCATATTGGTTTGACCGAGAACTCCACCCAGGAAGCTCTGGGCGTGTACGGACAGCAGCAGCCTCAGATGGTCATCGGATACAGCGGTGATCTGGAAAAGATGTACAACAAGAATTTTCCGGAATTTTTAAATCTGAAGTATAATCCGGCTATGGCCGATGGTTCGGCGGGTTATCCGCAGCTGTAAAGAAGTCTGCCGGGAGGGCGGCGCGTCTGTCCTTCCGGAATTTTTGTCTATAGGGAACATGATTTTTGGCTGAAAATTAATCTTGACATTTCTGCCCGTTGGCCGTATAATATTAAACGTTCTGGTAAACAAGTTCATATAAGCGCCTTTAGCTCAGTTGGTAGAGCAGTAGACTCTTAATCTATTTGTCCAGGGTTCGAGTCCCTGAAGGCGCACGGTAAAGCGTTTATTTCGATCGATGAAGTCGGGATAAGCGCTTTTATTTTCCCCAAAAGAACCATAATAAATACAAAGAAACCACTTTCCTTTAATGGTAGAATATGCTATACTACAAACCAAAGTCTATTATTCACCGACAGGCAGCAAGAAACGCGTATTGGAAGACGTTTTTAAGGGGTTGCCCTGTCAGAGATTCAGTGGGCTTTTTATTATGTTTAACAATAAAGATACCAGGTAAAGGAGAGAGAACGGCAATGTCAGGAGAGCAGGCAGGTGTTCACCACAGTAGAAAGAGGAAGGGAAGCCTTAATAAACGGATCTTGAGGAATACAACCCTCAACATTTTAGTATTGGTCTTTGTAAGCTGTGTGATCATGGCTTTTTCCATGCAGTCTCTGGCCAATAATATTCTGCTGGACAGTTTGCAGCCCATGGCCAGGCAGTCGGCCAAAACAGTGGAGGCCAATATCCACATGCTGGCGGACAGGATGATGAATGTGGCAGATGATTTCAAGGCGGACATAGGCGCAGGATCATCCCTTTCGGACGGGGAGAGTGTCTGGAAGGAACGCCAGGAGATTTTGACGGAAACCGCCGAGACATACGAACTTTATACCATTGCGCTGTATGATCTGGAGGGCAGGCTGATCCAGGGTATAGACGGCGCTCCAAAGACCATAGAACAGGGGCTATTCGCTCTTATGAAGGAGACCGATAATCTGACTATCGACTCCTCCACCATTTTTCAGGATAAACTGGGTATCACCATGGGCATACCCATAAAGGGGGAGGAAGGGACCATCCTGTATCTGGCATGCGTATACAAATACGACACCCTCAATGATGTGATAAGCAGCATTAACCTGGGCAAAAACGGTATGGCTTACATGGTGAACCCTGAGGGAGTGGTCACGGGCCATCCCGATAAATCGCTTGTACTTGGGGGAAGCACTCTGGAGCAGTTAAACGGGGGACATAAGGAAGCTCTGGGAAGGGTAACTACCGGAGAGACCGGGGCGGTGGAGTTTCCGGTAGACGGGGATGAGATGCTGGTGGCATTTTCTCCTATTCGGGGAACCCAATGGTCTCTGGTGATCCAGAACCCCAAGTCTGATTACAACCATCTGATCAACGCGGCCATGCTGGCGGCGGCTCTTTCCACTTTGGCAGTGCTGGTTGTGTCGATCTTGCTGATCCTGCGTCTGTCCCAGTCCATCTCCAGGCCGGTCAAGAGCGTGACAGACCGGATGATCGCCCTGTCTGACGGCGATCTGCATACGGAGGTCTCTCTTGTCAGTTCCGGGGATGAGCTGGAAGTGATGACGCGGACACTGGATGATACGGTGGAGAGCGTTAACCGGTACATATCCGATATCCAGCAGGTTCTGACCCAGGTTGCAGGCGGCAATCTGCGCATGGAACCGCAGGTAGAATATAAGGGCGATTTTATTTTGATCAGGGAAAGCCTTCATACGATCCTTAATTCCATGAATGAAACGATCAAGGGGCTGCGGGCAGCGGCTGCCAGAGTTGCCAATATGTCGGATGAACTGAACACTCAGTCAGGCTGTCTTCACCAGGCGTCTCTGGAGCAGAGGCAGTATACCCAGGAACTGGTATGCGAGGTCGGCCATGTCAGGGAGCAGCTGTCCAACGTGACCGAGAGCACCAGCCAGACCCGTTCCAAAACAGAGGAGATTACCCGGTGCATCCAGGAGGCCAACAACCGCATGGCCGCGCTGGCCGGAGCCATGGATGACATCAGCGCCAACACCCAGGAGATCACGAACATTGCCAAAGCCATTGAGGATATCGCGTTCCAGACCAACATCCTGGCTATCAATGCTTCGATCGAGGCGGCCAGGGCGGGGGAAGCCGGAAAAGGATTCTCCGTGGTTGCCAATGAGGTAAAAGAGCTGGCTTCCAAAAGCGCGGAGGCGGCCCAAAGCGCTACGGACATGGTGGGCAACACCAGGACGATTATCCAAAACGGCGTAAAGCTGACCACGGATACGGCAGGGTCTTTCCGGGATATCTCCAGGGTTTCGGAACAGATCAGCACCATTTCCGATCAGCTGGTAACTGCCGTACAGGGGCAGGAGCGGGCATTGACCGTGATCGAACAGCGGATCGACACATTTTCCGCCATTACGGACCAGAATCTGCAGAGCGCCAGCGAGACCAAGCAGTCCAGCGGACTTTTGGCCACAGAGGCGGATACGCTGCGGGCCCATGTGAAAAGATTTGTTTTGAAGGAGGAGAAGGGCAGATGAAACGGAAAGCCAGGGGGATCGCCATAGTATGCGCGGCAATGATGATTTTAACAGGCTGCAGCGAAAAAACGTCCCTTCAGGACGGATATTATACGGCTCAGGCCGCCCAGTTCAGCCATGGATGGAGAGAGTACATCACCATCATGGTCAAGGGCGGGAGTATTGTGTCCGTGGAATACAACGCGGAGAATGCCAGCGGCTTTATTAAGAGCTGGGATAATGCCTACATGCAGAACATGTACCACGTCAACGGCACATATCCCAATGAATATACCCGCTACTACGCGGGGCAGCTTTTGGAGGACCAGGGGGACGACTCGATTGACCTTCTGACAGGAGCCACTTCGTCGGGCAATTCGTTCAAAAAACTTTCCGCCGCGGTGCTGGAGCAGGCCCGGCAGGGGGATTCCAGCATTGTGTCCGTCAACACGGAATGAGGATAAACAGATACTGCTTTGCAAAGAGAGGATAACGGAATGGGTCAGGAGACGCGTATCGCGGTGATCGGGATCATTGTGGAAGACAAAAACATGGCGGGGGAAGTCAACAGGCTGCTCCATGAATACGGGCAGTACATCATCGGTCGTATGGGGCTGCCCTATGAGAAAAAGGGCGTCAACATCATCAGCATAGTAGTGGACGCGCCTGCAGACAGCATCAGCGCTTTGTCAGGAAAACTAGGCAGGATTCCGGGGGTAGGCGTAAAGGCGCTGTATTCAAAGGCGGGCGTGGGAAAGCCGGAACAAGAGGATCATTAAAAAGGACCGGGCAGATACAGAGAGGAAAACTTCTGAGTCTGCCCGGTTTTTCTTTTGCCGCAAAGTTTTTTGAGTCAGGCTTTTGCCGCCTCCAGCGCTTCGGTACACAAGATCATCTGTCCCAGCAGCATGTAGTCCTTCACCTGGTCCAGCTGGACGATATCCGGAATATACTTTGTGGGAACGTATTTTCCGATCTCTCTTATAAGATCATCGGTCTGTACGATCAGCCGGCAGGAGAGAAGGAGAACATCCGGTCCCAGGATGCATATCATGGACGCAATGGACTGGGCTACCAAGGTCAGAGTCCCCTCCGGAGTCAGGCACAAAGAGCAGCGGTTGCTCTTGCTGTTGGTGGGAAGGTACTGGATCTCTCCGGCCACATGTTTGTACCCCTCAATAAGCTGGCCGTTGATGATGCTGCCCACTCCGCCGGAGGAGCCGACGGCAGGCTGAAACAAAAACGACGGGGAGTGATACCGGTCCTGGGAGGAGTAATAGCCCACGGCGATGCAGTTGGCGTCATTGCACAGGATAAATTTGCGGGAATACTTTTTCGACAGGCACTCCAGCACATTGCTGTCGTCAAAACCCTGGGCCGGCAGCGTCAGCCGCCCCTCGTCAATGATCCCCGGCATAGACAGCCCGGTCAGCTGGATGTCCGGGTAGATGGCAAAGGCCATGTCGCAGAGATCGTAAATATCTTCCAGGGAGATACGGGATTTTATGGAAACCTCATCATAAATAATGTCATTGTGCTCATTATAGATCCTGGAGGTAAACAGGTAGTGATTGTCCTCGTGGAGCAGACCGATGGTAAGAATCTTTACATGGGGCTTGATCTGCTGCTTTAGAGGAAGTCTGCCGGGATAGCTGCGGGTGTGGCGGGCAGCAGGCTCCAGAAGCGGTTCCAGGCTGGAAAATATGGCCCGCACGTCATAGGTGGCAAAAATCCTGGGCGGTATTTTCCGCACCTTTTTGTTGTGGAGTATTTTTTGGGCAGTATCATATATGTAGGAGATCTGAGGCGCCAGCAGGATAATGTCGTACTGGCTGGCGGTTTGGTACAGGTTTCCGTAGGAGACCGCGGAAAATTCATAGTTTAAGGACAAAAGCTGGGCGGATTCGTTAAGCTTCTGGGCAAAAAATCCGGTAGTCAGGCCGCTGGTGCAGGATAACAGGACCCGCACAGGCGGTTTGGCGGTCAATTCTTTTACACACTCCAGCATCTCGTCAAACAGCTTCATGGCATGTTCCAGCGTGTGCATCTGGAAATGGAGGTAGAACACGTGGCGGTTTGTGACCAGATTCAGCACATAGAGCTGGATGATGTCCATGGGAAAGAACGTAACCTCGCCGCGGCAGTAGCTGGTTTCGATAACGATCACATTTTCGTCTTTTTCGCTGACAAACATGCGGTAGTTTGGGCTTGTCTGCGTCAGGACCCATTGGCGGAATTCATCAATAAGGTTGCTGTTTGCTGTTGTTCCCATGAAATAATCCCCCTTTTTGTTAAAATGAAATACCTACCTGTTAGTATAAAGGCTTGGGAATTTGGTGTCAATTGGGGAGTAAGGAAATACACGGCATTATGCCCAAAGATTCCCTATGGAATTCCCAGGTTCTGTATGTTAATATTATTTTGTAACAGAAATGTAAAATAATTGTAACAGACAGGAGGATACTATGAGAAAATTTGCATTATATGCCGCAGTGGCGGCGACAGCAATGGCAGGAATGGGGACTATGACCTCCCAGGCTTCGGTAAAGGCTTATGTGATCGGCGGAAATTACGGAGGAAACTGTTCAAACGGAATGTCTGTGGGCAATGGAAATTCATTGAATGAGATCTTACAGATGGTCACATCCGGCGGCGCAGGTTCCGGCCTGCTGGCTCCCACCCTTCCAGGGACCTTGGACAATCCCCTTACACCCAACGGTTCAGGAAACTGGGGGAATGTGCTGAAGCCGGACGGCAACGGTTCCTGGAACTGTCCCGTACTGCCGGACTGCTCCGGCTCCTGGAACTGCCCCACAGGTCCCGACTGTTTTGGCGGAACAAATTGTCCGGGGAACCAGAATCCCGGAAACCAGAACCCAGGTGATCAGAATCCCGGAAACCCAAACCCAGGTGACCAGAACCCTGGAACCCAGTATCCGGGGGATCAAAACCCCGGCGATCAGTATCCGGGAGATCAAAATCCCGGCAATCAGGATCCGGAACAGCCCACGGACCAGGAGCGGGCTTATATCCAGCAGGTGATCACCCTGGTCAATGAGGAGCGGGCTAAGGCGGGGCTGTCTCCGGTGACCGAGGCAGGAGATGTGGCAGCTGCGGCAAGCGTCCGGGCCAGAGAGATCCCCGGCAATTTTTCCCACTCAAGACCCAACGGGACCTACTATAATACGGCGCTGGACGAGGGCGGGGTAAAATACCGGGGAAGCGGGGAGAATATCGCCTACGGACAGAGAACGGCAGCAGAGGTTATGAACGGCTGGATGAACAGCCAGGGCCACAGAGCCAATATCCTTAACGGCAATTACACCAATATCGGTGTGGGATATTATGAGAACGGCAGCGGTGTGAAGTACTGGGTGCAGTTGTTTACATATTAATAGAAACATGGGATGGCGTCAGGGCGGCGCTGCCGCCATACATAAAAAAGAAGCTCCTGCCAGGGGCTTCTTTTTTATGTATCTCATATCCGTTTTCACGATCACATCTTCCGGTATTCGGCCATATGTCCGGGCAGAGTCAGGGCTTTTAAGTTCATGCACTGTTCCAGCTGCTGGGGCGTCATAAGGTTCTGCTGCAGCACCAGATCCCTGACGGACACGCCGCTTTCCAAAGACTGTTTGGCAATATCGGCAGCTTTCTTGTAGCCGATAGAAGGACACAGGGCAGTGGCGATGGCTGCGCTGGATTCCACCAGATGCTCGCAGCGGTCCCGATTGGCGGTGATGCCAAGGATGCAGTTGTCGATCAGGGTCTGGACAGCCCCGGTCAATGTGTCGATGGACTCAAAAATATTGTAGAAAATAACCGGTTCAAAAGCATTAAGCTCCAGCTGGCCCGCTTCGGCCGCCAGGGTCACGGTCACGTCATTGCCGATAACATTGAAAGCCACCTGGCTTACTACCTCCGGAATTACCGGGTTGATCTTGCCGGGCATGATGGAAGAGCCGTTCTGCTTGGGCGGCAGATTGATCTCCCCCAGGCCCGTCTTGGGGCCGCTGGACAAAAGCCGCAGGTCGTTGCAGATCTTCGACAGGCTGACGGCGCAGGTCTTCAGCGCGGAAGAGATATTCACAAACCCGTCCAGATTCTGGGTGGCGTCAAATAAGTTCTCCGCCTGATAGCAGCTGGTCTGGCACACCAGGTTCACGTTCTTTATGATATGGAACAGATACACCGGGTTCACGTTAATGGCAGTACCCACAGCCGTAGCCCCGATATTGAGCATCTTCAGATCCTCGTCCAGCCCCTCAAGCCGTTCAATATCCCGCCTGACCACGGCAGAATAGGCCTCAAAGGACTGGCCCAGGCGGATGGGGACCGCGTCCTGCAGCTGGGTGCGGCCAATCTTGACCACATCGTCAAATTCCACGGATTTCTGCTGCAACGCTTTGTGAAGCCGCTTAAGCTCCTTTACAAGGCCGGGCAGCAGTTCCAGGATGGTCAGCTTTCCGGCGGAAGGGATCACGTCGTTGGTGGACTGGGCCATGTTCACATGGTCATTGGGATGGACGATAGAATAGTCTCCCTTTTCCCCTCCCAGGATCTCGATGGCCCGGTTGGCTATGACCTCGTTGGCGTTCATGTTGGCGGAAGTCCCGGCGCCGCCCTGGATGGCATCCACAATAAACTGATTATGCAGCTTCCCCGCGATGATCTCGTCGCATGCCTGGAGGATGGCCTTGCCGATGCGCTCATCCAGCACATTGGCCGCCATGTTGGTCATGGCAGCGGCCTTCTTGATCCTGGCCAGATTATTGATAAATACAGGGTGCAGGGGACGCTTTGTGATGTTGAAATTGTGTTTGGCCCTCAGCGTCTGGACTCCATAATAGGCTTTTATGGGAACCTCCAGGGTCCCTATCGAGTCGGATTCAAGTCTCATATTATATGCCCCTCTCATTTTTCTTCGATTATCTATATATTTTATTGTAACAGTTCAGGTAGGTCTGCGCGTTTACCGCGCTGACCGTACGAAAACGTAATGGCAGCAGGCATCTGGCCCCATCGCGAAGCGATTTTCATGGCCGGATGCGTAACAGTTCAAGGGTTATCTGAACTGTTACAATCTATTATAACAAATTCTCCAACTCTTTCAAGTTGTTTCATTATCTCTTTGGATATTCTTTCTAAATTCTGAAAATAGAAAAAATTTTTCCGATTTGATTGCAGTTTTTACAGTCTGTGTGCTATACTGAATGAATGGAGATGAGAAGGGAGATGACATTATAATGAAGAAACTGATTTCCTGGAACGTAAACGGATTGCGGGCCTGCGTAGGCAAAGGCTTTTTCGAATATTTTAAAGAAACAGACGCGGATATTTTCTGCATCCAGGAGACGAAGCTCCAGGAAGGCCAGATAGACCTTCCCATGGATGGCTACCATCAGTACTGGAATTACGCCAAGAAGAAAGGTTATTCCGGCACTGCCCTTTTTACAAAAGAAGAACCATTGTCCGTCACATACGGAATCGGAATAGAGGAACACGATCAGGAGGGGCGGGTCATCACTGCCCGGTATCCCGATTATTATGTGGTCACCTGCTATACTCCCAACTCCCAGAGCCAGCTGGCCAGACTGTCTTACCGCATGGAGTGGGAGGACGCGTTTTTGGCCTATCTAAAGAAGCTGGAGGACGACAGGCCGGTGATCGTTTGCGGCGACTTAAATGTGGCCCACAAGGAGATCGATTTGAAAAATCCCAAGACCAACCGCCAAAACGCCGGTTTTACGGACCAGGAGAGGGAGAAGTTCACCCGCCTTTTAGAGGCAGGATTTATTGACACTTACCGCTATTTTAATCCGGACAAAGAAGGGGCTTACTCCTGGTGGTCCTACCGGTTTAAAGCCAGAGAGAAAAACGCCGGATGGCGCATTGACTACTTTTGCGTCTCCCAGAGCCTAAAGCAGCGGCTGGCCGGCGCGGATATCCGCTCTGACATTACCGGGTCGGACCATTGCCCTGTAGAGTTGGTGATAACATGAATCTGATGACCATAGAACATCTGACAAAATCATACACGGAACGGCTGCTGTTTGACGACATGGATTTTAGCATCAATGAAGGGGAGAAGATCGGCATCATCGGCATCAACGGGACCGGCAAGTCCACCCTGCTCAAGATCATCGCCGGCCTGGAGGAGCCGGACGGGGGAACTGTGGTAAAGGCCAGGAACCTGGATATGCGCTGCCTTACCCAGAACCCTGTGTTCGTGGCAGGCGACACCATCCTGGAGAGTATCGTCCGGGATAATGAGGGCCATGAACACCCCTGGGACTTAGAAAGCCAGGCCAAGATGATGCTGACAAAGGTGGGGATATTTGACTTTGACGCAAAGGTGGAGACCTTATCCGGAGGCCAGAGAAAGCGGGTAGCCTTAGTAAGCGTCCTGATGTCCCCCACGGATCTTCTGATCCTGGACGAGCCTACCAACCACCTGGACAGCCAGATGGCCCAGTGGCTGGAAGATTACCTGAAAAAGTTTCGGGGCGCTATCGTGATGGTCACCCATGACCGGTATTTTCTGGACAGCGTAACCAACCGCATCATAGAGCTGGATCGGGGCAAGTGCTTCAGCTACCAGACCAACTACGAAGGCTATCTGAAACGGAAGGCGGAGCGGCTTGACATGGCGGCGGCTTCCGAGAGAAAACGGCAGTCTATTTTGAAGGTGGAGCTGGCGTGGATGCAGCGGGGCGCCAGAGCCCGGTCCACCAAGCAGAAAGCTCACATCCAGAGATACGAAGCCCTGCGGGACCAGAAAGGACCGGAAGCGGACAAGGAAGTGGAACTGGGATCGGTCTCCAGCCGTTTGGGCCGCACCACCATAGAAGTGGAAGAGCTGTGCAAAGCCTACGAGGACAATGTGCTTTTGCGGGATTTTACGTATATTTTTTTGAAAAATGACAGGGTGGGGATCATAGGACCCAACGGCAGCGGCAAATCCACGCTGATGAAGATGATCGCCGGGTGGGTAAAGCCGGATAAAGGCCGTATTCATATGGGTCAGACGGTGAAGATCGGCTATTTTACCCAGGAAAACGAGGCCATGGATGAAAGCCTGAAAGTGATCGACTACATTAAAAACGCGGCGGAGTACGTGCGGACCAAAGACGGGAGCGTCAGCGCTTCCCAGATGCTGGAGCGGTTTTTGTTTCCGCCGGAAGTCCAGTATACGGTCATCGGCCGGCTGTCGGGAGGGGAGAAGCGGCGGCTGTATCTTCTGCGGATACTTATGGAAGCGCCCAATGTGCTGCTTTTGGACGAACCCACCAATGATCTGGATATCCGGACCCTGACCATACTGGAAGACTATTTGGACGGATTTGAGGGCATTGTCATCGCCGTATCCCATGACCGGTATTTTTTGGACCGGACTGTGAGGCGGATATTCGCCTTTGAGGGACAGGGCCGGGTGATCCAGTATGAAGGCGGATTTACCGATTATCAGGCAGCTTATGAGAGGAAACAATTGGAAGAACAAGGGGACCTTGGCAGAAGGTCCGGGGAGAAAAAGCAGTCCGGCAGCGCAGGCCAGATTAAGGAAAAAGACGGCCGGACAAGGGAGAAAAAGTTAAGGTTCACGTACCAGGAGCAGAAAGATTGGGAAGTGATTGAGGATCAGATCCAAGAACTGGAAGAAGAGATAGAAAAGTTAGAAAGCCAGATCGAGGCAGCGGCCAGAGATTTTATAAAACTGCGGGAATTGATGGAAGAAAAGGAAGAGAAAGAAAAGCTGCTGGAAGAGAAAATGGAGCGTTGGATGTACTTAAATGAGCTGGCGGAGAGGATTGCTGCCGCCAGATAAAGGGGGCATACGGTGGAACAGTACAGAAGATTGACAGAAGAAACGCAGAGATATCCCATAGGACTTACGACCACGGACAAGAAACTGCACATATCAGTGATTGGAGCGAAAGAAACCTGCAGTCTGGTGTTATTTCAGCAGGAAAGCGGTGAACCGGATTTAAAGATCCCCATGGACCCGGCAGCCCGGGAGGGGGATGTGTGGAACCTGACCGTGGAAGGCAGATGGCCCAGAAAGACCATGTACTGTCTGGAGATGGACGGCGTTTTAAAAGGCGATCCCTGCGGCCGGCAGTTTGCGGGCTGGGAGCGGTGGGGGGATCCAAAGAATCTGGAACATGTGATGAAAAGTCCCCTGTATCCGGAGATATTTGACTGGGAGGGCGACAAGCCGTTAAGGATACCCATGCATGAGAGCATCATTTACCGCTGTCATGTAAGGGGCATGACATGTCATAAATCTTCCGGTCTTAGGAACAAAGGAACTTTCAGGGCCTTGACCGAGAAGATACCTTATATAAAGGAGCTGGGCGTGACGGCTGTGGAGCTGATGCCGGTAAATGAATTTCAGGAGATTGTGACCCAGGAGACCGGCTGGACTCCCAAAGCCGACCAAAAACCGAAAGCTACGGGACGCCTTAATTACTGGGGCTACACGACCGGGTACTACTACGCGCCCAAGGCTTCCTACAGCAGCGGACAGAAAAAGCGCCCGGTGCAGGAGATGAAGACTCTGGTAAAGGAACTTCACCGTCAGGGCATGGAGCTGATCATCGAGCTGTATTTCAGCGGAAAGGAAAGCCCGGCCATGGTGCTGGACATTGTCCGTTTTTGGGTAAAGGAATACCATGTGGACGGCATCCATCTGGTGGGGTACGCTCCCACGGAGCTTATCGGCAAAGACCCGTACCTGCGCCATACCAAGCTGTTTGCCACCAGCTGGAGCGGGGTGGAGGGGAGCAAGGACAAACATCTGTCGGAATATAACGACGGATTTCTCACGGATATGCGCAGAGTGCTCAAAGGCGACGAGGACCAAATGCGCCCCTTTATCTACCGGGTGGGCCACAATCCAAAAGGTTACGGCGTCGTAAACTACATGGCGCATACCAACGGATTTACCATGATGGACATGGTGTCCTATGACCGCAAGCACAATGAAGATAACGGGGAAGGCAACCGGGACGGCAGCGACTACAATTACAGCTGGAACTGCGGTTTAGAGGGAATCTCCAAAAAGAAAAAGCTGATGGAGATCCGCTTAAATCAGATCCGCAATGCCATGACGCTTCTGTTTTTGAGCCAGGGTACGCCCCTTCTGCTGGCCGGCGACGAGTTTGGCAATTCCAAATCGGGCAACAACAACGCCTACTGCCAGGACAATGAGCTTTCCTGGATAAACTGGAATCAGTTAAGGACCAACAAAGACATCTGGGATTTTGCCACATTTATTATAAATTTTCGGAAAGAACATCCGATATTCCATATGGAAGAGGAACCGCTGAACATGGACTATCTGGCCTGCGGCCATCCCGACGTATCGTTCCACGGGGAGAAGGCATGGAGGCCGGAATACGAAAACTTCCGCAGACAGCTGGGAGTCCTGTACTGCGGAGAATATGGGAAAAAAGAGGACGGCGCCCCGGATGACTATTTTTATGTGATGTATAACATGCACTGGGAGCCTCATGAGTTTGGCCCGCCCCGTCCGCCCAAGGGCCGCAGATGGCATGTGGCTGTGGATACCAGTTTAAGCCAGATAAACGGCTATTACCCTCCCGGAGAGGAGCCCATTGCCCAGGACCAGAGGCGCTACCTGGTAAATGGACGGTCAGTTGTTGTCCTTATAGGAAAGGCCCATGAGGCGGAAAAAGAAGAAACGCCCTGTCAGGAGAAGAATGTGGGCCTTATAAAGTGAAAGGATAAAACGGACATGAAAAAATATGATTACGTATTGGTTGGAAGCGGTCTGTTTGCCGGAGTCTGGGCGTATCTGGCCCTTAAGCAGGGAAAGCGCTGCCTGGTGGTGGAAAAGCGCGGCCATATTGGCGGCAACATCTACTGTGAGGATATGGAGGGGATCCATGTACACAAATACGGAGCCCATATTTTCCATACCAGCAATAAAACCGTGT
The DNA here is from genome assembly GCA_910575585.1 of Clostridiaceae bacterium. Classification (GTDB taxonomy): domain Bacteria; phylum Bacillota; class Clostridia; order Lachnospirales; family Lachnospiraceae; genus UBA3402. Next base: position 29,605 of record CAJTGF010000006.1, read on the forward strand.
GGGAGTTTGTCAATAGCTTAGCAGAGTTTAACCGCTACACCAACAGCCCTGTGGCAAACTACAAGGGCGAGATGTACAATATGCCTTTTAATATGAACACGTTCAGCAAGATGTGGGGGATCTCCACCCCTCAGGAGGCCAGAGATATCATCGCCCGTCAGAGGGCCAGCATCACCGGGGAGCCGGGGAATCTGGAGGAGCAGGCCATCAGCCTGGTAGGCGTGGATCTGTACGAGAAGCTGGTTAAGGGATATACGGAAAAGCAGTGGGGAAGGGACTGCCGGGATCTGCCTGCTTTTATCATCAAGCGGCTGCCGGTGCGCTACACTTATGACAATAATTACTTTAATGACCTGTACCAGGGGATTCCCATAGGCGGGTACAATGTGCTAAGCGAGAAGCTGTTTAAGGGCTGCGATATCCGATGCGGCGTGGATTATCTGGAGGAAAAAGACCATTTTGACAGTCTGGGGGAGACCGTTGTGTATACGGGGACTCTGGATTCCTACTACCAGTACCGTTTCGGGAAACTGGAATACCGGAGTCTGCGGTTTGAGACAGAGGTGAAGGATACGGACAATTTCCAGGGCGTGGCCGTGGTCAATTACACGGATCGGGAGACGCCGTACACCAGGATCATTGAGCACAAGCATTTTGAATTTGGCACGCAGCCAAAGACTGTGATCACCAGGGAATATCCCGCAGACTGGCAGGAAGGCATGGAGCCTTACTACCCGGTCAATGATGAGAAGAATCAGAAACTGTACGAGCAGTACGCGGCTCTGGCAGCAAAGGAAAGCCATGTGATATTCGGCGGCCGTCTGGCAGAGTATAAATATTATGATATGGATAAGGTTATTGAGTCTGCTTTGAAACGGGCCGGACAGTACGGATTATATGATGCATGACAACTTGGGAGGAACCGGCGGGAAAAACAGTATATTTTTTCCCGCCGGTTTTTTGAAGGGATTTTTAAAGCGAAACTGTTTTTGACTTTAGCATATGATAATGGTATATTATAAGGAAGATCGCCAAAGCGGTCGGGGCAGTATAAACGTTAGGCAGCCAGTAGTAGCAGACGGAGAGTTTTATGAATAAGCAAAAAGAAAGCAGACCGGACAGAGGAATACCGTTGATCTCTTCTATCTTATTGGTTTTTTTTATTTTGGGGACCATTGTATTTACATTGTCTCAAAGGATTTCGGCGGAGATGTCCTCCTCGGCCATCAATAATCTCAGCGAAAGCCTGGAGCTGGTCAAAGGCACTCTGGAGGCCATTTTGGTCAAGGAGGCGGAATTTCAAAAATTGATTGCCAAAGAGGTGGCAACGCTGGAAGATCCGGACGAATTTATCCGTTCTTACAACCGAGACCGCACCATGGTCAGCATATCGTTTATCGCCGCAGGACAGGAGGCGGGCATTTCCAACACCAGCGAGTCCTTTACCGAGGAAGGGCTGGATTTTTCGGCGGGGAAGACTGTGGAGGGCCTTCCCATCTCCCAGTCATACTTAAACAGTATGGGGACATGGGCTTACACCATGAAATGCTCCGTTGAGAGAGACGGCAGAGAAACAGGCAGCCTTTATATCGAGTATATTTACGATTCATTTGAAGAAGTTCTTCCCAGAGGCTTTTACGGCGGCAATGCCCTGCTTTATATTATGGATGCCAGAAGCCAGCGGTTTGTGTTAAAACCCAGAGGCATGGGGGAGCGGAAGGCCGGCCATCTGAATCTGGAGGATTTTTACCGGGCCAACAACATTCTGGAACCGGATGTTAAAAATGCAGTGGCCCACAGCGTGGATACCGGGAACAATTTCATGTTTTACCACCATATCCAGAACAAGGAGTCCCTGATTTTTATGTGGGCGGTCAATGACGGCGGCGTATACCTGATCGGATATGTGCCTATCGAAGCCATCCAGCAGGAGGGAAAGGCGGTAAACCAGAACATCTATACCGTTGTCTTAGTCATGCTGGCCGCGTTTTTCCTTTGCTGTATGCTGTTCTATCTGAACCAGAGGCAGCAGATAAGGCTGCGGCGGGAGCGGGAGGCGGAAAGAGAGATCCATAACCGCCAGCTGGCGGAGGCTTTACAGGCGGCGCAGATCGCAAGTAAGTCCAAGACCATGTTTCTTTCGAATATGTCCCACGATATCCGCACGCCTATGAACGCGATCCTGGGATTCACTACCCTGCTGGCAAAAGACGCGGATAACCCGGCAAAGGTAAGAGAGTATACCGCAAAGATCACCGCCTCGGGACGCCATCTCCTAAGTTTGATCAATGATGTGCTGGATGTTTCCAAGATCGAGAGCGGTAAAGTGGTGCTGACCATCGGGGAGTTTACCTTAAGCGATCTGGTGTCCTCCGTGGACGCCATCATCCGTCCTATGGCAAAAGCCCGCAGGCAGGATTTTGACGTGTCCGTAACGGAAATCAAACATGAATATCTTATCGGCGACGAGACAAGGATCAACCAGATCTTGATTAACCTTTTGTCCAACGCCGTAAAATATACGCCGGAGGGCGGAAGCATCTGGTTCCGCATCATCGGCCTGCCCCAGCGCTCCGCGCAGTTTGAGCATATCCGGATCCAGGTGGAGGATAATGGTTACGGCATGACGCCGGAATACTTAAAGACCGTGTTCGACCCCTTTACCAGGGCGGAAAACAGCACTACCAACAAGGTTCAGGGAACAGGTCTGGGCATGGCGATTACGAAAAACATCGTAGAACTTATGGGCGGCACGATCCAGGTATCCAGCGAGATTGACAGAGGAAGTATTTTTACGGTGGAACTGGAGCTTCGCATACCGGATGGACAGGCAGACGAGCAGTTTTGGAAGGACAACAACATCCGGCGGATCCTGGCAGTGGACGATGACGAGGAGGTATGCAAAAGCGTTCAGGCGCTTATGGGGGACACCAAAACAACCGTCGATACGGCGCCGCGGGGGGAAGACGCCGTGGCCATGGCGCAAAAGGCCCATGAGGAGAAACAGGATTATGACATGGTCCTTCTGGACTGGAAGATGCCTGGCATGGACGGTTATGAGACGGCTGTGCGGATACGGTCGGCAATACCGGATATCCCCATTTTGTTTTTGACTGCGTACGACGGCCTTGAACTGCAGGAGGAGATTGCCCATATGGGCAATGCGGGAGTCCTTGCAAAACCGTTTTTTGTATCCGCGTTCAAGGAAAAGATCATAGAACTGCAGGAAGACCATCTCAGAGACAGACTTTCCGACGCCGGGGAAGATGACAGCCTGGAGGGGATGCGGTTCCTCGTGGCAGAGGACAATGAAATCAATGCGGAGATCTTGTCGGAACTTCTGGATATTGAGGGCGCCCGGTGTGAGATCGTAGAGAACGGACAGATCGCGGTTGAGCGGTTTGTCCGGTCGGCGGCAGGGGAGTATGACGCGGTGCTGATGGATGTGCAGATGCCGGTGATGAACGGCTACGAAGCGGCCAGAAGGATCCGGCAGCTGGACCGCCCGGATGCCGCTAAGATCCCCATCATTGCCATGACGGCCAATGCGTTTGCGGAAGACGTAAAGGAAGCCCTGGAAGCCGGGATGAATGCGCACATAGCCAAACCCATTGAAATGGGACTTCTGAAAAAAGCCATGGATCAATATAGAAAGAGAGAGGAAGATGTATGAAAAAGGCAGGGATCATCTGGCTCGTTGCCGTGACAGCGTTATTTGTGGGCGGCTGCGGGACAAAGGTAGAACCGGATAAAAACCTGATAGTAAATAACAACGCTAAGGAGAGGGTCGTAAACCTGTTCGGACCTATGGAAAAATCCAAACCCAACGCGGAAAACGCGGCCAGGAATGCGTTTGACAGGACGATTGCCATAGCGGAGGAGCGGCTTAACCTGACTGTGGACTACAGGACCTACACGGCAGATGATCACACGGAGAAGACTTATGATGACGTGGTGCTGGACAGAGCCCGCAATGATATGGACGATCTGTACCTGCTAAACCCGGACACGATCCAGATCTTGGGGGAAGAGGGGCGGCTGATGGATCTGTCGGGACTTGACAGCGCTTGTAATCTTCGGGACGTTGTAAAGGTAGCCAACACGGTCAACGGAAAATTGGTGGCGATCCCCCAGGAAGTGGTGGCCTATGGCCTGTTTGTCAATAAGGATATGTTTGACCAATATAACCTTTCCTTGCCCAATACACCCCAGGAGCTGATGGAGTGCTGCAAGGTGTTTAAGGAAAACGGGATCGAGACGCCTATCGGGGCTAACCGATGGTGGCTGGAGAATTTTATTTTCGCCCAGGCGTATGCCGACTTGTATAACGGAGGCAATACGGAGGCCGAGATTGATGCCCTGAACAAAGGGAAGAGTAAGTACAGCGATTATATGCGCCCCGGGTTTGAATATCTGAAAGAGCTGATAGATAAAGGCTATATTGATGCGGAGAAGGCTTATGTTTACGAGGCGATCGAGGGGGAAGGGGCGGATTTTCTTGCCCAGAAGACCCCGATTGTCATGGCCTACTGGGGGGCAGCCAACGCGGAGACCGCGTACGGAAAGCCGGATTTTGAGATGCAGGTCATCGGATTTCCAAGTGAACGGGGACAGATGCCGGTGATGGCCATGTCGGGATATGGGGTCAGCGCCAACGCCAAGCATTTGGAGGATACGCTCCAGGTTTTGGATGTGATCCTTTCCGACGAAGCCCTTCAGATGTATTCGGAGGTCAACAAGGTGATCTCTCCGTCTAAAAATGTGGAGATTGACTGCATCCCGGCCTTAAAGCCGTTAAACGACAGGATACAGGAGGATATTTATGTGCTTGGCTCCAATGCCAGCATGAAAATGGAACAGTGGGGGAATCTCTGTATGGTGGTGCGTGATCTTCTAAGTGGGGCTACGGTGGACCAGTGTATGGATACGATTGACAGACTGCAGGAAGAGTCATTAAACAAATAAGGAAAAAGATACGGCGGTGCCTGCAGGATATGCAGGGCGCCGCCTGTCTGTTCTTCATGGCATTGGGGATCAGTTGATGGAAAAATCCACAGAGATTCTGGCTTCGACGGTCACCTGGCCCGGCTCCACGGCCATATCTTCCATAACTGCCCCGGCCCCGGTTTCGCTTTTGGAGGCCTGTTTGGCATATCCGTTGTACCGGGCTTCCTGGGAATTGGCGTATTCCTCTACATGGACTACCGTACCCAGGGCGCAGCCGCCGGCATCGGCGATGGCCTGCGCTTTTTGGCGGGCGGAGTCTATGGCTTTGGCCAGGGCTTCCTGGTAGCAGGCGTCATACTGGCTGGAAAAATAGGAGATGCGGTCAATATTGTTGATGCCGGCATCTACACAGGCAGTCAGCAGAGTCCCGGTCTGATCTATGGTCACGTCAGACACCGTAAGGGTGGTGGTCATCTCATAGCCTGTGACGGTCTGGCCGGCAGACCAGTCATAGATGGGATTCAAGCCGTAGTTGGAGGTCTGAATGGACTCCTCATGGATGCCGAAGTCTTTGAGGAACTGGATCACGCTGGTCAGATCTTTGTTGTTCTTTTCCTGGCAGGTTTTGGCATCCTTTTCCTGGGTTGAGACGCTGAAACGGATCTCGGCCATGTCAGGGACTACTTTTACCGTCTCCGAACTCTGAACCGTTATGACGTTCTGCTCCACATTGCGCACCTCAAGGTAGTTGGGAAGTGAGGCAGGCGCTGCCTGGGAGGGCTGGGACTGGCCGCACCCGGCCGCAGCGGCAACGGAGAGGGAGCATACAGCTGCAGATAACAATTTTTGTATGGTAGTCATAGTCGTTAAACTCCTTTCTTGTTCGTTTTCCTTTATTTTACAGGAAAATAAAAGTCAATGTATTTCTTTTCCCTTAATATATTAGGTCAAAATTATAAGGATGTGGTATAATCAAATCACATACGTTTGGAGGGAGAGGCGGGATGATAGAATTGTCTGGGATCATGGGGATCCCTTTGTTAAAGAAAAGCCGTTATACGGGAAGCGACGGCCCTTTAAGATTCGTCCTGGAAAAAAGGAGCGGCCAAGAGGAAGAAGATAAGCTGGCAGCGGTTTTTTGGATGGGGGAGCTGTGTTTTGACGCAACCCCCCGGGAGCAGATGACGGAAATGCTGTTCCCTTTTACTCAGGAGGGGCTTGAAGCGGCCCAGACGTGGCTCAATGAACAGCGAAAAGGAGGCAGTGACAGTGACAGAACGGGAAGTATTGAGACAGTGGATTGAAACCAGCCATAACATCGTTTTTTTCGGAGGGGCGGGAGTGTCCACGGAAAGCGGGATCCCGGATTTCAGAAGCCAGGACGGGCTTTATAACCAGGAATACCAGTATCCGCCGGAGACCATCATCAGCCGCAGCTTTTACCGTCGGGACCCGAAGGAGTTTTTCCGGTTTTATAAAAACAAGATGGTCATAACGGACGCAAAGCCGAATCAGGCCCATCTGGCTCTGGCCAAGCTGGAACAGGAAGGCAGATTAAAGGCCGTCATTACCCAGAATATTGACGGGCTCCATCAGATGGCGGGCAGCAGGGAAGTCCTTGAGCTCCACGGCTCTATCCACCGGAATTACTGTGAAAGGTGCGGGAAATTTTATGGGCTGGAGAAGGTGGCCCAGGCAGAAGGCGTGCCAACGTGCAGCTGCGGCGGGACCATAAAACCGGATGTGGTGCTGTATGAAGAAGGGCTGGATCAGAAAACCCTGCAAAAGGCGGTGGACTATATCCGGAAGGCGGATGTGCTGATCGTCGGCGGCACTTCCCTGGTGGTATATCCGGCGGCGGGGCTGATCGACTATTATGAAGGAGATAAACTGGTCCTTATCAACAAGTCGGAGACAGGCAGGGACAGCCAGGCCAACCTGGTGATTCGGGAGCCTATCGGGCAGGTATTTGAAACTTTTAACGTGTGACAGTGGAAAGGCGCGGTTTAACATGGCGGATCATGTGATCTTTGAAGTGGGGGATATCGTAAAGTTAAAAAAGCCCCATCCCTGCGGCAGCCAGGAATGGGAGATACTGCGGGTAGGCGCGGATTTCAGGCTCAAATGCCTTGGCTGCGGCCATCAGATCATGGTGGAGCGCAAGCTGGTGGAGAAAAACTGCAGAGGTATCCGGAAACCCTGAAAAACAGAAAATGCCCCGGACAGATGGGCGTGAAATATGCCAACACCTGTCCGGGGCTTGCGGTTGTAGAAACGGATCGATAAAATTTTACCGGATTATCGGAGGATGTACTGGATGGCCACGCACCGGGGACCGCCCTGGGCTACAAAGGCGGCGCTTAATTCCAGGATGCGGATCTCCAGTTCCGGAAACGCGCGGCTAAACAGCGCTTCTATCTTTTTGGCATCGTCCGGGGCATTGCCGTGGGAGATATAAAGGATATGATCTTTTCCCAGGCCCACGTCTTTCAGACTGTCGATGATGCTCTCGGCGGCGGAAGCCATGGTCCGTTTGATGCCGAATTTATCCAGCCGTTTGCCGTCTTTTGTCAGCTTCATAATAGGTTTCAGCTTTAAGACGGAACCTGTGGCGGCAGCCAGGGGGGTAAGGCGTCCGCCCCGCTTTAGGAATGAGAAATCCTGGGGGATCAGGAACGATTGGCTGTTGTCGGCGGCTTTATTGAGCCATGCCAGGATCTCCTGGACCGTGGAGCCGGATTCTTTCATCTTCTGGGCCGTCTGCACCATGTACTGGTGAGGGCCGCAGAGAGTACGGCTGTTAAAAACGTGTATCTGTTCTTTATGATCGCTCATCTCCCTGGCGCTGCAGGCAGTCTGATAGGTCCCCGAAAGCCCGTCTGCCATGGCGATATCTATGATCTGGGAATCTTTGTAAGTCTCGAAAGCTTCCAGCACATCCCCTAAGGGAGGCTGAGAGGTGGTGGGCAGCAGGCCCCGGTCAATCTTCTCATAATACTGGTTCATGTCAAGGAGCAGATCCCTTTCGTGGCTGTCGCCAATACAGACGCATAAAGGAACTGCTTCAAATCCAGCAGCTTTGGCTTCTTCCGGAGTATACAGGGAAGAAGAGTCTGTAATAATCTGTATCATATATCCCCCTCTATTAAATGTAGTTTTTCATACTATCTGACAAAGTTAAATTTACCTTATATTAAGAAGGCAGTCAAGCAAAAGGCGACATTTTTCGACCGTGTATTTGTTTTTATACAAATACTTGTGAATTAAGGGCTTTGTGGTATAATTAGGATGTGGTTTTGGAATACGCCAATAAAAGCAGACAATGGATAGTAAAGGAGATAAAAACTATGGACAGAATGGTTGGAACTGTATCACGGGGAGTCCGGGCGCCGATCATACGGCAGGGAGACGATCTGGCGCGGATCGTGGTAGATTCGGTGCTGGCAGCGGCAGAGAGCGAGAAATTTGAGATTCGCGACAGAGACGTGATCGCCGTCACAGAAGCGGTGGTGGCGCGGGCCCAGGGGAATTATGCCGCCACAGAGCAGATCGCCGCGGATGTGAGAAAGAAGTTCGGAGACGATACAGTAGGCATTTTATTTCCTATTTTGAGCAGAAACCGTTTTGCGGTCTGCCTCAAAGGCATTGCCATGGGGTGCAAAAAGGTTGTGCTGATGTTAAGCTACCCGTCTGACGAAGTGGGAAATCACCTGATTGATCTGGATCTTCTGGACGAAAAGGGCGTTAATCCATGGAGCGACGTGCTGACGGAGGAGCGGTACCGCCAGCTGTTCGGATATCAGAAACACTATTTTACCGGCGTTGACTATGTGGAATACTATAAGCAGCTGATCTTAGAGGCTGGGGCCCAGGTGGAGGTGATCTTTGCCAACAATCCCAAAGCCATCCTGGAGTATACGGACTGCGTCCTGACCTGCGATATCCACAGCCGTCAGAGGACCAAGAGGCTTTTGACAGCCGGCGGCGCGAAGAAGGTTTACTGCCTGGACGAGATCCTGACAGAAAGCATAAACGGCAGCGGTTACAACGACAAATACGGCCTGCTGGGTTCCAATAAGGCCACGGAGGATTCCGTAAAGCTGTTCCCCATCCGCTGTCAGGAGATGGTGGACAGGATCCACAAGCTGATGACGGAAAAGACAGGCAGGAACGTGGAAGTGATGATCTACGGCGACGGCGCGTTTAAAGACCCGGTGGGAAAGATCTGGGAACTGGCCGATCCGGTAGTCTCCCCGGCTTACACGGCAGGACTGGAAGGGACTCCCAACGAGGTGAAGCTGAAATATCTGGCGGATAACGATTTTGCGTCCCTGTCCGGCAATGACCTTAAGGAAGCCATTAAGGGCTATATTAAGGAAAAGGACGAAAAGGCCGTAAGCCTGAAAGGGACTATGGTAACCCAGGGGACGACGCCCAGAAGGCTGACGGACCTGATCGGTTCTTTGGCCGACCTGACAAGCGGCAGCGGAGACAAGGGCACGCCAATTATATATATCCAGGGATATTTTGATAATTATACAAAGTAAAACCCTTGCATTTCCAGGGAATATCTGATAAAATACTATTTCGTGACACATTAATCCTTGCTCCCGGAGCTGAAAACGGGGGCCAGAGACCAGAAGGAGGTAAGAAACTATGAACAAATATGAGTTAGCAGTTGTTCTTAGCGCAAAACTGGAAGATGATGAGAGAGCCGCGGCCATGGAGAAGGTACAGGGATATATCACCCGCTTCGGCGGCACAGTGACCAACGTTGATGAATGGGGTAAGAAGAGACTGGCTTACGAGATTCAGAAGATGAAAGAGGGCTTTTACTACTTTATCCAGTTTGAGTCTGATTCCGTTTGTCCTAACGAAGTGGAGTCCCACATTCGCATCATGGAGCCGGTTATCAGGTATTTATGCGTGAGACAGGATGCATAGTCGATAGAGAAAGAGGATCGTATGAATAAAGTAATCTTAATGGGAAGGCTGACCAGAGACCCGGAAGTGAGATATTCCCAGGGCGAGCGCTCCATGGCCATTGCCAGGTATACCCTTGCAGTGGACAGAAGAGGCCGCAGGAGCCAGGAGGGAAGCGAACAGACCGCTGATTTTATCAACTGCGTGGCATTTGACCGGGCAGGGGAGTTTGCGGAGAAGTACTTCCGTCAGGGGATGAGAGTCCTGATCTCAGGCCGCATCCAGACTGGCAGCTATACCAACCGAGATGGACAGAAAGTATATACGACAGAGGTGATCATAGAAGATCAGGAGTTCGCTGACAGCAAGAACGGGGCAGGAGGAAGCTCAGGCGGCGGATATGCAGGCGGTTACCAGCAGCCGGCTCCCAGGCCGGAACCAAGCAGCGCGATCGGCGACGGATTCATGAACATTCCGGACGGAGTCGAGGATGAAGGACTTCCGTTTAATTAGGTGAAAACCGCGAATCAGTATAAGGAGGTACAAGCTCATGGCATTCAATAAAAATGACAAGGCAGACGGCGCGAAAGTAAGAAGACCAGGCGGTATGCGCAGAAGAAAGAAAGTTTGCGTATTCTGCGGCGAGAAAAACGGTGAGATCGATTACAAGGATACCAACAAGTTAAAGAGATACGTGTCCGAGAGAGGCAAGATCCTTCCCAGAAGGATCACCGGCAACTGCGCAAAGCATCAGAGAGCTTTGACAGTGGCTATTAAGAGAGCGCGTCATATCAGTCTTATGCCGTACACCATGGAGTAAGATCCATAGCAGAAAAGCCCGGGAACGCTGGTTCTCCGGGCTTTTTTTGACTTCGAGATCATATAGACGAATGGTAACCGGTGTGGTATAATAAAAAGACGTATTACGAAGCAATGAGCATGCGAAAAAGGAGAACCGCCCATGAATACAGGGAAAAAAATAACCGGCCAGCTGGGTCTGTACCTTCAATGGCCATTACTGCTTTCCATCATGATCGTCGTGATGAACATAGCCATTGCCATGATAGATACCACAGCCGGTTTGGCCATGTTTGGCTTTACCATACTCTATTTTCTCATATCCATGTTTCTCTATGTATACAAGAGGAAAGGCATCATGGCCGGATTGGTGGAATTTTCGGCTGACTACGCGTGGATACAGAGAAAACTGCTGATGGATCTTCACATCCCCTACGCCATTGTAGATGAAAGCGGCCGTATCTTATGGGCCAACACCAAGTTTTCGGGGCTCATACAGGAGGAAAAGGGAAAGATCAAGACCATTACGGCCATGTTTCCCGATGTGACCAGGGAATACCTGTCAGATCTGGAGGAAAGCACCAGCATCCACAGTACCTTTAAAGACAGTCTTTACCAGGTGGAGCTGAAACCTGTGGTCATAGAAAAAGACGATATCAAGCCGGGAACCGGGCCTACGGCGCTTCCCAAGGATAAGCCCCTCATAACGGTCTATCTGTTTGACGAGACGGAGATCCTCCGGCTAAGCCAGGAGGTCAATGACCAGAAGATGGTAGCCGGGCTCATCTATTTGGATAACTATGAGGAAGCTTTGGCCAGCGTGGAGGAGGTGCGCCGTTCTCTCCTTATGGCCCTCATAGAGAGAAAGATCAGCAAGTATATCAGCAGAATGAACGGCATCGTGAAAAAGATGGAAAAAGACAAGTATTTTTTTGCCATCAAGAACAAATATGTGGAGGAGTTAAGGGAGCAGCGTTTTTCTATTTTGGAGGAAGTAAAGGCGGTCAATATCGGCAATGAGATGTCCATAACCTTAAGCATCGGCCTTGGCCGCGGCGGCAGTACCTACAGCCAGAATTATGAATTGGCCCGCATGGCCATGGATATGGCTCTTGGCCGCGGCGGCGACCAGGCAGTCTTAAAAGAACAGGATAAGATCGAATATTTCGGCGGAAAGTCCCAGCAGCAGGAAAAGACCACTCGGGTAAAAGCCAGGGTAAAAGCCCATGCGCTTCGGGAGCTGATAGAGACCAAGGACAGCCTGATGATCATGGGACACAAGCTGGGAGACGTGGATTCCTTTGGGGCAGCCATGGGGATCTACCGCATTGCCACATCATTAAACAAAAAGGCCCATATTGTCATAAACGATATCACATCTTCTGTCCGTCCCATGATGGAGCGGTTTTTGAACAATCCGGATTATCCGGATGATCTGTTCCTCACAGGGGACAAAGCCTGCGATTTGGTGGATGCCAACACGGCCCTGGTGGTAGTGGATGTAAACCGTCCCAGCATCACCGAGGCTCCGGAGCTTCTGACGCTGGCTAAGACCATTGTGGTGCTGGACCATCACCGCCAGAGCAGCGAGATCATCACCAACGCCGTGCTGTCCTATGTGGAGCCCTACGCCTCCTCTGCCTGCGAGATGGTGGCGGAAGTGCTTCAGTACATTGCGGACGGCATCAAGATCAAGCCCCAGGAGGCGGACGCCATGTACGCGGGTATCGTTATTGACACCAATAATTTCAACAATCAGGCAGGCGTGCGCACCTTTGAGGCCGCGGCTTACCTAAGGCGCAGCGGAGCCGATATTACCAGAGTGCGGAAGATGTTCCGGGAAGAGATGTGCGACTATAAGGCCAAGGCGGAGGCAGTGCGCCAGGCGGACGTGTACCAGGGAGCGTTTGCCATCAGCGTATGTCCGTCGGAGGGGATCGAGAATCCCACCATCGTGGCAGCCCAGGCAGCTAATGAGCTGCTGGAGATCAAAGGCATCAAAGCCTCGGTGGTTATGTCAAGGTATAACAACACCATATACTTAAGCGCCCGGTCCATTGACGAGGTCAACGTCCAGGTGATGATGGAGCGGCTGGGCGGCGGCGGGCATCGGACCGTTGCAGGCGCGCAGCTGCCGGGAGCTGCCATAGAAGAAGCAAAAGAGAGAGTAAAACAGGTCATCAAAGAGATGATCGAGAAGGGAGAGGTCAGCTAATATGGAGATCGTATTATTAGAGGATGTAAAGTCATTAGGAAAAAAAGGAGAGATCGTTAAGGTCAATGAAGGGTATGCCAGAAATTTTATCCTTCCCAAAAAGCTGGGAGTGGAGGCAACCCCTAAAAATTTAAACGACTTAAAGCTTAAGAAAGCCAACCAGGAGAAGATCGCCGCGCAGCAGCTGGCGGAGGCAAAGGAGCTGGGGGAGAAGCTGGAGAAAGCTTCCATAACGCTGTCCATTAAGGCAGGGGACAACGGCAAGGCCTTTGGCTCTGTTTCCGGCAAAGAGATCAGCAAAGCGATCCAGGATCAGCTGAACCTGGATATTGACAAGAAAAAGCTGGTTCTTCCGGAACCGTTAAAGACGTTTGGGACCCATGAGGTTCCCGTAAAGCTTCACAGGGACGTGACGGCAAAGCTGTCTGTAAAAGTTACGGAAGCCTGACAAATTATACAGCAAAGGAATGGAGAGCGCAATGGATGAGGCCCTTATTAAACGGGTGCTTCCCCACAGCATTGAGGCGGAACAGTCGGTGATCGGTTCCATGCTCATGGACAGGGAAGCCATTATCGCGGCATCCGAGATCGTGACCGGTGAGGATTTTTATCAGCACCAGTACGGCATTATGTTTGAATCCATGACAGAATTGTTTAATGAAGGGAAACCGGTGGATCTGGTGACCCTTCAAGATCGTTTAAAGGAGAAAGATGTGCCGCCGGAGGTAAGCAGCCTGGAATTTGTCAGGGATATCATTACCACGGTCCCCACATCGGCCAATGTAAAGTCCTATGCCAATATTGTCCGGGAAAAGGCGGTATTGAGAAGGCTGATTAAGGTAAACGAGGAGATCGCCAACGACTGTTATCTGGGCCGGGAATCTCTGGAGACGATCCTGGCAGATACGGAAAAAAAGATATTTGACCTGCTCCAAAGCCGCAGCTCCGGAGATTTTGTGCCCATACGCCAGGTGGTGCTCAATGTTTTGGAGAATATCGAGAAGGCGTCAAAGACCAAGGAGACGGTTACCGGCGTTCCCACAGGATTTATTGACCTGGACTACAAGACATCCGGTTTTCAGCCGTCGGATTTTATTCTGATCGCCGCCCGCCCTTCTATGGGAAAGACGGCGTTTGTTTTGAATGTGGTAGACTATGTGACCGTAAGAAGAGGGACTCCCTGCATGGTATTCAGCCTGGAGATGTCCAAGGAACAGCTGGTGAACCGTATGCTGTCCATGGAGTCCAACGTAGATTCCCAGAAATTAAGGACAGGTACCCTGACGGATTCCGACTGGGACGCCGTAGTGGAGGGTGTAGGCGTTATCGGCAGTTCCAAGCTTATCATAGACGATACGCCGGGCATCTCCATCACGGAACTGCGTTCCAAGTGCAGGAAAGCAAAGCTGGAACACGGGATCGGCATTGTGATTATCGATTACCTGCAGCTGATGACAGGCAGCGGGGGGAAGGGCAGCGATAACCGCCAGCAGGAGATATCGGAGATCTCCCGGTCCTTAAAGGCGTTGGCCAGGGAACTTAAGGCCCCTGTGGTGGCCCTGTCCCAGCTAAGCCGGGCCTGTGAGACCAGGACGGACCACCGCCCTATGCTGTCGGACCTTCGAGAGTCGGGGGCTATCGAGCAGGACGCGGATGTGGTGATGTTTTTGTACCGTGACGATTACTATAATAAGGATTCAGAGATGAAAGATATGGCGGAGGTGATCATTGCCAAACAGCGAAACGGCCCAATCGGGACCGTGAACCTGGTATGGATGCCCCAATACACCAAATTTGCCAATGCCACCAGGCAGCCGGGACAGTAGATGTTCCGGCTTTTTTTAATTTTCTGGCATAATATCCCAGTCGGACTCATATGATATTAATAAGGTATGTCCCAAAAGGGCAGAAAGTATACATTTCCATGCCATGGAGACAAAAGGAGAGGATGTTATGGCTGAGGTACACTATTTTATATCAGATGCATCGAAGCAGGTGGATGTGGAGTCCCACGTTCTTCGGTACTGGGAGGACGAATTGGACCTGGAAATACCAAGAAACGATATGGGTCACCGGTATTATACGGAATACCATATCCGTTTATTTCGCCAGATAAAAGAACTGAAAGAAAAGGGATACCAGCTGAAGGCAATAAAAAGCGCTTTGAATAAAATGGCAGGTGCTGTGGAAGAGATCACCATCACCGAAGATTATATGGAGGAAGACATGAAGGCAGCTTGGAATGAGGGGCCGGCCAGGGAGAGGGCGCCAAAAGGGGGACCCGGCAAAGAAAAACCGGCAGGGGGACAAGCAGAGGAAGCATTGAGGGAACGGATCAGGGAAGCAGGAAAAACAGAGCAGCCTAAGTCTAAGAAAGGGGAGGAGCCGGAAAAACCGCCTGCGGCGGAACAAAAAAACCAACCAAAGGAAAAAGCGGCAAAGGTTAAACAGCAGGAGAACGTCAGGGAAGCGGTACAGGAAGGCGAGCAGGCGCCAAAACCACAGCCAAAGACCCTTCCGAATCCGCCCCAGGCCAATGGCCGCAGCCAGGAGGTGGCAGCCCGCAAAGGAGAGAACGCGGAGCTGAACGCCGAGAAGATGGCCAGATTTCAAAGCGTCATGAACCATATCATCGGCCGCGCCATGGACGCCAACATGGACAGGCTTGCCCGGGAGGTCAGCGATACGGTCAGCGAAGACGTGACGGATAAGGTGATGAAAGAAGTCGAATATCTGATGCGGGTCAGCGACGAGAAGGAGGAGGAGCGTTTCAAACAGTTGGACGAGACGATCCGCGCTTATCAGAGGCAAGGAAAAGGCCGCGCCGAAGCCGCCGCGACCAAAGTTCCGTTTTTTAAAAAGAAAAAATTCGGGAAAAGCGGAAAGAAGCTGTTTTAATACGCGGTGCGGCAGGCGTTGACAAAGTCCTTAAACAGAAGAGCCGCGGCGGCGTCCTGTTCCCAAAGATATTCGGGATGCCACTGGACCGCCACAAGCCAGGGATATCCACGCATTTCCAGGGCCTCGATCAGGCCGTCGGAGGCTGTGCCGCAGACCGTTAAGACGGGGGCCGGGTCTTTGACGGCCTGGTGATGGATACTGTTGACGTTGAGATGGCCGCATCCGCAGACGCGGGCCAGCCGGCTATCCGGGTCAAGTCTTACGGTATGGGACGGGATATCATAGCCGTAGGGCTGCTGGTGGGCCAGAGGAAATTTCGTTTTCCCATCAGATTCTTTTGCAAACTGGCTGGAGATATCCTGATAAATGGTCCCGCCCAGGCCTACGTTGATGATCTGGATGCCGCGGCAGATGCCGAGGATCGGCTTTTGGGCCGCCATGACACGGGAGAGCAGAGCCAGTTCCAGGGTATCCCGCTTTGGCGATACATTGCCGCATTGGCTGTGGGTCTCCTCCCCAAACAGGAATGGATGGGTATCCGGTCCTCCCGTAAAGACAAAACCGTCAAACATCTGGGCGATCTGGTCATGATCCTTTTCAGACAGCTCCAGAGGCAGCATAACAGGGATGGCTCCGGCAGCAGTCAGCGCTTTTAGATAGGTGGGGCGGAGAAAGACGTCCTGGGTGTCTGTATTGTGGCCCGGGGTCAGGCCGATAACAGGTTTGTTCATAGAATCTCCTTTCATAAGCAGTGTTGTAAAAAAATGCCTCTTCCGTCAAACGGAAGAGGCACTTTATGTATCTGGTGGATCGTATTAAGCTTCGCTGATAGCGCCGGTTGGGCAAGCGCCTTCGCAAGCGCCGCAGTCGATGCAGGCATCGGCGTCGATTACATACTGGCCGTCTCCCATAGAGATAGCGCCTACTGGGCATTCGCCTTCACAGGTACCGCAAGATACACAAGCATCACTAATAACACGTGCCATAATTCTTTCCTCCTTTTATTCTATACATATGTGTAATCATTTTATACCATAATCACCGAATATTCAAGAGGAAATTAAAGGTCTGATTGTTTAAAATTGAAAGCAATGTAACAGTTCAAGGGTCATCTGAACTGTTACAAAGCAATGGCATCAGGAATAGTTTGGCATAAAGCTGCGGATTCTAAACAGTAACCCATTCTGGTCCTGGCAGGATTCTTTGCTTGCCAAGTTTTGGGAAAAGTATTATAGTAGTGATAGTACATGGAAAGGAGGAGTTACCCATGCAGATCAATAAAGAAATGCTGATCGGACAGCTTGTGCAGATGGACGAGCTGATCCCTCAGATGCTGATGGGTGCCGGAATGCACTGTTTAGGATGTCCGTCCGCACAGGGCGAGAGCCTGGAAGAGGCGTGTTATGTTCATGGGATTGACTGTGATGACCTGGTATCCAAGATGAATGAGATCCTGGCTGACCGTTGATCTTACTATGAAAATCCCGCTGCCGATAGGCGGCATTCATTCAGGGATGCCAAATGCGCCCGCCAGACTTTTCATGTGTGGCGGCGTATCCGCAGCCGGGTGCATGAAGGTTTACAAAAGGATAAAAGCAACAAAAAAGCCGTCTGCGGTTTGCAGGCGGCTTTTTTACATCGGAAAAAGACACTAAAAAGAGGAAAATACCTGGAGAGCCTTATCCTGGCAGATCACTTCATAGTGTTCCACATAGTAAGCTTCGCTGGCATATTCCTGACGGATCTTGGTCCCGTACTCGGCCAGCACGTTGCAGGCCCGGCTGAACGCCAGAGAGTCGCTGCCGTCGTTTTTGATCACGAGATAATATTGGGAGGTGTCCGGCTTTTTATAAAGGGTGTTGACGCCGTCAAAAATATTCTTCACAGCCCTGGCAGCCTCGGATATCATGTCAAGGCTGTTAAAGGAATAAATCCGCAGCGAAGGAGAATCCGCCCGGGAGTCCCCGTCGCCTCCGGCCAGGGTGTTGTCCGAAAGCAGGGAGGAGAGATGTTCTCCCAACAGCTTGGACAGGCCGTCGGCGCCTTCCAGCAGTTCGCTTGCCAGGTTGGTCAGCATGTCGGCAGGAACATCGGTGGACGGCGAAAACTTGGAAAACCGGGTATCCAATTCTTCCGGGTCCTCGATCTTGGTGATCACCAGCATGATGCTCTCATTGGACAGGGGGATGGCCTCCACCATCAGCGGGATATCTTCCGCCTCAAAGCCCACCTCATTGGATGCCTTCTGGATCATCTCCCGAAACAGCCCGCGGGCCTTCTCACTGCCATATGCCAATTCTCCCAGATTAAGATTGCGCACGCTTAGATCAAAACTGGTAAGGGTACATCGGATCTGATTGTCATTAATGCGTTCTATTTTCATTTAGGATCACTTCCTTTTCAATACGGTTCGATTATCTTAACCATACTATACTATAGAATACGGTCAAAAGGCAATTGCTATGTAATAAATTTTTGAAAAAATTAATAGAAATCTAAAATAATCATTGCCAAAACCTGGAAAGTGTATTAAGATACTACCATAAGAGATGATATTGGACAAAGGAGGTGGGCTGATCGAGAACACCGTTCTGTTTGGAAAATATCAGTTGATCCGCACTTTGGGACAGGGCCAGAGGGGAACTGTGTACCTGGTATTCCATCAGGAGTTAAAGGAATACCGGGCCATGAAGCAGGTACCTAAGTCGTCAGCCGGATATGAGCAGTTTAAAAAGGAAGCACTTCTTTTGACTTCCCTTAGCCATCCGGGTATTCCCATTGTGTACGATCTGGAAGAAGATAACAGCAGCAGCTATCTCATTGAAGAATATCTTGAGGGAGATACTCTCTTTGAACTGGTGAAGAACCAGGGATATCTGAACCGGGAGACGGTCCTTTCCATAGGGATCCAAGTCTGTGACCTGGTACATTACCTGCATTCCGCAGGACAAACCCCTATTTTATATTTGGATTTACAACCTAAGAACTTATTATTTTGTCATGGATATGTAAAATTGTTGGATTTTGACCATGCGGGCTCAATCTATGAGGCCAATGAGTCATTGTTTCGGTACGGAACCCCGGGTTTTTGCGCGCCTGAACAGAGAACGGGAGGCGCGCTGGGAACCTACACTGATGTCTATCAGATCGGAGCTCTTCTATACTATCTTTCAACAGGGCATGTAAAGGACGGGGAAGACCCCATACCGGATACGGCTCTGGGCAGAATCATCGAAATCTGCGCGCGGGAAGACAAGAACCGCCGCTATCCATCAATCCCGGAACTTAAACAGGAATTAGAAACACTGTATTCTCAAACAGGTGTTTTCAAAAACGATCAATCATCATCTCTTATATTGGCTTTGGCAGGGAGCCGTCACGGCGTCGGGACCACCCATCTTGCCATAGGTCTGGCCTGCTGTCTCAACCAGGCAGGTTATAAAACGCTCTATGAGGAGAGAAATCCGTCCGGTGATGTCCGTGCTATGGCGCTTCGGTGCAGAAGCAGCATGGACTCCTACGGTATTTATCAGGTAAACCGGATTCCCATGAAGCCGTATTACGGGGAATCTGTGTGTCTAAAGCCGGTGTCCTATCCGGTAGTCATCCGCGATTATGGAATAGAATGGAAAACGGTGCGGGAGGCAGAGGATATCCGGGCATTGTGGCTGGTACACGGAGGAAAGTGGTGGGAGCAGGAGGCAGGAGCCCGGGCCATGGGTCAGCTAAACCAATGTCAGGGGTTTGGGGTGGTATATAACCGCGTTATAAGCGGGATGAAGCCGGATCCTCCCCAGGGCATTGACAGGAGCCGGTGTCTTCAGGCGCCGTATTTCGGTGATCCGTGGAAGCCGGGGCAGCAGGAGAAAGCATTTTTTGAAAACCTGGCGTATATGGCGGGGGTGTTCCGGCATAAGGCCAAGGCCGGGGAAAAGAGTGAAAAGGGACAAAAAAGGCAGGCAGGATGGAAAAGGAGGGGAATATGGAAATTACGAAATAAATAATCAGGAAAGGCGGCGGAAAACACGAGATTTGCGCAAAAAGGTTCCGGGAGAGGGGGAATGGAGCCAAGGATCACGGGAATCGCCGGCGCAGGGCGCGGCGTGGGAGCTACCCACCTTGCGCTGCTGACAGCCAACTATCTCCAGGGCGTTCTTGGCAGGAAGACGGCAGTTTTAGAATGGAATGACCATGGAGATTTTAACCGTCTGGGAAAGATGTGTACGGGACAGCTGCGCGATGCCGACTGCTATCGGATCCAGCATGTGGATTACTATCCCCTGGCAGAAGGCGGCAGGCTGATGGAATGTCTGGCAGCAGGATATGAGGAAATACTCATTGATTTCGGCTCTGTGGGCAAGCAGGTATCCATAGAGCTGACAAGATGCAGCGCTGTCTGGTTCATCATGTCCTTCAGTGAGTGGCAGATGGACGCGTTTTGGGACATAGCCGGATCAAAGGAATATGCCAAAAAGGAAAGCTGGCAATTCCTTGCGGCCTTTGGCAGCGAGGAATCCAGAAAGCAGTGGAATAAAAGGTATAAGCCGGAGGTTTTGCGGATCCCTTTTTCAGCAGACGCGTTTACCATTACCCGGGATCTGATGGAGTGGATGGAGGCAGTGTTAATGCGCGGCCCTTTTTCGGATCATGTGTCACGGGGAAATCTCAAAAAGAGAAGAAAAAGGGCAGCTAAAGGATGAAGGAGAAATGTCGGATGAAAGGGTACAGCCAGGAGGAACAGAAGCAGTATGTGGACGGATTAAGGCGGTTTGAATCCAGAGGGATCCCGATCTATATAGACGGGACCATAGCCAGCGACAAGGATTGGGCTAAGATTTTCCAAGTGAGAGAAGACGGGGCTTTTTACATGTGCGACTACGTAGGAGGTGATGAGGGAACTTTAAAAGAGATCCATTTTGACCGGGTTTACAACCGGTAGGGTTAAACGTCCAGGCCCGGGAGAATACCGGATTCAGCCAAAAGATGAAAGGGCCCGGCGGTATGGGAGCGCGGCATGGTGCATAGGTTGTACCATGCCGCGTTTTCGGCTGAAGATCCTTTCGGGATTAAAGAAAATTTAAGATGCATGGCCTTAAAAATATGCTATACTAAATACACTACTGGGCAGACGCGTAAGGAGGAGGAACCTTGAACGAAAAACGGATTCCAATATTCATGGCAATAGGGCTGGTGATCCTGGCAGTAACGGGACTGGTAGGATGGCTGGTGATCAGGCAGTTTATCCCCACAAAGGAGCCGGCCAGCCTGGAGAAAGTGCTGGGCGTCACAGGGGAAGAGACCGCCATCTTTTTCAATGAGGAACTGCAGGAGGTCAAAGGGATCACCAGGGACGGCCAGATCTATCTGCCCCTTGTGTGGGTCAATTCCCGGATCAACGAAAGATTCTACTGGGATGACACGGAAAAGCTTTTGGTGTACGCGCTTCCGGAAACCATCGTCTACGCCGATAAAAGGACAGCGGGCAGCACAGGCGCGCCCCTTCTGCTTGAGGAGGGGGAGGAGATTTATCTTTCCATGGGCCTGATCAACAATTATACGGCAGTTGACATAAACAGCTACGCCCACGAAGACTGCAAACGGGTCTACCTGGACAACCGATGGGAGCCTCTTGACAAGGGGACTGCCGGGAAGCGGTCTGCGGTGCGGGTGGAAGCCAGTATTAAAAGCCCGGTTTTGACCTATGTGGAAAAAGGCGGCGAATTTGTGGTGATCAGCCAGTCACAGGAGTGGGCCAAGGTCCGCACAGCGGACGGCCACACAGGATACATAAAAAACAAACAGATCGCCGGCATAAGCAGCCAGGAGCATGAATGTACCATGGAGCTTCCCCGATATACCAATATTTCCATGGATGAGAAGGTCTGTCTCGTTTGGCATCAGGTTACATCTGACAATGCCAATGAAGCTATGGAGCAGCTGATCGCCAACACGTCCGGGGTCAATGTCATAGCGCCTACCTGGTTTGCCCTGACGGACAATAACGGGGCCTATCATTCGTATGCCAGCCGCAGCTATGTGGATAAGGCCCATGCTATGGGGATGCAGGTCTGGGCGGCTCTGGATAACTTTAATATGGGGGAAAACGTAAATTCCGAGATCCTTTTTGCCAAGACATCGGTGAGGAAGAAGCTGATCAGTTCTCTTATGGAGGATGTGAAGACTTACGATCTGGACGGCATTAATCTGGATATTGAAGGCATCAAGCCGGAAGCCGGTCCCCATTACGTCCAGTTTATCCGGGAGCTTTCGGTGTCGTGCCGCAAAGAAGGGATCGTTTTATCTGTGGATAACTATGTGCCGGCTGGTTACAATGCCTTTTACAACCGGGCGGAACAGGGGCAGGTGGCGGATTATGTGATCATTATGGGGTATGACGAGCATTACGCCGGGGGAGAGGCCGGATCGGTGGCGTCTTACAATTATGTAAAAGACGGCATCGAAAAGACGCTTGCGCTGGTGCCAAAGGAGAAGGTGATCAACGCGGTCCCCTTTTACACCCGCGTCTGGACGGAAAAAGACGGGGAAACCACCTCATCCGCCATGGGCATCAAAGATGCCAAGCAGTGGGTGGAGGAAAATGATGTGGAGCTGTACTGGCAGGAGGAGCTGGGACAATACTATGGGGAACTGAACTCCAAAGACGGGGTAAAGCAGATCTGGATGGAGGAGGAGGTTTCTCTGGGGCTTAAGATGGACTTGATAAAGGAAAACGACCTGGCCGGAGTCGGATGCTGGAAGCTGGGGTTTGAGCCGGCATCTGTCTGGGATGTGGTAAAAGTAAATTAAACAGAGGCGGTTACATGAGAAGGATTGGGATACTTTGCCTGTTTGCGGGGACTCTGATGCTGGGCGGCTGCTCGTTTGGACAGCAGGAGCGGGGGGAAACTGTGGGAGGCTCGAATATTATAATTGAGAAAAACACGGAAGAGGATATGGAAGAGGGGCCTACGGCGCCCAGCCTTTCTCCGGAGGAGGCCACGATCGAGGCCCTGCGCCTGCCGGAGCTTGGCACAGAGACCAACACGGTGAACCCGGAGATCGTGATCGCGTCGGATATCCATTATCTGGCTAAGGAACTGACAGACTTTGGGGCCGCGTTTCAGCATATGGCCGAGAATGAGGACGGGAAGATGCCTGCCTATGTGTGGGAGATTACTGACGCTTTTCTGAATCAGGTCATTGACCGGAGGCCCCAGGCGCTGATCTTGTCCGGCGATCTGACGCTCAATGGGGAGAAGGTCAGCCAGGAAGCTCTGGCTCAGCAGCTTCAACGGGTGGAGGACGCCGGAGTCCCGGTGGTGGTGATCCCCGGCAATCACGACATTAACAACCCGAAAGCGTGTTCCTTTAAAGGGGATGAGACAATACCTGCAGAGCCCACAAGCCCGGAGCAGTTTGCCAGTATTTATCAGGAGTTCGGTTATGGGGAGGCCATCAGCAGGGACCCGGCTTCTTTAAGCTATACATATGAGCTGACAGACGGCACATGGCTTTTGATGCTGGACAGCTGCCAGTATGAGGATGGAGCGCTGGTAGGAGGGATGATCCGGGGGGAGACGTACCAGTGGATCGACCAGGTGATGGAGGATGCCTGGAATCAGGAGCGGAAGGTTATCGCAGTCAGCCACCACAATCTGTTGGACCAGAGCCGGATCTATGAGGAAGACTGTACCATCGAGCACTCGGAGGAGCTGGAGAGAAAACTGGACGAGTGGGGGATCGGTCTGTTTCTAAGCGGCCATCTCCATGTACAGCATTACAAAACCTCCAAGCGGTACCCGATTGACGAGATCGTCACCGCGGCGCTGGCTGTGTCGCCTTGTCAGTACGGGGTCCTGCAGTTTTTTGGACCTGAGAATTATTATTACTTTACAGAGATAACGGACGTTACGGATTGGGCGGATAAAAAGAGCAATCCGGACCGGAATCTCCAGGACTTTAACCTGTACGCCGACGAATTTTTGCAGGAGATCTTTTACAATAAGGCCAAGGCGGAGCTGGCGGGAAAAGGAGTAAGTCAGGATGAGATCCGGGGCATGGCGGAGATCTATGCCATGCTGAATGTGCGGGCAGTAGGCGGAAAAGCCTATGAGATAAAAGATTATATTATGGCCACACCCTATTACGAGCTGTGGCAGCAGTATGACCGCACCAGCATCTTGTGTATGTATATGAATGAGATACTGGAGGACGCGGTGGTAGATTATAATGAGAAAAGAAGGCCGTAAAGACCTGGAAAGAAACGGTACAGCCAATAGCAGGCGGTACCGTTTTGCGCTGCCCTGCCGTGGGATTAGACGGAAGGCTGCCGGGTATTCAGGTATTCCATGATCCCCATATGAATGGTCCATGCCATGCGATCCTGGTATTCTTCCGTGTTCAGCAGGGCGGCTTCTTTTGGGTTGCTCAAAAATCCGCATTCTACAATAACAATGGGAGAACGCACATGGAGCAGGAGATAATAGTTATCATTGGCTTTGGCGGACCGCCGGTTATTTTCCCCCAGAACGTGATCAAACCGTTTCTGTATGATCTCCGCCAGGCGTTTTCCGTTTTCGGATTTTTTGTAGTAAAAGACCTGACCGCCATTTACGGATTCTTCGTGATAGCTGTTTTGGTGGATGCTGACGGTGAGCGCCGGAGCGGTCTTGTTGATCAGATCGCACCGCCCTTTCATGTCCGCCATTTTTTTGTTGCCGTCATCTTCCTCGTACAGGCCCTGGTCGCCTTCTCTGGTCATAACTACAGTCACGCCGGATTGTTCTAAGTATTTCTTCAGTTTTCGGGCAATCTGTAAGTTTATGTCTTTTTCCAAACTTCCGTCAACGCCGATCTTGCCTGGATCCCGCCCCCCGTGTCCGATATCGACTGCCACAACAGGACCGGAAGCCGCGGCGGAGTCAGAGGCTGCAGATGAAGTCAGCATGGCAGCCTGGCGGGATAAATGGTAGATGAAAAAAAGAAGCAGTACGGTCATGAGCAGTTGGGCCCCTGACAGGAGAGAGAGTTTATGGTCAGGCATCGGAGCTTGTTTTGTAGATTTCATGGCCTGCTCCATAGAAGTTCTTGTTTTAAATATATCCGGAAAACAGGAAAAAAGAACTGTAGTCCGGCAGGTTGCAATAGGGACAGGGTTTATGGTAAAATGTCACCGGATATCTGTAGTGAGATTTGGCCGGTATCAGCAGGATACCGACCGGAAAAGAGGGATTTTTGTATGAAGACCAGGATGGTTTCTATTGATAGAGCGGCGGTTAAAGATTCTGACCTTGCAGAACCGGCAGCGATCCTTGGCAGAGGCGGTCTGGTGGCATTTCCCACGGAAACCGTATATGGGCTGGGGGCCAATGCCCTGGATGAACAGGCGGCAGCCAGGATCTATGCCGCCAAAGGAAGGCCGTCGGACAACCCTCTGAT
Source organism: Clostridiaceae bacterium (assembly GCA_910575585.1). Lineage (GTDB taxonomy): Bacteria > Bacillota > Clostridia > Lachnospirales > Lachnospiraceae > UBA3402. The sequence goes on from CAJTGF010000006.1 coordinate 54,827, forward strand.
CGCCCATATAGCAAACAAAGCAGATCTTGGGAAGCTGGTAAAGGAGATCCCGGAGGCAGGGCAAAAGCTTATGGACGCCTACTGGCCCGGCCCGCTGACCATGATCTTTCGTAAAAGCAGCCTTGTGCCATACGCCACCACGGGAGGATTAAACACCGTGGCAGTGCGGATGCCGGGCGACGCCATAGCCCTCCGCCTTATTGAACTGGCAGGCGTTCCCATAGCGGCGCCCAGCGCCAACACATCAGGACGCCCAAGTCCTACGGCGGCGGCCCATGTGTTCCAGGATATGGACGGGCGGATCGATATGATCGTGGACGGCGGGCCTGTGGGCATCGGTTTGGAATCCACCATCGTGGATGTGACAGGAGAAAGGCCCATGCTCTTAAGGCCAGGGGCCGTTACGGTGGAGATGCTTCGCGAGACGGTGGGGCCGGTGGAGATCGACCCGGCTTTGACAGGGCCTTTGCAGAAGGATGTGAAGCCCAAAGCTCCCGGGATGAAATACCGCCACTACGCGCCCAAAGCCGATCTGACACTGGTTGAGGATCAGGAGTGGAAGGATGGAGCCGTAAGCGCCAAGGTGATAGAGACCATTAAAGCTCTTGCTTTAGAGAGCGCGAAAAGAGGGCGCAGAGCCGGGATCATCTGTACGGACGAGACGAGGCAGCAGTATCCCCAGGAGTTTGTAATCCGCAGTCTGGGCCAGCGGGCCAGGCAGGAGACCATAGCCCGCAGCCTGTTTGGGGTGTTGAGAGAGTTTGACAGCCTGGATGTGGATGACATTTACAGTGAAAGCTTTCCCGGAGATGATCTGGGAGGGGCTATCATAAACCGCCTGACAAAAGCCGCAGGCTACCATATAAGGAAAGTCTGATACCCATGAAGATCGTATTAGCAGCCATTAACGCCAAATATATCCATTCCAATCTGGGGGTTTACAGCCTGAAAGCCTATGGAGAGCAGGAACTTGCCAAGGAGGAGGACAATGGCGTCACGATTGAGATCGGCGAATATACCATCAACCACCAGATGGATGATATTCTCCAGGATCTGTATAAAAGGAAACCGGATATGGTGGGATTTTCCTGCTATATCTGGAATATTGTTTATGTGAGGCAGGTGGCGCGTAACCTTAAAAAAGTCCTGCCCCAGGTGATGATCTGGCTGGGCGGACCGGAAGTATCCTATGACGCCCAAGAGATCCTGGAAAGGGAGGAGGCAGTAACAGGGATCATGGTGGGAGAAGGCGAGGAGACCTTTGCCCGGCTGATCCGGCATTACGGAGGATACGAAAGACATCCCGGGTATAAGGGCTTAGACGGGATCGGCGGGATCGTGTTCCGCGACGGGGCAGGGCGGATAAAGGCAACGCCTGCCGGGCCATTGCTTTCCCTGGATCGGATCCCGTTCCCCTATAAAAGCCTGGATGGGATGGAGCACAGGATCATCTACTATGAAAGCAGCAGAGGATGTCCTTACTCCTGCAGCTACTGCCTGTCTTCCATTGACAAGACCGTGCGCTTTCGAAACCTGGACCTGGTAAAGAAAGAGCTGGGATTTTTTCTGGAACAAAAGGTTCCCCAGGTGAAATTTGTGGACCGGACCTTTAACTGTAAAAAAAGCCATTGCCTGGAGATCTGGCGGTATGTGCTGGAACATGACAACCAGATAACCAATTTTCATTTTGAGATCTCCGGGGATCTCATAGACGAAGAACAGCTTACCGTATTTGAGAAGATGAGACCGGGGCTTATCCAGCTGGAGATCGGCGTGCAGACGGTCAATCCCGCAGCCCTCCGTGAGATAAAAAGGACCATGGATCTGGACAAAGTGGAGAAGAACGTGAGAAGGATCCGGAAATACGGAAACATCCACCAGCACCTGGATCTGATCGCTGGGCTGCCCTGTGAGGATTTTGAAAGTTTTCGCGGTTCCTTTGACCGCGTATATTGCATGGAGCCGGATCAGCTGCAGCTGGGATTTTTGAAGGTGCTGAAAGGATCTTTTATGGCGGAGAATGCAGGAGCGTATGACCTTTGTTTCCATGGGGAGCCGCCATATGAAGTTTTATCCACCAGATGGCTGGATTACGGGGATCTGGTGAAGCTTAAGACGGTGGAGACGATGGTGGAGGCATACTATAACAGCAGCCAGTTTGTCCATACGCTGAAGGAGATGGGCAGGCACTGGAAGTCTCCCTATGCCATGTTTCAGGAACTGGGGGATTACTATGGAGTCCGGCGCCTTCATGGGCTAAGCCACAGCCGTCTGGCCAGATATGAAATACTTTACGATTTTTTGAAAGAAACGGACCCATGCCGAATAGAAATTTATCAGGACCTTCTGATGTATGATTTGTACCTGCGGGAAAATATAAAAAGCCGTCCGGCATTTGCGCCGGATCAAAGCAGATTTAAGGGTGCTGTCCGGGAATTTTTTATAAATGAGGGTAAAAATCCCGCATTTCTGAAAGGTTATGAAGCTTATGACGCCAGACAGATGAGCAAAATGGCCCATATTGAAGTGATGAGCGACAAGAGGATGGTCTTGTTTGACTACAAGAACCGGAACCCCTTAAATCATAACGCGAAGGCTGTGACCATAGGAATATGGCAAGAAGTGGCTGAAAAAGGCGAAAACAGGTCTTGCATCAACGGGTAAAATGTCATAGAATATACCTAACTGTGCAGATGGATCCATAGCAGGAATATAAATTTCAGAATAAAGGATAAAATCAGGTCACAGTACGGAAGAATAATAAAGAGGTGAATAAAGATGATGTTTGATTTCAACAATAAAAAGAACAGAAAAATCGTGTCTTCCATTATTGTGATCCTTCTGGTCCTGGCAATGGTGGCACCTATGGTCTTAAGCGCCCTGAGCTACTAAAGAAAGAGACGGAGGCAGCAGGCTGAGGGGGAATTTATGAAGAAATGGATTTGTGCGGCAGGAGTTGCGGCCGCGCTTTCAGGCTTAGGATGGGGATGTCCGGTAAAAGCCCTGGCAGCCGTGGTCCCACAGGGGATTTCGGTCAGCGGAGAAGATGTGGGAGGGCTTTGGGAGGAAGAGGCAAAGCAGAAGGCGGAAGAGATCGCGGCGTCCATGAAGGCGCAAAGCATCACGCTGGATGTGGACGGCACTGCTGTGGACATAACGGCAGAAGGACTTGGATATGACTGGGCCAACCCCAATGTGGTGGAAGATACGGTAAAAGAGTACCACACCGGCAATATCATACAGCGTTATATGAAACAGAAAGACGTAAGCAGAACGCCTGTGGATCTGGCTATTCGCCTGGAGGCGGATGAGCGAACGGTGCAGAGCGTTCTGGGACAGCTGTGTACGCCCCTTGAAAGGGCGGCAATGGATGCGTCCATCACAAGGGAGGACGGCCGGTTTGTGGTGACGCCGTCCCAGACAGGGATTGTGGTGGATCTGGCTGTGACGACAGCTATGGTGCGGGAGGAGATACAAAAAGGCTTAAAGGAGCCTGTCCATATAACGGCGGCGGTGGCAGTTTCGGAGCCGGCAAAGACCACGGAGATGCTGTCCCAGATTCAGGATGTGCTGGGGACATTTTCCACGGATTTCAGCAGCAGCAGCCGGGCCAGAGCCACCAATCTTCAGGTAGGCTCGTCCAAGATCAACGGCCGCGTCCTGATGCCGGGGGAAACGCTGTCCGGTTATGAATGTATGCAGCCCTTTACCACAGCCAACGGATACGCCACGGCAGCCGCCTATGAAAACGGCCAGGTTGTGGACAGCGTGGGGGGAGGCGTATGCCAGATCGCCACCACCTTGTACAATGCGGCGCTGTTTGCGGAGCTGGAGATAACCCAGAGACAGAACCATTCGATGATCGTGACCTATGTGCCGCCGTCCAATGACGCGGCTATTGCGGGAACATACAAGGATATCAAGGTGACCAATCCCTATGACACCCCGATCTATGTAGAAGGCGGCACCAGCGGCAGGACCCTTACCTTTACCATTTACGGCAAGGAGACCAGACCGGCCAACCGAACGCTGAAATTCCAGTCGGAGACATTGAGCGTTCACGGAGCGGGAGACCCGATTACCAAGGTGGATCCGTCCCTTGCGCCCGGAGCCAGGGTCCGGGTGCAGTCAGCCCATCAGGGATTAAAGTCAAGACTGTGGAAATGTGTGTATATAGACGGTGTGGAGACGGAGCGGACGCTTCTGCACACGGACACTTACAATGCGTCAAAGGCCGTTTACCGGGTAGGCCCGCCTGCCCCTGCTCCTGCTCCCGCCCCGGCAGCGCCTGCGGAAGGGATGCCGGCAGAGGGAGCGCCTACAGAGCCTGCTCCTGTTCCCACGGAACCGGCGCCGTCTTCGCAACCGGCCGGTCCGGCCGCTTCTCCGGCTCCGGTGGAGGGGATCGATGGCGGCCCCGGGATCACAGGCTGACCTGGGGCGTCATGGATTGCGGCGGACAAACAGCGGGGAAAGGCAGGTTGCTATGATGCGGATCATACAGCGGGAGCCCAAAGGGACCATGAGACCGGGACAGGATCTGGTGGCTGCCGGGTACGCGGGCCGGGAGGGTTCCAGAAGGATAAGCATTCTTCGGAGAAAAGAACTGCTTTCCTGGTTTTCAAAAGACTATGTGGAATTGATGCACAAGAAGGATGAAGTTTCCATAGACGGATCGTCCATCCCATGGAGGGAATATGGGGCGTCGGAGTGGGAGGAAGTCAGTGAGGGCGGTATTTTTACCGCCCTTTGGAATCTGTCAGGGGCATATGGACTGGGCTTTCATATTGATCTGTACAAGATACCCGTAAGACAGGAAACCATAGAGGTCTGTGAGAGATACGATTTAAATCCTTACCGTCTTCTAAGCGCCAACTGCGTGATCGCGGTTTCGGACCATGGCTGGGATCTGTGTGAGAAGCTGGCAGAAAAGGGCATCAAGGCTTCCGTCATAGGCAAGGTCGATTCGGGCATAAAGCGGCAAGTCTCCTATGGCCAGGTGAGAGGGTTTATGGAACGGCCGAGAGAAGATGAGATTCGAAAGATAACATAAGGAGGTAACAGGATGAGAGAAAAAATATTAGCGGTTATGGAGAAGAACAGCAGGATCGACATCAAAGACCTGGCTGTGCTTTTGGGAGAAAGCGAGATGGCGGTGGCCAACGAGATCGCGGATATGGAGAAAGAGCATGTGATCTGCGGATATCACACGCTGATCAACTGGGACAATACCAGCGACGAGAAGGTGGTTGCCCTTATTGAGGTTAAGGTGACGCCTCAAAGAGGCATGGGGTTTGACAAGATCGCGGAGCGGATCTATCAGTACAGCGAGGTGAACGCCGTGTATCTCATGTCCGGGGCCTATGATTTTACGGTTTTTATTGAAGGAAAGACCATGCGCCAGGTAGCGCAGTTTGTGTCGGAAAAGCTTTCCCCCATGGAATCCGTGCTCAGCACGGCCACCCATTTTGTTTTGAAAAAATACAAGGACCATGGAACCGTGCTGGTGCAGGAGGTCCAGGATGAAAGGATGCTGATTACCCCATGAGAAATCCCTTATCAGATGTGATCACCACCATTGAGCCGTCGGGGATCAGGAAATTTTTTGATATTGTAAGCGAGATGAAAGACGCCATTTCTCTGGGCGTAGGCGAACCGGATTTTGATACGCCATGGCATATCCGGGAAGAGGGCATCTACTCTCTGGAGAAGGGCAAGACCTTTTATACCTCAAACGCAGGACTGAAAGAACTGCGGATCGAGATCGCCAATTATCTGAAACGGCGCTGTGACCTTACATACGACCCGGATCAGGAGCTTTTAGTGACCGTAGGCGGCAGCGAGGCCATAGATATTGCCTTAAGGGCCATGCTTAACCCGGGGGATGAGGTTCTGATCCCACAGCCCAGCTTTGTATCCTATCTGCCCTGTACGGTTTTGGCGGGGGGAACGCCGGTTATCATTGAGCTGGAGGAGAAGGATCAGTTCCGGCTGACTGCCCAAAAGCTGCGGGAGAAGATCACGGATAAAACCAAGATCCTTATTATGCCATTCCCCAACAACCCCACAGGGGCTGTTATGAGAAGGGAAGATCTGGAAGCGGTTGCCGAGATCGTCAGGGAACACGATCTGTTTGTGCTGTCCGATGAGATTTACTGCGAGCTGACCTTTGGCGCCCGGCGCCATGTATCTATCGCGTCTTTGCCGGGCATGAAAGAGAGGACCGTGCTGATCAACGGATTTTCCAAGTCCTATGCCATGACCGGGTGGCGTCTGGGATATGCGGCAGCCCCCCATGTGATCCAGGAGCAGATGCTTAAGATCCATCAGTTTGCCATTATGTGCGCTCCCACCACCAGCCAGTACGCGGCGGTGGCGGCAGTGAGGGACGGCGACGGGGATGTGGAGAGGATGCGGGAATCCTATGACCAGAGAAGGCGGTTTGTCCTTCATGCTTTTGAGGAGATGGGGCTTACCTGCTTTGAGCCTAACGGGGCCTTTTATGCGTTTCCAAGCATCAAACGGTTCGGCATGACATCAGAAGAATTTGCCAGCCGGTTTTTGCGGGAAGAGAAGGTGGCAGTGGTGCCGGGAACCGCATTCGGAGCCTGCGGCGAAGGATTTCTGCGGGTTTCCTACGCATACTCTTTAAAGAGCCTGAAAGAGGCCCTGGGACGCATGGAGCGGTTTGTAAAGCGGCTTGACGGAAAGGTTTAAGAATGAATATTGTACTGTTTGAACCGGAGATACCTGCCAACACGGGCAACATCGGGCGGACCTGTGTGGCCACCAATACAAGGCTCCATCTCATAGAGCCTTTGGGATTTCGGATCAATGAGAAGGCCAGAAAGAGGGCGGGGCTTGACTACTGGGATAAGCTGGAAGTGATCGTGTACTGCAATTTCGAAGACTTCCTGGAGCGGAATCCGGGTGCCAGGATCTATATGGCTACGACTAAGGCCCAGAAGGTGTACACAGAGGCGTCCTATGAACCGGATTGTTATCTGATGTTTGGAAAAGAGAGCGCAGGCATTCCCGAGGATCTTTTAGTGAAGTACCAGGAAACTTGCGTGCGGATCCCTATGTGGGGCGATATCCGCTCACTGAATCTGTCCAACGCGGTGTCTGTTGTGCTCTATGAAGCTTTGCGGCAGAACGGATTTGAGAAGATGACTATGGAGGGGAATCTGCATCATCTTAACTGGAGGGAGTAGCCTGTGAGAAACGACACAGATTTTCGGATCGAGAAAGCGGATGTGGATGATCATCAGATCTTTGCGGATATTATCCAGGCCGTGTGGAATGGGCTGGACAAAAAGGAATGGTTTGTGGCGGATAACGGGGAGTATACCTACAAGATGCTGCACAGCGGCAAAGGGATCGGCTATAAGGCAATGGATGAGGCATCCGGAGAGATCGCCGGGGTCTTTATGGTGACAATACCCGGCGTCAGCCGGGAGAACCTGGGATATGACGCAGGGCTTGGCCAGGAGGAGCTTGTCTTGGTGGCCCACATGGATTCCATAGCCATACTGCCCGGATACCGGGGACACAAGCTGCAGCGCCGCTTGATGCAGGCAGGGGAAGAGGACTTAAGAAAACGGGGATTCCGGTATCTTATGTGTACGGTCCACCCGGATAACTGCTACAGCAGAAATAATATTATCAGCCAGGGATATGGATCTGTGGCTGTGAAAGAGAAGTACGGCGGATACGTGAGAGAGATTTTTTTGAAACGCATAGGAGCAGAATAACGAAAAGGAAAGCACCCAAGATCTTTTTGGGTGCTTTTTATCATCTACAGGGACATCTCCACCAAATGGGCCACCGCGATCTCGTCATCCTCCCGAAATCCCTGGGCAGACACCTGGATATCGTACACATACCGGGGATCCAGGTCTAATTCCGACGCAATCTCCTGCACCGTTTTCCCGTCTTTGCCGAGAGCCAGTACATGGTGTACATCCTGGGCGATCTTTTGAAAACGTGTATCCTGCAATTCCCAATCGATCATTTCAAAAAACCTCCTTTAAATCGTTATCAGCGTATAGGGGATCTGGTTGGCCGTCAACATCTGAGCCTCTCGCTGATGGCAGGTAAAGATGATGATCTGTCCGGCGTAGGCTGACGACAGCCATTTTAAAGCGCTCCGAAGCCTGTCTTCATCATACAAAACAAAGCTGTCGTCAAAGACCAAAGGCATCTGTTCCGAAGCCTCGCTTTGGATAAGCTTAGCCGCAGCCAGCCGCAGGGCAAGATAGACCTGGTCCATAGTCCCGCTGCTGACCTGCTCCAAAGGCACCAGTTTGGAGGGCGTATTCATAAAAGCGTTGAGATTTTCATCAATGCTTATGCTGGTATAGATCCCGCCTGTAATGCCGCCGATAAGTTCCGAAGCAGTCTTGTTGAGGTAAAACCCGAAAGAGTCCCGAATGGAGGCGGAAAGCTCTGTCATGGTATCCCGGGCCAGGTCGATGGCCGCGATCTCCTGGGAGATACGGTCGTTTTCGGCCAGAGTCCGGCGAAGCACTTCCATCTGCGTCTTATAATTGGACAAAAGCTCCAGCTTCTTTTCCAGTTCCCACTGAAGTTTCTGCTGTTTTTCAATGACCTCGCTGCAGCTGTTCTGCTTTTCCTGCAAAGCAGAGATATCGCCGGTCAGCTGGGCGATATTTTCTTCGGACTTGTCCATGGCAGCGCTCAATCGCTGAAATTCCGCCATACGGGCCAAAAAGGCGTCCATAGCCTCCTGGGAGATGGTCTTATCTGCCAGATGCCTGGAAAAGGATTCTTCAAGAACCTGGGCTGACAATGCCAGCTCCTTTTTCAGCCGCTTTATCTTCCACAGGGACAGGACTCCCATCAGGCACAGGAGCGCGGCAAAGACGGCCATGACCGCGAAAACGGCAGGGGCCGGAAAGTTAATGTTATGATCAAAAAGGCCGTCGGTAATGGGGTTCCATTCTCCCAAAGTGTAAAAATACGCGCCGCACATAAGGAAGCAGGCGGCAAGGAAAAACGCGGTCAAGGAAAAGATCCGGTGAGATTTTTTTTCGCAGGATGCTTTCGTACCCTGGTAATCCCGGTACACATCCTGGGTCCGCTCCTGATAATCCCGGATGGACTGGATATCGTGGAACTGATTTTGGCTCAACACCTGACGCCCCCTGGCCACCTTTTGCAGGAGGGCTTCTTTTTCCGCCTGTTTTTCCTCGATCCGCGACCGGGCGCCGGCCCGCATCTGCTGGTAGGCGGGCAGCTGATTTTCGTACTCCGGGGCGGATATCTCCTTTTCAAGAGCCTTGATCTCCCCTAAAAGGGAGGTATAGGACCGGGCCGCCTCCGGGACCAGCTGGGCTTCCAGCTCCTTTTTCTGCACTTTCAGAAAATCCGTGGCTTTGGTGATATTTAAGGCCATGTTGCCGGTGTTGTTCATATTGGCAATATAATTTTTCAGCTCCGTTACCATGCCGGCGTCGGTGGCGCACTTTAATTGGCCGATGCTGATGGTGTTATTGTATGCCGTCTCGCTAAGGCCGCACAGCAGTTCATCCATCAGGGCTTTTTCGGGAGGGAGGGATTTCCCCAAGGTCTCGTCAATGAGGCAGAATTCTTTCCTGGTCTTCTGAAACGTCCGCTCTATGCGGTAAATATGTCCTCCGTGCTCCAGACGCAGGGCGCCCTCGTAGGTACCGCTGTTTTCCCATGGCTCGTATTTGTTGTACAGATCATTTTTCGAGGCTTTGCCCCGCATGGGCTGGATGCCGAAGAGCATCCCGCGGATAAACGTGTGGATGGTGGATTTGCCGGCTTCGTTTTTTCCGTAAACCACATTGAGGCCGTCCTGAAAGGGGATGGCGCGGTCATGAAATTTTCCAAATCCCTTGATCTGAAGTTCGATCAATCTCATGATTAACTCCTTTCATCCTTGGTACGGAGCAGCGCGTTGATTCCGTAATAGAGAGCCTTTTTCTCCACCGGACTCATGGAAGGCTTCTGGAGAGCCCGGATGTAAAACCCTATCATGTCGCTGGAATGTTCGGCAAAAAGGGCGCTGAAATCGTATTGGGGCTCTGATTCGTCCATGATCTCCACAATGCGGAATTTGGAGAGGAGATTCTCCATGTCAAATTCCATCTGCGGGTCCCGCATGCCCCGGATGCGGAAGCGGTATATATGGTGCCGTCCCCGCCGCTCGATCTCCTGGGCGATCTTCATCTCCAGTTCTATGTTGGTGGTGGCCGGGGAGACATTGACCGCTAAAGGGATATACTGGGAACGGCATAAAGGAAGAAACTCTAAGGAGGTGACTTTCCTTGTGCCGGGGTTGATATCTCCCATAAGGATGCCGTGGACCCCGGTTTCCGTCTTGTCCAAAGGTTCCGGGGAGCCGGGGTAGGCCATCTTGGCCGGGACCAGGATCTCCGGTTTGTGGATGTGGCCCAGGGCGATGTAGGAGAAATCCGACGCGGCCAGGGCCGTCTTGTCAAAGGGCAGGTGATTGGCATCCCCGCCGTGGATCATCAGGATATGGATGCGGCCGTCCAAAGGGACTGCCAGATGATCCACCCGGTTTTCACGGATCTCGGGCGTAGTGTAGCTGAACCCGTGGATCTCCACATTGCAGTCCTCAAAGTAGACGCTGCTCATCTCGTCCTTCATGAAAAACGTTACGTTGGAACACCAGGAGAAGCTTAGGAGCGCGGAGGTATTGCGGATCCTGTCATGATTGCCGGCGATGATAACGATACGCACCGAAGGGATGGTGGTAAACAGGTAATTGACCTCTTTCAGATCTTTCTGTAAAGGCTGCCTGTGGAACAGATCGCCGGAAATAAACAGAAAATCAACATCCATCTCCCGGGCCTTTGTGACAATCTGGGAAAAGGTATCCTTGACTGCCTGGGTCCGCTCCCGGCACCACGGTTTATCGCTGTCCGGGGTCATGCCCCAATGGATATCGGCAGTGTGGATGAATTTCATGTCAGCTCCTCCTTAAAAATCTTTAAGAGCCTGGCTTATGGCTTGCCCGGCTTTCTGTATTCATGGATTACAGTTCACAGTTGTTGACTGTTCTTGGGAAGGGAACCACGTCCCGGATATTGGCCATGCCCGTAAGGTACATGACGCAGCGCTCAAAGCCCAGACCGAAACCGGCATGGCGGGCGGAACCGTATTTGCGCAGATCCAGGTAGAAGCCGTAATCCTCCTCCTTAAGATTCAGCTCCTTCATGCGCGCGGTCAGCTTCTCGTAGCTGTCTTCACGCTGGCTTCCGCCGATGATCTCGCCGATGCCGGGAACGAGACAGTCCATGGCGGCAACGGTCTTGCCGTCGTCGTTAAGCTTCATGTAGAAAGCTTTGATCTCCTTGGGGTAATCGGTGACAAACACAGGTTTTTTAAACACCTGCTCGGTCAGGTAACGTTCATGCTCTGTCTGCAGGTCGCAGCCCCAGAATACTTTGTAATCAAAGTTGTCGTTATTCTTTTCCAGGATCTCTATGGCTTCGGTGTAGGTCACATGGCCGAACTGGGAGTTTAAGACGCCGTTTAACCGGTCCAAAAGCCCTTTATCCACAAACTGGTTAAAGAAATCCATCTCTTGGGGCGCATGTTCCAGAACGTAGCGGATAATGTATTTTAACATGCCTTCCGCAACCGCCATATTATCTTCCAGGTCGGCGAATGCCATCTCCGGCTCGATCATCCAGAACTCAGCCGCATGGCGGGTGGTATTGGAATTCTCTGCCCGGAAGGTGGGGCCAAAGGTATAGATATTCCGAAAAGCCATGGCGTAAGTCTCGCCGTTTAACTGGCCGCTGACCGTAAGGCTGGTAGGCTTTCCGAAGAAGTCCTGGGAGAAATCCACGGCCCCCTGAGGGGTTCTGGGAATATCGTTGAGATCCATGGTGGTCACCTGGAACATCTCCCCCGCGCCTTCGCAGTCGCTGGATGTAATAAGGGGAGTGTGGACATAGACAAAGTCCCGCTCCTGGAAATACTGGTGGATGGCATAGGCGATCAAAGACCGCACGCGGAACACTGCCTGAAAGGTGTTGGTTCTGGGACGGAGATGGGAAATGGTCCGCAGATACTCGAAGCTGTGGCGCTTTTTCTGCAGCGGGTAATCGGGAGCGGACGCGCCCTCCACCTCCACCGTGTCGGCCTGGATCTCAAAAGGCTGCTTGGCCTGGGGCGTGCTTACTAAAGTTCCGGTGACAATAACCGCCGCGCCTACGTTCAGCTTGCTGATCTCGTCAAAGTTATCCATGGTGTCATGGTATACGATCTGCAGAGTCTCAAAATAAGAGCCGTCGCTTAAGACGATAAAACCGAAAGTTTTGGAATCCCGGATGCTTTTGACCCAGCCTCCTACAGAAACCTTTTTGTCTAAAAAGGATTCCCTGTCTTTATATATCTCCCTTACTGTCACTAAATCCATGGCAAATAAATCTCCTTTACACTTTTCGATTAAACTACATAACTGTGTCGATTATACTTTATTTTTCATGCGGATTCAAGGCTTTCCCGTTTCAATTTAGCCTTTTTAGAAACACAAAATCCCAATAAAAATTTTTTCCTGTAATAAAATGTCGGAAAATGCATAAAAAAAACAGTGAATACCATAAGAATTTATTCACTATTTCTAAGATGTGTGGTATAATGTCCATGTAAGCATTCAGCAGTGCAAAATAAAACAAGAGGAGAAGTTTTCAGCGTTTTATTTTATAGGGTAAAGTCCGTGACCGAGCCAGAGCAAAGCATATAATGGCTTTGGCGAGCATGTAAAAAAGGTAAATAAGCGGACCCTTTCAGGATGGCCATCCCTGGGAGGGAAAGGAGGTAATTGCAACAAACCTTCCATCCCGCCTTCTGTTTTCCTCGCGGCCTCACAAGCCGTCAGCGAAGAACAGCGGCTCCGGTTTTAAGATCCCGGCCCAGTTGCCGGAGAAAGCCGTTCGTATTCACCAGATCACGTCCGACGCCCATGCCCCAAGCGCAAGCGAAGCCTTCCGCGCGTCCGGCCTATGGATTTATCAGACTCACACCGCATACACACATCTGGCCCGTCCGCCCCTCGCTTCCCTGCCCGCCCCAGGCCACTGCACTACATAAAAATATACAGCAAGAGGTGATAATGTGATCAAGAAAGAGATGATCGCCATGCTTTTGGCGGGGGGACAAGGCAGCCGTCTTGGAGTCTTAACCCAAAAAGTTGCAAAACCAGCAGTATCTTTCGGCGGAAAATACAGGATCATTGATTTTCCCTTAAGCAACTGCATCAATTCCGGCGTCGATACCGTAGGCGTATTGACCCAGTACCAGCCATTACGACTGAATACCCACATCGGGATCGGGATTCCGTGGGACCTTGACCGAAACGTAGGCGGAGTCACAGTACTCCCTCCATACGAGAAGAGTAAAGGCAGCGACTGGTACACCGGAACGGCAAATGCCATTTACCAGAACATGGAGTATATGGAGCAGTATAATCCGGAATATGTTTTGATCTTGTCCGGCGACCACATTTACAAGATGGATTACGAGGTTATGCTGGAATATCACAAGGCAAACAACGCAGACGTCACCATTGCTGCCATGCCTGTTCCGATCGAGGAGGCCAGCCGGTTCGGCATCGTGATCACGGATGACACCAACCGCATCACGGAATTTGAGGAAAAGCCGGCCAATCCGAGAAGCAATCTGGCATCTATGGGCATTTATATATTCAGCTGGAAAGTGTTAAAGGAGGCTCTGGTTCAGTTGTCAGAGGTTCCCAGCTGTGATTTTGGCAAACATGTGATCCCTTACTGCCATGAGAAAGGGCAGAGGATCTTCGCCTACGAATACAACGGCTACTGGAAGGATGTAGGCACGTTAAGCTCCTACTGGGAAGCCAATATGGAATTGATCGATATTATCCCGGAATTCAATCTTTACGAGGAATACTGGAAGATTTATACAAAGAGCGATATCATACCGCCTCAGTTTATCGCCGCTGACGCGGTTATCGAGAGAAGCATCATCGGTGAGGGCAGCGAGATCTGCGGCAAGGTCAGCAATTCCGTTATCGGCGCGGGAGTGACCGTAGGAAAGGCCGCCGTGGTCAGAGACTCCATTATCATGAGAGGCAGTACCATCGGCGATAACAGCGTTATCGAGAAAGCCATCGTTGCCGAGGATGTGGTTATCGGCAGCAATGTAGAGCTGGGTGTGGGCGAGGTTGCCCCCAACAAATATGACCCTAAAGTATACCAGTCGGATCTGGTTACCATCGGCGAGCGCAGCGTGATCCCGGACAACGTAAAAGTGGGAAAGAACACGGCCATATCCGGTGAGACGAAGCCAGAAGATTACCCGGAGGGCTTATTGGCCGGCGGAGACTACATTATGAAGGCAGGTGGCGCGAGATGAGAGCGATCGGTATCGTTTTAGCAGGCGGCAACAGCAAGAGAATGCGGGACTTATCCAACAAGCGGGCCATTGCGGCCATGCCCATTGCCGGAAGCTACCGCAGCATTGATTTTGTTTTGAGCAATATGTCCAATTCCCATGTTCAGAGCGTGGCGGTGTTTACCCAGTACAATTCCCGCTCCCTGAACGAGCATCTCAATTCCTCCAAGTGGTGGGATTTCGGGAGAAAGCAGGGCGGACTGTTTGTATTTACGCCGACGATTACGGCGGAACATAATGACTGGTACCGGGGAACGGCTGATGCCCTGTATCAGAACCTGACATTTTTAAAAGACAGTCACGAGCCTTATGTGGTCATCACCTCCGGCGACTGTATCTACAAGCTGGATTATGGCAAGGTGCTGGAGTACCACATCGAGAAGAAGGCGGATATTACCATTGTATGCAAGACCATGCCTGCCAATGTGGACGTGACACGGTACGGCGTTCTGGGAGTCAATGATGACGGACGGATCACTGATTTCCAGGAAAAGCCCATGGTGGCTGAGTCCAATACTATTTCCTGCGGCATCTATATCATCCGCCGCCGTCAGCTTATTGAGCTTTTGGAGCGGTGCGCCCAGGAGGACAGGTATGATTTTGTCAATGACATTTTAGTGCGTTATAAGAACATTAAGAGAATCTATGCGTATGAGCTGGATACTTATTGGAGCAATATCGCTTCGGTGGAGTCCTACTATGAGACAAACATGGACTTTTTGAAGCCTGAAGTGAGGGATTATTTCTTCCGGCAGTATCCGGAGGTTTATACCAAAGTGGGCGATCTGCCGCCGGCCAAGTACAACCCCGGCGCGGATGTGAAAAACAGCCTGGTAGCCAGCGGCACCATCATCAACGGTGTGGTGGACAGTTCGGTGCTGTTTAAGCAGGTCTATGTTGGTAACAACTGTGTGATCAAAAATTCCATTATCCTTAATGATGTGTACATCGGGGATAACACGGTGATCGAGAACTGTATTGTGGAAAGCCGGGATACCATCCGGGCCAATACCACTTATATCGGGACTCCGGAGAATGTTAAGATTGTTGTAGAGAAAAATGAGCGTTATACGTTATAGGCGTCACCTGTTACAAAGATTCATTGTTACAGAGGAGAAACAGAGAGGGGAACATGATGCAAATTACAGATGTAAGAGTAAGAAGAATCGAGAAAGAGGGAAAGATGAAAGCCATCGTTTCGATCACCTTGGATAATGAGTTCGTAATCCATGATATTAAAGTGATCGAGGGCGAAAAGGGCCTGTTTATCGCAATGCCAAGCCGTAAGGCGGCAGATGGGGAGTACCGCGACATTGCTCATCCGATCAATTCCGAGACACGGGATATGATCCAGAGGGTGATTCTTGACAAGTATGAGAGCACCACCCTGGAGAGCGAAGCGGCGCAATAAGGGAGCAAAAAGTGGCTGTGAAAGATGGAAGGGATGACTTCCATCTTTCACAGCCACTTGGTTTTTGTATGAGGTTGTTTTAGAGATCTGGCTAATTAGTCACAATACTTCCGTTGACAGAGATCTGGGCATTGGTAATTCCCTGGATAAAGAATGTATAATCTCCGGCAGAAGTAATGGTAAATGTGTGTGAGATTGTCCCGTTTGATGAAGTGACAGTTTTGGCGGTTCCACTGCTGTCTATGATGCCTGCCTTGAATTTATGGCTGCTGTCGGAACTGGCCAGGATAAACTGAACTGTGCTTCCCTTTGCCAAGTACGCTTCTCCGATATTATGTGATTCCGTGCCGTTGAGCGTGTCGTTAATAAGATTGATGCCACGCTCGATCCACAAGCTTGGCACATAAGATAATGTCTCTTTATCTATGTAATACGTAGCTTCCTCCCCATCAATAAACTCTTTTTGTACTTCGTATATCGTAAATTTCTCCTGTAGGTTTCTTGTAATTTGGTCTATATGATACAATTAGATGAAAAAATGATAGAACTGGATAATTATATTTGCGTTCCTAATTTTGACTGCGCAGAGATTACCTCTGGCGATGGTATTGACTTTTTATTCCAGATAAGATATTATTTACAAAGAAACAGCGGCTATATAAAATGCGACTCAGAGTCAGATTGGGAAGGTATAGATCAGAAAATAAGTGATTTGGCCGGACAGTATGCTATGTATCAACACAAAAGGGAATGATACCTGTGACTGTCAAAGACTGTGTAAGCATTCTATGTTTTATCCTTTTTGCGGCGCCTGTTATTATCTTTATTTTGCATACAGGGTTTCGGAATAGCAGAACTTTCTTTTTGGAATTTTGGAGAAAACACTGGATTTTTTATTTGTTTTATATAATTGTTTTGTTTGCAATAAAGAAAAATATAATATTAGGATATTATTCTGTTCAATTTTATATGTTCGGGTTATCTTTTGGACTGAATGAAAACAGTACATCCGCTTTTTTGATGGCGTATCTTTATATATTATTTTTTAGTGCTGTATCAACGTTTTTTTTCGTTCTTTTGCCAAACTATTTTTTGATTCTGTTCAGGAAGAGACTACAAAGATATGAAGGCTGATATATGGAAGATTGTCTGTCTGGCATAAAATGTCAATTTATGTTGCTAGACAGATCTTTTTTGTTAATATGGTCTGTCTGTAAAGTGGTTTTGTACAGGAAATTTGTTGATGAGTAAGACAGCGTGAAATGCTGTGAAATTCTTGAATTTAGGGTAAGTAAATGATATGATAAAGACACAAAAAGGGAGACATCAAAGTAATACCATATAGAATGTGAAAGCAGCCTGCCGGATGGGAAGATCGTGATAAAGCTTTTTGAATATGGTGCGCAGATCGCGCTTGACGAGGGAGCGGTTACAGAGGAAACATGAACTAACTTAATGACATTGATTCCGATTAGTTACAAGGAAGGTGATATTGGATGGAGAAAGATCCTTTTAAAGAATATATCAAAGAGTCTGAACCAGATAAACGGGACAAAGGCTACGCATGGTATACAGCCATTGGTCTGCAGGCTGTTGATGGACTGAAAACATCCCAATATCTGATGCATACGGCTGTCCGCAATATTGAGGGCGAGATTTCCTTTGAGGAAGCCAACGCGCTTTTGCAGAGCTATTATGAGGAGAATCCTGCCTGTGATATAGGGGATCGTACTGAGGAGGCAGACAAGGTTTCAGCCAGAATTGCCGCGCTTTTGTCGGAGCGTGCATTCAGTTTCACGCCAAATGAATATCTGTCCATTCACAGGAAGTTGTTCACGGACATTTATTCGCATGCCGGCCGTATCCGGGATTACAATATTACAAAGAAAGAATGGGTGTTAAACGGAGACACAGTGCTTTACGGCAGTGCCACGGAACTGAGAGCAACGTTAGATTACGATCTCTCCGAAGAAAGAACGTTTTCTTACCGAAACCTTTCTATGGACGAGATCATTCATCACCTTGCGGTATTCCTCTCAAGATTGTGGCAGATACACCTATTCGAAGAGGGCAATACCAGAACGACGGCAGTGTTCTTTATCAAGTATTTGCGGACCCTTGGCTTTCATGTGGCAAATGACATTTTTGCAGAGAACGCATGGTATTTCCGCAATGCTCTTGTCCGTGCAAACTATAACGATCTGAAAAACGGCATCTATGAGACTACAGAGTTTTTGGAGCTGTTCCTAAGAAACCTTCTGTTGAATGAGAATCATCCGCTTCATAACCGAACATTGCATATCAGCGGTTCCTTTGAAAAACCGGAAAAGTGAATATTGAGGTTCAAAAAGCGAACATTAAAGACTCATTTACAGTTAAAACGGCTTCTCATGTCTGCAAATTGCTGGAGAAATTTGGATTTCAGGCAATCTTTGGCAGATCGGAGCTTCAGGAAATCCCTGGCCTAAAACCGACCAGGAGTACAGCCCTGCTAAAAGAGATGGCAGAGAAAGGAATTATCGAATCAGTCGCAGGGCTTGGAAAAGGAAAATACAGATTCAGGCAGCATAAGGGTTTGAGGTGATGACATCTGTTTTGAGAAATTAACAGTATTCCGATGTTTCTATAGGCGGGAATCTCTAATTCTTTTCCGATGATTCTGTAAGGGACGCGCTTCAATACGCCTGTCTTTGTCTGGAGCAAAGCAACGTATCACCCTGCATGATTCTTCACTGCAACACAATTAGCCGGGATAGATATCTCAAAATAAGAAAAAGGCAACTATCCGTTAAAGGGATAGTTGCCCAATAGCAAATTGTAAAAGATTCAAGAGAAGTAAATAGTCATTTTTTACTTTTTTGGTCATTTATCATTGCAATAATATTCATAGCAGGTAACACAATAGGAGGCATTCCGGGCTGTGTTGTGATAATAGATATATAGCTTCTAATGTAAGGAAACATAATTGCAATCGTATTTTTTTCAAGCATATCCATGTTCTTTTGTTGGGTACGAAACATTGCTTTACCTTTTACATTAACATATATATTTTCGTTTTCATCTGAAACAGTTGTATTTAACACAATTTCATATCCATCTTCTCCGATGTTTTCAACATTGTGTTCCACATGAACGCCCAATTCTAATTCATCCAATGAACCCTCTTTTTTTCTGAATGTACTTTCTGTAATTTCAATTTTTTCTAAAATAAGAGGGCTTTCGTAAGCAGACTTAACCTTCATAATCCTCCCCTAACATGCGATAGCAAAATCTTCCTGCGGATAATATGTTGTTGTTATGATATTTGTGTTTAATTTTTTCCCAGAGTATCCAAAAAAAATCTGACATGGCGCAAAAACGCGACTAACATCTTCGTTAGTTATTGGATGAACTCCGTTTCTATCCTTGATCATAGGTTTCTCTGCGCTATCACTTAATTCAACATTGTACTTCTCACATAATGCGAAAAATAAACTTTTATCCAACATCATATCACCTCTTCTTCCTCATTATACACCAGCTTTGTTGATTTGATGCATTCTTTTTTCGAAACACATATCTGCCGCTCATTAAATTTCATATTAATGATATTCATTATCTTTCTTTGCTTCTTTAATTCCTCGAAAGTTCTCTTTGTTGTATAACCTGCAATATCCTTTTGGAAAGTTCTTATTATAACAGATATCCCTTTTTTCTGTTTATAATAATCAAAAAAGACTGCACGAAATTTATCTTCTTCAAATATAGGCATATTTCCAGGACATTCTTTTTGTATTTCATCCAATGTACTCATGGTTTCTGTTAGAAAACAATCATACTGGCTATTATCATCAAGATTGAGAACTTCATCATCGTCAGCCTCTATAAGTGACTGAAAAATCACACCTCCACAATTACCATTTCGTGACGAAATGTTTGATGCCCACCATTTTGCTTTTTCATAATCATCGAAAAAATATACACCCTGACCTAACCAATGGTCACTTCGATACTTACATTTAGTGGGATCAAATACATCCTTCTCTATACTATATCGGTGCTTAGCGCAGGTTCCATGATACCCCAATTCTTTCATTGTCTATTCTTCCTAAGCAATTTACGGTTTTTACAATTTCTTCATTCCATGAATTCTGTACAGACATAGATTGATAATTCAAGTATATCAGTTCTGATCAAAAAATCAATTCCGATTATACTCCAAACCAAAGTTTCAAGATAGCAGCCAACACAGGAATCGTAACCATGGAACACAAGGTTGACATAACAACGCTGATGGAAGCGACGCGCCCCTGTTTTTCATACTGACTGCTGGCCATAGCCACCATGGACGCAATGGGCATACCGATGGTCATGGCTGTCATGCAGATAAGCAGGACGTTATCGGTAAGAAAGCTCATATACAGCGCAGTAAGGATCGGCATCACCAGCAGGCGGATAACCGTCACAGCGTAGATCCGCTTTTCGCTGAATATGTCATGGAGCGGATAGTTGGCCATATTGCTCCCGATGATGAGCATGGACAAAGGCGTGGTCACGCTTCCGATAAAACTACACGGCTCCAGGATAAGATCCGGAAGGGAGATGCCCGTAAATGGGATGGCAAGGGCGAGAAGCGCTGCCATAGTCCCTGCGTTGAGAAGCCGTTTTGGTTCAAACCGGGATGTGTTCCCGGCATCCCTGTCATAGAGAAACAGAGTATAGGAATAGAACAGCAGGTTAAATCCCAGATTGAAGATGGTGGTATAAAAGATAGCGGTTTCCCCGTACAGAGCTTCAACCACCGGATATCCCATAAAACCTACATTGGCATGCATTACCATGGAGCGATAGGTGCCCCGGCAGTCAGCAGGCGCATGGAGCAGCCTGGTTATGACTGCGGAGATCGCGGGCAACGTGCAGTAAAGCACAAGACCGGCGGTCAAAAGCAGTATAAGCTCTCCCTGGCTGTCTGCCGATACGTGACCGGCGGAACTGATGATGAGCAGCGGGGAAGTAAAGTTTACCACCAGGGAAGAAAGCTTTTTACAGGTGCCGGCATCCAGGATGTCCTTTTTGTTCAGGTAAAATCCAACTGCGAGAGTGATCAGAAGTTTGGTCATCGTAACAATGATCGCCATAAAAGCTTTCCTCCGTCTGTATGTTAATTCTGTAGAATACTCCTGGCTACGCTGATCCCATTGGCGGAAGCCTGCTGGAGTCCTCTGGTAACAGAAGCCCCGTCGCCGATGGCCCGCAGACCATGGATGCTGGTCTCAAAATCCGCGTTTACCACCACTTTGTTGGAGTAAAACTTTACTTCCACCCCGTAAAGCAGAGTCTCGTCGCTGGCAATGCCCGGAGTCACTTTATCCAGGGCCAGCAGCATTTCTTTGATATCCACCATGATCCGGTGGGGGAACACCAGGGAAAGGTCCCCGGGAACCGCGTCCTTTAAAGTGGGGATCAGGTTATTGCGGCACAGCCGCTCCTCGGTGGTGCGTCTGCCTCTTTGGAAGTCGCCGAAGGTCTGGACCATGATCTTCCCGTCGCACAGCATGTTGCTTAACTGGGCGATGTGTTTGCCGTACTCAATAGGGGTTTTAAAAGGCTTGGTAAAGTTTTTCGACACCAGCAGGGCAAAGTTGGTGTTGTTTGTCTTGTAATCCTTTGACTTGTAGGCGTGTCCATTGACCACTGCCAGGCCGTTTTCATAGTACTCCGTGGCCACCTCGCCGGAGGGGTTGGTGCAGAAGGTGCGGACCTTGTCGTCAAAGGTGGGGGTGTAGTACACCAGTTTGGCCTCGTAGAGATTCTTGTTGAGAAATTCCATGACCTCATCCCGAACCTCCACCCGGACTCCGATATCCACGGTCCCAACTTCCGTTTCAATGCCGTGGCGCTGGCAGATGTGGCTGAACCAGTCAGACCCCTCCCGGCCGATGGCGGCAACTACTTCGGGAGCGTAACAAGTCTCGCCTTTGTCTGTGACCACGCCTTTTGCCTGGTTTTCTTCTATAATAATGTCTTCCACCATGGTATTGAATTTCAGCGTAATCCCCTGTGCCAGGAGATGCTCCTGGAGCCGGGTGTAGATTTTATACCCCTCCTCCGTGCCGAGATGGCGGATGGGACATTCGATCAGCTTTAGATTGGCGTTGATGGCCTTTCTGCGGATCTCCTCGATCTCTTTCTGCTTATCCACGCCGTATACATTGGTGTCAGCGCCGAATTTCAGATAGATGTCGTCGGATTCCCGAATCAGTTCCACAGCCTTGTCATAGCCAAGGATATCCGGCAGATGGCCGCCTACATCCGGTGACAGGGAAAGCTTGCCGTCGGAAAATGCCCCGGCCCCTGCAAAACCTGTAGTGATGGAACAGGGCTTGCACCCAACGCAGGTTTTGGTGGTTCGCTTGGGACAGGCGCGCTTTTCAATAGGCCGCCCCTTTTCGATCATGAGTATTTTCATGTCAGGCTTTTTTGCGATCAGTTCATAGGCACAGAAAATGCCGGACGGGCCTGCGCCGATGATGATAACGTCAAACTGGTTCGATGGATTCATACGATCACTCCTTTAAGATAGAAATAAAATACCAACTGGTAATATGAGTACAGCGATTAACGCTTATAGTCAACTATTACGGCAGTTGGTAGATACGCTCACCCAATTATGAACTTATATAAGCACAACACCTAAAGTTTAGCATAAAAATGGTTAAGGTTCAAGGGGAAATCCCGGTTCCTATTTACTTCTTTTTCAAAAACTGATATGATAAAAGCCAATTCGGCGTTAGCGGCCAAGGCAGGCAGAAAAACTCCCCCTGCCCTGGAACTTGTTAACGCTTAACGTGCTGTCATAAATCATCAGCAATGAGAATAAGGAGCAGAAAAAGAATGTATATTATAGCAGGACTGGGCAATCCAGGGAAGCAGTACGAGAATACGAGACATAACGTGGGATTTTGCGTGATCGATATCCTGGCGGACCGCATGGGCATCTGCGTGGATGAGAAAAAACATAAAGGGCTGTGCGGCAGAGGCGTGCTGGAGGGGCAGAAGGTGGTGCTGCTAAAGCCCCAGACCTTTATGAACCTCAGTGGTGAGAGCCTTCGGGCGGCGGCGGATTTTTATAAGGTGGACCAGGATCAGATCCTGGTGATCTATGATGATGTAAGCCTTGAGCCTGGGCAGCTTCGGATCCGGGGCAAAGGGAGCGCAGGAGGCCACAATGGGATCAAAAATATCATTGCCCATTTAGGCGCCCAGGAATTTCCGAGAGTGAAAGTAGGTGTGGGGGAAAAGCCCAAAGGCATGGATCTGGCCGACTATGTGCTGAGCCGTTTTTCCAAAGGGGAGCAGGAGCTGATGGACACCGCCTTTAAAGACGCGGCGGCCGCGGCGGCCGCGATCATCGGCCAGGGGATCGAGGAGGCCATGAACCATTTTAACGGAAAACGAAAAACGGAAGAACCGCGCAGATGATCGGCAGACAGGAAAGGGGGACTACATGAGCAGGGTATTTGCGAATCCGCTGACAGAGCTGGCGGAATATGAGGAGATGGATCGGGATCTAAACCGGGGAAAAGGTCCGATCCAGATGAGCGGCTGCATGGATTCACAGAAGGTCCATCTGATGGAAGAGGCGGGGGAGAGCTGCCTGTGGAAGCTGGTGATCACCTATGATGATTCCAGGGCAAAGGAGATCTACGAGGATTTCAGATGCTTTCAAAACAGCGTGTATCTGTATCCGTCCAGAGATCTTCTGTTCTACACCGCGGATATTCACGGCAATCTGCTGACCAAACAGCGGCTGCAGGTGCTAAAGCATTTGATAGAAGATCATAAGGGTGTGGTGGTCACCACTTTGGATGGACTGATGGACCATCTGCTTCCTCTGGAAGCCGTGAAAGAGCAGATCCTTACGGTAAAGACCGGGGAGGCCATAGATGTGGAGCAATGGAAGCGCCGGCTGGTGGAGCTTGGGTATGAGCGGATGGCTCAGGTAGACGGCATGGGGCAGTTTTCCATACGGGGCGGGATCATCGACGTGTTTCCCCTGACCGAGGAACTTCCTTTTCGGATCGAGCTGTGGGATGATGAGGTGGACTCCATCAGGACTTTTGATCTGGAGAGCCAGCGGTCCGTGGAGCAGGTGGAACAGGCCGTCCTTTATCCTGCCTCGGAACAGGCGGTTAAACGGGAGCAGCTGGAACAGGGGATAAAACGCATCAGAGAGGCGGGCCTTAAGCAGGAAAAGCTATTCAGACAGCAGATGAAAACCCAGGAGGCCCACCGCATCTCATCCATTATAAAGGAATTTACCGAGGGGCTGGAGCAGGGGTACAGCGTCAGCGGATTGGACAGCTATCTTACCTACTTCTGCCGGGACACCGTGTCGTTTCAGCAGTACTTTAATGGGGAGAACACGGCCATTTTCTTGGATGAGCCGGCCAGGCTTAAAGAGAAGGGTGAGACCGTGGAGGCGGAATTTCGGGAGAGCATGGTATCGCGGCTGGAGAAAGGTTATCTTCTTCCGGAACAGACCAGCCTTTTGTACACGGTAAAGGAGACCCTTGCCAGGCTTTTGACGCCCCGCACCGTCATGATCACCGGGCTGGAACAGCGGCTTTCCGGCATGGGGGCGGAAAAACGTTACGGCATCCAGGCCAAGAACATTAACTCTTATCAGAACGGCTTCGAACTTTTGATCAAAGACTTAAAGCGGTGGAAGCAGGAAAAGTACCGGGTAGTGCTTTTGTCCGGTTCCCACACCAGGGCCAGGCGTCTGGCAGGGGATTTAAGGGAATATGGATTAAGCGCCTTCTTCTCCGACGAGGAAAGCCCCCAGGTAAAGCCGGGGGAGCTTCTGGTGACTTACGGCAATTTGCACCGGGGGTTTGAGTATCCGCTGATCAAGTTTGTGGTCATTACCGAGGGCGATATGTTCGGCGCCGCGAAGAAGAAGCGGAGACGGAAGCAGACCTCCTATGAGGGCAAGAAAATCCAGAGCTTTTCCGAGCTGTCTGTGGGGGATTACGTGGTCCACGAGGAACACGGCCTTGGCATTTATCGGGGGATCGAGAAGATCGAGCAGGACCACATTGTAAAGGATTACCTAAAGATCGAGTACGCGGACAACGGTAATCTGTACCTGCTGGCCACCAGGCTGGACGGGATCCAGAAATACGCAGGCGCGGACGCCAAAGCCCCCAAGTTAAACAAGCTGGGGGGAGAACAGTGGAAAAAGACGAAAGCCCGGGTAAAGGGAGCGGTCAAGCAGATTGCCAAAGAGCTGGTGGAATTGTACGCGGCCAGACAGGCCACGGCGGGATTTCAATACAGCGAGGATTCGGTGTGGCAGCGGGAATTTGAGGAACTGTTTCCCTATGACGAGACAGATGACCAGCTGGACGCCATAGAGGCCACGAAAAAGGATATGGAAAGCCGAAAGATCATGGATCGGCTTATCTGCGGGGACGTGGGGTACGGCAAAACGGAGATTGCCCTTCGGGCCGCATTTAAGGCTATACAGGACAGCAAACAGGTGGTGTATCTGGTTCCCACCACCATTCTGGCCCAGCAGCATTACAATACCTTTGTCCAGAGGATGAAGGATTTTCCGGTCAGGGTGGATCTGATGTCCAGGTTCCGCAGCAGCGCGGAACAGAAGAAGACACTGACAGATCTAAAAAAGGGATTGGTGGATGTGGTCATAGGCACGCACCGGGTTCTGTCAAAGGACGTGGCCTTTAAAGATCTGGGGCTTTTGATCATTGATGAGGAGCAGCGGTTCGGAGTGGCCCACAAGGAGAAGATAAAGCAGTTAAAGGAAAACATTGACGTGCTGACTTTGACCGCAACGCCCATTCCCAGGACGCTTCATATGAGCCTGGTGGGGATCCGGGATATGAGCGTCTTAGAGGAACCTCCGGTGGACCGGGTGCCTATCCAGACTTATGTGATGGAGTACAATGACGAGATGGTGAGGGAAGCCATTAACCGGGAGCTGGCCAGAAACGGGCAGGTGTACTATGTGTACAACCGGGTCCACGACATTGACGAGGTGGCCGGCCATGTAGCCCAGCTGGTTCCGGGGGCAACGGTGGTATTTGCCCATGGACAGATGAACGAAAGGCAGCTGGAAAAGATCATGTTTGACTTTGTTAACGGGGATATTGACGTCTTGGTGTCCACTACCATTATCGAGACCGGGCTGGACATCCCCAACGCCAACACCATGATCATCCATGACGCGGACCGCATGGGACTGTCCCAGCTGTATCAGCTGCGGGGGCGGGTAGGCCGGTCCAACCGGGTTTCCTACGCGTTTTTGATGTACAAGAGAGATAAGATGCTGAAAGAGGAGGCGGAGAAACGGCTTCAGGCCATAAGAGAATTTACGGAGCTGGGATCAGGCATCAAGATCGCCATGCGGGACTTAGAGATCCGGGGGGCAGGCAACGTGCTGGGAGCGGAGCAGCACGGCCATATGGAAGCCGTAGGGTATGATCTGTACTGCAAACTGCTTAACCAGGCGGTACAGGCCCTTAAAGGCAAGCGGATCGAGGAGGAGGATTTCCAGACGGTGGTGGACTGCGATATCAATGCCTATATTCCGGCGGGATATATTAAGAATGAGTATCAGAAGCTGGATATCTACAAACGGATCTCTACGATTGAAAATGAGGAAGAATACATGGATATGCAGGATGAGCTGATCGACCGGTTTGGAGAGATGCCCAAGGCTGTGGAAAATCTGCTGAAGGTGGCGTATCTGAAAGCCCTTGCCCATCAGGCATATATGACAGAAGTTAATATCAATCATCAGGAGATCCGCATGACCATGTATCCCAAGGCCAGGCTTAATATGGACGGCCTGCCGGGGCTCATTGCGCGGTATCAGGGAACGCTTAAGGTGCGCCCAGGGGAAACGCCGGGATTTCTCTATCAGGAGAGAAATGTCAGAAACAGTGACAGCATAAAGATGATGGAAAAGGCGGAGGAGATCTTGAGCAGTATGGGGGAACTGGCTCTGACAGGAGACGGAGACGGACAGACGGCTTCTTGATCAGGGCCGTCTTAAGCCGCAAAAAATGCCAGCCTTGCTGTGGATAAAGGCTGGCATTGCTTACGATGAGATAGGCTTATTTGTGCTGTTCGTAATAATCGTCGAACAGTTTGTTAACTGCCTCATGGGTCTCGCCGCAGATGGATGGCAGGGAACCGCCCCATGCATCCTCGGCCTGGCTGAATCCCTTCTCTACAGCTGCCTGGAATTTCTTCATCTTCTCCGGGTCATCGCCTGCCATAGCGGCAGCGAAATCAAAGATCCTCTGAGACGTATTCTTAACACCCCAGAAACCGTCCTCGGAGATAGCCTCCTGAGCCTCGGCTTTGGTCTTGGCATCTACGGTGTAGTTGCCGCTGGCCATCATCTTCCAGAAATCATCGCCGTTAGCCATGGAAGCATTGATGCCCTGCTTCTGGAAATTCTGTACCATCATGTTGGTGAAACGGCTCATCTGGTTGTTTAAATCATCTTTCAGACTCTTAACCAGGGCGGCTCTCTCGGAGTCGCTCATCTTGGATGTAACTTTAGCATCGCTGCTAAGCTCAACCCGGTCTACGTCCGGTTTTTTCTCCGCGTCTTTGTTCGCGGCAGCGTCGGTAACCTGCTTGTCAGCAGCAGCGGCAACGGCGGACGCGTTCCTGGTCTGTGTCGGCTGGCTGTAAAGCCTCATGGCCATATCCTGGTCAACTCTCATAATATCCTCCTTTTCAAACAGATCAAAGTATAGGTAAGCGCGTAATGCAGGTAAAGTGAGTTTATATAAACCATATCGGCAGTTTTGCGGGAAAAATAAGAATAACGCAGGGAAAATGTGGATAGCGCCTTGATTTTACGGCAAAAATGTGGATAACAAAAAGGGCTGTTTTTGTGAAAAAAAAATAACTTTGGAGAAAGTTTAGAATGATTTTAGAAACGGGCATGGTGAAATATGATATAATAGAACATACGCTGATGGGGCAGCAGGATCAAAAACAGGAAAGGACCGATTCGCCATGAAGATTAAGACCCGTTTAGGAATTGCATTTCTTACCATAACGCTGGTTCCCATGCTTTTGATCTACCTGGCGTTCAGTGTCCTGACCAATTACCAGATTCGGGCATTTCGGGAATCCCATGGTCTGACGGAGCCTGTGGACCTGCTTTCCGGCAACACCATCCAGATATTTAACCGCCTGACCCAGAGCAATCAGATAGCCATTCAGGACAGGCTGGAGAAAGAACCGGATAAGTTTGCGGATTTGGATTATCTGGATGCCATCAATCAGGAGCTGAACGCAAAGTACGCTTATCTCATTGTCCGAAGAGGGGACCAGTTCATTTATTCGGGTATCAGTCAGGATAATTCTGAAATATACAGCCATCTTTCCAACTATGACGATTCAGATACCACCCTTTTGGAAGGGGGGATCTACCTGGACGGAGAGACCCAGCATCTTATTAAGCAGGTTGATTTCAAATACAGCGACGGCGTTAAAGGGACCGTGTTCATCATATCCAGCATCGATGATTTTATCCCGGAGGTCAAATCCATGTTCATGGAGATTTTGGTCTCCGGAGTCATGATCCTTGTGTTTACGGGGATCATGCTGACGGGCTGGGTCTACAAATCCCTTCTCTTTCCCTTAAACAAGCTGCAGATCGCCACCAATGAGATAAAAAACGGCAATCTGGATTTTACCCTGGACGTGGATATGGACAACGGCGACGAGATCAGCCAGCTGTGCCAGGACTTTGAGGAGATGCGGATGCGCTTAAAGGAGTCCACGGAGGAGAAGGTTCAGTATGATAAGGAGAGCAAGGAACTGATCAGCAATATTTCCCATGATCTGAAGACCCCTATCACCGCCATAAAGGGATATGTGGAGGGGATCTTGGACGGCGTTGCATCTTCCCCGGAAAAGCTGGATAAATACATCAGGACCATATATAATAAAGCCAATGACATGGACCGGCTTATTGACGAGCTGACCTTTTATTCCAAGATCGACACCAACAAGATACCCTACACCTTTTCCAAGATCAATGTGGCCAACTATTTCCGGGACTGTGTGGAGGAGGTAGGGCTGGAGCTGGACTCCAACAACATTGAACTGGGGTATTTTAATTATGTAGATGAGGATGTGGTGGTCATCGCCGACGCGGAGCAGATGAAGCGGGTGGTCAACAATGTTATCAGCAATTCCGTCAAGTATCTGGACAAGAAGCGGGGGATCATCAACATCCGGATCAAAGATGTAGGCGATTTTATTCAGGTGGAGATTGAGGATAATGGGCGGGGGATCGCGGCCAAGGACCTGCCCAATATATTTGACCGGTTCTACCGCACCGATTCCTCCCGCAATTCTTCCAAAGGAGGAAGCGGCATCGGATTGTCCATTGTGCGCAAGATTATTGAGGATCACGGCGGCAGGATCTGGGCTACCAGCAAAGAAGGAATCGGCACGGAGATCCGCTTTGTGCTGAGAAAATACCAGGAGGTTATTCATGATGAAGAAGATCTTGATTATTGAGGATGAGGAGAGCATCGCGGAGCTGGAGAAGGATTATCTGGAGCTTAGCGGTTTTGAGGTGGAGATCGAGAATGACGGGGAGGCCGGGCTTTCCAAGGCGCTGCAGGGGGAGTATGATCTGTTTGTCCTGGATCTGATGCTCCCGGGAATGGACGGCTTTGAGATCTGCCGCAAGGTGCGGGAAGTGAAGAATACACCCATTATCATGGTGTCTGCTAAAAAGGAGGATATTGATAAGATCCGCGGCCTGGGCCTTGGAGCTGACGACTATATAACGAAGCCGTTCAGCCCCAGCGAGATGGTGGCCCGGGTAAAGGCTCATCTGGCCAGGTACGAAAGGCTGATCGGAAGCGGGATGCCGGACAATGAGATCATAGAGATACGGGGGCTTAAGATCGACAAGACAGCAAGGCGGGTATGGGTCAATGGGGAGGAACGGAATTTTACTACCAAGGAATTTGATCTGCTTACGTTCCTGGCCCAGAATCCTAATCATGTGTACACCAAGGAGGAACTGTTCAGCAAGATTTGGGATATGGAATCGATCGGAGATATTGCCACGGTGACTGTGCATATTAAAAAGATTCGGGAAAAGATTGAGTTTAATACAGCCAAGCCCCAGTATATTGAGACCATATGGGGCGTTGGGTACCGGTTTAAGGTGTAGGATTCAGTAAATTTACCGATTGACATATTTATGGAGGTCTGCTATAGTTTACTAATGTGCAAAACGAGAAGATTCAGGGTCTGTCTTGAATGTTCTCGTTTTTTGCCCTTAAATACAGACTATGTTCCCGCGCGGGAAAAGGTATGGTCCCGGGCGGAAAATCAGTGAGGGATAAGAAAGCATCGGGAACAGGCCGGCAGGGAAAATCTGTCAGGCATGGAAAGGAAAATGAATGGAAACAGTGAGATTTGACGAGTTACAATTGGATGAGAGAATATTTCGGGCAGTAACGGATATGGGGTTTGAGGCGGCGTCGCCTATACAGGCCCAGGCGATTCCGGTACAGATGGAAGGCCGGGATGTAGTAGGGCAGGCCCAGACAGGAACAGGAAAGACAGCGGCATTTGGTATTCCGCTTTTACAGAAGATAGATCCTAACAGCAAGAAACTCCAGGCCATTGCCCTGTGTCCCACAAGGGAGCTGGCCATCCAGGTGGCGGACGAGGTGCGCAGGCTGGCAAAATACATGCATGGGATCAAGGTGCTGCCCATCTACGGAGGGCAGGATATCGTCAGGCAGATCCGGGGGCTGAAGGACGGAACGCAGATCGTCATCGGAACGCCGGGGCGGGTTATGGACCATATGAGGAGAAAGACCATCCGGTGCGAACACATCCATACGGTGATCATGGATGAGGCGGACGAGATGCTGAACATGGGATTTTTAGAGGATATGGAGACCATCTTAAGCCAGCTTCCCCAGGAGAGGCAGACGGTTATGTTTTCCGCCACCATGCCCATGGAGATCCAGAATATCGCCAAAAGGTTCCAGAAGGATCCTGTGACGGTGAAGGTTGTGAAAAAGGAACTGACCGTTCCCAAGGTAACTCAGTATTATTACGAGGTGAAGCCTAAGACAAAGGTGGAGGTAATGTGCCGTCTTCTGGATATGTACGCCCCCAAGCTGTCCATCGCCTTCTGCAATACAAAACGGCAGGTGGATGAGCTGGTCCAGGATCTCCAGGGCCGGGGATATTTTGCCGAGGGGCTACACGGCGATCTGAAGCAGATGCAGCGGGACCGGGTCATGAGCAGTTTCCGCAGCGGGGCTACGGAGATTTTGGTGGCCACGGACGTAGCTGCCAGGGGGATTGATGTGGATGATGTGGAGGCAGTGTTTAACTACGATATCCCACAGGATGACGAGTACTATGTTCACCGCATCGGGCGTACAGGCCGCGCCGGAAAGGACGGGATCGCGTTCAGTCTGGTGGTGGGCAAGGAGGTTTACAAGCTGCGGGACATCCAGCGGTATTGTAAGACCAAGATCATTCCCCAGGCCATTCCTTCCCTGGATGACATTACAGCCATTAAGGCGGAGAAGATCATGGAACAGGTGATGGACCTTATCAATGATACGGATCTGACGAAAATGGTCAATATCATAGAGAAAAAGGTTTTGGAGGAGGAAGAGTGTACCACCCTGGATGTGGCGGCAGCTCTTTTAAAGCTGGCCATGGGAGAGGAAAATGAGGACATCATTGACTGCAGCCGGCCGGCCCGCTCTCTGGACGATCTGGACCGCTATGGCCGTGACGGCAGAGGCGGCCGGGGCAGAGGAGGCCGTGACGGAAGGTATGGCCGTGACGGCAGAGGAAGCCGCGACGGGCGTTATGGCCGGGACGGAAGGTATGACCGGGATGAAGAGGAAGATATGGCCCGTCTCTTTGTCAATATCGGCAAGAGCCAGAACGTGCGCCCAGGCGACATCCTGGGGGCTGTGGCGGGAGAGTCGGGTATCTCCGGCAAGATGGTGGGAAGTATTGACATGTATGACAATTATACGTTTGTGGATGTTCCCAGAGAGTATGCGGACGCTGTTCTGCGAGCCATGAAGGACGTGAAGATCAAAGGGAAAAATGTCCATATGGAGAAGGCCAACGGGAGAGGAAGATAAATTTTTCTTGTCTTGCTTTTTTTCGGAATAATGGATATACTGTTGGTATAAAGATCAAGAGCATTGCCGGAGTGTGCGGGGGGACAATCAGGTTTTGCGGAAGGGAGAAGGCGATATGATACTACAGAGCAGGAGGGTGTGGATCGGGGGGCAGTTTTTGGAAGCCCAGCTGGAGATTTTAGACGGGAAGATCCAGGCAGTGTATCCATACGGCGCGAAAGCGGCAGACGAGGATTACGGATGCAGGCGGGTTGTGCCGGGATTTATTGACATCCATACCCATGGCGCCTACGGATTTGATACCAACGACGGAGAGCCCCAGGGCCTTAGGGACTGGATGAGGCGGATTCCCGAGGAGGGGGTTACGGGGATTCTTCCTACTACGGTCACCCAGATGCCGGAAGTCCTTACAAAAGCAGTGGCCAATGTAGCCAATGTGGTGAAAGAGGGATACGAAGGCGCGCAGATCCTGGGGATCCATTTTGAGGGTCCTTACCTGGACATGGATTATAAGGGGGCGCAGCCGCCGGAGGCTATTGCCGAGCCTTCTGTGGAGCAGTTTAAGATGTATCAGGAAGCTGCGGACGGACTGATCAAGTATATCACGCTGGCTCCGGAACATGACAAGGATTTTGCCCTGACAAAGTACTGTAAGGAAACAGGGGTTGTGGTCAGCATGGGCCATTCTTCTGCCACCTATGAGCAGGCTATGATGGGGATCGCCAACGGAGCTACGTCCATGACTCATGTGTTTAACGGCATGACCGCGTTCCATCACAGGAAGCCGGGACTGGTGGGGACGGCCATGAGAGTCAGGGATATTTATGGGGAAGTGATCACTGACGGATGCCACTCCCACTTAGCCGCCCTGAATGATTATGTGACAGCCAAGGGGCGTGATTTTACCATCATGATCACGGATTCCCTTCGGCCAAAGCACTGCCCGCCGGGAGGCGATTATGACCTGGGCGGACATGCCATTGAGATCAGCGAGACCGGGCTGGCTTACCTTAAGGGAACCACGACCATTGCAGGCAGCACCATGAACATGAACAAGGGACTTAAGATCATGGTGGAGAAAGCGCTGATTCCTTTTGATACGGCGCTGAACAGCTGTACCATTAATCCGGCAAGATGCCTGGGCGTGGATGACCGTAAGGGGAAACTGACTGCCGGGTATGACGCGGATGTTGTGGTGCTGGAAGATGATTATACGGTTTGCCAGACATACTGCAGAGGGAAGAAGATGCTGTAAGAGATTGGTAGATTGGTAGATTGGCAGATTGGCAGATTGGCAGGTTGATAGGAATGAAAAGGGGACTGGCTGTGGGGCCGGTTCCTTTTCTGCAAAGAAAAAAGCGGTAAAACTGTTTAGATTTACCGCCTTTTCATAATTAGATCAGCAGAACACATACCGAGACAACCGCTCAAACGCCTCCTGCACCCGGCTCAAAGGCAGAGCCAAATTCATGCGGATCGTATACGGTTTATTAAATGGACGCCCATCCTGCCAGATAACTCCCACATCCCATCCGGCTTTCAAAAGCTGGTCCATAGTCTTGTCATGTTTCTCACACCACTGGGAACAATCCAGATACAGCATATAGGTCCCCTGGGGCCTGCATAAAGTAACG
Organism: Clostridiaceae bacterium; assembly: GCA_910575585.1. Classification (GTDB taxonomy): domain Bacteria; phylum Bacillota; class Clostridia; order Lachnospirales; family Lachnospiraceae; genus UBA3402. Next base: position 88,510 of record CAJTGF010000006.1, read on the forward strand.
CCCTCAAAATGGTCCTTTATGTAATTGCATGCGTAGTCAACATTGCCGCTTAACACCTGGCACAGTTCATCCACCCATTCCTGCCCATTTTGGCTGTAGGCTCCGATGAGGGCATGCATGGAAAGCACGTTCTGGGAATTGTAGTGGCACAGGGACGACTGTTTCAGAAGTCTGTCCCGAAGATACTTATTATAAACTACATGGTAGGACCCTACCAGGCCGGCCAGATTAAAGGTCTTGGAGGGCGCGTACACGGCGATGGTGCGGTTCTTTGCGTCCTCTGACACCGACTGGGTGGGGATATGCCTGCGGCCGTCCAAAAGCAGGTCAGACCAGATCTCGTCGGACACCACCACACAGTCATTGGCCCGGTAAACTTCCATGGCCTTTTCGATCTCCCACTGTTCCCATACCCGGCCGGTGGGATTGTGAGGCGAGCAGAACACGGCAAAGTGGATGGCATGTTCCTTTAACTTTTGATCCATGTCCTCATAATCCATGCGCCAGACGCCGTCGTCATCCTGTACCATCTGGCTTAGTATCAGATGATACCCGGCATTGGTAAGGGCGCCGGTAAATCCCACATAGGTAGGAGCATGGAGCAGGATCTTATCCCCCGAAGAGCAAAATGCCTGGGCCGCGGCTACCACACATCCTAAAACCCCGTTCTCATATCCGATATGCTCCTTTGTCAGGCCGGTTACATGGTTCCTGACCTGCTGCCAGCGGATAACGCTGTCAAAATAAGCGTCGGAAAGATTAAAATATCCGAAAGCCGGATGGGAGGTTCTGGCAATGATGGCGTCGGTGACAGCGGGGGCTGTGGGAAAATTCATGTCAGCCACCCACATTGGGATGATATCAAATCCCTCTTTGGGCCCGCCCGGAGCAGAAGGATCCTTGCCGGGGTTATCTACGGCGATGGAATCCATCCCATGCCGTTCCATAATAGACGTAAAATCGTATTTCATTATCATGCCTGCTTTCTTAGATCAGCCCGAAATGCCGGAACGCGTTGTAGATCCCGTCATCCATAAGGTCTGTGGTTATGTAATCCGCAATGGCTTTCAGCCCCTCTTTGGCATTGCCCATGGCGATGCCTGTGTTTACGCAGTCAAGCATCTCCGCGTCGTTCATCCCGTCGCCCAGGGCATAAGTATCCTTAATGTCGGCTTTCAGATGCTCCAGCAATATCCGGATGGACGTGGACTTGTTGATCCCTGGCACGGACATCTCCCCGCTCTCCTCGCCAAAAAGGGGAACCGTACATCTTACCATATAAAACTGATCATGGAACGTATCATAAATATCCTGATATTTGGAACCATTGGTCTCTAAAAAGCAGATTTTGTTAATGTCCGCCATGGGCATCTGGGCGGCAACGGTAAGGGCGTTGATAAAATGGCTGCCCTCCTTTTTCTTTGCCATAGCTGCCGGGTCATGCTCCACATCCCCGTACATGATCCATTCCAGGTGGGGGATCAGGTTTTTGGAGGCATAAAGGCCGGTATTGCTTTCCAAATAGAAATCGATCTTGTGGTCGTCAAAATACTTGGCAACATCGGCGGCCGTCTTAGGATCAATGGTCTCATGGAAGATCTCTTTGCCCTGTACCTCGATAAAGCCTCCGGCGGCTCCGATTACGCCGTCAAATCCTACTTCGGTGATAAAATCGTAGATCTCGGCTTTGCTCCTTCCGGTACAGAGATAGATCTGGTGGCCGTTTTGCCGGGCCTGCTGTACGGCCTTGATGGCAGACTCGGGAATAAACTCCGGGTTGGCGGAAGTGTTGACTAAAGTTCCGTCAATATCCAGAAAAATAATGCTCTTGTTATCCATACTCACACGCTCCTTAATGATCAACTAAAAAATTAATGCTTCTTGCTCTCTGATGCATCCAGTCTCTTTAACGCTTCCTCATCAGCCTTCTCCTCCTTGATCTCCCAATGGATCAGGAAGGTCAGAGCGGCGCGGAGAACGATGATAGCGGCAACTGTTATGATCTCTGTAAGATCACGGACAATAACCGTACGCAGGATCTCGCTTCCCAGCTTAAATTCCAGCCCCAAAGCCATGCCAATAGCCAGATTCAGACGGATTTCAGGATTCTTTCTTACATAGTCCTGAATACCCCGAAGTCCTGCCAGCACAATAACGAACACGCCCACAAATTCAAACCCCACAATAGCGATGTCCACCACATGCCGAAGCAACGCCTCCAATGCATGTAAAAACGCCATAAAAATACCCCTTTCCGCGGCTTTTATCCGCTGTAGTCACAAATTTAGATGAAAACAGTTCCCTATAAACAGGCAAAACGACCGTCAGTTAGATTTCACTTCTTTCCACAGATCATTGTAAATACTGTCCACCTCATCTCCAAGATACTGGAATACCTCGCAGTTGTCAAGTGATTCTATATCCGGAAACAGTGCTTTATTGTTTTGAAGCTCCTCATCCAGCAGATCAAAGGCGCCTTTGTTGGGTGTGGCATAAGTAATGTACTCAAAATTCATTTTGGCGATCTCCGGGCGGCACAGGAAATTGATCCAGGCTTCCGCGTTTTCCTTATTCTTGGCGTTGGACGGGATCACCCAGGAGTCGATCCACACATTGGTGCCTTCCTGAGGGATCACGTATTCCAGATCATAAGCCAGGCCCTGGGCCGCCACTTCCTCCTGGATATAGAGCATTTCCCCGGAATAGATGACACCTACCGCGGCCTCGCCGCCGATCATCTTATCCCTGACCTGGTCGATTACATAGGCTTGTACCAAAGGTTTTTGCCGGATCAGCAGATCTTTGGCCTCAAGGAGCTCTGCCTCATCCGTGGAATTCATGGAATGTCCCAGAGATTTTAAGGCCACCATAAAGGCGTCCCGCACGCTGTCCTGCATCAGGATCTCGCCGTTAAACTTCTCGTCCCACAGATCCGACCAGCGGGTTGGCACATCCTCTGGCGCCACCATGGAAGTATTGTAAAGGATTCCCACGGTACCCCAGCAGTAGGGGACGGAATATTTATTTTCCGGGTCAAAACTTTTGGAACGCTCCATGTACAAAGGATCGATCTGGCTCACATTGGGGACATTCTCAAAGTTGATCTCTGCCAGCATGTTGTTTTCCACCATCTTCTGGATCATGTAATCAGAAGGACACACCACGTCGTAGGTTCTGCCTCCCGCTTCAATGACCGGGTACATATCTTCGTTGGTCTCAAACATGTCGTAGATGACTTTGATCCCGGTCTCCTCCTCAAACATGGAGATGACCTCCTCGTCAATGTACTCTCCCCAGTTGTAAACATACACCTCCCCGGCGTCCCCCTGACTGCCGGAATTACCGCCTTTGCCGCCGCAGCCTCCCAAAACGGCGCAGGAGCCCAGGGCAAGAGCCAAAATCATACCGAAACTGTTCTTTTTCATAAATAAGATCCCTCCTGTACATTGTAAGATTAACGCCCTTCCTGCCGCTTATGGGGCGCGAAATTCGTAATGATCAGCAGCACCAGCACGGTCACGAAGATGATGGTGGACAAGGCGTACATAGACGGCTTGATCCCTCGGCGAACCTCGCTGTAGATCAGGGTAGACAAGGTATTGATGCCTGCTCCCTTGGTAAAATGGGTAATGATAAAGTCGTCAAGGGACATGGTAAATGCCAGAAGAAACCCTGACAAGACCCCGGGCAGGATATCCGGGAACACTACCTTAAAAAACGCGTATATGGGAGATGCCCCCAGATCCAGAGCCGCCTCATAGACGCTTTTATTGGTCTGTTTTAACTTTGGCATGACGCTTAAGATCACATAAGGGATGTTAAACGTAATGTGGGCGATCAAAATCGTCTGAAAACCCAGGGAGATCCCAAAGGCGATAAATGCCAGCATCAGGGAGATGCCTGTGACGATATCCGCATTCAGCATGGGGATGTTGGTGATCCCCATAATAACGGTTTTGGGAAGCGGTTTCATGGCGCTGATGGCAATGGCCGCCGCCGTGCCGATGATGGTGGCGAAAAGAGCCGACGCAAAGGCGATGACCAGCGTATTCTGCAGCGCGTTCATAATGGTGGCGCTCTCAAACATCTCCCCATACCAGCGCAGCGTAAATCCCCCCCACTGGGTCCGCGACTTGGAATTGCTGAAAGAGAGCACCATCAGCGTGGCAATGGGGGCGTAGAGGAATACCATGATCATCACCAGATAAAAATCCTGGGCGATCCGCTTTAAATTGTCTTTTGTCCGTTTCATCAAAATGCGCTTCCCTCCCCATTCTTATCGTATTTGGCAATGAGAGCCATGCTTGCAAGGATAAACACCATCAGGACCAGGGAAAGGCCGGAGCCTAAATGCCAGTTGCTCCCCCTTGTAAATTCCTGCTCGATCACATTGCCGATCAGGAGGATCTTGCTGCCTCCCAGCAGGTTGGAGATGACAAAGGTGGTGAGAGCAGGCACAAAGACCATGGTTATGCCGCTGATAATGCCCGGAACGCTTAAGGGGAACCAGATCAGCACAAGGGTCTGCCAGAAATTGGCTCCCAGATCCTGGGCGGCGTTTATGGTGTTGTCGTCAATCTTGCACAGTACATTGTAAATAGGAAGCACCATAAAAGGCAGGAAGTTATACACCATGCCCAAAACGATAGCTCCCGGGGTATTGATAAGGGACTGGGTAGGCAGATGCAGGGAGGAGAGGATGCCGTTGATGACTCCGTTTCTCTCCAGAAGGGTCTGCCAGGCCAGGGTCCTTAAAAGGAAATTCATCCACATGGGAAGGATGAAGATAAATACCACAAAACTGCCTTTGCCGATTCCGCGTTTCCGCAGGATCATGGCCAGAGGATAGGCCAGGACCAGGCATATGAGGGTGCTGACAAAGGACAGTCCCAGGGACAGCCACAGCGCCTTGGCGTGTTCCGCCGTGGTGATGGAGATGATATTGGCCAGGGTAAATGCCCCGGTACGGTCGGTGAGTCCGTAGTACACGATCAGAAGCAGGGGGATCACCGTAAATCCCACCATCCACACCAGATAGGGGCCGGATAATAATTTTTTACTCATTGACTCCCACGGCCTCCTCGTCCTCTGATGCGGGTTTATTCATGATCTGGATGTCAAAGGGGTCAACATGGATGCCCACTTCCCTGCCTACGGGACACATATCCGTAGAGTGGACCAGCCACTCAAAACCGTCCGGAGTCGTGACCTCCATCTCATAGTGGACGCCCTTAAAGATCAGGTGGGTACACACGCCGGTCAGCGTCCCCTTATCCGGGCTTACCAGGTCAATATCCTCGGGGCGGATGACCACATCCACAGGCGCGTTGCTGCCGAAGCCTTTATCTACGCAGGCGAACCGGGCGCCGAAGATCTCCACCAGCTCATCCCGTATCATGGTGCCGTGAACGATGTTGCTCTCTCCGATAAAGTCAGCCACGAAAGCATTTTCCGGCTCGTTGTAGATCTGCTCCGGAGTTCCCATCTGCTGGATATATCCCTGATTCATGACCACAATGGTGTCCGACATGGTCAGGGCCTCTTCCTGGTCGTGGGTCACATAGATGAACGTGATGCCCAGCTCATTTTTCAGGCGTATCAGCTCGTACTGCATATCCTGGCGCAGCTTTAAGTCCAGAGCGCCCAAAGGTTCATCCAATAAAAGGACTCTGGGTTCGTTGACAATGGCCCGGGCGATGGCGATGCGCTGCTGCTGGCCGCCGCTTAATGAGTCTACGCTGCGGTTTTCATAGCCGTCTAAGTTCACCAGCTTTAAGGCATACCGGATTTTATCCTGTATATAGGATCTGGGTTTGTTTTTGATCTTAAGGCCAAAGGCGATATTTTCCGCGATATTCATGTGGGTGAACAGGGCGTATTTCTGGAAGACCGTGTTTAGCTGCCGTTTGTTGGGAGGCAGGTTTGAGATATCCTGGCCGTCAAAGATCACCTTGCCTGCATCGGCGCGCTCAAATCCGCCGATGATCCGCAGGGTAGTGGTTTTACCGCAGCCGCTGGGACCTAAGAGAGTCACAAAGGTGTTCTCTTTTACAGAAAGGTTTAGATCATCCAATACCAGAGTCCCGTCAAAACTTTTGGATACGCTGACTAAATCGATGAGACTGCTCATATGGCTTCCTCCTGGTTTCTTAAAGTATAGTAGATCAAAAGCTTGGCGGGGAAGTGACCCAGAGAATCACGGCTCCTGCCTTGCTGGTCAGGTAATGCTTTTTGTCAGGGGTGAAGTAGAAAGACTCTCCCTTTTTGGCCTTATGGACTTTGCTTCCCAGATGGATGGCCACGGTCCCCTGAAGCACATAGCCAAACTCTTCCCCTTCATGGGGATTGTCCGGGTAGGTCTCCCCTCCCGGCTCCAGAGTCAGCATGATCGGCTCCATAACGTTTTTCTGGGCATTGGGAATGATCCACTTGATCTCATTTTTCAATTCGGGATCCTTTTTTTCAAAATAATCGGACTTGCCGAAAACGATCTGTTCTTCCGGCGTCTCGTTGAAGAACTCCCCAAGGGTGGTGCCGAGACACTGAAGGATGTCCATGAGGGTGGCTATGGAAGGGGATGTTAAGTTCCGTTCCAGCTGGGAGATAAACCCCTTTGACAGCTCCGCCCGGTCTGCCAGCTCCTCCTGGGTAAGTCCTTTCAGGATGCGAAGCTCTTTCAGCTTTAAACCGATATCCATTGCTGCTCCTTTCCCAGACGGCTTTGCCGGTCTGCGCCGGGAAAGCGGGGAAAAACCCGCGTTTCCACGGCATTAATCTTAGGTAATCCGAACAAAAAGTTTACTAATACTAACTGACACCAAACATAATCTCAAAGTTTAGTAATAATAAACAAAGAGCAACTACCATTATACAGAAAAATATATCGCTGTCAATAGATTTTTTGAGAAATGTATGATATTATATCCTTAGGTAAAAATAAGAGGAATTTAGGAGGGTCAGTAAGATGAAGGGTGTATATATGGCCTATGTAGGTTCCTATTCCTACACAGGCAACGCAAAGGGAATCACGGTTTATGATGTGGATGTGGAAAACGGGAGATTTAAAGAGCGGTGTGAGATGGAGATCGACAATTCCTCCTATCTGGTTCCGGCGGCTAACGGCAAGACCTTGTATTCCATCGCGGACGAGGGCGTGGTGTCCTACCGGATCCATGAGAACGGAAGCATCACTAAGCTGAATACGGCCAATATCCGGGGCATGAGGGGATGTCAGCTGTCCGTGGAGCCGGAGGGCAAGTATCTGTTTGTATCCGGATATCATGACGGCAAGTCCACGGTGATGCGCCTCAATCCCGACGGGACCATCGGCAGCATTGCGGCAGGGGTGTACCATAAAGGGCTTGGCAGCGTGGCGGAGAGGACGTTCCGTCCCCATATCAGCTGCACCCGCCTGACTCCGGACAGAAAATTTGTCATGGTGGCGGATCTGGGCGTTGATCAGGTGAAAGTGTACAAATTTATTGACGATCAGCTGATGCTGGTGGATACGATTCCCTGTGACCTGGAGTCGGCTCCCAGGCACTTTATTTTCAGCGGGGACGGGAAATTTATTTATCTCATGTATGAGGTTAAGAACGTAATTGATGTGTACACATATGAGACAGGGAAGCGGTCGCCTAAGATCGAGAAGATCCAGACCATCTCCACCACCGGTTCTAAGCGGTTAAGCCAGCTGACAGCCGCCTGCGCCATCCGGTTTTCGCCGGATGAGAAGCATCTGTTCTGCAGCAACGCGGGGGATAACACGGTCAGCATCTACAACAGGGATCAGGAGACAGGGCTTCTGTCGCTTTTGTGCTGTCTGCCTATCAGCGGCGATTATCCAAAAGATATTGCTGTTTTCCCGGACGACAGGCATCTGGCATGTTTCAACCATGCGTCAGGAACCATAACCTTTTTCAATGTGGACTATGAGAAGGGGCTTTTGGTCATGTGCGGAAGACCCATGCGGGTGGACGAGCCAAACTGCTGCGCCATCGTGAAGGTTCGGTGATACAGGCGGCGGATAACAGGCGGCGTAATTTACAGAATTCGGAGGATTTGGTATGGCTGGGTCAACATGGGGAACACTGTTTACCATGACTACATGGGGGGAGTCCCACGGCGAGGGGCTGGGGGTGGTGGTTGACGGCTGCCCTGCGGGCCTGGATCTGTGCCGGGAGGATATCCAAAAGTATCTTGACCGAAGAAAGCCGGGGCAGAGCCGGTTTGCCACAAAGCGTCAGGAGGGGGACCAGGTGGAGATCTTGTCCGGCATCTTTGAGGGCAGGACCACGGGAACGCCTATTTCCATGGTGGTCCGCAACACGGACCAGCGGTCCCATGATTATGACGCGGTCAAGGATCTGTACCGGCCCGGCCACGCGGATTATACTTTTGACGCCAAATACGGATTTCGGGATTACAGAGGCGGCGGCCGCTCTTCGGGGCGGGAGACCATCGGCCGTGTGGCGGCAGGGGCCGTGGCGGCAAAGTTTTTGGAAAGTTTGGGGATCCGGGTGGCGGCGTACACCAAGTCCATCGGCCATATAGAGATTGACCCTGACCGGTTTGACATGGAGGAGCGGTTTCGCAACCGCCTTTGCATGCCGGACGCCCAGGCGGCTTTGGAGGCGGAGGCATATCTGGATGAACTGATGGCCCGGAAAGATTCCGCAGGCGGCGTGGTGGAGTGCGTCATAGACGGGCTGCCGGCAGGGATCGGGGAACCGGTCTTTGAGAAACTGGATGCCAGACTGGCCCATGCCCTTATGTCCGTCGGGGCGGTGAAAGGCGTGGAGATCGGAGACGGTTTCGGCGCGGCGTTTCGCGTAGGGTCTGTGAACAACGACGGCTTTTTAAAGGCAAAGGACGGATCTGTGGCCAAAAGGAGCAATCACGCTGGCGGGATCCTGGGAGGCATCAGCGACGGGAGCCAGGTGGTGGTTCGGGCGGCTTTTAAGCCTACGCCGTCTATTTCCCAGGTTCAGAGGACGGTGGACCGCCAGGGACAGGAGGTGGAGGCGGTGATCAAGGGCCGCCATGACCCGGTGATCCCGCCCAGGGCCGTGGTGGTGGTGGAAGCCATGGCGGCGTTTACGGCGGCGGATGTTCTTTTGTGGAGCATGACCTCCAGGCTGGACCGGATCTTGGAGTTTTTTGGCGGCAATGATCATTCTGACAGGCTTCAGGGGAAGTGACGTCCTGGGGACGGAGCAGGGAAGGATTGAAGAAAGGCGGATTTGGTAAGCCTGCGGGGGAAATTCATGCAAGGAGAATCTGACATATGAAGATAGCAATAGGCAATGACCATGCGGCAGTGGAGATGAAGACGGCGGTTAAAGCTCATCTTGAGGAGCGGGGGATCCAGGTAACGGATATGGGAACCAACACGTCCGACAGCTGTGATTACCCGGTATACGGGGAGATGGTGGGAAAAGCAGTGGCATCCGGGGAGGCGGATCTTGGGATCGTGATCTGCGGCACCGGGGTGGGCATATCCATGGCGGCCAACAAGGTAAAGGGGATCCGGGCCTGCGTGTGCAGCGAACCCTGCACTGCCCGGCTGTCCAGGATGCACAACGACTCCAATGTGCTGGGCTTTGGGGCCAGGATCATCGGCATAGAGATGGCAAAGATGATCACGGACGCATGGCTTGACGCGAAGTACGAAGGCGGGAGACACCAGAGACGGGTGGACCAGCTGATGGAGATTGAGAGTCGATGAAGAAGATTGTGGTGACCATACCTGTAAAAGACAGGCATAAGCAGTATCTTGAGGATATCGGAGCCGGATGTTCGTTTTGTTATGCGTCAGCTTCCGATGTGACCGGAGAAATGATCCAGGACGCGGACATTATCATCGGCAATGTTGAGCCGGAGCTTTTGAAGGAGGCAGCGGATCTTAAGTGGATGCAGCTAAACTCCGCCGGTTCGGATAATTACTGTGTTCCCGGCGTGTTAAGACCTGGGGCAGTGCTGACCAATGCCACAGGGGCCTACGGCCTTGCCATCTCCGAGTACATGGTGGGCCTGTCCTTTGTGCTGCAGAATAAGTTTTACCGCTATATCCGCAATCAGACGGACCATCAGTGGAAGGATGAGGGAAATGTGACGTCTGTGTGGGGTTCTACCACCCTGGTGGTGGGCCTGGGGGATATCGGCGGAGAGTACGCAAAGCGGATGAAAGCCCTTGGCAGCCACACCATAGGGATCAGAAGGACCGAAGGGGAGAAGCCGGAGTATTTGGATGAGATCTATACGACAGAGAGTCTGGATGAGCTTTTGCCCAGGGCGGATTTTGTGGCCCTGTCCCTGCCTAACAGCCCGAGTACCCGCCATATTATGGATGAGAGGCGTCTGCGGCTTATGAAGCCGGGGGCCTACCTTTTGAATGTGGGAAGAGGAAGCGCCATTGACGGGGACGCCCTGTGCAGGGTGTTAAAAGAGGGACATTTAGGAGGCTGCGGGCTGGATGTGACGGAACCGGAGCCGCTGCCGCCGGACCATCCGCTTTGGGACGCGCCCAGGCTGGTGATCACGCCCCATATCTCCGGACAGAACCATCTTGCGGAGACTTTTGAGCGGATCGTCAGGATTGCCGGGGAGAATCTTAAAAAGTTTCTGGCCGGGGATCTGGATGGAATGAGGAATCTGGTGGATTTTGAAACCGGGTATCGGAAGAGATAGACGGAAACGGTTGCAGAATATGAGCAGGCGCTGCTGAAACGGGGGATAATCACCTTGATTTGTGGCAGCGTCTTTTTTATAGTAAGCAGTAGAATGGAGACAAGGCTATGAATGTTGTTTACGCGTCCAATGATGCTTATGTCAGACATTTGGGGACATCCATGTGTTCCCTTTTTGACAGAAACCGGAGCTGTCAGAGTATTACGGTCTATATTCTGTCTCTGGGATTGTCGGAGGACAGCAGGGCGAAGCTGGAGGAGATCGCGGGGCAGTACGGCCGCGGACTGGTGTTTGCCGAAGTGGGGGATCTGGAGAGCAGGTTTGATTTTCCGGTAGATACAGGGGGCTATGACTTAAGCATCATGAGCCGGCTTTTTATGGGGGAGCTGCTTCCGGACAGCGTAAAAAAGGTTCTGTATCTGGACTGCGACACCGTGGTGGCCCAGCCGCTAAAGGGGCTTTGGGACGGGGACCTGGAAGGCAGGATTATGGGCGCGGTCATGGAGCCTACCATCTATGAGGCGGTGAAAGATTCCATAGGCATTGGCAGGAATCAGCCGTATTTTAATTCCGGCGTGCTTTTGGTGGATCTGGAACAGTGGAGGCAGAAAAAGGTCCAGAGCCGGCTTTTGGATTTTTGGCGGGAAAAGGGCGGGAAATTATTTGCCAGCGACCAGGATGTGCTTAACGGCGTGTTAAAGGGGGAGATCAAGCCCCTGGAGCCCCGGTATAACTTTTTTACTAACTACCGGTACTTCTCCTACGAGGATCTGGCCAGGCACAGCAGTTCTTACCGGGCCGTGACCATGGAAATGTTTGGAGAGGCAAAGAAACATCCTGCAATCATCCATTATATGGGGGATGAGCGGCCCTGGATCCGGGGGAACCGAAACCATTACCGCAGAGCTTACGAAACGTATCTGGCCAAGACTCCGTGGGCGGGGACGCCTAAGGAGAAAGGGCGGGAACTTTATATGGCGGCTTATCACGTCCTGGATTATGTTACGGTCCTGTGGCCGGAGATCAGATGGATGATCAGCAGGAAATTGGGCATGAGGATGGTGGAAGCCAGAGCGTCTTTGAAAAGAGGTGGGAAATAATATGAAGATTACGGTTCTCATGGCAACGTATGAGGGTGAGCGCTATATCGGACAGCAGCTGGATTCCATCCTGGCCCAGACCATACCGGATATTCAGATCATGATCTCCGACGACGGGTCAAAGGACAGGACCAGGCAGATTCTGGAACGATATAAACGGTGGTATCCGGGGCAGATCGTGTTAAACCACCGGGTAAAGGAGGGGGCGTATGGGGACCGGCCGGGACAGGTCCCACCTGGGGCCATGAATTTTTTCTGGCTCCTAAGTCAATCCGACGGGGATTATGTGCTGCTGTGCGACCAGGATGATGTGTGGGAAAACCACAAGGTCAGGACGCTGCTTAGGCGGATGCGACAGCTTGAAAGGACCCTGGGGCCCAGACATCCCATACTGGTTCATTCGGATATGATGGTGACGGACCGGCGATTGGGCGTGATCGCTCCCAGCTTTTTTAAGTATCAGCGCTGTAATCCGGACCGAAAGGCATTTTCCCAGATCCTGGCAGAGAATCCGGTGACAGGAGGAGCCGTTATGATGAACCGGGCTTTGGTCCGGCTGGTGGAAACGGCGCCGGAACGGTGCTTTATGCATGACTGGTGGATCGCCCTGGCCGCGTCCTGCTTCGGGACCATTTCCTGTGTGAAGCAACCGTTGTATCAGTACCGGCAGCACGGCGGCAATACCCTGGGGGCAGCCAGGACGGGAAGCGTGGAGGACATGAGAGCGCGGGCAGGGAGACAGGCGGAGGTGGAGGATCATTACCGGCGGATGTTTGCCCAGGCGGCGGCATTTGGCGCCAGGTATAAAGAGCAGATGACCAGGGAGCAGAAGAGGACGCTGAAGGCGTTTTTGGCTCTTCCTTTGCAGTCCCCCGGGGAACGGTTTCGCAGTATCGTGAGAAATGGGTTTTATAAAAGTTCGCCGGCGCAGACCCTGGCCCAATGCGTGACCATCCCTGGATCATCCCGAAAGGGGAGTAATGGCGGATGAAGATAAATTGTGTGATCGTCAATTATAATGACGCGGATACGGTGACGGCTCTGGTGGCCAGGATCAGGGCGTTTGGGGCCTTGGAGGGAATCGTGGTGGTGGATAACTGTTCCACCGATGATTCCTGGGAGCGGTTAAAGGCCCTGGAAGGGGGAAAGATCGCAGTCATCCGGGGAGAAAGAAACGGCGGCTATGGATACGGCAACAACCTGGGGGCGCGCTACGCCATCAAGGTAAACGGAGCCACCCATGTGGTGATCGCCAACCCGGACGTGGAGTTTGGCGAGCAGACCCTCCTTGCCATGGGACGTATGTTTAAAAGGCATCCGGATATGGGGGTTGCGGCTCCTGTGATGGAAGACATGGAGTACGGCGGTATGGGCCGTGGATGGCGTCTTCATGGTTTTTGGGGGGAGCTTCTTGCCATGGGGCCTGTAAGCCGGCGGCTGTTTGGTAGATTTTTGGATTATCCAAAGGGGCGTTATAAGGGGAAACGGGCTGTTTGGGTCGACGCGGTCCACGGCTCTATGCTGATGGTGTCCGCGGAGGCGTTTTTGGAGTGCGGCGGGTATGATGAAGGGATATTTCTGTATCAGGAGGAGGCCGCGCTGGCGCAGCGGATGAAGACAAACGGCTATAGGACTGTGATTCTGCTTAGGGAACGGTATGTCCACCGCCATGGGACTTCCATCATTAAGTCCTGCGAAAGTCAGCGCCGGCGTCAGATGATGCGCCATGAAAGCGTTATGTACTATATGAAGCATTATTTGTGTATTAACAGGTTTCAGGAGCAGGCAGCGAAACTATGGTTTGGCGGCATCTTGGCGGAGATTTGGCTGGCGGCGTCAGGGCAGAAGGCTTTGGGGATGATCCGAAAAGCTGTGAGCGCCATGAGATAACGGGGTTGGAAGATTGGAGGATTAGAGCATGGCTTATTTTCCCATGTTTGTGCAGTTGGAGGGAAGTCCCTGCCTTGTTGTGGGAGGCGGGGGGATCGCCCTTCGCAAGGTCCGGGCGCTTAAGGACTTTGGGGCCAGGGTATTGGTGGCTGCAGATGAGATTTTGGATGAGATAAAAGGAATGGATGGGGTAGCGTGGCAGGAGCGGGGATTTTTGGCGGAGGATCTGGAGGGCATGACGCTGGTGGTGGCGGCCACGGATAACAAGGAGGAGAACCACCGAATCAGCTGCCTTTGCAGGGAAAAACGCATACCGGTCAACGCGGTGGACCAGATTGAGGACTGCAGCTTCATTTTTCCGGCTTACTTAAAAGAAGGGGAAGTGGTGGCTGCTTTTTCCAGCGGCGGCCAAAGTCCCATTGTGGCCCAGTACTTAAAGGAGCAGGCGCGTCCGCAGGTGACAGGGCTTTTGGGGGATCTGGCGGCTCAGCTGGGAGATATGCGCGGGACAGTGAAAAAGATGGAACCGGCAGGCAGAAGGAAAGCGGTGTATGAGGAACTTTTGCGGCGGGGGCTGGATCAGGGGGGCTTGCTTTCCCAGGAGGATATCAGAGAGATTATGGAGGGGAAATGACTATGAAATACAGGATCGGAACGAGAGGTTCAGCCCTTGCGCTGGCCCAGGCAGATCACGTGCGCAATAGGCTTGCCAAAGCGTATCCGGATCATGAGTTTGAGATCCGGGTGATCCGGACCACAGGGGACCGGGTTGCCCATAAACCTCTCCATGAGATAGGAGGGAAGGGGGTCTTTGTCAAGGAGATTGAGGAGGAGATCCTGGATTACAAGGCGGATATAGGCGTACACAGTATGAAAGATATGCCGTCCTGCCCGGCTCCCGGGCTTGTGTTCGCAAAGGCGTGGAAGCGGGAGGACCCAAGGGACGCGCTGGTGCTGCGGGAGAAAAGATCTCTGGAGGAGCTGCCGAAAGGGGCGGTCATAGGGACCGGCAGCAGGCGCAGGGAATTTCAGATAAAGCGGATGCGTCCTGACATTGAAGTGGTCAATATCCGGGGCAATGTGGATACCAGGCTTAGGAAGATGGAGGAGCAGCGCCTGGACGGCCTTATTTTGGCGGCAGCGGGCCTAAAGCGCCTTGGACTGGAGGACAGGATCACACGGTATTTCAGTGAAGAGGAGATGATACCGGCTCCGGCCCAGGGGGTTTTGGCCCTGGAGGTCCGTCAGGAGGACCGGGAGCTTTTGGCTATGCTGGAGGGGCTTTGGGATGAGGAGACGGCGTGGGCCGTTGAGGCGGAGCGGGGGTTTCTGCAGGAGATCGGAGGCGACTGCCACATGGCTGTAGGGGCGTTTTGCAGTAAGGCGGAAAATGGCCGGTTCTGTCTTCGGGCCATGTTCGGCAATGGGACCGGCAGCAGGCAGGGCTACGCGGCTGTTTACGGGAATGACCCCCAGGGAGCGGCAAAGGCTGCGGCCGCGGCCATACGGCAGCAGATGGCAGGGACTGTTTATCTGGTGGGAGCAGGTCCGGGGGATCCGGGGCTGATCACCGTAAAGGGGCTTAAAGTTGTCAGGGAGGCGGACTGTATCGTCTATGACAGGCTTGTTGCCAAGGAGCTTTTGGGAGAGGCAAAGCCAGGGTGCGAATTGATCTATGTGGGAAAGGAAAACAGCAATCACACCATGGAACAGGAGCAGATAAATGCCCTTTTGGCGCAAAAGGCCATGGAGTGGGAGAAGGTGGTCCGGCTAAAGGGCGGCGATGTGTTTGTGTTTGGCCGAGGCGGTGAAGAGGGGATTTATCTGTGGCAGCAGGGAGTGGCGTTTCAGATCATACCGGGCATCACGTCGGCTATCGCGGGACCGGCTTTGGCAGGCATCCCGGTAACCCACCGGGGCATGGCGGCAGGGTTCCATGTGGTGACTGCTCACAATCAGAGAGACAAACTGGCCGATATTGATTTTCAGGCAATGGCAAAGGGAAAAGATACGTGTATTTTCCTGATGGGGCTTAGCAAGGTGAAAGATATCGCCCGGAGGCTGATGGATCAGGGGATGCCAAAGGATACGGCTGTGGCCGTGATCTCCTGGGCTACCACCAAAAGGCAGAGGGTGTGCGTGTCGGATCTGGAGCACATCGGGGCGGATGCAGCAGAGGCCCGGCTGATCTCCCCTGCCATCATTGTAGTGGGGCAGGTGGTGCATTTGCGGGACGCGCTGGGATTTTTCGAGAAACAGCCTTTGTTTGGAAAGAAGTATCTGATCCCGAAGATTGGCTGCGGGCCTACGGCGCTGGGGGAACTTTTAAAGGAACAAGGCGCGGATGTAGATGAGATCCAGGTAGGGGAGATCAGCTGCCGGAGGGGATGGCTGGATAAAGCCATGCTTAAAGAGACGGACTGGCTTATTTTTACCAGTAAAAACGGCGTGGAGGCGTTTTTTAGGGAGTTGAGGCATGCGGGGGCGGATGTAAGGGCTTTGGCCGGGCGCCGGATCGCGGTCATCGGCAGAAAGACAGGGGAAGAACTGGAGAGGCACGGTTTGTACGCGGATCTGATGCCTGGGGAGTTTCACAGCGGCGAGTTGGAGACCGCGCTTCGGAAGTTTTTGGGAGGAAGCCAGCGGGTGTGGTATCTGAAAGCCGAAAATGGGGACAGCCATTTACGGGACAGCCTGAGGGATGTGTGCAGGTTTCAGGAGACTGCGGTGTATGAGAACCGGCAGGTGGCGGCGGATTTGGGGAAGGTCAGGCCCTTAGGGGAGTATGACGGGATTTTGATGACCTGCGGGTCTTCGGCGGAACGGTTTTTGGATGCTGTGGGGGAACAGTGGGGAGAGTGGAAGCGTATCTACAGCATCGGGCCTAAGACTACGGCGTGTTTGAGACGGCGGGGGATGGAAGAGGTTGTGGAGGCGGGGGAGTGTACGTATGAAGGTGTTGTGGATGTGGTTTTGAGGGGGAAGGGGTAATGGGATGAGATTTTTGCGGAAAGTGGCAAGATAAATAAATTGTGGTATAGCTGAGGCGGCGTAGTGGCAGGCCGAAGAGAGAGGCGGTCCCGTCCGGGTTCAGATATGCCAAACATTCCGATGAGCCCAGTAAAGCAGAAAACACTCGGGGTTAGGCCCTCCTGTTTTCTATGGTCTCATCTCACAGGCAAAAATTCACCCGGACGGGACCGCCTCTCTCTTCGGCAAATGCAGGATTCGCTTGTCAACATGGGGGATCGTTGATTTTGATATATTAGGGATTACTAAAATCAGGGACAAAAGTAAGGCTTTTTAAGGTCAAACAGAAAATTTTTTGAAAAATAATATATAATCTGTAATGTATTATATTTACTAAGCAGGAGGTTATTGAAATGCAGATATCCGTTCATACACCTAGAGAAAGACAGATAAGGTTTCCTGATCAATCGAAAAGATCTATGCCTAGTCAGAAAGGTGAGATGTTTTTTGAAAATATAATAAACGCGACAGAAAAGAAGGAAATGACTCAAAAGCAATCCAGCTGGATAGATTCCTGTATTGAAACGCTCAAAGATAAAGATATAGGTTCTCTGATGGGTGGAGTTTCAACAGACAAACCCCTCAATTGGGATGCAGACGGAACCTCAAAATTGACTCAGGAGCAGATTGATTATTTGAGATCAACTTACGATCTTTCTGATATGAGTAAACAGGATTATTATGACTTAATGGCTGACCTTACTAACATGAATGCGATTTCTATAAAAGATGTGATTTCGCAGTATGTGAAGCCGGTTGTTCCCGGTGTGGTGGTGCTGTCTGCAAGCCAGGCAAGATCAGAAGATTTCGGTCAGTTTAATAAGTATGGAAATCTACAAGAGAATTTACTGCAGTATCTAAAAGATCTGAATTATATGAGTGAGAGGTTGAAAAATAGCCATTCTACTATGGACAGTTCCACCTTTTTCGCGTTTAAAGATTATTTGAATGATGAAAAATCCCTGGCAGGAAGATTGGAGTCTATTTTTGATCTGATTGCATAAGGACTGTGTTATATAATTTCAAGATCAGGTTTCAGTAGTTGAATGATAAGGGGCATCCGTATTGAAAAACAGGATAGCCCCTTACAAGCAGTTTAAGAGAATTCAAGAAGTGAGCGTTTAAGCTGGTCAATATGTAACTTACTGGTGGTAATTTTTACAGTATTGTCCAATTCTATCTCGCAGTCAGTAATGCTTTTTACGTATTGGATATTCAATATGATACCTCTGTCCAAAAGTATTAAGTTTTTGCAGTTTAGATCCTGGTGGACATTTTTTAATGTTTTGCGTTCTGTTTCTTTCTGACCATTTTGCAAAACGAATACCGCGTTTTTATTATCTTTATAGATATATATAATATCCTTCAGGTAAAGTTTTATATATTTTCTATGATTGGAAATGATATATACGCGGTTATCTTTTAAGCGGTCCGTATGGGTAAATAAATCATCCAGAATCTTATTCCATTGTTGGCTTGTGCTGCATTTCAAAACATAGCGGAAAACGTCAAGATCGTATCCGTCAATGGCATATCCGGTATGAGAAGACAGGAATATGATAATTGCCGGGCTGGGATGCTCTCGAATTTTCCTGGCTATGTCTATTCCGGAATAGCAGGGCATGTCAACCTCCAGGATATAGATATCAAACATGTTTTTTTCTTCAATATAGTCCATAAGAGCATCGCTGTCAGTGAATAATTGAAGATAGATAAAGATCCCCTTTTTCTGACAATAGCTTTTTATAATGGCTTCCAGGTGCTGTAAGTAATTTGGGTTATTGTCGCATAGCGCAATTTTGTGCATAGGTATCATTCCTTTCTATCTTTTTGCAGGAATATAGTTATATATTCGACGTGATTTTATAAAACTTAATACTATTATTAGTAAAATCCAATACATTCTAATAATAATGAAAAAATATTGACAAGTTTTTTGAAAAATAGTATTGTAGAAGGAGCAGATGATGGTATTTCATAATCTTCTTTTGGTGATGTCTCTGTCAGGAAGTATCGTTTTTATTCTATATGTATTGCTGTATCCGGTTACAAGAAGATATTTTTCACAGAAATGGAGATATCGAGTGTTGAAGATAGCAGCAGTGTTTTATCTGGTGCCATTTTCGGAATATAAGTACAGAGTAGTAGGATTGACGCGAACGGTCTTTCCACATTTTTTAGAAAAAGTTTGGCATATATCAGAGACTATTGATACAGAATACATGATTATTACTCGTCCAGAGCACATTGAAATATCGCCTAAAGTTAGCTGTTTGAGAATATTAATGCTTTTATCAGTAATCTTTACAATTTATATTATATTGAAACACATAATCATATATTGCAAAGTAAAAAGGATTTGTTATTCAGATAATGAAGATGGATTAAATCAAGAGTACAAAGAATTATTTTTTAAGATAAAAGACGAATTGCGTGTCAGACAGAACGTAAAAATGATCCATTCGGAATATTTTGATTCCCCCTTAACAAGCGGAATCTTATCCCCAGTAATCGTTCTTCCTATGTGGGCAGAAGATAAAATAGACAGAGATGCATATGAGTATATAATAAGGCATGAACTGATACATATAAAGCATCATGATGGGTTGGTTAAGTTTATTGGGGTATTGGTAATGGCGGTTCACTGGTTTAATCCTGTTAGTTATCTTTTCTTTAGAGAACTTTCAAGCATGTGTGAAATGTGTTGTGACAGTATTGTGGTTGCAGGTAAAGGGAAGAGGGAACGGAGTCAATATGAGTATTTACTTTTGGAAATGTCTTCGGCAAATAATATTTTCAGTGAAAGAGGATTTGGAACGGGATTGGCATCAAGCAGACGCAAAATAATTTTTAAAAGGAGAATTTTAGAAATGAGAAGAGAACAGAAACATAAGAAGTTTTTGGCTGTGATAATGTCAGGGATTTTTTGCATGGCAGGAGCGATAACGGCTTTTGCATATATCCCTCCTGTGACAATGACGGTAGATGATGGGATTCCCATAAGAGGTGAGATTCAATTTTCAGCAGGAGATGAAACTATAGAATCGCTGTTGTATAATGATTTTTTTACAGATGCAAAAGGAATAATATATGAAATAGCTGCTGATGATATAGAAGAGAAAGCTGGTTGTAACCATAATTATGTATCAGGCACAGCATCAAAGCATGAGCGGAATAGTGACGGAAGCTGTACACTATTTACATATTTTGCAGAAAGATGTGTTAACTGCGGACATATTATTTGGGGAGGACTGAAAAACATTGAAACAAATTTAGTTTGCCCACATTAAAAAGGAGATATCTGTATGAATACGAAGTACGGACTGACTACCACAGAATGGCAGATTATGGAACTGATGTGGTCAACAGACGTTCCTATGACTTTTCGGGAGATCATGGAAGTTGCAACTACAGAGTGGAATAAGACGTGGAAAGTACAGACATTGAACACGTTTCTTTTAGGTTTAAAGAAAATGGAGCTGCTGGGAGCGGACAAAGTTTTGCCATCCTGCAATGTGTACTACCCATTATGTACAAAGGAGCAGCATATACATAACTGGACGAAAAAATTGGTGGAGCGGTATTTCGGTAATTCCTTTTCCCGCTTTGTAACGGCTTTTATCGGTGATGAAAAATTGTCGGATGAGGAAAAGGAAGAGTTAAGGAGAGAATTGAACAAGTTGTTGTAGACGGGCAGAGAGGCACAGAGATTTTATTCTGTGCCTCTCTGTATTTAAACTGTTGGTTTGTGGACATTGCCAAGAGAGGGTTCCCGCTGGACCACCTCCGCGAATTTGTCCATCAATTCTTTGTTGGGAATGGAAACGTATCCCTTTTCCTGGTTAAGGCTGGATTTTTCGATTCTGCTTTCATCCGTTTCTACCAGAGGAACCAGTTGGGCCAGTATACTTGACTTGTCCACAAAATAGGCAGACTCATAATCCCTGCGGAACAGGCCGTAGGCGCTTGTGCTGTTAAGATAAACCCCCATTTTTGTTTCACCCCCCTTTCCTGCCGCGGGGATTCTGGTATTGCGGCTGAAATGTTTCACTGTTTGGTGATCCGGTTTTATTGGTTTTATGCTACCATAAAGTTTTGTTGTTTTCAAGCGGCAGTTAGGAAGGAATTGTAATGGATTTCTTTTTATGATAAAATACCATTATCCGTATTCTTAACAATGGGCAAAAAGAAAGGAAGTGTTACCATGGCACCAGCATTGGCACAAGGAAAATCATATACCATTGATGATATATACAGCCTGCCGGAAGGCAGCAGGGCTGAACTAATCGACGGCCAGATTTACTATATGGCACCTCCTACCAGAAAGCATCAACGCATTGTAGGGGAGCTCTTTGCAGCTATTCGGGAATATATCAACCGAAATAATGGAATCTGTGAAATTGATATAGCCCCATTTGCGGTATTTTTGAATGAGGATGACACAAACTATGTCGAGCCGGATATTTCTGTTATCTGTGATCCTAATAAGCTCACCGACAAGGGTTGTTTCGGCGCTCCAGATTGGATCATTGAAATTGTGTCGCCAGGCAGCAGGCGGATGGATTACTATACCAAGCTGTTTAAATACCATACTGCCGGTGTTCGCGAATATTGGATCGTTGACCCAGAGAAAAACCGGATCCTTGTTTATGACTTCGAATCCGAGAATACTGGAGATTATTCCTTTGCTGATTCTGTAAAGGTTGGCATCTATGATGATCTTTATATCAACTTCTCTGACATTGCTGATCTGCTAAATATTTAGCCAAAAGGAACATGATTATCGAATTAAAGATAGACAGCACACCGGACGATGCGATCAGACAGATTAAAGATAAGGACTATGTACTTAGATTCAGGTGGAAGCACTGTGATCTTTTAAAAAGCAGTGTAAACCTTCTGTGCAGGAATATGCAGAGGCAGTTAGTCAGACATCAACGATTTTCCTAAGAAGGCCATGGAGAGACTGCGGAAGTTAAATTTGGCATGAAGAGTTTACATTTATCCCCTGATATTGTAGAATGTAACATATTGCAGATTGGCAGGAAAGGGGAATGAATGATGGAAAAACTGGATGCTCCTGTGCTGGTGACACGGTCATCATTGCCGCCTTTGGAAGAGTATGTGGACATGTTAAAGCCTATCTGGGACAGCGCCTGGCTGACCAACATGGGGGTTTACCATGAGGAATTTAAAGAGCAGCTGAAAAGATATCTGAAATTACCGTCCCTGGAGCTGTTTGTCAACGGCCATATGGCTCTGGAACTGGCTATCCAGGCTATGGAGCTTAAGGGAGAGGTGATCACCACGCCGTTCACATTCGCTTCCACCACCCATGCGATTGTGAGAAACGGGCTTACTCCGGTGTTTTGCGATATTAATGACAGGGACTACACCATAGACGCGGACTTGATCGAGCGTTTGATCACGGATAAGACCTGCGCCATTGTGCCGGTCCATGTTTACGGAAATGTATGCGATGTGGAGAAGATCCAGAAGATCGCGGACAGGCATCATCTTAAAGTTATTTACGACGCGGCTCACACCTTTGGGGAGGAGCTGGACGGCAGAGGCGTGGGCCAGTGGGGAGACGTCTCCATGTTCAGCTTTCATGCCACAAAGGTGTTTCACAGTATAGAAGGCGGGGCGGTGGCTTTTAAGGAAAAAAACCTTAAGCGGCGGCTGTATCAGCTGAAGAATTTTGGGATCATGGACAGTGAGACCGTGGAGTATGTGGGGGCCAACGGCAAGATGAATGAGTTTCAGGCAGCCATGGGCCTGTGCAATCTGCGCCATGTGGACGAAGCGATCGCAAAGAGAAAGAAGCTGGCAATGCGTTACCGGAGCAGGCTGGAGGGGATTCAGGGCATAAGGCTGTGCAGTGAGGATCCCCGGGTAAAATACAACTATGCCTACATGCCGGTGGTGTTTGACGGATATAAGGCTGGGAGAGATGAAATATTTCAGGCGTTAAAGGAGAAGAATATCCATACGAGGAAATATTTTTATCCCTGTGTCAACAGCTATGAGTGTTACAAGGGTGATTTTCGGCCGGAGGATACTCCGGTGGCTGACAGGATATCAAAGCAGGTGCTGACCCTTCCGCTGTACGAGGATCTGCCTGTGGAGATTGTGGATATGGTGTGCGATATCATTGAGGAGACGGGCTGTTGATCAGCCGGCTGCCCGTGTTAGATTGAGGTGGAAAGTGAGAACTGCGCAGGTGGAACAAACAGAAAAGGTGCTGGTGGTGATCCCGGCTTTTAATGAAGAGGCCAATATCGAGATGGTGGTGGAGGAACTGATCAGGAAATGCCCGGAGCTTGATTACATTGTGGTCAATGACGGCTCCCGGGACAGGACGGCGCAGATATGCAGGGAAAAGGGGTATCAGCTGCTGGATCTGCCGGTAAATCTGGGGCTGGCCGGGTGCTTCCAGGCGGGCATGAAATATGCCTGGAACAAGGGGTACAAATATGCCATCCAGTTTGACGGCGACGGACAGCACCGTCCGGAGTTTATCGGCGCCATGAAGGCAAAGATGGACGAGGGGTACGAGATCGTCATCGGAAGCCGGTTTATCCGCGGCAAAAAGGATTATTCCTTAAGGATGATCGGAAGCAGACTGATCGCCGGGGCCATTTTTCTCACTACCGGGGTCAGGGTTACGGATCCTACCTCCGGGATGCGGATGTTTAACCGCAAGATGATCGGAGAGTTTGCCCTAAACCTTAACTATGGACCGGAACCGGATACGATCTCCCATTTGTTAAAGCAGGGAGCAAGCATCGGGGAAGTGCCTGTGGAGATCATGGACAGAGCCGGAGGGGAAAGCTATTTAAAACCTGCGGTGGCTGTGAAGTATATGGTCCGGATATTGATATCTATCTTACTGATACAGAACTTTAGAAAAAGGGGATGACAGAAAGGGACCACAGGGAAAAGCATATGGCGGTTATGACAGAGCGGTGGGCCGCGGTTCTTATAAGGACAGGGCCTAACAAGGAAAAAAAGAATATTTTCTGGAATATGGCGGGAAGCTTCTGCTATGCGTTTGCCAGCATGGTGCTGTCGTTTTTGGTAATGAGACTGGCAGGGGAGGATGACGGAGGAATCTTCTCCTTTGGTTACAGCACATTTGGGCAGCAGATGTTTATTCTGGCCTATTTTGGTATGCGCCCCTTTCAGATCACGGACGGCGGCCAGGAGTATCGGTTTGGGGATTATGTCCATCACAGGTATGTGACCTGTGGGGTAGCTCTGGCAGCGGGGATTTCGTACCTTCTGCTTTCCGGGTACACGGCCAGAAAAGCGGCGGTGCTTTTTCTGCTGGTGTGCTATAAGGTGGCCGACGGATTTGCCGATGTGTACGAGTCGGAGTTCCAGAGAAACGGGAACCTGCACCTTACAGGCAAGTCCAATACGTTCCGGACCATACTGTCCGTGGGTACGTTTTTGGCGGCGCTTGTGGGCAGCGGCAGCCTGCTGGCGGCCTGCGGGGCGGCAGTGGGAGCCCAGGCAGCGGGGATCCTGCTGTTTGACGTGGTTATCTTAAAACGGCTGGAAGGCGTGGATTATGCCTGGAATAAAGACAGGATCGGGGCGCTGACTTGTGAGACATCCCTGCTGTTTGTGTCCGTGTTTTTGGATTTTTATATTTTTTCGGCGGCAAAATACGCTATTGACGCTTATATGAACGACGCGGCGTCCGGGTATTTTAATATTATCTTTATGCCTACTTCGGTCATTAACCTGGCGGCAGGATTTGTCATCCGGCCGGTTCTGACAAGTCTGACCGATATGTGGAATGAAAAGCGGTTTGGGGACTTTTCCAAGAAGCTTCTGGGGATCTCCAGGATCATCGGGGCTTTGAGCATTCTGGCGCTGGTGTTGGCAGCAGGACTTGGGCGACCGGTACTTTGGGTCCTGGAACAGATCTTGGGGAGCGGGTATGAAGGGAAGTTGACAGGCAGTCATGTGCCGTTTATCCTGATCGTTATGGGGGGAGCCTGTTATGGGCTTTTGAATCTCCACTATTACGCTTTGGTGATCATGAGGAGACAGAAAGCGATCTTTGGCATTTACCTGGTCTTGACCGGGCTGGCGGCGGTAATGGCGCCTGTGTTTGTGAAGAGGGGCGGGATCCTTGGAGCGGCGGCGGTGTATCTGATCTTGATGTTTGTTATGGCGGCCGGCTTTGTCGGGTGGACCTGGGCGGGGATCGCGAATGCCGGGCGGAGCCGGAGGGGCCGGTGAGGGCAGGCGGTAAAATCTGCCAATCTGCCAATCTGCCAATCTGCCAATCTGCCAATCCCCCGCAAAGGCAGGCGAGAAAGAGATCCCGACAGTACATGATGAAGGAAAGGAGTGGTGATGGTTATGGAACGGCAGTATCAGCCTAAAGTGGATGTTTTGATACCGGTCTACCGGCCGGATAAGCGGTTTAGCCGGCTTTTGCAGATGCTGGAAAAGCAGACTTATAAGGTGGAACGGATCATTGTGATAAATACGGAGAAACGGTATTGGAACGAAGAGGGATACCGGGCGGTCAGAGGGCTGGAGGTCCATCACATCTCAAAGTCAGAGTTTGATCACGGGGCTGCCAGGAACCTGGCGGCAGGGTATTCCGGCGCGGACATCATGATCTTTATGACCGATGACGCGGTTCCCAGGGATAAATACCTGGTGGAGCGTCTGGTGGATGCTCTTGGGGAGAAAGGGCCCCAGGGAGAGAGCGTTGCCATGGCCTATGCCAGACAGGTCCCGGATAAGGACTGCGGCGCCATTGAGCGGTATGCCAGAAACTTCAATTATCCACGCCAAAGCAGGGTAAAGACGCAAAAGGACCTGGGGGAGCTGGGGATCAAGACGTATTTTGCTTCCAATGTGTGCTGCGCTTACCGAAAGGAGATCTTTGAGGAGCAGGGCGGGTTCGTGGACCGGGCGATCTTTAATGAGGATATGGTCTACGCGGCAAAGGTCATTGGAGCAGGGTACGGCGTTGCTTACGCAGCCAGGGCCAAGGTGGTCCATTCCCACAATATGACCTTTTCAGGGCAGTTTCGAAGGAACTTTGATCTGGCGGTTTCCCAGGCGCAGCACCCGGAAGTATTTGAGAACCTGCCGTCAGAGGGGGAGGGCATCCGCCTGGTGAAGAATACGGCGGCATGGCTTTTTCGGACCGGGCGGTGGTGGCTGATCCCGGTTCTGATCGCAAGCAGCGGGTGCAAGTATATGGGATATCGGATGGGAAAGCGGTATGAAAGCCTGCCCAGATCCCTGGTCCTGCGGTGTACGATGAATAAAGAGTATTGGAACGGTTGGTGTGGGAAAAAGAAATGGAGGGGCCGGACATGATGACAATAACCCTGCGGATAGCCCTGATCCTGGTGTCAGTGGGAACGTTTTTTCTCATGATGCGGAAGGTGCGGCAGTCCAAGGTGCAGATTGAGAGCGCTATCTTCTGGATCGTGCTGGCCATGGTGCTGGTGGTGTACAGTATTTTTCCGTCTGCGGCGGATTTTTGCGCCAGAGTGCTGGGAATCTATTCCACGGCCAATTTTTTGTTTTTGGTGGCTATCTTTCTGCTGATCGTCAAGGTGTTTGACATGACGATCCAAATTTCGCAGCTGGAGACCAGGATCAAGGAGCTGGTGCAGCAGATGGCCCTTGAGGAGAAGAAGCATGAGGAAGAAAAATAGGGCCTGGCTGTGGGGCAGCCTGACCGTGGCGGCTTTTGGGCTGTGGCATCTTCTGGATGTGAGGGCCGGGGCGGCAGAGAGCGGCGATGGGTGGCTGGTCTGGTGGTATCTGGCGCTTTTTGCGGTCACAGTGGTCTTTTTGGCGGCAATGGGGCGGATGTTCTGGGTGGACCCTGTCGGGTTGGGAGCGGGAAAAAGTCTGGAGACCGTATATCTGTTTGCTGGGACATTTCTGGGGATCTTGTATCTTTTGGTCCTGCCGCCTCTTTCGGCTCCGGACGAGATCAGTCATTTTATGGGAGCTTACCAGCTGTCCAGCCGCATGTTGGGCAAAGATGCCAATGCGGTCACAGGCCATGTGCTGGTACGTCCCCAAGATATTTGGCTGGAGGATGCAGAGAACTGCTGGGAATACGAGGCCAGCGAGGACGGCTATCTGCAGCCCATAGCAGAGACAACGGCGGATTCCGCCTATCTGGGAGAGACTCTGACGGAAAAGACCTACAAGACCATAAGGCAGCAGTGGATCTTGGGGCAGCGGTATCCCTTGGTGGCCCGGGAGGACATGGGACAGTCTATGATTCTGTCGCCTTACCCTCCGGTGGTAACCACGCCTGTGGCTTATATCCCCCAGGCATTTGGGATCTGCCTGGCAAGGCTTTTCCATTGGAATGCCGTCATGCTGGCCTATATGGGGCGGCTGGGCAATCTTTTGTTTTTTGTGGCAATGACCTTCTTTGCCATGAGGCGTCTGCCTTTTGGAAAGGAGGTGCTTTTCGGGGTGGCGCTGCTGCCCATGACGCTGCATTTGTCGGCATCCTTTTCCTATGATGTGATGATCCTGGGGTGTATGTTTTATCTCACCGCCGTGTGCCTGGATCTGGCTTATGAAAAAGAGCGGGTCCGTGCTGCGGATGTGGCGGTGATCGCCGCGCTTATGGCTGCGGCAGGTCCCTGCAAGCTGATCTACGGTGTCCTTATGGGGCTGTGCCTTTTGGTCCCTGTGGAAAAGTTTGGAGGCTGGAAGCCCTGGGCTTTGGCGGCGGCCTGTGTTTTTCTGGCGTGGGGGCTTTCCATGACGCTCATTAACGGGCAGACCATTGTTTCCTACGCCACAGAGACTGAAAACGTGGTGCCGTGGGCTCAGGAGGAGGGCTACAGCCTGACGCTTTTGCTCCACCGGCCTTTGCAGGCCGTGCGGATGTTTTACCAGACGTTTCTGTGGCAGGCCGAGTATTACCACATGACAATGATCGGCGCCTACCTGGGCAATCTGGATACGGTGCTGGATGTGCCGTATTTTGTGGTGGCAGTGTTTACGGTGAGTCTGTTGTGCCTGGCCATGAAAAAGCCTGGTGAAAGGCAGGTTATGTCCGTGGGAAACCGGGTCTGGGCGGCGGCGCTGTGCGGTTTGTGCGGTCTTGCGGCCATGGCCTCCATGCTCATTGCCTGGACGCCTTTAAGCTCCCAGGTCATTAGCGGAGTCCAGGGAAGATATTTCCTTCCGTTTCTGCCTGTGCTGCTGATAGCTTTTAAAAATGACGCCATAGTTTTGACAAAGAATGGAAACCGTAGTATATTGTATCTGATGTGCTGCGCAAACGGCTATGTGGCGCTTCGGCTGTTTTCGGTGGTGAGCATGAGGCTGTAAGAGATGAGATAAGCGTCAACAGGCATCCGGGGCCGAAACGGCAGAATAAAAAAGTGAGGAGAGTAGACCATGGGTAAGATAACCGTGACCCCCTGCGGCATCGAGGGACTTTATGTCATTGAACCGAAGGTGTTTAAGGATGAGAGAGGATATTTTGTAGAAACTTATAATCAAAATGATTTCCGGGAGGCCGGATTGGATATGATATTTGTACAGGACAACCAGTCCATGTCCGTGAAAGGCGTTTTGAGGGGGCTCCATTTTCAGAAGCAGTATCCCCAGGGAAAGCTGGTGCGGGTGGTCCGGGGGGCTGTGTTTGACGTGGCGGTGGACTTGCGGGCGGATTCGAAAACTTACGGCCAATGGTTCGGTGTGGAGCTGACGGCAGAGAACAAGAAGCAGTTTTACATCTCCCAGGGGTTTGCCCACGGATTTTTGGTGCTGTCGGACGAGGCGGAGTTTGCCTACAAGTGTACGGATTTCTACCATCCGGGGGATGAGGGCGGGCTGGCCTGGAACGATCCTAAGATCGGGATCCGGTGGCCCATTGAGGAGGGGATGAAGCTGATCATCTCCGAGAAAGACCAGAAGTGGGGCGGACTTGACCAGACGTTTCAATTCCGGCAGATGTAAGGAAGGGATTGTATGGAGTATATTATATCCCTGGGAAAGGATATCGTTAAAAAACGGAGGCTCATAGGGGACCTGGCAAAGGCTGATTTTCGGAAGCGGTTTGTAGGGTCCTACTTTGGCGTGGTGTGGATGTTTGTCCAGCCTATTGTCACGGTGCTCATCTATTATTTTGTCTTTGGAGTGGGGCTTCGCAGCGGCAGTCCGGTGGAGGGGGTTCCCTATGTGCTGTGGCTGGTGGCGGGTATCGTGCCGTGGTTTTATTTCAGCGAGGTGTTAAACGCAGGAACCAACTGTCTGCAGGAGTACAGTTATCTGGTGAAAAAGGTGGTATTCCGGGTGGAGATCCTGCCTATCATAAAAATACTGTCTTGTCTCATAGTTCACGGGATCTTTGTGATCATCATGGTGGGGCTGCATCTGTGTTTTGGGTGGACGCCCAGGGCCGGATGGTTCCAGGTGGTCTACTATACCTTTGCCATGACCATGTTTGCCATGGGGATCGTTTATTTTACCAGCGCCATCCAGGTGTTTTTTAAGGATATGGCTCAGATTGTAGGTATTTGTCTGCAGTTTGGCATGTGGCTGATCCCCATTATGTGGCAGGAGGAGCAGTTTGCGGACAGGAGCTATTACCCGGTGATCCAGGCGGCAGTGAAGCTGAACCCTATGTATTATGTGATGTCCGGGTATCGGGGCAGCATGCTCTTAGGCAATGGGTTCTGGGAGAAACCCAGACTGACTCTGTATTTCTGGGCAGTGACCGTGTGCGTGTTTTTGGTGGGGCTGAAGGTGTTTAAGAGGCTGCGCCCCCATTTTTCGGATGTGCTGTAGCTGTTGTTGTAAATGAGAGGAAGACCATGGAAAACGCGATTACCGTAAAGGATGTTACAAAGATATATAAGATGTACGACAAGCCCATAGACCGGCTGAAAGAGTCTCTGCACCCGGGGCATAAGGAGTACCACAGGAAATTTTACGCCCTGGACCATCTGTCTTTTCAGGTGAAGAAAGGGGAGACGGTGGGCATCATCGGGACCAATGGGTCGGGCAAGTCTACGATCCTTAAGATCATTACCGGTGTGCTGTCTCCCACCACAGGGACTGTGGAAGTGGAGGGGAATATTTCGGCCCTCCTGGAGTTGGGAGCCGGATTTAATTCGGATTATACGGGGATTGAGAATATTTACATGAACGGCACCATGATGGGGTTCTCGAAAAAGGAGATGGACGCAAAGCTGCAGGATATCCTGGATTTTGCGGATATCGGAGATTTCGTGCATCAGCCGGTGAAAACGTATTCCAGCGGTATGTTTGTGCGGCTGGCTTTTGCCCTGGCTATTAATGTGGAGCCGGAGATCTTGATCGTGGATGAGGCGCTGTCTGTGGGGGATGTGTTTTTTCAGTCCAAGTGCTACAGGCGCATGGAGGAGATCCGCCAGAAGGGGACTACCATTCTTATGGTGACCCATGATATGGGCAGTATCATTAAATACTGCGACAAGGTGGTTTTACTGAATAAGGGGAATTTTGTGGCCCAGGGGAAGCCGGGCCATATGGTGGATCTGTATAAAAAGATCCTGGCCAATCAGATGGACGCTTTGAAGGATGAGCTGGAGGAGATGAAGGACTTTTCCGGGGAGCCGGCAGTGGAGAAGCATCACAGGCGGGAACCTGCCAACGGTCTGATGAAAGAAAAGCTGACCATCAACGCAAGCCGGACGGAGTACGGGGACGGACGGGCAGAGATCTATGATCTGGGACTGCTGGATGAGAGAGGAAATGTAACGAATCTTCTGCTGAAAGGTGAGAATTTTACCATAAAGGAGAGGATTCGTTTTTATGCGGATATACAGGCTCCTATCTTTACGTATACCATTAAGGATAAGAAGGGAACGGAGCTTAGCGGGACCAATACCATGTTTGAGGGGACAGATATCCGGCCGGTGAAAGACGGGGATGAGTATGAGGTCTGTTTTACCCAGAAGATGACGCTGCAGGGCGGTGAGTATTTGCTGTCCATGAGCTGCACCGGGTTTGAGCTGGGGGAACATGTGGTTTATCACCGATTGTATGATGTGGCCAATATTACGGTTATTTCCAATAAGAATACGGTGGGAGTGTATGATATGGAGTCGGCAGTGGAGGCGAAGAAGATTGACAGGGAGAACTGATTGTTGCAGGCTTCCCATGGAGGAGAGATGATCGAGAATAGCAGAGAGAGCAAGAATGAGAAAGATATCAGCGCCCAGCTGATACGAGTGCTGAAAACGTATGGGGGGGACAGGAAGCAGGCGTTAAAGGAACATGTAAGGCTTGATTATCTATATGCCCTTTCGGACCAGAGGGAGAATCTGGTGGAATGGTATCCCTTTGGGGCAAATGGGCGGATCCTGGAGGTAGGGTCCGGATATGGGGCTTTGACCGGGGTTTACAGCCGAAAGGCGTCCTATGTGGATGTGCTGGATGAGTCGCAGGACAATCTGGAGGTGAACCGTCTCCGTCATGTGGAGCTTGGCGGGCGGGAGAATATCCGTTATATAAAAGGGAATATCCGGGGGCTGGCCAGCGACGTTCTTAAGGATATGGACTTAGGCAAAGCGGAGACGCTTCAGTCCGCAAGGTATGATTATATTGTGTTTGCGGGGACGCTTGGGAAGAATGCCGGGGAGGAGATACGGGCTGCCAAGGCGTTGTTAAAGCCGGGAGGCCAACTGATCGTGGCGGCATGTAATCCTTTTGGGTTAAAGTATTGGGCCGGGACCGAGAAGGATCCTTACAGCTTTTCCAAGGAGGCCCTTATCCGGCTTCTGTCGGAGACCGGGGATGGCGGGGATATGGAGTTTTACTATCCTATGCCGGATTACCGGATCCCGGTGACCATTTTCTCGGACCAGTATCTTCCGGGTAAAGGGGATCTGACGGATACGGTGACAGCCTATGATTACCCCGGATATCTAAGTCTTGATATTGGGGCGGCTTTTGACGCTGTGTGCCAGGACGGACAGTTTGACCGGTATGCCAATGCGTATCTGGCTATTTGGAGACAGGCAGGGGCAGAGCGGGAGGCCGGGGACCATACGGACGGATGCCGGGCTGAGTATATCAAGTATAACCGCACTCGGAAAGAGGAGTTCCAGATCAAGACCGTGATTTTTGGGAAACCAAGAAGGGTGGAGAAGACGGCCTTAGTCAGGGCCGGGATGGAACACATCGCCTCTTTTGGGGAAAAGTGCAGAGAGCTGAACAGGCAACACAGGAATCTGAGATTTGCCCGGCCGGGGATAAAAGAAGGCCAGGCGGGTTTTCCGTATATTGAGGGAGAAACCCTGGCTCAGCGGCTGGGACAGGTCATAGGCGACGGAAAAGCTCCGGTGGATACGGTGGGGGAGGCCCTGGAAATGATTCTTGAGGTGGATGCGTCCTGTTACTGTCTGTTTGAGGTGACTTCGGAGTTTACGTCGGTTTTCGGGGAACTTCCGGACGGGGCCAGGGTGGGCAGCGACAGCCTGATGGTGTCCAACATTGATATGCTGTTTGAGAATATTCTTTTGGGGGATGAGAGATATTGCCTTGATTATGAGTGGGTATTTTTCTTCCCTGTTCCTGTGGAATATATCAAGTATCGGATCCTTTTTTATTTTTTCAGGCAGTACCGCAGTCTTTTGACAGCTTACAGGCAGGCGGAGGACTGGCTGAAAGAGTTTGGCATAGAGGAAGAGACCGCTAAGGTTTATGAGGCCATGGAGGGGAACTTCCAGGCTTACGTCCATGGGGAGAACCAGAAGATCTATCTGGAAAATTATTATGTGAGGACAAAGACGTTTCGGGAGCTGACCAGAGTGGACCAGGAGCTGGAGAGGACAAAGGAGAGGCTTGATCAGCTTCGGAGCCAGTCCAGGCTGCAGCTAAAGGAAAAGGACGCGAATATCCGCAAGATGACCGAGGTTCAGCGCCTGACCCAGAACCATGTGACCAATCTGGAGACCATGATCGGGGATCTGCGCCATGAGATCGGGGAGATGGCAAAGACTCTTGATTACCTTAACCGCCATGAAGCCCTGCTCTTTAAGATACGGCGGAAGCTGGGGGAGAAGTTTAACGCCAGATTTCCAAAGGGAACCGTTAAGAGAAAAAAGCTGGCCCTTGTAAAGGAGTATGTGTTTCATCCGCTGCGCTCGTTTCGGCTGTACGGGTCGGAGGAAGGGAAGAACCTGCTGGAAGGGGATTTTGCCATCGGAAGTGAGTACCGGGAACATGGAAAGCTGTACTTTGTCCGGGAAGAGAATCCGGTGGTGTCCATCATCATTCCGGTGTATAATCAAATCCACTATACCTATGCCTGTCTGGTGTCCATCCTGGAGCATACAAAGGATGTGCCTTACGAGGTGATCATCGCGGATGATGTGTCCACGGACGCCACGGAGCGTCTGGAGCGGTACGCCCAGGGGCTGGTGATCCGCAGGAATAAGGAAAACCAGGGATTTTTGCGCAACTGCAATCAGGGGGCAGAGGCTGCCAGAGGCAAGTATGTGATGTTTCTTAACAATGATACCCAGGTTACAGAAGGGTGGCTGAGTTCTCTGGTAAATCTGATCGAGTCGGATGATTCCATCGGCATGGTGGGATCTAAGCTGGTGTATCCGGACGGACGGCTTCAGGAGGCGGGAGGCATTATCTGGAGCGACGGTTCCGGGTGGAATTACGGGCGTCTGGATGACCCGGATAAGCCGGAGTACAATTATGTAAAAGATGTGGATTATATTTCCGGCGCGGCTATCTTGCTGTCTCGGGAGCTGTGGCAGCGGATCGGCGGATTTGACGAGCGGTTTGCTCCGGCTTACTGCGAGGATTCGGACCTGGCCTTCGCGGTGAGAGCCGCCGGGTACCGGGTAGTGTATCAGCCTCTTTCGAAAGTGATCCATTTTGAGGGAATCTCCAATGGCACCGATGTTCAGGGCAGCGGGCTTAAGCGGTACCAGGCAGTGAACAGTGAGAAGCTGAAGGAAAAGTGGGCGGACGAATTTGCCGGACAGTGTGAGAATAACGGGAATCCGGACCCCTTTCGGGCCAGGGAGCGGAGTATGGGCAAGCCCATGATTCTGGTGGTGGACCATTATGTGCCCACCTATGACCGGGACGCCGGTTCCAAGACTACGTTCCAGTATCTGAAAATGTTCTTGAAGAAGGGATATGTGGTGAAGTTCCTGGGGGATAATTTTTTCCATGAGGAGCCGTATTCCACGGTTTTGCAGCAGATGGGCATTGAGATCCTTTATGGGCAGGATTATCAGGCGGGAATCTGGGACTGGTTAAGGGCTCATGGCAGCGACATCCAGTTTGCTTATTTAAACAGGCCCCACATCGCTTCTAAATATATTGACTATATTAAGGAAAATACGGATATTAAGGTAATCTATTACGGCCATGACCTGCATTTTCTGCGGGAGGGACGGGAGTATGAACTGACCGGCAATCCGGAACGGAAAGAAGCGTCCGAGTACTGGAGATCTGTGGAACTGTCCTTGATGTACAAGGCGGAAATGTCGTATTATCCGTCCTATGTGGAGCGGGACGCCATCAAGGCCATTGACGACGGGATTCCGGTGAAGGATATTGTGGCTTATGTGTATGAGCAGTTTCGGGATGATATCCCCGGGGATTTTGCCAGGCGGGAGGGCATCTTGTTTGTGGGAGGCTTTGCGCATCCGCCTAACGGGGACGCGGTTTTGTGGTTTGTGAGGGAGGTTTATCCTCTGATCCGGACGCAGATGGAGAAGGCCGGGAAGCAGCCGCCGGACTTTTATGTGGTTGGCTCCAAGGTGACGAAAGAGATCCAGGAGCTGGAACAGCCTGGCAATGGGGTTATTATCAAGGGCTTTGTCAGTGATGAGGAATTAAGGCAGCTGTATGATACGGTGAGGATCGTGGTGGTGCCTCTGCGGTACGGCGCGGGGGTGAAAGGAAAAGTGGTTGAGGCGCTGTACCATGGGGCGGCTATTGTGACCACTTCCGTGGGAGCCGAGGGCATCGCGGACGCAAGGCAGGTGATGACTGTGGAGGATGAGGCGGCGTCACTGGCGGCAGGAGTCTTGTGGCTTTACAGTAATCCTAAGGAGTGCGAGGAATTGAGCCGCAAGGCCCAGGCGTATGTGAGAGAGCGTTACAGCGTGGAGGCGGCGTGGAGCGTGGTGGTGGAGGATTTTGTGTAGAAATCGGGACTTTTAAAAGCTGCTCACAGGGAGCAGCTTTTCGGATGGCAGATGATCCGCAGGAAAATGAGGAGGACTAGGATATGCTGATTGATCTGGTAAAGAAAAACCGCAGCTATCGGGGCTACAATGAGAATAGGAAGATTACGAAGGAAGAACTGCTGGAATTGGTGGACTGCGCCCGGCTTTGCCCGTCCTCGGTCAATGCCCAGCCCCTAAAATATTACCTTGCCTGGGAAGAGGAGGAGACTCGTCGGATCCAGGCCCATACCAACTGGGCCAGGGCACTTCCCCAGCTGGAACTGCCTCACAGGGGGATGTATCCTACCGCGTTTATCATTATATTGCAGGATACCGCTATAGACGGGAATCTTTCCAGGTATCAGAAGGATGTGGGGATCGTGGCCCAGACTATGCTGCTGGCGGCAGCGGAGATGGGGCTTGGCGGGTGTATGATCGGGAATTTTGGGGCGGGGAGTTTGAAGACGGAACTAAATTTGCCGGATAATCTTGCGCCCCTTCTGGTGGTGGCTGTGGGGGAGCCGGCGGAGACGGTGAGGCTGGTGGAAGTTGGGCCGGGGGAGAGTACGAAGTATTACCGGGATGAAAGGGACGTTCATTATGTGCCCAAGAGGCGGCTTGAGGATGTGGTTGTGAGAGGGGAGACGTGAGATATGGCGCCGATCATAGGGATCGGGAGACAGGATTTTGAAAAGCTGAGAGCGGGGAGAAACTTTTATATTGATAAAACCCGGTTTATTATGGAATGGTGGGAGGCAGAGGACGACGTGACTTTGATCACCCGCCCCAGGAGATTTGGCAAGACCCTGAATATGAGTATGGTAGAGAAATTCTTTTCTGTGGACTACGCAGGCCGGGGAGATCTGTTTGAAGGGCTTCAGGTGTGGGAACATGAAAAGTTTCGCAGGCTGCAGGGAACGTATCCGGTGATCTTTATCAGCTTTGCCGATGTGAAAGAAAACACATATCCCCAGGCCCGCAAGAAATTGTGCAGTATTATTCGGGATGCTTTTCGTCAGTACCGCTTTCTTTTGGATGGGGATCTGTTAAGTAAGGAAGAAAGGCAGGAGTTTAAGAGCATTTCCGCGGATATGGAGGACTATATGGCGTCCGGCTCCATAAAGGCGCTGTCCGGATATTTGTTTCGGTATTTTGGCAGGCGGGTGGTCCTTCTTTTGGATGAGTATGATACTCCTATGCAGGAAGCTTATGTAAACGGATACGGGAGAGAGATGGTCGCCTTCATGAGAAGTCTGTTCAATTCCACGTTCAAAACCAATCCGTATTTGGAGCGGGCGATTATGACCGGGATCACAAGAGTAAGTACACCGGAGGCGTCCCTTGGGAAGGAGTCTATATTCTCTGATATGAATAATCTGGAAGCGGTGACCACCACATCTTCCAAATATGGAGATAGTTTTGGATTTACAGAGAGAGAAGTCTTTCAGGCGCTGGACGCTCATGGTCTGTCGGATCGGAAACGGGAAGTGAAAGACTGGTATGACGGATTTACCTTTGGAAAATGGAAGGATATTTATAACCCATGGTCAATCCTTAATTACATGGATAAAAGAACGTTGGCGCTTTACTGGGCCAACTCCAGTTCCAATAACCTGGTGACAAAACTGATCCGGGAAGGAGACCAGAGGCTGAAAGCTTCCTTTGAACAGCTGCTTCGGGGAGAGACCATCATTACAGAGATGGATGAACAGATCGTCTATGAACAGTTGGATCAAGAAGAACAGGCGGTGTGGAGCCTTCTGGTAGCCGGCGGGTATCTGAAGGTGAAGGAGATGAAAATCTATACCACAGACTATGGGGAGTGGAGACAGGAGTATGAGCTGGAGATCACTAATTTGGAAGTGAGAATGATGTTCAGAAATGTGGTGCGAAAGTGGTTTTCCAAGGCAGGAACTGTTTACAATGATTTCATCAAGGCTCTTCTGGCGGATGATATCCGGGCCATGAATGTCTATATGAATAAGGTAGCTCTGACTACATTCAGTTATTTTGATACGGGAAACCGGCCTTCCGGAGCAGAACCGGAGCGATTCTACCATGGCTTTGTGCTGGGGCTGATGGTGGAGATGGCGGACAGGTATATTTTGACGTCTAACCGGGAAAGCGGGTTTGGGCGGTACGATGTGATGCTGGAACCAAGAGATCTTAAGGATGATGGGATCATCCTGGAGTTCAAAGTGCGGGATCCGGACAATGAGAAAGAGCTAACGGATACGGTGAAGGCAGCTTTGGATCAGATTCATCAGAAGAAGTATGAGACGGTGCTGGAAGAAAAGGGAGTTCCCAGGGAGAAGATACGGAGCTATGGGTTCGCGTTTTGTGGAAGGCAGGTTTTGATTGGGACAGATGGTTGAGGTGAAGCTTCTTCTTCTGAAATGTAAACCTTACACAGATCGGCGTAAGGCAGAGACAGAAAAAACCTCATCAGCTAACTTTATGACTTTTTAAATAAACTTTATACTTAGATGAAAGCCTTATGCCTAATTTTTGAATAGAGTTATATTTTTCAATCCATAAATATATTAAATGCATATTTTTCTCCTTTTGCAGCCATGTTCACTTTATATTGAACCACAAAGTATTCAAGGCTGCCGAATCCAATATAAATACTAATGGGGCTTCCGCGCTGAAGATTTTCAAAATCTTAACACAGCAGCCCCTTACTTTTCTGTCCAGCCATTTCCATCAAAACCACGAAGCCTCTCATAAAACTGCGCATAAAAATCCCCGCTGACATCATAAGGCGTCAGAAAGAACCGACGGAGAATCTCCATATTCACACCCTTCGCCCATTCCACATCCCCCTCTGTCAGAGGCTTTTGAAGATCCTTCAAAAAATAATGCCAGTCACAGATAAACGTCTCATACCGCTTAAAATCCGGCAGGCCGATCCATTTTTGTACCTTTACCTTGGTTCGGTTCTGTTTTTTGCACTCTTTTGTCTGGAGAAAATAGGAAAAAGAGCGGTTCTCATAAAAACGCCCCAGAGGAAACAGCCGGCAGAAGCCGGGGCGGAAGCTGTGGATGGAACAGCGGCCGTTTTCGTCTAAAAACGGACAGCGATTTGCGTTTCCTTCCATCTTAATATGGGGAAGTATAACGCCGTCCACCACTCCTAAGTCAATCTGGTGATACAGAAGACTTGCGGCGGGGGTTTGAAGCCCCTTTGTCAGGCAGAAGATGTCAAACGGGTCCAGGATAATGGTGTCAGCCATGCTCTCACAGCAGGCGGAACAGCCTTGGCAGTCGTTGCAGCCAGCTTTCACCAGGTCATTAGAGGTATATAATTTTCCGTCTGAAACTTCATTCAAATCAATATAGCGGTCCATAAGAAAGCTCCGTTTTCTGCCAAAATTTTCTTATACTATAACAGAAATAGGAGGAGAGCGCAAGGCTGTGGTTTGGAATTGCCGCTGAATTGCCCGTCCCAAAAGTTGAGATACTGTAAAATTTATGATAAAATCAAGGTATTATATGCAGGAGAACAAAATGATATGGTAAAAAATATGACACAGGGCAGCATCCTCAGGTGCCTGATCACCTACGCCATCCCCCTGATCCTTGGCAACCTGTTCCAGCTGACTTACAACGCGGTGGACTCCATCATTGTGGGCCGGTTCATCGGAAAAGAGGCTTTGGCGGCGGTGGGGACGGCCAGCCCGGTAATGAATATGATTATCCTGGGTATTTCCGGGATCTGTATCGGGGCGTCGGTGCTTATGAGCAATTTTTTCGGGGCGGGACAGGAGGAAAAGGTAAAGCAGGAGATGGCCACCACGGCGGTGTTCGGCGTATACTTTTCCCTTGCGGTGGTTGTTCTGGGCATTGGTATGACAAAACCTCTCCTGCGGGCGCTGTACGTCCCGGAGGAGATCCTCGGCATAGCGTCTTTATACCTTAAGATCATCTTCCTGGGAGCCCCTTTCACCTTCTTTTACAATGCCGTTGCCTCCGCTTTGAAAAGCGTGGGGGATTCCAAGACACCGTTAAAATTCCTGGCGTTTTGTTCTGTGCTCAACGGAGTCCTGGATGTTATTTTTATCGGAGGCTTTCATTTTGGGATCATCTGTTCCGCTGTTACCACGGTGGTTGCCGAAGCGTTGTCGGCTGTGCTGTGCGTGATCTACGTGTACCGCCATATTCCTCTGCTCCAGCTAAAACCCAGGGAATTTAAGGTGGACAGGGAGCTTTTAAAACAGACTCTCCAGTACGGAAGCGTCACGGCGCTGCAGCAGTCCTGTCAGCCTGTGGGAAAGCTTCTGATCCAGGGAGCCGTTAACCCTATGGGGGTTGACGTGATGGCTGCCTTCAATGCCGTAAATAAAATAGACGCCTACGCCTTCACGCCGGAACAGAGCATCTCCCATGCCATGACCACCTTTGTGGCCCAGAACTTTGGGGCGGGGAGGGAGGATCGGATTCGAAAAGGGTTTCGAATCGGTATGGCGCTGGAATTTTGCTACTGGATCATCATCTGCGGGGCCGTGTTTCTGTTTCGGGAGCCGCTTATGAGGCTTTTCGTCACCGGGGAGGCGGCGGATATTGTGGCTCTGGGCAGCGATTATTTGGGGATCATGGCGTTTTTCTATGTATTCCCCGGATTTACCAACGGGATGCAGGGGTATTTCCGGGGAAGAAAGCATATGAAAATGACTCTGCTGGGGACTTTTATCCAAACCAGCTTACGAGTGATCTTTGTGTACATCCTGGTTCCCAGGATGGGGCTGAAAGGCGTGGCCTTTGCCTGCGCCATGGGGTGGAGCGTGATGCTGGCGGTGGAGATCCCCTATTATTTCCATAGTCGGAAAGTGTTTTCGGAACGTGTGGCAAATAGCTGACAAAGCGGCGGCAGGTCTGCGGAACTTAGGAGATGCCCAGGCACAGCGCTGCGGTATTGATGGCGATGCATAGGGTCACTCCCAGAAGCGTAGGCAGTAAAATTGCCACAGCCGTCCATTTCAGGCTGCCCGTTTCTTTCTTGATGGTCAGACATGTGGTGGAGCAGGGCCAGTGGAAGAGGCAGAAGACCAGCATGCACAGAGCGGTCTTCCAGGTCCAGCCATTGGCAGTCAGAAGGGTAAAGAGGGCTGCGGAGTCTGTCATCTCCACCAGCATCCCGCTTTGGAGGTAGGCCATAAGGATAATGGGGACTACAATCTCATTGGCAGGGAAGCCAAGGAGAAAAGCCATAAGGATGACCCCGTCCAGTCCCATAAGCTTTCCCAGGGGATCAAAAAATCCGGTCAGATGAAGGAGAAGGCTTTGGCCGTTGACGGCAGTATTGGCCAAGATCCAGATGATCAGCCCGGCAGGGGCTGCCACGGCCGCCG
Source organism: Clostridiaceae bacterium (assembly GCA_910575585.1). Classification (GTDB taxonomy): domain Bacteria; phylum Bacillota; class Clostridia; order Lachnospirales; family Lachnospiraceae; genus UBA3402. Next base: position 128,785 of record CAJTGF010000006.1, read on the forward strand.
CGCGGCCCAGCACAAACAGCGTGCGGTCAAGGATGGAGCGCACCAGCACTTTGCCGATCTGCGGACGGCGGTAGGGAGGCAGTTCCAGGGTAAAGGCGGATGGGACTCCTTTTAATAAGGTGTGGGATAACATCCAGGAACAGCCCAAAGTGGCGCATACTCCTGCAAGGATGACGGCAGTCAGAAGAAGGGCGGCTACAAAAGAGCCGGTAAAGGTTCCCTGGATGCCCGCGAGAAAGAACAAGGTGATCAGGGTGATCAGGGTGGGAAAACGGCCATTGCAGGGAACCAGGGAGTTGGTCAGGATGGCAATGAGCCTTTCCCTGGGGGAGTCGATGATCCGGCAGCCGATAACGCCCGCCGCATTGCACCCAAATCCCATGGCCATGGTGAGACACTGTTTTCCGCAGGCACGGCACCGCTTAAAAGACCGGTCCATGTGAAAGGCGATCCGGGGCAGATATCCCAGATCCTCCAGCAGCGTAAACAGGGGGAAAAAGATAGCCATAGGCGGCAGCATGACGGACACCACCCAGGCCAGGACTCGGTAGACGCCGTACACAAGGGCCTGGATAAACAGGTCTGGAAGCCCCAAAGCAGTCAAACAGGAAGCAAGGGTTCCCTCAAAGGAGAAAAGCAGATCCCATAGAAGACCTGAGGGGTAATTGGCCCCGGCCATAGTCAGCCAGAAGACGGTAAGGAGCAGCAGGACCATGATCAGGGTTCCGGTAAACCGCCCGGTGACGATCCGGTCAATGGTCTCCTCACGTTTCCGGTAATTGGTTCTGGTATAGTACACGGTCTCCGCCGCCAGATGTTTGGGCGAAAAATCCAGACAGTCGTAATTGCAGGATGTGCCTTCACACTGTAAGATGGTCTGTTTCAGGCAGGCCAGATCCTGGGAGCGTCTGGCGCAGCAGGAGACCACGGGGATCTGGAGAACATCTTTAAGAAGATCAAAATCAATCTCAATGCCTTTTTTTCTTGCCTCGTCACAGAGGTTGACGCATAACACAAGAGGGATCCCATGGTCCTTGATGGTTTCCAGGGATAAGATCTGCTTTAACAGGTGAAGTCCCCTCTCCACGCAGGTGGCGTCGCACACTACTACCACGGCATCGGCTTCCCCGGAACAAAGGTATTGTCTGGCCACCTCCTCCTCTTTGGAGTGGGTGTTAAGGGAATACGTGCCTGGCAGGTCCACCAGGACACAGACTTTGCCGTCCAGGGAAAACTCCCCGCTGGCGGATTCCACGGTTACCCCCGGCCAGTTGGCAGTGTGCTGCTTTAAACCTGTGATTCCGTTGAAAATGGTGCTTTTTCCTACGTTGGGATTGCCGGCCAAAGCAACGACCATGTGATAATTATCCATGAATCCCTCCATATCTCGATCATAGATCAGCCTTACGATTACCATATGAATGATGAAAATGATGGGTGCAGGTCTCACGCATATCCATTGACTTGGGATTTTCAATCTTTTATAATGTTGTTAATAAGATTTATGGATGGATGAGTTATGGATCGGCATGGGAAGGAGGGGCAGATATGGGACGATATTTAGACAGCAGAACACCGTTGGAATCCTATAAGGAAATCAGTGATGGAGCGGTTCAGCCATTGTTTTGGCTTTGTGGAGGAGGAGGTTGACCGCCTCTTTCGTATTTATCTTGCGACCACAAAAATGCCGAAGATCACACGCAAGGAACTGGAGGTATGGTATGACGGGTACCATACGGCGGCTATGGCGGAGATTTTGGAGTTTGCGCACAATACGGAATCGCCTGACGCAGTACGAGAAAAATAAGTGAAGAAAAGTGTATAAGTATTTCTTTTTTCTGTCAAACGTGATATAATAAAAAAGTGTGCGGATGCATACACAGCTATAACTATATCAGCCGTGGGATAGAGCGGCAGGAGGAAGGAGCAATCTGGAGTTATGTGGAAGATTTTGAAAAGAACGCTGATGATGTTTGTGATGTGCCTATGTATGTATTCTGTGGCAGCTCCCGTCATGACTGCTCACGCTGAAAGCATACAGCAGGAAGAGCAGATTGTGGCAGATGCGGTGACAGCAGACGGCGCGGATTCGGAGGAGAGCGCGTTTTTGCTGATCCTTATGGGAGGAGCCCTTCTCATCATTCTGTTTGCGGTGATATCAGCCATGGCTACGGTGTCCGGCGCTATCAGCATTGCGGTAAATATGGATGTGGACGGAGAATAAAAAGACAGCATACCCCGGGAGGATGAAAGAGATCCCACCGATGCGGGTGCAGATAAAGAGAGTAAAAAAGGCGGCCGTATGGTGTGGCTGCCTTTTTTATGCGGATTTTGTGTGTGACGGATCCTATTTTTCGCTGTCTAAAGAGGCAGAACAGGAAGACGGCCCGGTCTGCACGAATATCTCATTGATATTTTCCTCCCGCAGCCCGATGACGGCATTTCTCACCAAATAGGCTCTCATGCCGCCTTTGCGCCCCTTTAACACGCAGGAGATTTCCTCGTCAGGGATAAACCCAAGGTCGGCCAGACGGTCCGCCATGGCCTTTTGGCTGGCGATCCAGACAACCTTGGCGGTCTCTCCCAGATCTATTTGACTTAATGGAAGCACCATATAGAGATTCACCAGAAAAGAAAGTACTTATAACTACCATATGCAGGAAAGGATCAGAAGGTGACGCCATGCGCTACGCCCATATAGAAAAGGGGATTTTCAAAGAACGGCCCAACCGCTTTGTGGCCAAGGTGGAGATCCATGGAAAAGAACATACGGTACACGTAAAAAATACAGGCAGATGCAGGGAACTGCTGATACCGGGCGCCGCGGTTTTGATGGAATACCATCCGGACGCAAAGCTTCAGGGGAGGAAGACAGAGTATTCTCTGGTAGGCGTCTACAAAGGAAAGCTGCTGATCAATATGGATTCCCAGGCTCCCAACGCGGCTGCAAAAGAATGGCTGGAGACCGGCGGTTTTTGGAGAGCTGAGGGGGAAAAGCCGGAGCACATCCGCCGGGAAGTGACTTATGGACAGTCCCGGTTTGATTTGGCATTTACGTTAAAGGGAAGACCAGCCTTCATGGAGGTAAAAGGGGTCACACTGGAACAAGACGGCGTGGCGCTGTTCCCTGACGCGCCTACGGAGCGGGGGGTGAAGCATCTGGAAGAACTGATCAGAGCGGTGGAGGATGGATTTTTGGCTTACGCGCTGTTTGTGATCCAGATGAAAGGGGTCCGTCAATTCCGGCCCAACGAAGAAATGCACAGAGCGTTTGGGGAGGCGTTAAGAAAGGCAAGGGACTGCGGCGTGAAAGTGCTGGCCTTTGACTGCGATGTAAAGGAGAACGGGTTTTCCCTAGATAAGGCAGTGGAATGTGACTTTTAAGAACCGTCCAGGGTTGGAGCTTCACAAGAAGACTAAAAATCCCCGGAGCAGAAATTGATCTATCCAATTTCTGCTCTGGGGATTTTTCATTTGCTTTAATCTTTCACCTTAAGGAGCTTATCAACGATCATGATCAGGATCGTGCCAAGGACAAGCGTGGTTCCCAGGGCGATGCCTATGCGTATCAGCGTAACCATCATGCTGTGGGACTGGTTCCACTGATCGTTGACGCAGTAAAATACGCCGTCTGTGTTCACGTTATATTCGTCGCACAGATCCTGGATATTGGCCAGAACCTGGCGGTGTACGCCGTCCTTTTTGCCTACGGGAAGGGTGATTTCTTTTCCGGCTTTCAGTTTTCTCGCGTCGTCTTTGGAGATCTGTGCCAGTATGTAGGACTGATCCGGCAGCTGAAGGATAAAATACTCTCCATATTCGCCCATAATGTCAAAGGCCGTGCGGGTGACATCCGCTTTTTTTCTGGCTCCGCCCCGCCTGCCCACATTGGAGTAGGCTCCGACCCAGGAGTAACGGGCTCCGATGCCGGTGGGGATAACGGACAGAGGCTCTATGGTGATACAGGAGGTAGCCCAGGTATCTTCCCACTCCTGAAGGCTGGTGACTCTGGGGATATCATCGCCTGCAGGCAGTCCGATAAAATCCTCCTGAAGCCCGTCTTCGGTCATGGCCAGGGTCACCGGCTCCTCCTTGCCCCGCAGCATGGATTCCACGCTTATGGTATTCATTAAAAGAAAACCTACGATCAGTGCGATAATAACCGCAGCCCCCTCCAACGCTTTCACAACTAACTTTTTCATGATAAATGCATGCTCCTTTTTATTTTAAATCAATTTAATCGAAAACTTCCGGCAGGTTCACACATGGATTCCGGTTACCGCCATGGTCTCCCACCGGTCGATCAGCTTCTGAAACGGTTCGTAAGGCAGGGTATAAGTTCCCTTTACATCCTCCACGCCCCGGACTAAAAGAAAATCGGTAACCGTTACCTGCTCCTTGCCGCAGCGGCTGCAGCGGTACAGCTCAACCCAGCAGGCCCGTTTTCCTGTGGGGATGTGATCGGTTCCCATAATAGGCCTTAAATGGGAGGGCAGATACTGTTCGGCGTCTTCATAAGTTCCGCCGAAGGAAATGGGAAGCAGAAACAGGTATTTTTTAGGAGAGTCCTTAGAAGTCGTATGTTTGCAGTATATACAAGTGGTCTTTCCCTTAGAATGGAGAACCATTTCCCGGATAAACAAAATTCCCCATATCAATGCCACCGCCAAAATGACGGAAAAAATGATTTCCGGCAAATAGTAGGTAAAATCCATTCTTATCTCCCTCCCGCCTGACTTTTAGCAGCCTGTAAAAGTTCCACAAAGGCATCGGCTTTGGATACGGCCTCAGCGCCGATGCCGGTTTTCGTGCTGACCACCTTGTTGGTAAGAAGCGTGGGCATGGAAACCTTCTTGCCGTCTATGTAGAACACAAAGCGGATCCCGGTCCATGCGGAGGCGATGGTCTTCATCTTGCTTATGCGGGATGCGCTGAAAATCTGGATCTTAAGAGGATTGTAGGCGGAAATAAATCCGATATAGCCATTTTCCACATCAATGTACAAGTTGCCGCCGCGTCCTCTAAAAGAGCTGTTGAACTGGTATGGCAGGTCATCAATGCCTTTGGCTGTGCGCTTCACAAAAAATGAGGTCAGGTTTCCGTATCCGATCAGCATAATAAGTATGATCCACACGATGACCATGAATACCACTGTCAGGCTTAGAAACACGTCAACCCGAAACGGCGGATGTCCGATACAGGCGGCAAGTGAAAAGATCAAGGGAAGACCAATTCCAATTCCAAGCAGCAGCAGGAAAAAGAAGCTTCCAAAACGTTCGAATTTTGTGGTTTCATTTACTTTCATACTCTGAATTACTCCTTCCTTCGTTTCGAAAAATAATGCGGTACCAGTATGGCACAAGGCTGATTATAACATTTTCCATTTGTGGTATCAATATGAAATCGAAAATTCATCACGGATCAGCGGAATTTTTAGAACGGTTATCCTCCAGGCAGAACACACCGCGGATTAGCCTGGGAATATTGACACCATGCAGGGCAGCCCTGTGATCTCCCGAACCTCCTGGACCAGGCGTTCTTGAAGCTTTCGGGAAGGCAAAAAAGTTGTCTGGATCTGGATTGTTCTCTCCTGGGGCAGGTAGGAAGGATTTTTCAGAAGAGGAATCTCATATTTGCCGCACAGCGTCCGGATGATCTCAAATATCTCTTTCTGATTTACGGAATCAGCAATGCGGATGCGCCATTGTGTCTGGGAAGCCAGCTGTGCCAGCAGTTCGCTGTAACGCCTTCCCACTTCCGGGGAAAGGAAAGACAGCTCCAGATAGCTTCCCTGGGCGTCAGATTTGACGCTTTTTTTGTATACCCGGTGCGTTTCCATTTCGAACGTCCGGTCTACGCAGTATTGGACCATGTTCTGCTCCATGGGTTCAGTCCCTGACGGCACGGGGAGAAACATCGCAGGTTGCTGGTCTTTGGAGGCTAAGGGAATGGCCCCTGCTTCGTTTATCTGCAGCTGCCAGCCGGTAGTCTCCCGAAAACGGGTACACCTTTCCGAATCGCCGTCCTCTTTTTGAGTAAGCTGGATCGCGTAAACTTTCTGTTCCACAAAATAAGAAGTTTTTCCAACGCGCTGCAAAAACAGCTGGGCCAGAAGACGGGACGCGGCAGCATGGTTCATGGATGGGGCCACAGCGATCTCCCATTGAGTTTCTTCGCAAAACGCGGCGGCGCAACCCTCAAAAGAAGCCATGTCCACGGAATCCGGAAAATCGAAATTCAGGAGTACCTTGCGTCTTTCCCTGTGAAAACTGATCTTCTTGTACGGGAAATCGGAAAACAGCCGCTGTATTGACGTTTCCAGCTGCTGAGGCGTGATCTCTTTGGGAGCCAGCAGTTTTTCGACCTCATCTTCGTTGTTGGCATGAAAGAGAAAGAGCCGTCTGGGATTGGGAGAAAAATAGGCGCTTTTAAGAAGCCGGCCTGCAAGGGTTTCCAGCTGTTCTGCCTGTGCCGGGGAAAGGCAGGTGTCCGAGGCCTGTTTCCCTGACCAGATAAAGAAAAGCTGTTCACTGGTCAGCTCTTTTTCAGGGTAATGTTTCCTGACATAATTCCACAGAAGCTTCTCGCTGCCATCGTCCAGGACATCCGGGCTTTTCAGGGACCAGGGAAGAGTCTGAGGAAGCTGTTTGCGTTTTGTGCGGTAGTTCAGTTCATAGACAGAACCGCACTCCGGCAGATAGATCCTGCGGCGGTAATTCCCGATCAGTTCACTGCCAAATCCTTCAATAACCTGTTTGTCGCCGTGGACCAGAAATACGTCCCTGGGAGAGAGACGGTCGAGAAGCCCGCAGATCTCGTCTTTATCCCCGTGGGCAGAAAGGCCTGCCCGATAGATCCTGCAGCGGACAGGGACGGAAGTTCCGTCCAGAACCAGGGTGGGAGACTGCGGCAAAGAGTCAGGATTTTCATGGCCGGATCCGATCCGGCTGCGTTCTTCCAGCAGTTCTGTCAGCTTTCTTCCCGGTGATTCTTCATCCTGGTATCCGGTTATGATGATACATCCATGTTCCATGGAAGCGATCCTTTTCGCGTATTGAACACTGGGGCCGCCGTTTAACATGCCGGAGCTAGACACGAAGACGGCAGGTCCTTCTTTGGCCAGCAGCTCATCCCGGTTCTGGTTAGGCGAAACAGGCGTGATTTCCTTTGTGTAAAAGGGATCATTGCCTTTTAGGATGACCCTGGCCAGGGAATTTCTAAGATAGGTAGGGTTTCGCTCATACATACGGTTAATATCCCGCACCATTCCGTCTACATATACAGGAACCGGAGGGATCTGGCCGTTTTGGATGGCGGCTTTTAACAGGAGTATCACCTCCTGGGAGCGGCCTAAGGCAAAGGCGGGGATCAGCACCTTGTCCCCCCGGCGGACACACTCTCCCACCAGAGATATGAGATTTCCCTCCTCCACCTGGCGGTTGGCGTGGAGCCTGTCGCCGTAGGTGGTCTCTATAATCGCCGCGTCTGGCCGTAACTTGGGGATATGTATCCCTTCAATGGTTTTCTGGGGAAAAGAACAGAAGTCCCCGGAATAGAACAGGGTTCCCTCCTCGGTCTCCAGGTAAATGCATGCGGCTCCGGCGATATGGCCTGCCGGATACAGGGTCACAAACATCTGGTCAAATATAGGAAAGCGGACCCGGAAGTTCAAAGGACAGATACGGCCCAGCATGGCGGTAACGTCCTGCTGGGCGTAGTGGGGAATCTCCCCCTCTCTCCGATCCATGAGCTTCAGACTGTCAGATAAAAGAACTCTCACAAGATCTGCGGTCATGGCGGTCATATAGATCCGGGCCTGAGGATATGCTTTGCTGATGATAGGAAGCGTACCGGTGTGATCCATGTGGGCATGGCTGACCAGGATAGCATCTAAGCCTCCCATCTGCTGGATCATGCGGAAATCAGGAATGGGATCTTTTGCTCCGCCCTGGCGGATACCGGAGTCAAAAAGGATCCCTTTGCCCGCTGCTCTTAGGTAGATACAGCTGCCGCCGATCTCCATGGCGCCGCCGGAAAATGATAATTGCATAATAATCAGTCTCCTTTTTCAATATTCTTTAGGCTGTCTTTATTGTAGTCTACAATGGTGGGGTTCGCAATGAGAAAATTAGGTTAAAATTTTAGCACTCACCCCTTGACAGTGCTAACAACATATGTTATATTCACCATAGAACAAGCGAAACAGATCGATTTCATCAGGTTCCAAAGGAGGAGCAATTATGAATATTAATAAATTTACCCAAAAATCCATAGAAGCCGTGCAGAACTGCGAGAAACTGGCCTACGAACACGGCAATCAGCAGCTGGAGCAGGAGCATCTGCTTTACAGCCTTCTGACTCTGGAAGACAGTCTGATCCTTAAGCTGATTACCAAGATGGACATTTCCCCGGAGCTGTTTGCCAACGAAGCACAGCAGGCGTTAAACCGCCTTACCAAGGTAAGCGGCGGACAGCTGTATGTGAGCAATGATCTGAACAAAGTCCTGATCCACGCGGAGGATGAGGCCAGGGCCATGGGAGACGAGTACGTTTCCGTGGAGCATTTATTCCTTTCCTTAATAAAGCAGCCTGACAAGACCATCAAGGAGCTGTTTGGCCGCTACGGCATTAACCGGGAGTCTTTTTTAAAGGCTCTCACCACGGTCCGGGGCAATCAGCGGGTGGTCAGCGACAATCCGGAAGCCACTTACGACACCCTGGAGAAATACGGCTATGATCTGGTGGAGCGGGCCAGGAACCAGAAGCTGGATCCGGTCATCGGCAGGGACAGCGAGATCCGCAATGTGGTCCGCATCCTGTCCAGAAAGACCAAGAATAACCCGGTTCTTATCGGCGAACCGGGTGTAGGCAAGACCGCTGTGGTAGAAGGCCTGGCTCAGCGTATCGTCCGGGGGGACGTACCGGAGGGGCTGAAGGATAAAAGGCTGTTTGCTCTTGATATGGGAGCCCTGGTAGCAGGAGCCAAGTACCGCGGTGAGTTTGAAGAGCGCTTAAAAGCCGTGCTGGAGGAAGTGAAGAAGAGCGACGGACAGATCATCCTGTTTATCGACGAGCTGCACACGATCGTGGGAGCGGGAAAGACGGAAGGTTCCATGGACGCAGGCAATATGTTAAAGCCCATGCTGGCCCGTGGCGAGCTTCACTGCATCGGCGCCACCACATTGGATGAATACCGCAAATACATCGAAAAGGACGCGGCCCTTGAGCGGCGTTTCCAGCCGGTGATGGTGGAGGAGCCTACGGTGGAGGACACCATCTCCATTCTCCGGGGGCTGAAAGAGCGGTACGAGGTGTTCCACGGCGTAAAGATCACCGATTCTGCCCTGGTGTCGGCGGCCATGCTTTCGGACCGGTATATTTCCGACCGGTTTTTGCCGGATAAAGCCATTGACCTGGTGGATGAGGCCTGCGCCATGATCAAGACGGAACTGGATTCCATGCCCACGGAGCTGGATGAGCTGTCCAGAAAGACGATGCAGATGGAGATCGAGGAGGCAGCTTTGAAAAAGGAGACGGACCGCCTAAGCCAGGACAGACTTGCGGACTTACAGCGGGAACTGGCAGAATTGCACGATGAATTTACGGCCAAAAAGGCCCAGTGGGAGAATGAGAAGTCTTCCGTGGAGAAGCTTTCTTCCCTGCGGGAGGAGATCGAGAACACCAACCGGGAGATCGCCCAGGCCCAGCAGGAGTATGACCTGAATAAGGCGGCCCAGCTGCAGTACGGGAAGCTGCCGGAGCTGCAGAGACAGCTGGCCAAAGAGGAGGAGCGGGTGAAGGATCAGGATTTGAGCCTGGTTCATGAGAATGTGACGGAAGACGAGATCGCCCGCATCATCTCCCGCTGGACCGGCATCCCGGTGGCAAAGCTGACGGAAAGCGAAAGAAGCAAGACCCTGCATTTGGATGAGGTGCTGCACCGCCGGGTGGTGGGCCAGGATGAAGGGGTGGAGAAAGTGACAGAAGCCATCATCCGCTCCAAAGCGGGCATCAAAGACCCCACAAAACCTATCGGATCCTTCCTGTTTTTGGGCCCCACAGGCGTGGGTAAGACGGAGCTTGCCAAGGCCCTGGCGGAAAGCCTTTTCGATGATGAGGGAAACATGGTGCGGATCGATATGAGCGAGTATATGGAGAAACATTCGGTCGCCCGCCTCATCGGAGCGCCTCCAGGATACGTGGGATATGACGAGGGCGGACAGCTGACCGAGGCAGTGCGGCGCAAACCCTACTGTGTGGTGCTGTTTGACGAGGTGGAGAAAGCCCACCCGGATGTGTTCAATGTGCTTCTGCAGGTATTGGATGATGGGCGGATCACGGATTCCACCGGGAAAACCGTTGATTTTAAGAATACCATCATCATTATGACATCCAATATCGGTTCCCAGTATCTGCTGGACGGCATTGACGAAGGAGGGAGTATCACGAAAGAAGCGGAAAACTTAGCCATGGGTGATCTGCGGTCCCATTTCCGGCCCGAGTTTTTGAACCGTCTGGATGAGATCATACTGTTTAAGCCGCTGACCAGGGATAATATCGGCAGTATCGTGTCACTGATGATGGCGGATACCAACAAACGGCTGGCTGACAGGGAGATCCGGGTGGATCTGACGGATAAAGCGAAGCTGTTTGTGGCCAGCCATGGGTATGACCCGGCTTACGGCGCAAGACCGCTGAAGCGGTATCTGCAGAAGTATGTGGAGACGCTGGCCGCCAAGATCATCCTTAAGGACCAGGTTCGGGCCGGGGATACCATCGTCATCGACCAGGAGGCAGAGCAACAGGAGCTGACGGCATACGTGCGCAGCGGGGCATCATAACGGTAATAAATATCCAAAGGCCGGGGGAAGCAGCAGGAAATGCGCGGTTTCCCCCGGCTTTCTAAATGTCCATGTATATTGCCCCCGGTATCGGCATAAATATAGAAGCAATCAAGTATAAAGAGGTTTTGACATGAAAAGGAATACGCGGGGACTGTCTTCATGGATTCGGTTCTTCTTACTGGCAGGGACTTTGGCGGTTCTGCTGTTTGCCGGCGGCTGCAATGTCAGCAAGGACGACGGCAAAAAGACGCGGGATCTGGAATTTAACGTAGTCGGAGATTCGGATGTGCCGGCAGAGCTAAAACAGATCATCACGGAGAAAACGCTGCAGCCGTTTAAACTGACGTTTAACGACGAGCAGAACCTGTACATAGTGGTGGGGTACGGTCCCCAGTCTACAGGCGGGTACAGCATTGCGGTCAAGGAGCTGTATCTGACGGAAAATTCCATTGTCATTGACACGGAACTTCTGGGACCGGAGAAGGGGGAGAACCCGGCGCCGGAAACATCCTACCCCTATATCGTGGTAAAAACCGAAAATCTGGAAAATCCTGTTATCTTTCAGTAACTTATCCCTTTTTATTTGTCAACGCATATGATATACTATCCAGGCAGGTTCGGACGTAAGGACCTGCCGGCGGTAGAAAGGAAATCGATGTTCATAAAAGATATATGGTTTGACGTGAAGGCGGTGCAGGCCAGGGACCCGGCAGCCAGAAACGGACTGGAGGTCCTCTTTTTGTATCAGGGGATTCACGCGCTGATCTGGCACCGCGCTGCCCACTGGTTTTATGAACGCCGCATGTATTTTATTGCCAGACTGATCTCCCAGACAGCCCGGTTTTTTACCCAGATCGAGATCCACCCCGGGGCAAAGCTGGGCCGCGGCGTTCTCATTGATCATGGCTGCGGCGTGGTCATCGGGGAGACGGCGGTGGTGGGAGACTACTGCACCATTTACCAGGGAGTGACGCTGGGAGGCGTGGGGAACCAGAGAGGCAAGCGGCATCCCACACTGGGCAGTTACGTGACAGTGGGGGCCGGGGCAAAGATCCTGGGCGCCTTTGAGGTGGGGGATCACTGCACCATAGCCGCCAACGCGGTATTGTTAAAACCGCTGGAAGACAACATCACAGCAGCCGGGGTACCGGCGCGGGCAGTGAAAAAGGACGGAGTGCCGGTGGCAAGGTCCGGGGACGCCGGCCTGACGGCAAAGGATTTGCAGGAGACCAAAAAGCAGATAGAACAGCTGCGGGAAGATATGGACCGCCTGAAAGAGAGACTGCCGGGACAGGACCCAAATCGGGGAAAGTAAAGAGAATAACTCCTCTGCCGGAGCCGGTCAGCGGGTCCCATGAACAAATAACAGGAGAACAGACGGTAATGCCAGCACAGCAAAGAGCAAAAGAGCAAAACGAAGATCGGAAACAGCCAGCGTCCCTATCCCTGCCGGAGACGGCGGATATTGAACGCAGCATCATTAAAAAATTTCGTAAATCCATCTGGCGTCCTTTTATCAGGGCGCTTAATGATTATGATATGATCCGGCCAGAGGACAACATCGCGGTCTGCATCTCAGGAGGCAAGGATTCGTTCCTTTTGGCAAAGTGTATGCAGGAGATCCTTCGACACGGGAAAATGCGGTTCGGGCTGCATTTTCTTGTGATGGATCCCGGCTATCACCCGGACAATCGCCGCCTTATTGAGGAAAACGCCTGCCGCATGGGGATTCCGGTCCAGATCTTTGACTCGGATATTTTCGATGTGGTGGTGGACATCCAGGGATCGCCCTGCTACCTGTGCGCCCGCATGCGCCGGGGATGGCTGTACGCCAAAGCCCGAGAGCTGGGGTGCAATAAGATCGCGCTGGGGCATCATTTTGATGATGTGATCGAGACGATTCTTATGAGCATGCTGTACGGGGCCCAGGTCAACACCATGATGCCAAAGCTCCACAGCACGAATTTCCCGGGGATGGAGCTGATCCGGCCCCTTTATCTGGTGAAAGAGAAGGATATCCTGGAGTGGAAGGAGTTTAACCGCCTGCGGTTCCTTCAGTGCGCCTGCCGCTTTACGGAGCAGATCGCCAAGGAGAAGGCGCTGGAGGAAGAAGTCCATTCTTCCAAAAGACAGGAGATCAAGGAGCTGATCCGGGAGTTGGAGAAGGTGAACCCTTGTGTGGCTAAGAATATCTTCAGAAGCGTGGAAAATGTGAATCTGGATGCGTGCATTGGGTATGTGAAGGGTGGGAAGCGGTTTCATTTTATGGAAAGTTATGGGGAGTTTTCACCCGTTTACAACTTTTGAAATTTCCTAAAACCCGATAAAATGTAGTCTTCTACGACCTTTATTAAGGCAGAACAATTTTTAATAGTTTCGAGAAAATTCCCGAAACTGCACAAAATTATGCTCGCTTGGATTTGCTGACCAATTTCGTACCTGGTTTCCTGGGCGCTGGCGGACTGATATTCAGAAAAGGTTTCATCACTGTAAGGAAGCAGGGTCATGGCACTGTAGGACAGGCTGATCAGATTCACCAGCCGTTCGATCCCTTCCTTGCTGCGGATCCGGTATTCCTCCA
>CAJTGF010000007.1 GCA_910575585.1 Clostridiaceae bacterium
AAAAACAGTCTGTTAAAAATGGAATCTTTAAGGTATAATAAGCGGTAGATACAAACTCATCTCTTTTCGTGTGGATTTTGGTTTGGTTGCTTAAATTATACCGCAAAGAGGCTGAGTTTGTATTTTATTTTTTAAATATCAAAAAGTTGTAAACTGGTGGCAGGGAAAGATATCCAGTTATAGTATGGCTTATATTACGGATGTTAAGATTAAGGTGAATCCGGAGACCGTACCTTATATTGAGAGCTGTTATGTGATCCGGTGACTGCTATGTGGGATGGTGTCGCCGCAAAATCAAATGGAGGGCGAGATCAACTGTCTGATCTCGCCCTCCATTTATTAAAATGTAATTTCCTGCCATTACAAACTATCCTGATCCATCTTCCGTCTCCGTTTCTGCTGATACATCCTTTTATCAGCCTCCTTCATCATATCATGGTAATCCATATTTTCCCTTGCCAAACAGTAACCGAATGAGAACCTAAGAGGAACGCTCACCTTATCATTAAGAGGCGTCAGGCTGTCATTCTGTATTGTTTTCAATGTATGGACGGCGTCAATCAGTTCCTGTTCCGTGTCATACTGATACCAGAATAATACAAACTCATCGCCGCCCAATCGGGCTGCTACAGAATGGCTGATGGGCAGGCTGGTAAGAAGTTTAGAGATCTCTTTGAGATAAACATCTCCTGCTTCATGGCCGTAGGTGTCATTGATCATTTTGAGATTATCGGCATCAATCATGATCAGTGTACTGTGTCCTAATTCCGTTGGCGAGCTGAACAAAGAAGTAAGGCGGGTCTCTAATCCCCGGCGATTATACAAACCGGTCAAAAGGTCAATATCCCGCTCTGCCTCGATCTTTTTGCGCGCTCGGATGGTGTCTGTTACATTGATGATAACACCAAAGATCCCATTATTATCATTGATCTCTTCCAGCTTGACATACTGGTCATTAAGCTGGTATACGCCCGTATCATTGGGAATGGGCTTTTCGCGCAGTTTATCAATGAACTCCTTAAACACTTTGTAATCGGAAGACAACCGCTGGATTTCGGTGTGGTCCAACGAGAGGATTTGCGGTACATATTCTGTAAAGCGGACCCGTTTCATATGCTGGTTGTATTCATATACGCCGATATACATATTGGTTTTGCTTAAAACGTAGGACATCTTTTTGTTGTTGTCCAGAAGGCTGTTTTTCATGGTGTTGATGTAACTGCTCAGTTCCGAAAATTCCATGCTGCTGTGGATATCGATCATCTCGTCTAAATTGCCCTGTGTGATCTGGTGCAGTTTGTCATTAATGCTGTGGATGCCGTCTACCACATATCGGTTCATGTACTTGGTTACTGCGTGGGAGAGGATCAGAGCGATCACGATCAGACCGGCGGCCAGCATGAAGGTAGTCCATGAGATCCGTTGATAAAGCTTACAGGACGCAATTACGCGTCCGATATAATTATTTCCGATCTTTTTGAAAATACAATAGGACTTTACACCATTTACGACCCCATGGCGGCCTGACTCATAATCCGGAAGGCTGTCCAGGGTGAAACCCAGTTGGGAAAGGTTCTTTCCAACCAATGTCAAATCTGTGGAACCGACGATCTCCCCGCTTTGGGAATCTATGGCATAATATCCGGCTTCCAGATTAACCCGAAATAAAGAGAACAGGAAAGACAGTTCGTTTTTGGCGCTGGCTTTCATGACATTGACAGGCTCCATGCCGATCTGGACGATAAATTCTTCGTTTTTGCTCCAGAGAGCAGAATACTGCATCATTTTGGCCTCGGCGGTATTGGGCGTGATCTCCTGAACAAGTTTCAGGGACTTATCGTTTAACATGGGCTTAAAGAAGCGCATCTGATCGCCGGAGTCAAAGGTAAAGTCATAATATTGAGGATGGGTCCCGGCGTAAATGCGCCCCGTTTTGTCGAAGATGTGGATCTCGTCTACTTCCATAAGTTCCGCGATATTTTTTAATTTCGCGATGCTTCCCAGCATGGAAGGTTCCTTTTCGATCATGTAGGCGATTGCTTCGGCATTGTGAAGGCAGGTTTCGCTGTAACTTTTCTGGATCTCTTCAAGTTCTTCCTGGTTCTGGTTTAAAACCTGCTCAATCTGATAAAAGGTTCTGACGGCACTTTCGTAAGCATGTCTGTGCTCATTGGTTATCTGGATGTATACGATGATGGCCAGTATAATGATGACTAAAAAACAGGTAACCTGGCGCATATAGCGGCTGATGATTTTTTCCAGTGTCTCCATGGAAGTTCTCCTTGTCCTGAAGTAAATGAAATGTCCCTATATGTTGTATGTATAAAGTATAGTATAGTTGGGTGTTTTTTTCAATTATCCAGCCTTTTGATACACTGACAATGTATGGCGCTTTTTGGGCGATTTGTTCCTTTCGTCTTGGATATGTGGTATAATCTACGAGGAAAGAAACGATTCAGGCACATGGAGTTTAAGGAGAGTTAACCGATGGCAGACAAGGATCAAAAGAAAATAGCCATAAAGGAAACGGCAGACTGGATGGAGCGACAGGTGGAACACGTTTGGCGCGCTCTGGGCGTGTGGGGCGAGAGAGCAGACAGGGAGCTTAGGACAAATGGCAGGGGCCCAGAGACCGAGTATCTGTTTATGTACAGAGGGAAGATCTTGGCAAAGGCCAGAAGCTATTTCAGCCGCCATGAGAGACAGTGGAAGTTTGAACTGACAGAGGCAGACCAGGAGCGGTATGAGGCGGTAAAAGAATATTTTGCCGGACTGCGGACTGTGGGTGATCTGTGAGACAGGGCGTTCTTTTGCGCAAACATACCAAAAAATAAGTGATAATTTGGCACAAGTGCATATTGCGGAAAGCGGCCGGGTCAGGTATAATGATTTTATATTATTTGTATACAAAGTATACAAAATTAGATCAGGAGGAAATATCATGGACGTTCGCTATTCTGCTAACCAGAGGGATGTAAAGCGCTATACCACAGAGGAGTTAAGGGATGAATTTTTGATCCAGGATTTATACGCGCCGGATGAGGTGCATGCCGTGTATTCCCATGTGGACCGCATGGTGACTTTAGGGTGTATGCCTGTTTCGGAGCAGGTTTCCATTGACAAGGGGATTGATTGCTGGAAGAATTTCGGCACGGATTATTTTCTGGAGAGACGGGAGATCGGCATCTTCAATATCGGAGGACCGGGGAAGATCCAGGCGGATGACGAGACATTTTCCCTGGAGTACAAGGACTGTTTGTACATTACCATGGGAACGAAGAAGGTTTTGTTTTCCAGCGATGACGCTGCCAATCCGGCCAAGTTCTATATGGTCAGCGCGCCGGCCCACACTTCCTATAAGACCACATTTATTTCTATAAAAGACGCGGCCAAAAGGACTTTGGGGGATCAGAAAACTTGCAATAAGAGAACGATCAACCAGTTTATCCATCCCGATGTGCTTAAGACCTGCCAGCTGTCTATGGGTATGACGGTCCTGGAGGAGGGGAGCATCTGGAATACCATGCCGTGCCACACCCACGAGCGCCGCATGGAGGTTTACATGTATTTTGAGGTTCCGGAGAACAATGTAGTGTTCCACTTAATGGGTGAGCCTTCCCAGACTCGGCATATTGTCATGAAGAATGAGGAGGCGGTCATCAGCCCGTCCTGGAGCATCCATTCCGGCGCAGGGACGTCCAGCTACACCTTTATCTGGGCTATGGGCGGTGAGAACCAGGCGTTTGACGATATGGATAACTTAGATCCGGTAGACTTAAAATGATCGGGCCCCGGCATGGACAGGATCTAAGATCATAAAAAAGCGGAAAAGGGTGAAAGCATGGAGGAAGTGACCTATAA
Source organism: Clostridiaceae bacterium (assembly GCA_910575585.1). Classification (GTDB taxonomy): domain Bacteria; phylum Bacillota; class Clostridia; order Lachnospirales; family Lachnospiraceae; genus UBA3402. Next base: position 3,862 of record CAJTGF010000007.1, read on the forward strand.
GAATCGGGAAGAGATGGTCTATCAGGTATTGAAAGAGGAGATACTGAATCTGGAGCTGAAGCCCGGACAGGTGATCAAGGAAAATGAGATCTGCCAGCGTTTTTCCGTGTCCAGGACTCCGGTGCGGGATGCGCTGCGCCTTTTGCAGGAGCAGGGATTTGTGGTCACGGTGCCTTACCGGGGGATCTATGTGACGCTTTTAAGCCTAAGCAACATCAAGCAGATGATCTATATGCGGGTGGCGGTGGAGACCATGGTGATGCGGGATTTTTCCCAGATTGTCACGCCTTTCCTTATGGAGGACGTGTACTATATGCTGCGCAAGCAGAAAGCCCTGGTGCAGACCGGGAATTTTAAGCCGGAGCAGTTTTACCGGCTGGATGCCCAGCTGCACGGTTTCTGGTTTGAGGCCATGAAGAAAAGCTGGTTGTGGAAGCTTCTCCAGGAGCAGCAGCTCCATTACACCCGGTTTCGGATGCTGGACTTTGTGACGGAGACGGATTTTGACCGGATCATCCATGAGCATGAGAAGCTTATCGGTTTTCTGGAGGCGAAAAATATTGCCGGTATGGAGGAGGAGCTAAAGAACCATCTGTATTTCAGCATGAAGCGGATGCGCCGCTCCATTGATGTAGATTACCGGGAATATTTTGAGGAGGAGGACCCGGAAGGGAAGTTCGATATTTAAATATAGAAACTACAGAATGTGTGGCGGGATCTGGCTGTGTTTATGTGTACGGCGTTTCCCGTCACTGCTTATTGGGGGACAGGCCCATAAAAACGGAGGATACAGGGGATGGACGCAAGACTTACGCTTGAGAAAAGAATTGAGGCAGAACTTGAAAGTTATGACGGGACCATGTGTATTTATGCCGATGATCTTCATGGAAATGTGATCGCCATGGGGGCGGATGAGAAGGTTGAGACGGCCAGCACGATCAAGACTTACATACTGGCCTGCCTGTTTGATGAGGTGGAGAAGGGGACTGTGGATCTGGACCAAATGTTGACCTATAAGAAGGAGCATTTTGTGGACGGAAGCGGGGTGCTCAATGCCCTGGAGACAGGGGCGGTCATGAGGGTGCGGGATATCGCCGCGCTGATGATTATTGTCAGCGATAATGTTGCTACCAATATGATGATTGATCATCTGGGCATTGAAAAGATCAATAAGTGCATCGAGACATTGGGGTGCAGGGATACGGCGCTGCACAATTCCCTGCATTTTGACAGATACCGGCAGCTTGGAACCACGACTGCCAGGGATTACGGAAGTATTTTTGCCAGACTTGTCAGGGGGCAGCTGATAAGCGAGCGGGCGGACAGGCAGATGGTGGAGATCTTGAAAAAGCAGCACTACAACAGCATGATCACCAAGGATTTTCCGCCGGTTTACATGGACAGTGACAACACGGATGATATCCTGATTCAGGTGGCGTCTAAAAGCGGCAGCATGGATGCCTGCAGGAATGACGGGGGGATCGTGTATACGCCTTACGGGCCTTATGTGCTGGTGATGCTGAACAAAGGGTTCAGCGATGCCATGTATTATCCGGATCATCCGGCCACCGTGTTCGGAGCAAGGGTCAGCAGGATGCTTCTGGATCAGTTTTTGGCGCTGGAGGGGAGGTTTGTGTTGTAATGAATGTAGAAAGAGGCGGTTGACAAAGATATTGTTTATAGAGTATTTGGGGCGGCAGCTTACTTATAGTTGCTGCCCCATGTTTCATTTACACAGGTGTCATTACGCAGTTACTGTTCACAGGTCCCCTGTGAACGTAACCGCATATGCCCATTTAAAATCGCCTGCGGCGATGGGGCAAGCATATTGTTTCTATTATTTTAATGGCTTGTCGGAGGATCAACTTTCGGATATAATGTGATGGTATATAGTTCCAAAGCGTGTTAAACGATTATTTTTAGGTGATGAATTTTCAGAAATGGTCCAGAGAAAGTGAGGAAAGAGCGCGAGATGGGGAAGAGAAAGGGAAAGAACAGGAATACAGGCATCAGGTCCTGGGGAGTTCTTGGGGCGTTATGGCTGGTGCTGTTTTGTCTGGTGGGATGCAAAGTGTCAGGCAGCGGCGGGGGATCCGGAATTGAGGGGAATAGGGCGGTCCAGGCATCCTCCCTGGAAACCGAGATCAGTGAGGCAGAAAACCGTGGTATAGGAAACGGGATCACAGAGGCCGGGACAATAGATGCCGCAAAGCCGGAGACCGGAAAGTTAGAGACAGAAGGGCCGGCGGCCCAACAGACGGAGACAGAAAACGGGAATACAGAGCCCGAGGAGACAAAAGCCGAAAACGCAGAGGCCGGGGAGCCGGAAAATGAACAGATAAAAGCCGGAGAGACGGCGGATGGGATGCCAAAAACCGACGGCAGTGAGAAAAAGGACGAAGCTGTCGAAGCAAAGGAGGAAGGCGAGCCGATTGAAGAAGACGGTGTCTACACTTCAAAGGATGAGGTGGCGGCGTATCTTCACATATACGGAAGACTTCCCCAAAACTACATTACCAAGAAAGAAGCAGAGAAAGCGGGCTGGGACAGCAGGAAAGGGAATCTCTGGGAGGTGGCTCCGGGGATGAGTATCGGCGGCAGCCATTTCGGAAATTATGAGGGGGCCTTGCCGGATAAGAAGGGGCGGAAGTATTATGAGTGCGATATTGATTATGACGGCGGTTACCGCGGGGCAAAAAGGCTGATCTATTCCAGTGACGGATTGATCTTCTATACGGAGGACCATTATAGTACATTTGAACAGCTGTACAGCCAGTGACGAGGAGGGAGCCAATGAGAAAGGTATTGCTGGATTTGAACCCGGCCAGGTCTGTGGAATGGATCCATGAGTATTTAAAGTTTGAACTGGAATTTGAAGAGTATTACGGAAACAATCTGGATGCGCTGTACGACCAGCTGACCAGTATTACGGAGGATACGTGTCTGGGAGTGTTCTGCCCGTTAAAGGAGGATACGAAGCTGTCTAAGTATCTGGAAAAGGTAAAAAAGGTGATAAAGGACGCAGAGCTTGACAACCCCTGCCTCTGTGTAATCTTTGGGGATATGGAAGAGAACTATGATGAGGAATGAGGAAACGATTTCTTATGAGGTGATCCGTTCCGGGAGAAAGACCAGCGCCATTGAGGTGAAGCGGGACGGAACCGTGGTGGTCAGATGTCCTATGTGGGTTGCGGACCGGGAGATCGGGGAGTTTGTGGAAAAGCACAGGAACTGGATCATGGAACACCGCGCAAAGGTTCTGCAGCAGCTGGAGAAAAGGACGGTTTATACACAGGACCAGGTGAAAGAGTTCAGGCAGCATGCAAGATGGATGCTGGCCCAGAAGACGTGGCAATGGGCTCAGAAAATGCAGGTGACTTACGGCAAGCTGACCATCCGGCAGCAGGCGACCAGGTGGGGAAGCTGCAGCGGCAGAGGGAATTTGAACTTTAACTGGAAATTGGTTCTGGTACCGGAGGACTTGGTGGATTATGTGGTGGTCCACGAGCTGGCCCACCGCAAAGAGATGAATCACTCTCCCAGGTTTTGGAAGCTTGTGGAGGAACAGCTGCCGGATTACAGGGAGAGACGAAAACGGCTGCGGGAATATGAGACGGAGATTGAGATAGCAGAAAGCGGAAAACCCAACTGACAGGAAGGACATACTATGACAGCAAAATGGATGTTATATGCGAAAAAGGCGGATTTTGACGGGATCGCCAGAGAATTTCACATTAACCCGGTGACGGCAAGGGTTATGAGGAACCGGGATGTGGAGGGAAGCGAGGCGATCCGCAGGTATTTGTATGGAACAAAGAAGGATTTTTATTCTCCCCATCTGTTGAAGGACGCAGACAGGGCCGCGGAGATTTTGGAGGAAAAGGCGTCCCAGGGAAAACGGATACGGATCGTGGGGGATTACGATATCGACGGGGTGTGTTCCACCTACATACTTTTTAAGGCTCTTTGCCGCATCGGAGCCGTGGCGGATTATGAGATCCCTGACCGGGTGAAAGACGGATATGGGATCAACGAACATATTATTGAGGCGGCTTATGAAGACGGGGTGGATACCATTTTGACCTGTGATAACGGGATCTCGGCGGTGGAGCAGATGCGCAGGGCCAAAGAGCTGGGAATGACAGTGATCATAACGGATCATCATGATATTGCCAAGGAGGAGGGAAAGGAGATCCTGCCAAAAGCGGATGCCATCGTAAATCCCAAACAGCAAAACTGCGCCTATCCCTGGAAAGAGATATGCGGGGCTGTGGTTGCCTACAAGGTGGTCAAGGTGTTGTATGAGCGGTTCGGCATTGACGACAGCCAGTGGGAGGAGATGATGGAGTTTGCGGCCATTGCCACGGTGGGGGATGTGATGCGGCTTCAGGATGAAAACCGGATTTTGGTAAGAGAGGGCCTGGCCAGGATGGCTTTGACCAAAAGCGTTGGGCTTCGGAAGCTGGTGGAAAAGAACAAGCTGGATATTGAACATCTGACAGCATTCCATATCGGATTTGTCATTGGGCCTTGCCTCAATGCGGGAGGGAGACTGCAGACAGCCAAGATGGCTTTGGAGCTTCTCTTAAGCGAGGACCAGGGGGAGGCGGACAGGCTGGCAAAGGAACTGAAACTGCTGAATGACCAGAGGAAAGATATGACCGGCAGGGGGACGGAGCAGGCGGCAGTCCAGGTAGAGGAGAAGTATTTGAACCATAAGGTCCTGGTGGTGTATCTGCCGGAATGCCACGAATCGCTGGCCGGCATTATTGCGGGGCGGCTGAGGGAGCGGTATCACAAACCTTCTATTGTCCTGACTAAGGCGGAGGAGGGGGTAAAAGGCTCCGGAAGGTCTATCGAAGGGTATCACATGTTTGAGGCCCTTTTGGAGGTGAAGGAGCTTTTGACCAAGTTTGGCGGGCATCCCATGGCAGCGGGGCTTTCCCTTAAGGAGGAGAACGTTGAGGCTCTTCGGAACGCGCTCAATGACAATGCCAGGCTGACAAAAGAGGATTTTATTCCGAAGATATGGATTGACGTGCCTATGCCTATGGAGTATGTGTCGGAACCGCTGATTCGGGAACTGGAGATGCTGGAGCCTTTTGGCCAGGGAAATGAAAAGCCCCAGTTTGCCCAGAAGGGGATCCGTATCCGCAGCGCCAGGGTGCTTGGCAAAAACAGGAATGCGGTAAAACTATCCATGGTGACGCCTAATGGGGTGGCTGTGGACGGGATCGCCTTTACGGACGGGGATGCGTTTATGGAGGAGATGGGGACGAGAAAGGAGATGGATGTGATTTATTATCCGGGGATCAATGAGTATAACGGGAACCGGACTATTCAGATGGTGGTGAAAGAGTGGAAATTTTGCTGACGCGATGGAGGTATGCCCGGCTGGATTGAGAAATGGAATACCGGAGTCCATATGGTTCTTGACACGGAATATGAGAAACCATATAATAAGGAAAATCGGCAATTTACAAGCAGTTTGAGAGGAGAATAATGATGGTTAATGAAGTTATGGAGTTTATTACCAAACTTGATGCGGAAGTAGGGCAGGCCATTGAGGCGGAAGCGGCCCGCCAGAGAAGGAATCTGGAGCTGATCGCGTCGGAGAATATCGTTTCCGAGGCGGTTATGATGACCATGGGTACGGTGCTGACCAACAAGTACGCGGAAGGCTATTCGGGAAAGCGGTACTACGGCGGATGTCAGTGCGTGGACGTAGTGGAGACTCTGGCCATAGAAAGGGCTAAGAAGCTGTTTGGCTGTGACTATGCCAATGTGCAGCCTCACTCCGGCGCCCAGGCCAACATGGCGGTTTTTGTAGCCATGCTGAAACCGGGGGATACGGTTATGGGCATGAACCTGGACCACGGCGGCCATCTGACCCACGGAAGCCCGGTGAACTTTTCCGGCCTTTACTTTAATATAGTGCCTTACGGCGTCAATGACGAGGGCTATATCGATTATGACGAACTGGAGAGGATCGCTCTTGAGGCAAAGCCCAAGCTGATCGTGGCCGGAGCCAGCGCTTATGCCAGGACCATTGACTTTAAGCGTTTTCGTCAGGTAGCGGACAAGGTGGGCGCTTACCTGATGGTAGATATGGCTCACATTGCCGGGTTGGTGGCAGCAGGGCTCCACCCAAGTCCCATTCCCTATGCGGATGTGGTGACTACCACCACCCACAAGACGTTAAGAGGGCCCAGAGGCGGCATGATTCTGGCCAATAAAGAGGCGGCGGAGAAGTTTAACTTTAACAAGGCTATTTTCCCGGGAACCCAGGGCGGCCCCTTAGAGCATGTGATCGGAGCCAAGGCCGTTTGCTTTGGGGAAGCTTTGAAGCCGGAGTTTAAGACCTACCAGGAGCAGGTGGTGAAGAACGCGGCAGCGCTGGCAAAGGCTCTTGAAAACCAGGGCTTTAAGATCCTCACAGGAGGTACGGACAATCATCTGATGCTGGTGGATCTAAGAGGGATGGAGATCTCCGGCAAGGAACTGCAGAACCGGTGCGATGAAGTTTACATCACCTTAAATAAAAATACGGTTCCCAATGATCCCAGAAGCCCCTTCGTGACTTCCGGTGTCAGGATCGGCACGCCGGCGGTCACTTCCAGAGGGCTTAAAGAAACGGATATGGAAAAGATCGCGGAGTGCGTGTGGCTGGCAGCTACGGACTTTGACGGGAAGGTCGACTATATCCGGAACGAGGTTACGAAGATCTGCGATGCCCATCCCATTTATGAAGGATGATAACTTTCCTATTAATGTACTCTCGGAATCTCTCTTGCACCTGCCTTTGTGGCTGATTTTCCGTCATATGCGCATCTGACAAAAAATCATCTCACAAAATCAGGCACAAAGAGACTCCGAGAGTACATCATATTAAAACGAAGGAGGAGACACCCATGTATACATTTCACGATTTGGCGGATATCATAGCCAAACTCCGCTCCACGGATGGATGTCCCTGGGATAAGGCCCAGACCTATGAGAGCATGAAGCCCTGCCTTGCCGACGAGGTGCAGGAAGTGTGTGACGCGATAGACAACCATGACATGGACAATCTGTGTGAGGAACTGGGGGATGTGCTTTTTCTTCTGCTGTTCAACTGCCAGATCGCGAAAGAACAGGGGGCGTTTACCATTGACGATGTTATCGACGGGATCAGCCGGAAGATGATACGCAGACATCCCCATGTATTCGGTGATGGGAAGGCGGAAACTCCCGAGGAATGCTTAAAATTGTGGAATGCAATAAAAGCGCGGGAAAAAGCCGAAAGACCTTGACAAAACAGGGCAAAAAAGCTATATTAGAAAAGCTACAAAATTGAGAGGTGTGAAATCGTGGCGTAATTCAGAAGCCATAGTATTAGGAGGAAATTTCGATGAATAAAACTGAGTTGATTACAGCAATGGCTGAACAGGCAGAGCTTTCCAAGAAAGATACAGAGAAAGCCCTGAAAGCCTTTGTTGATGTTATTTCTGATGAACTGGTAAAGGGCGAGAAGATCCAGATTGTGGGCTTTGGTACATTTGAGGTTGTGGAGAGGAAAGAGAGAGAAGGCAAAAAGCCGGGTACTGACGAGATCATTACCATTCCTGCATCCAAGTCCCCCAAGTTCAAAGCCGGAAAGGCGCTGAAGGACAAGGTAAACGTATAATAATATGAGACTAGACAAGTTTTTGAAGGTTTCGCGTTTAATCAAGCGGAGGACTGTAGCCAATGAGGCTTGCGACGCAGGACGTGTTCTGGTAAACGATAAACCGGCCAAGGCTTCCCTGAACATAAAGATCGGCGATACCATAGAGATCCAATTTGGGACAAATTCGGTAAAAGTGGAAGTGCTGGATGTACAGGAGACAGTAAAGAAAGATGAAGCAAAAGAGCTTTATCGCTATATCTGACGCATAAACGGCAGGACCCCCTAATATACTTAACCAAGGATGTAAGTATATTGGGAGGTCTTTTTTGATGGAAGAAAAGACAGGCACAAGACCCCACAGGCTGATGATGATAAACCGCTCCGCCTTAAGCATCGGCGGAATCCGGGATGTGGTCTCCTTTGACGAAAATCAGGTGATCCTGGACACGGATATGGGACTTCTGACAATGAAGGGAAAAGACCTGCATGTGAGCCGGCTGACACTGGAAAAGGGAGAGGTGGACGTGGACGGCACCGTAGACAGCCTGGTGTATTCGTCCAATGACTCCTACCGGAAGTCCGGGGAATCCCTGTTTAACCGGCTGTTCCGGTAAGGAGGGGCCATGAGCGTCAGCATCCGTTATGAGGCACAGCTGTTTCTTATGAGTATCTGCACCGGGGTGGGACTGGTGATGGTCTATGACTGCGTCAGGTTTTTCCGCATGGTATGTCCCCATAAAATGTGGGTGGTGGGAGCGGAAGATCTGGTCTACGGGTTCTACTGCGCGGTAATGACTTTTTCTCTCCTGTATCAGCAAAATGACGGGAATTTGCGGGGATTTAGCATAGGCGGAGTCATTATGGGAATGACGGTCTACCAGTACGCCATAAGCAGAAAGGTATTAAAACGCTTGCAAAAGGCGGTGGAATGGATTAAAATGAAAACGAGAAAGCGTCAGAACCGATTCAAGCGGGAGAGAAAATGAGAGAAGCAGGAAGATCGAGATCGGTACGAAAGAAGAGAGAACGGCTGGGCAACCGCATGGCTATGGTAGGCATTACCTTCGTGGTCATGAGCATGGCGGTAGTGATGCATATCCGGGGGGAGACCCTTCGAGAAAAGGACCTGGCATATCAGATAAAAGAAGAGAATCTAACTGATCAGCTGGAGGAGGAGAGAAAGCGGGCAGAGGAACTGGAAGAACAGAGGATCTACGTTCAGACCAAGGAATATATCGAGAAGGTAGCCAAAGAAAAGCTTGGGCTGGTGAATCCGGATGAGATTCTCCTGAAACCCATACAGTGAATGTATGAACGATGCGCTGACTGCCGGAAAGTGTCGAAGGATTTTTTGGACAGGCAGTCCCGATTTGACAAATATTTCCCTTTTGACTGTGTATAATTCATACGGAGGTTTTCTGCGTTGAGGCAGAAAGCCTGTATGTAAAGTCAGGAGGGATTTTTGTGTTTTACCGGAAAGAAGTCCATAGGGATATGGAGGGGATCCATGTATATACGGCCAGGAAGTTAAGCGACATGGCCAATTCTCTGGAAAGCCTGGCAAAGGCTTTTGACAGAGAGAAAGGCGCAGGCGGGCTCAGCAGGGAAGACGGCCTGGCTGCGCTGCAGATGGCGGGGGCTATGGTCTGTGGTGACTGCAGCAAATGCAATCTGTATTCCGATAGCGAAAAAGAGGACAGCTATTATCTGTATTACCTGCTGAGGGCATTTGAGCAGAAAGGCAATGTGGATTTTGAGGATATGCCCAGGCTGTTTCGGGAATCCTGCAAACGGCAGGAGGATTATGTAGGGCATTTGAACCGCAATCTGGGCCGGGCCACTATGAACCTGACATGGAAGAATCGCTTTTTGGAGAGCCGTGACGCGGTGATCAGCCAGTTTCGGGAGCTGGCTGTCATCTTAGAGGAGTTTGCCAGGCAGATGGAACAGGCGGTGGATGTGACCGCACAGGCGGAATCAGCCGTAAGGCGGATATTTCTGCGGCATCATATGGTCATTGACCACATGCTGATGCTGGAATATGACAATAAACACAAAGAGGCATACATTACGGTGCGCACCAACAACGGCAGGTGCATTATGGCCAAAGATGCAGGTGAATTTCTGGGGCAGGCCGTGGGAAACCGCGGGTGGGTGGCGGCAAAGGACAGCCGGTCCGTGATAAACCGCCAGTTTGCCACAGTCCGGTTTATTGAGGCCGGTTCTTACCGGGTTATGTGGGGCGCGGCCCAGGCAGTCAAAAGCGGGGAGGCGGTGTCAGGCGACAATTACACCTTTTCCCAAAACACCCCGGGCCAGGTGATCATGAGCCTGTCCGACGGTATGGGGAGCGGGGAGACAGCGGCCAGGGAAAGCCAAAGGGTCATAGAGCTGGCGGAGCAGCTGCTGGAGGCGGGCTATACGGCCAGGGCGGCCTTAAAGCTGGTAAACACCGTGCTGCTTTTAGCCGGAGAGGAGCAGCACCCGGCTACGGTGGATCTGTGCTGCATCGATCTGTATACGGGAGTGCTGGAGACCATGAAGCTGGGAGCCGTGGCTACCTATGTGCTGGACGAGAGCGGGGTGGAGCTATTGCAGGCAGCTCAGGCTCCGGCAGGCGTCTTGGAGCAGGTGGAACCGGTCCTTTTGTCCAGAAAGCTGTGGGCCAGCTGCCAGGTGGTCATGATCAGCGACGGAGTGCTGGAGGCGCTGCCGGGGGAGGACAAGGAACAGGTAATGAAAGAATACCTGGAAGACGCAAAAGGCGGTGATCCCCAGGAGCTGGCAGAAGATATCCTGGAATTTGCCATGTCCTTTGGGCAGGAGAACCGGGACGACATGACGGTCCTGACGGCGCAGGTGTGGAAGCGGGACATAAACAGATAGAGAAACGGACAAAAGAAGAGGAGGAGATATGGAGAAAAAAGCAGAGGCATATATCCGAACATACCATATGTTGGAACAGGGAAGCCGGGTGGTGGCGGCAGTATCAGGCGGAGCGGATTCGGTCTGCCTTCTCCACATCCTGGTATCCCTAAAGGAGCGGTTCGATCTAAAGATCCAGGCGGTCCACATTCACCATGGCCTGCGGGGAGCGGAGGCGGACCGGGACGCAAGGTTTGTCAGGGAACTTTCAGACATGTGGGAAGTTCCCTGTCTTGTGGTATACCGGAATGCGGCGTCATATGCCGCCGAAAAAGGGATCAGTGTGGAGGAAGCGGGGAGAGAACTTCGTTATCAGGCCCTTTATGAGGCGGCAAAGGCCCTGGGCGGGGCTAAGATCGCGGTGGCCCACCACCAGGAAGACCAGGCGGAAACCATTCTCCACAATCTGTTTCGGGGCAGCGGTCTTAAGGGTCTGGGCGGCATGGCTCCGGTGCGGGACGATATCATCCGGCCCCTTTTGTGTTTCGGACGAAGAGAGATCCTTGGGTATCTAAAAAGCCAGCAAATCCCCTGGCGCCAGGATTCCACCAATGACTGCATGGACTATACCAGGAATAAACTGCGCCATAAAGTGCTCCCCACCGTCTGTCAGGAGGTAAATTCCCAGGCTGTGGAGCATATTGTGGCAGCAGGGGAAAGAATGCGGCAGGCACAGGCGTATTTTGAGGCGGAGGCCCAAAGGCTGTGGAGAAACTACGGGCAGACCCAGGGGGACAGCCAGGGCAGGTACAGGCGGCTCGGTATTTCAAAAGAGGTCATAACAGGGCTTCCGCATATTGTGCAGGCATACATGGTCATGGAGATGACCAGCAGGCTTTGGGGATCCCGCAGAGATATTTCGGCCGTCCATGTGGAACAGGTCCTAGACCTGACAAAAAAGGAAACCGGCAAAAGCTTTCTTCTCCCCTGGGGCATCAGGGCATATCGGGAGTATGATATGATCTGGATGGAGATTGGGCAGAAAGAGGCAAAAAAGGAGCCGGCACTGCTGTTAGACCACCCTTCCTTTTCGGTCAAATGTTTTCCGGCCTCTGTTTTGAGAGAAAAACACCAGAAAATTCCGGAAAAGAAGTATACGAAATGGTTTGATTATGATAAAATAAAAGGTACGTTATCTGTAAGGACCAGGCAGACCGGCGACTATTTTACCCTAAAAGACGGTAAGAAAAAGACCGTAAAGGCATTTATGATTGATGAGAAGATTCCCAGGTCCAAGAGGGATGAGATGCTGCTCCTTGCCGAAGGCCATCATGTGCTGTGGATTATAGGATGCCGAATAAGCGAATTTTACAAAATAACAGATGAAACGCAACAGATCTTACAAGTGAAAACAGATGGAGGAGAAGAACATGGAGGAGAAGATTCGTGTCCTGATTTCAGAGGAGGATGTGAACAAGAAGATCAGTGAAGTCGCATCGCAGATAAGCAGAGATTATGAGGGAAAAGAAGTGCATTTGATCTGTATTCTGAAAGGCGGCGTATTCTTTACCTGTGAGCTGGCAAAACGGCTTACGATCCCTGTGTCACTGGATTTTATGTCCGTTTCCAGCTATGGCGCAGGCACAAAGTCCAGCGGTGTGGTGAAGATCATCAAGGATCTTGACGAGCCTTTGGAGGGAAAGCATGTGGTCATCGTGGAGGATATCATCGACTCTGGCAGGACGCTGTCCTATTTGCTGGAGATCCTAAAAAAGCGCGGGCCAAAGGATATCCGCCTGTGTACCTTGCTTGACAAGCCGGAGAGAAGGGTAAAGAAGCAGGTCAAGGTAGATTACACATGTTTTACGATCCCGGATGAATTTGTTGTGGGATATGGTCTGGACTATGATCAGAAATACAGAAATCTTCCATATATTGGAGTAGTGGAACAGTAAGGAGGCAGTTAGTTGAGACAGCGACAATCTATAAGCGGCATGGGACTTTTGCTGGCAATGATGATAGTGATGGTCCTGGTGTTCCGCATTACGGGAAACATGGGGGAGGAGACGCCTACGCAGCAGGACTATATCCATGCGGTGCAGGAAAAACAGGTGGCATCGGCCATCATCCGTCCCAACAAGGAGACTCCCACAGGCGAACTGGCGCTTACCATGAAGGACGGAAGACAGTGGGTGGTCTATGTGGCTGACGTGAAGGAGGAGCAGAAGTTTCTCATGGATCAGGGGGTAGCCTGTATCATGGGCAACGTTCCCCAGGAAAGCTATCTTTTGACCATGATCGTGCCTGTCCTTCTCTCCGGCGTGGTGCTGGTGGTGGTGTTCATGATGATGAACGCCAGGACAACAGGAGGAGGCGCCAACGCCAGGATGATGAATTTTGGCAAAAGCCGGGCAAAGCTTAGCAGGGATGCCAGCAAATACAATTTTAAAAAAGTGGCAGGACTGCGGGAGGAGAAGGAGGATCTGGAAGAGCTGGTGGATTTTTTGAAGAGTCCTCAAAAGTATACCGGCGTAGGCGCCAGGATCCCCAAAGGCATTCTTCTGGTGGGGCCTCCGGGAACCGGAAAAACCCTGTTAGCCAAGGCGGTGGCAGGGGAGTCGGGCGTTCCTTTTTTCAGTATCTCCGGTTCCGACTTTGTGGAGATGTTTGTGGGCGTAGGCGCGTCCAGAGTCCGGGACCTGTTTGAGGAGGCCAAGAAGAACGCTCCCTGTATCGTATTTATTGATGAGATTGACGCTGTGGCAAGGCAGAGAGGGACCGGCCTTGGAGGCGGCCATGACGAGAGAGAGCAGACCTTAAACCAGCTTTTGGTGGAGATGGACGGATTCGGCGTCAATGAAGGGATCATCGTTTTGGCGGCTACCAACCGGGTGGATATTCTGGATCCGGCCATTCTGCGGCCAGGGCGTTTTGACCGGAAGATCATGGTGGGGCGTCCGGATGTCCGGGGCAGGGAGGAGATCTTAAAGGTCCATGCCCAGGATAAGCCCCTGGGGGACGATGTGGATCTGGAACGGGTGGCCAGGACCACCGCCGGATTTACGGGAGCCGACTTAGAAAGCCTGCTTAATGAGTCCGCCATCCTTGCGGCTAAAGAAGGACGTACTTTTGTGCGTCAGAATGATATTGACCGCTCTTTTATCCGGGTGGGGATCGGGACCGAGAAGCGCAGCCGGGTGATCTCCGACAAGGAGAAGCGGATAACGGCCTATCACGAGGCAGGCCACGCCATCCTGTTCCACCTGCTTCCCGAAGTGGGGCCGGTACACACCATATCCATTATCCCTACGGGAAACGGCGCTGCAGGATACACGATGCCTTTGCCGGAGAAAGACGAGATGTTCAACACAAAGGGGAAGATGCTCCAGACGATCATGGTATCTCTGGGCGGCCGTATTGCGGAGGAGCTTATTCTGGATGACATTACCACAGGCGCTTCCCAGGATATCAAACAGGCCACGGCCCTTGCCCGTTCCATGGTGGTGAAATACGGCATGTCGGAAAAAGTGGGTATGATCAATTATGAGACCGAGGGTGATGAAGTGTTCATCGGGCGGGAGATCGGACATACGAAGAGTTACGGCGATGATGTGGCGGCAGCCATAGACAGCGAGGTAAAGCGGATTATTGATCAGTGCTATGAAAAGGCCAAAGCCATGATTCATGAACATGAGTATGTGCTCCACAAATGTACGGAGGTCCTTCTGGAGAAAGAGAAAGTTGGGCAGGAAGAATTCGAACTTATGTTTTAAAAATATGCAATATAAACAAAAAATAGATATGATTTTTGGTAAGTTTGTGCATGCTGGTTCTTGGAATATTGGAATCGCTGTGGTATTATAATAGACGTAACCCCCCAATACATTATATAGTTTTTGCTACACCCCATAAGAAACGAAATACCTTCTCCTAAAAGAGCCAGCTACCCCGCTGGCTCTTTTACTTTAAAAAACCTGTTATGCAAAAGTCTCCAACAGAAAAAAGAATTATTTGGCAGTATTTTAGGTTGTATTATTTGTGGGAATCATTTAGAATAGGAAGGCAGGGGATTTATCATAGGAAGGAAAAAGGTGTATGAGGTTTGAAGATCAGGAAACTATCAACAGGCAGGCCCTGTTTGCGGATGAGAATGAAGAATTCCGCATTCCCGCGCAACCGGATGCGGGACAAGTTGTAACCTTGCGTTTCAGGACTGCCCGAGATAACATAGATAATGTATATTATCAGGAAGAGGGGATGGCACAGGAGGAAGCGCTTACAAAGGCGGAATCCGATGAACTGTTTGATTACTACGAATACAAAAAAGGGGTGCCGGACACCCCGGTCAGATACCGTTTTCGAGTGGTAAAAGGCCAGGAGTCTTGTTACTATAATCGCCTGGGGATCTGCCAGGATGCCCAGGAATGTTTCGATTACCGCATAACACCCGGGTTCCATACGCCGGAGTGGGTCAAGGGGGCGGTCATGTATCAGATCTTTGTGGACCGTTTCTGCAACGGAGACCCGGACAATGATGTGCAGGACTGCGAGTACATGTATATCGGCAGGCCGGTGAGCCAGGTAAAGGACTGGGACCAGAATCCTTCCACCATGGATGTAGGGTGTTTTTACGGAGGGGATCTTCAGGGAGTGTGGAACAAACTGGACTACCTCCAGGGCCTGGGGGTGGAGGTTATCTATTTTAACCCTCTGTTTGTCTCTCCGTCTAACCACAAATACGATACCCAGGATTATGATCACATTGATCCCCATTACGGGCGCATCGTGAAAGACGGCGGGGATGTGCTGGGGCCGGAAGCTGCCAACAACGAGAATGCCTCCAAGTACCGGCTCCGTTCCGCGGACCCGGACAATCTGAAAGCCAGCAATGAATTTTTTGCCAAGTTTGTGGAGGAAGTCCACCGCAGGGGCATGCGAGTGATCATGGACGGCGTGTTCAACCACTGCGGGTCTTTTAATAAGTGGCTGGACAGGGAGCAGATCTACCAGGGCAGCGACAGCTATGAAGCAGGGGCCTATGTATCGGAGGAAAGCCCTTACCGCTCCTTTTTCAAATTCCACAGGGAAGATGCCTGGCCCAATAATCCCCACTATGACGGATGGTGGGGCCACGACACGCTTCCAAAGCTGAACTATGCGGATCCAAAACTGTACAAGTACGTAATGGATATTGCCAGGAAGTGGGTCTCCCCGCCGTATCATGTGGACGGCTGGCGTCTGGATGTGGCGGCGGACTTAGGCCACACCAGCGAGGATAACCACAAGTTCTGGAGGGATTTCCGCAAGGTAGTGAAAGAGGCGAATCCGGAGGCGGTCATCCTGGCGGAACACTATGGAGACCCGGGCAGCTGGCTTCAGGGCGACCAGTGGGATACGGTGATGAATTACGACGCGTTTATGGAGCCGGTGACATGGTTCCTTACCGGCATGGAGAAGCACAGCGACGAGTACAACGAGACCATGTACGGCAATGGGGAAGCCTTTTTCCTTTCCATGTTCTACCATATGAGCAAGATGCAGACCCAGTCAATGCAGATCTCCATGAACGAGTTGTCCAATCACGACCACAGCCGGTTCCTTACCAGGACAAACCGGACCGTGGGCCGCATCAATACGGCTGGGGCGGAGGCGGCGGACAGAGGCGTCAACAAGGGTATCTTTAGGGAAGCCGTGCTCATCCAGATGACATGGCCCGGCGCTCCTACCGTGTATTACGGAGACGAAGCCGGCCTGTGCGGGTGGACAGACCCGGATAACCGCAGGACGTACCCCTGGGGGAAGGAAGATCTGGATCTGATCGAATTTCACAGATATGTGATCTCCCTCCACAAGAGATGCCCGGCGCTGCGGAAAGGTTCTGTCAAACAGCTTTTGGCAGATTACCAGTTTATCAGCTACGGCCGGTTCTTTGGCCGCAACCGGTGCGTTGTGGCGGTAAACAACAGCGATGGCCAGCGGGAAGTGAAGCTGCCTGTGTGGGAGATCGGGATTACAGACAAAGACACCGTGACCCAGGTTATTACCACAAGCACAGAGGGATACGAAGCGGATTTTCTTGTCCATGAGGTTTTGGATGGATGTGTGTCCCTTACCATGAAACCGTACAGCGGAATTTTACTGATTTCCAACAAAAAACCTTGATTTTTTTCCATGGCTGTGATAATATAGTTATCGCTTGTCAGAGCCATATGGATGGGTTCCCGAGTGGCCAAAGGGGGCAGACTGTAAATCTGTTGCGACACGCTTCGATGGTTCGAATCCATCTCCATCCATTTTTCCTGTCAGAGAATGGGAGACCTGCCGCAGTGGCGGAACTGGCAGACGCACAGGACTTAAAATCCTGCGGGACTAATCTCTCGTGCCGGTTCGATTCCGGCCTGCGGCATTAAAAAAGCCTCGGTTTTCCGGGGCTTTTTTATTTTTATACCCCCGTTTGAAACAGCCGGATGTAGAAAGATCGTATAAGAAGGAGGCAGTAAGACAGTATGAACAAAAAAGAAGTTTCTGAGATCCGCAAGCAGTACACGCCGGAGCACTGTACCATTTCCCGCATATGCGGATGCTACATAGACGCGGAAAAGAATATTAAGACAGAACTTAAGGAGGCATTTCTCTCCCTGCCTGAGGATGATGCCTTCAAATACTTTACCATTTTTAAAAAGACGCTGTCCGGGACTTTGGGGCGTAATCTGCTGAATCTGGATTTTCCGCTGGAGGAGGAAAAAGAGGGAGGAGCCCAGGAGTTTCTTTTAAAGCTGCGGGACAGCCAGCTAAAAGATGACGACCTGATCCATCAGTTTTACAACAAGGTCATTGAGAATTTTGAGTATGGGGAAAATTATTATATTATCCTGATCCATGTCTCCTATGATGTTCCCGGCAAGGCCGCAGATGGCATAGAGATGTATGACGCTTCTGACAATGTATACAATTACATACTCTGCAGCATCTGTCCGGTACATTTGTCAAAGCCGGGGCTGGGATACAATATTGAGAAAAACTGCATTGAGAACAGGACCCAGGACTGGATCGTGGATCAGCCGGTAAAAGGGTTTTTGTTCCCCTGTTTTAATGAACGTTATACTGACATCCACAGCATGCTCTATTATACGAAAAATGCTGCCGAACTTCAGGAGGACTTTATCCAGAAAATGTTTGGCTGCAGCCGCATCCCTCTTTCGGCGGACGATCAGAAGGAGACGTTTAATGCCCTGCTGTCTGACACTCTGGGGGAGGACTGTGATTACGACGTCATAAAAAATATCCATGAGACTTTAAATACCAGGCTGGAAGAATTTAAAGACGAGCCGGAGCCTTTGGAGCTGGGCAAGCAGGAGGTGCGCCGTCTTTTGGAGGACAGCGGTGTGCCGGATGAGAAGCTGGAGGAATTTGACCAGCATTACGACCAATGCGCAGGAGAGTCCACATCCTTTTTGGCTTCCAATATTGTCAATGCCAGGGGCTTTCACATTGAGACGGCGGATGTGGTGGTGCAGGTGAAGCCGGAGGCGGCAGACCTGGTGGAGACCAGGTTCATCGGCGGACGCCAGTGCCTGGTCATTGCCATCAATGAACATGTGGAGGTTAACGGGGTCAACGTCAGGATTATGGAGGAGAAAGAGGAAGAGGGGGAACAGTAATTTTGGCAGGTCGTCCCTCCTGTCAACTGCGCGCCCCGCTTCTGTTCTCATAGTATTGGATCCACTCATCTAAACTCCACGGCTCGTAATCAGAGTACATGCAGAAACAGTTGATCATGTTGCAGGGAATATGCCGCTCATTGCCCTGAACGTCCGTGATTACGGTTTGTCTGGTGATCTGCTGGAACTGCTCCACAAGCCGCTGGTCTTTGGTGTCGTGGACATGGCCGTAAAGCATATAGGTTTTGGGGAAGCCTTTTGCGGTCAGATGGTATTGGCTGTTGTAGCACAGGATCGGGTAGTGGCACAGCACAACTTTCCGGTTATTGTCCGACATCTCCGCATAGGGTTTTATCCACACGAAGCGGGAGGTGTTAGCCTCCCTGTGATTCAGAAAACGGTCGTGATTACCCTGGATCATGTATAGTTTTCCGTGAAGCTGTTGCAAAAGCGTATTGGTATCCTGGACATTACCCCAGGACAGATCGCCCAGGATGACCACTTCGTCTTTTTTGCGGACTTTTTGGTTCCATTTTTCGATCATATATGTGTTCATCTGGTGGGTGTCCTCAAAACCGCGCTTATCCATGTGGGTATTCATAGCCTGATGAAAAAAATGGAGATCTGCAATATAATATCTCATAAAATCCTCCCTGTTTTCTGGAAAAAACGTAATATGACGGAGGATTTTGTGAGATTCTCCGAAAATATCTGTTTATTTGACCTTGGATACCACTATATTACTACTTTTTGTTAAGGTGTGCAATACGAAAAAGGAAGGAAAAAAAGATTGACAACAGCAGAAAAGTATTGTAAACTATGTAAGTCTGAAGTCGCCGGAAGTATGATGGAGGGATGACGGGCCTTGGTAGCTCAGTTGGTAGAGCAGAGGACTGAAAATCCTCGTGTCACTGGTTCGATTCCGGTCCAAGGCATGGAGCAGGAAACATCAGAAGGAAAACTGCATATAGTAAAGTATAGATAAGATTTGCGGGTGTAGTTCAATGGTAGAACACCAGCCTTCCAAGCTGGATACGTGGGTTCGATTCCCATCACCCGCTCTATTTTTTGAGAGAGGGATTTTCAGCGAAAAGCTGACCATCCCTCTTTGGCTTTGAGGAGGACGATATTTCCTCCATTACGTCTAAGATATTCTCGGAGTCCCTTTCTCCCTGTCCAGTTCATCCATCCCCAGTTTTAACGCCCCCAGGATCCCCTGATCGTCATTGAGAGAGGGAAGCACGATGTAGCTGTCCAAATCCTCCAACTCCTTCGTCACAAGGTATCCGCCGATCATGTCCTTTACATACTGGCGGATCCGCCCCATAAGATGGGTCTGATGCATCACGCCGCCTCCCAGGATGATCTTCTGGGGGGACAATATCATGATATAGCTTGTCAGAGCGTGAGCCAGGTAGTAAGCCTCCAGATCCCACACCTGGGGCCTGTCTGCCAGTTCTTTGGCAGGAGCGCCCCACCGGGCCTCGATAGCAGGACCGGAGGCCAGACCTTCCAGACAGGTTCCGTGGTAAGGGCATTTTCCTTTATAGGTATCATCAGAACGGACAGGCATAAGGATGTGCCCGCCCTCCGGGTGCAGCATGCCATGGAGGAGTTTTCCGTCCGCCATGATTCCGACTCCGATACCGGTACCTACGGTAATATAGATAGCGGAATCCAGGCCCCTGGCACAGCCCCAGGTAGCCTCCCCAAGCATAGAGCCGTTGACATCTGTATCAAACCCAACCGGAACATTTAATTGTTCCCTGAAATAGCCGCAGATATCATAATTTTTCCACGGCAGTTTCGGCGTTGTGGTAATGTAACCGTAGGTTTTTGAGCTGCGGTTTAAATCAATAGGGCCGAAACACCCGATTCCAAGAGCGGCAATGCCCTTGTCCAGAAAAAATTCCGCCAGTTTCGGCATGGTACCGTCCGGTGTCTGTGTGGGAATGGAGATCCGCTCCAGAATTTCTCCCTGCTCATTGCCGATGGCGCACACCATCTTTGTGCCGCCCGCTTCCAGCGCTCCAAATAACATAGTATATCCTCCTCCTGATTAGGATGTACTCTCGTAATCGCTCTTGCACCTGCCTTTGTGGATGATTTTCCGTCATATGTACATAAATTTAATAACGTACATTCCACGTACGCCTCATAAATTTATGCACATCTGACAAAAAATCATCTCACAAAATCAGGCACAAAGAGACTCCGAGAGTACATTAGATTGCAATTTTGTTTACACATGTGTAATGATCAGTTCCATTTCACCCTGACACTTGAGCATCCCGTATCCCGTGGGAACCAGAAGATGATCCCCCGCCTTAACCGGATATGCGTTTAACATGCCGTTGCCCGCCGTAACGTCGATGAGCATAAACGGATAATTCTGGCTGATGGAAACATGAGTTTTCACATTCCATTTGGTTACGGAAAAGTAGGGGCCGTTTACCAGAATGCGGGTTTCGTAGTCTCCATGGTCCTCCGTATCTCCCATGGTATCCATGGCTTGGTGGGGACAGGTGATTACGTCCATACTCTCCTTTAGATGAAGCTGCCTTGGCTTTCCGTCCTGGAGACGTCCATAATCATACAGACGGTAAGTGGTATCGCTGTTCTGCTGAACTTCCAGAAGCAGAGTCCCTTTCCGGATGGCATGAACGGTTCCGGCAGGGATATAGAAAAAGTCTCCCTTGCGGATGGAAAATTTCCTGAGAAGATCATCCCATCTGTCCTCCGCGATCATCTGTTTCAGTTCTTCCCTGCTTTTTGCGTGGTGTCCGATGATAATGTCCGCGCCTTCATCACAGTCCAGAATATACCAGCACTCGGTCTTTCCCTGGCTGCCGTTCTCATGGACAAATGCGTACGCATCATCCGGATGTACCTGGATGCTTAGATGGTCATTGGCGTCAATGACCTTCACCAGCAGAGGAAATTCCTTTCCTTCCATGCCGCCGAACAGTTCCCGATGGTTCTCCCAAAGGCTGTCCAGGGTCTGTCCGTCATAGGTTCCGCCCATAACCGTGCTTGCCCCGTGGGCATTGGCGCTGATGACCCAGGCTTCCCCCGTGTCGTCTCCCGGAATGGGGTAGCTGTAGACATCCCGCATCTTATGGCCGCCCCAAAGGACCTGTTTGAAAAACGGTCTGAAAAATATCAGCTCATTCATATGTTTCACAAGCGTTCCTCCTCATAATTATAATATAAAGATAGCACAAACAGGGACAAAATAAAAGCAAAAGCATTAAAAATCCCCTGTATGGAGGAGGGTTCATCTTCCGATACAGGGGAACGAAAAAGAGAAGATTATTCGTTTTCTTGCGCAGAAACCTGGTCCATCAGTTTATCGTTGATCTTAACAAAAGGCAGGTATAAAAGCACGCCTACGGCTATGATGACAATCTGGACGATGACAGCCCGGAAATCGCCGCTGGTAGCCAGATAGCCGCTTAAAAGCGGTGGAGTCGTCCAGGGAATGTACACAACGCACTCATTGATAAAATTCAGCGCGGTAGCCGCATAGCCGATGATGATGCCGATAGCCGGAAGCAGCACAAAAGGAATGATCATGGTGATATTATACACAATGGAGTATCCGAAAATGATCGGCTCATTGATGTTAAAACATCCCGGCGCCACAGACAGCTTGCAGATGGTCTTGGTGGCTTTGTTGCGGCCAAACAGCAGCGTGGCGATGATCAGGGCGATGGTGGAACCGGAACCGCCCATCATGCCGAAGGTGGGTACAAATGCAGCGTTGATAATGTCCGGGATCGGTTCCCCTGCGGCATAGGCTGCCATGCACTGGGTCATGTTGACCATCAGAAGGGGCTCTAACAGGGAGCCGTTAAGGACGGTCTGGTGAATACCGAACAGCCATAAAAGGTTGCCCAGAGAGTAGATGAGCACGCAGCCAAACAGCCCGGTGGTAACGCCCCGAAGCGGTTCCTGGATCATAACCGTGATAATGGAGATCAAATCCGTGTGGAACACATTGTAGAGGACTGCGGAAATGACTGCAAAAAGGGCCATAACGATAATAAACGGTATCAATACGGAGAAAGATTTTCCCACAGCCGGCGGAATGCTGTCGCCCATATTGATCTGTAATTTCTTGATGTTGGATATGTAGATAAATAATTCCGTTGCCGCCAGGCCGATGATAATGCCTGCAAACATGGCCTGTGTGCCGATATTGTTAAAAGACAGCACGCCGGAAACCACTACGCCGTCAGCAGCTCCGTCGGGAACCACGGTAATAGAGCCGGGCATCATGATGATCAAAGTCGCCAGCGATACCAGGGACGCGGCAATAGGATTGTCATACCCTCTGTTTCTGGACAGGCAGTACCCGATTACTGTGGCGATCAGCAGGGAACTGATATTTAATGTTGCATTTACCAGAAGATTGCCCCAATACTGGGCGCTGGCCAGGGAAGGACCGCTTAAAAACCACTGGAAAATGGTATTGTTGAATAAAACTGCCACGCCTGCCAGGATATAGAGAGGCATGATCGTCGCGAATGCGTCCCGGAGGGAGCTTAGATGGATCTGACTCCCCAGCTTTGCCGCAAACTCAGTAAATTTATCTACAAATTTCGAATTCTGTAATGAAGCTCCCATACTAATCCTCCCTGTCTCTCTGCTCAATAAGATTCTTGATCCAATGGGCAGATTTTTTTAATCTTCTCTCATAGTTGTTCATTAGATCCACTTCAATAAAACCGTACCTGTTTTTAAATGCATTACTCCAGGACCAGTTGTCGATCACTGCCCAATAGTGGTAGCCAACACAGTTGGCGCCCTCTTCAATGGCTTTCATAACCCATTCCAGGTGGTCGCGTACAAACTCAATGCGGTAGTCGTCCTGGATTTCGCCCTCCTCATTGCGGAAACGGTCCTCATGTTCCACGCCCATGCCGTTTTCCGAGATAAAGAACTTCATGTCCGGATATTCCTGCTTCATCTTCATGCCGAAGTCATAAATTCCCTTGGGGTAAATCTCCCATCCCCGATAAATATTCATCTTTCTCTCCGGCCAGATATAGGGATCCGCAAATCTGGGGTAACCGTTTTCGTTGGTTTTCTCCCTGGGAGCCTGCACTCTGGTGGGCTGGTAGTAGTTGAATCCCAGCCAGTCTACGCGGCCGCACTTTAAGATCTCCTTGTCACCGGGCCGCATCTCCGGAAGGGCATCATATTCTTCCAGGGTATCGAAGATATCCTGGGGCAGGGTTCCGGAAGTACAAAGATCAAGCCACCAGCGGTTGTGGATGCCGTCGGTCATGCGCAGAGCTTCCAGGTCTTCGGGAGTAGGATCCTCTTTCGTGTAAGGAGGCGCAAATGCATTGATCAGACCGATCTGGGCATCCTCCATAAGATATCCTTCTTCTTTGGCCTTGTGGAACTCGCGGACTGCCAGGCTGTGGGCCAGGGCGATGTGGTACTGAACCTGAAGGCCCCGCTTCTCATCTTTGATAAATGGATACCAGTTCCCGTCCCGGTATTCCTGATCCGGTTCCACAATAGGCTCGTTAAATGTGAACCAGTAGCGGATCTCCTTGCCAAACTCGCGGAATGCGGTTCTGGCATAGACAGCGTACGCTTCCACCACTTCCCGGTTCTCCCAGCCCCCTCTGGCGAACAGATAAGCAGGCATGTCAAAATGATACAGGTTCATAAACAGTTCAATCTCATTCTCCCTGGCACAGGCACACACTTTATGGTAAAATGCGGCGCCCTCCGGGTTCAGCTTCTGGTTCTGGTCCATAAGCCTGGTCCACTGGATGGAGGTGCGGAAAGAGTCTAAGCGGAGGCTTTTTAACAGCTTGATGTCCTCCTCATACTTCTCGTAAAAGTTATTGCCCACATAGCTGCCTACCTTGTTGTAAAAATCGGAGATTGACAGATCGGACCAGGTGTCCCAGAAACTCTCCAGACGGTGATCTTTCTTGTAAGCCCCCTCGGTCTGCGGGCCGGACATGGCTGCTCCCATGAAGAACCCCTTTGGAATTGATAGCTGCATACGCTTCTCCTTTCAGAATTTAGCCATATTTATTATGACTTTTAATTAATATGTTATATCATATTTTTATAATATCATAATTTTATAAAAATGCAAGAGGTTTTTTACAAGTTTTTAATTTTTTGGAAAATTCCTATTGATCACATGAGAAAAAGAGCTGGAAAAGGCAAAAAAATACTGCCGATTTTCAGCAAAAGCTGTCTTTCGGCAGTATGGAAGTCCGAATATGGTGTGTGATCATTGAATGCTGACTGTGCGGAGTTCAAAACAGTCCGCGCGATGTCTGGATTTTGAATACTCAAAAATCCGCCCGTCTCCAAGGTAGGCAACCTGTTCCACCTCCAGGACAGGAAGAGGAGCGTCGCCGATTTCCAGCCACACCCGTTCCTGGTCCGTGGGCATGGAAGCGCGGGCGATGCGGTGGGCGCTTTGGACTTTCAGCTTCAGGACGTTCTCGATATAGGAATAGATGGAGCCTTCAAGGACCTTGTCTGTGATTCCGGTGATAATGTCCGCAGGCATATAGGTGTACTCTGTTGTGTAAGGGATTCCGTCCACCTTTCTGGTACGGCAGATATAACAGACAAAGGAGCCTTCGGGAATCTGCAGCTGTTCAGCCACCGGGGCAGAAGCCTTTAAGGGCTGAAATTCGTGGATTACGGAAGTGATGTGATGGCCCGGATGGTCCTTGGCAAAGCCGCCGAACTGTTGAGAGCGGGCAAAGCCCTCGTGGTTGACGGAACCGCCGGATATCGCTTTGACAAAGGTGCCGGATCCCCGGCGTTTGGTGATAAGTCCATTGTGTACCAGGTGTTCCATAGCTTCCCGGATGGTGATGCGGCTGGCATCATACTGTTTGCACAGTTCATGTTCCTGGGGGAGCTTTTCGTCCGGCTTGTAAAAGCCGGAGAGGATTTTTGACTGGATGTCCTGGGCTATGATTTCATATTTATACATAATAGTATGCGCTCTCCTGATAATAATGTGGTACTTACATGAAAAGAACCGGGAAACCACAAGACTGCGGTCTACCGGCAAAAAATAGAAGCGCGAGACGGGATTCGAACCCGCGACCCTCGCCTTGGCAAGGCGATACTCCACCACTGAGCCACTCGCGCGTAAAAATATGATGTTGTCGCTGTCTTTCGCTGACAAAACATATTTTATCATATCTTTTTTTTAAAATCAAGGACTAATCGGATATTTTTATTTTATCTTAAGGACACCGTCTTAAATTCATAGTTATCTCCGATATAATGCTGTTCTGTGTACTCAAAGGGCGTGCCGTTGTCCAGATAGCCCACCTGCTCAATAGACAAGACAGGGTCTGTATTGGTCAGCTTTAAATAAGATATATCTTTTTATGAAAGAAAACATATGAGAAACCAGTATGATCTTTACAAAGGGGATTGGGTCAAAACGCAGAAAGCGGTGAAATAAGAAACAGGAAGAGCGTATGGAGAAGGATGGCTCTTCCTGTTTCTACTATAAATAATGCCTCATGTTCTAATGCCTCTGGTCTTTATTGCTGTATACTTCGCAGAATCTGGCCGCAAAGGAAGGCGGCTCCTGTCCGGCATACAGGTGGGAGATATCTCCCACCCGCAGAGCGCGGAAGGAGGCAATGCCCTGCTGACGCTCCTCCGATACGATCTCTGTCACGGAGGTGGGGGCCAGGGCGACGCCGTGCCAGAGGATGAAGGGGGACATATTCCACAGGTGGGATAAAAGGGCGCATATGATGCCGAAATGGCAGTAGCAGGCTATGGTGGTGGTATTTTCCCTGCGCACCCGGTAGCAGCAGTTATCTCTTTCGTATCCGTATGTCTCTAAAAGGCTGTCAAATTCCCGGCATACACGGTCGTAGACCGGGGCGGCATCGCCGCATCTGGCCACAAGGGACTGCTTCCACTGGGCCGGATCCATATATTCGGCGCGCTGGGCCCAGTAGGAAGGCATCAGATCCCAGATAACATTGCGGGCCTCATAGAGGCTGTCCTTTTTGTCTGCGTCAGAGTAAGCCCGGGCCAACTCCTCTGACAGATTCAAATCTACGGCTGCGGGAAATTCCGTGAGCCAGTTAAGGGTCTTGGCTTCTTTTCCCATGGCTTTCAGGGAATAGGAGGCCGTGTCCCTGGCTCTTCCCAGGGGGGAGACGTAGCAGTCGTCAATATGCATGCGGGGGGCGGCCTGGGCTAAGAGCGCGGCCTCACGACGTCCTTTTTCGGTCAGTGTGTCATGGTCGTAGTCAGGGTCTCCGTGACGGATGAGCAGGATCCTCATAATTTTATCTCCTTTGATCTTTTGGGCAATGTAACCGCTGCAATCTTATCAAAAGGCAGGAAAGGTGTCAATAAAAATAATAGATCATCCCGGTTTTTGACGAAGGGATTTAAAATGGAGAAATTGTGACGAAAAACTTACAAAACATGGACAAATGAAGAAAGATTGGTTATAATGTAAAATACATATGTAAAGACGGGAGATGAGATAGGTATGGGATACAAGAAAAGCGTGTTCCAAAGTCTGGCCATGGTGACCCAGTTAGGGCTGTGCGTGGTGACGCCTGTTCTGTTTTGCGTCTTTGCGGGTAATTACATCGATTCCAGGTATGGAACGAAGACACTGGTATTTCTTCTGATCCTTGGCACACTGGGAGGAGGGCGCGGCGCGTATGTCATGGCTAAGCGTCTCATTGACCGGCAGGCTAAGGAGGAGGAAGAGGAGAGGCTGCGGCTTTTGGAGTCGGCGCTCAAATGTGAGGACCGGTCCGTGACAAAGCCTAAGATGCCAGGCAGGATTCGTTTTGTCAGGGAGGAGACGGATGCCAGGGAGGGCAGGGAGGAGCTGCATGAGTGATCACTTGAAACACCTTGTTCTGGAGATGTCAGTCGGGATGTTTGCCTATGTGCTAATCTTGGGAGGCTTGGCGGTTATCTTTCAACATGGCCTGGCAGGCGCAGGGTTCTTATTGGGGCCTGTGCTGGTGGGGCTTTTTCTTGGTTTTGCGGCGGACGTGGCGATGCTTGTCCATATGGCGGTCATCACAGAGCGGGCTGCCGAGAGCCGGGATGAGGGGTATGCCAACAGGATGACCGTGGTACAGTCCGCCATGCGAAGGGTGGTCTTTATCATTGCGTTAGTACTCCTGGGAAGCCGTCCGCAGGTTGATGCGGTGGCTATGATCATCGGGGCTTTGGGCCTCAAGGCGGGGGCGCTGCTCCAGCCGGCAGTACACAGGACTTTCTTTGGGGGAGCCGAACAAGACCCTTTGGAAAGTACCATTGAGGAAAGGAGGACGGTGTATGGGAATGATGAAAATTCCGATGGTAGTTCACGAGCCTGACTTCATGATTCATGGCGTATTAAAATATGAGGCATTTGGGCAGGAACTGTGGATTACGGACACTACTGTGGGGGCATGGATTATCACGGCTGTGCTGCTTCTGATCGGTTTTATTGCCAACAGAAAGATCAAGGCGGCTACTGACAGCAGTATTCCCGGGGCGTTTCAGAATGCTCTGGAGATGGGCATGGAAGCCTTGGAGAATATGGCTCAGGGGATTTTGGCCGGTAACGCCAGAAAGTTTGTCAATTACATCGGAACCATTTTTTTGTTCATTCTGTTCTGCAACCTGAGCGGCCTGTTTGGCCTTAGGGCTCCGACAGCAGATTTTGGTGTTACCTTTTTACTTGGTATGTTCACATTCTTTATCGTAAATTATCAGGGATTGAAAAACCGGGGAGTCGGGCATTTTACCAGCCTGTTCCAGCCGATTCCGATCTTGTTTCCGATCAACCTGATCGGTGAAGTGGCAAACCCCATATCCATTTCCCTGCGTTTGTTTGCGAATCTGCTTTCAGGCGTGATTATTATGGGACTTTGGTACGGCATGATGCCATGGTTTGTTAAGATCGGTATTCCGGCGGCGCTTCATGTGTACTGCGATCTATTCTCCGGATGTATACAGACCTATGTGTTCTGTATGCTGACCATGGTTTACATTAACGATAAGATGGAGTAAGCAGTTACCGCCTGAAAGGGCGGAAAGAATAAAAATAAGATTTTTATTTTAGGAGGAAAAAACTATGAATATTTCTGGACAGGACTTTATCTATGGATGTTCCGCTATTGGCGCCGGCTTGGCTATGATCGCCGGTATCGGACCTGGTGTAGGCCAGGGTATCGCGGCGGGCCAGGGCGCGGCTGCGGTAGGACGCAATCCGGGAGCAAAATCCGACATTACTTCCACCATGCTTTTGGGTCAGGCGGTTGCGGAGACCACCGGTCTGTACGGTCTTGTTGTTGCGATCATTCTGATGTTCGTTAAGCCTTTCGGTTGATTTGGGAGAGGAGCAGAAAGGAGGCTTAAGAGTTGGGATTAGATCGTTTGATAGGATTTGACGCGCAGCTGCTTTCCGAAGCATTCTGGACAGCGATCAATATCTTTATTCTGTTTGCCGGGCTGTCTTACCTTCTGTTTAATCCGGTGCGGGAAGTGCTGGAAAAGAGAAGGCAGAAGATCGCCGGGGAACTGGCGGAGGCGGCAGATGATAAAAAGAACGCTGCAGCCTTGAAAGCCGAGTATGAGGCAAAGCTTAAGGATGTTTCCAGGGAGGCGGACGCCATTTTGGAGGATGCCAGAAGAAAAGCCAAGGCCAGAGAGACGGAGATCGTGGATGAGGCCAAGGCAGAGGCTGCCAGGATCATCGAGCGGGCAGGCCGCGAGGTGGAACTGGAGAAGAAGAAAGCCCTTGATGATATGAAGCAGGAGATCATTTCCATCGCTTCCCTTATGGCAGGCAAGGTGGTGGCTGCTTCCATTGACACCACGATCCAGGACACGCTGATTGACGAGACGCTGAAGGAGATGGGTGAGAGCACATGGCAAAGCTAGTATCAAAGGTATACGGCGATGCGCTGATGCAGGCGGCCAGGGACAAGAGTAAGCTGGATGAGGTCTTTGAGGAGTCTATGGAGCTTTACAGGATCTTTAAAGAGCAGCAGGATTTGATTCATCTTCTGGATCACCCGCAGGTGGTGAAGGAGGAGAAGATCCAGATCATCCGCAATGTCTTTCAGAGCAGGCTTTCCGATGAGATGATGGGCTTTCTGACGGCGATCGTTGACAAGGGACGGCAGAATGAGATCCTTTCCATCCTGGACTATTTTATCGCCCAGGTGAAAGAGGAGAAGGGAATCGGGACCGCCCGGGTGACTTCCGCGGTGGAGATGACAAGCGCTCAGAAGGAGCAGGTAAAGAAAAGGCTTCTGGCCACAACCCGGTATGTGGAGTTTGATATGGATTATTCCGTGGACCCCTCTCTTATCGGAGGCATGGTTATCCGCATCGGTGACAGAGTCGTTGACAGCAGCATTAAGACCCGGCTGTATGAATTGAAGAAGCAGCTTCTTAATGTGCAGCTGGCCTAAGCGCCAGCATATTCGTTATGGAAAGTGTAAGCGGCTTTCCATGATCAGATTCGGGGCTTTGGCCCTCAGCTATAAATTAGGAAAGAGGTGCGAACCTTCATGAATTTAAGGCCGGAAGAAATTAGTTCTGTGATCAAAGAACAGATAGAAAAGTATTCTACCAAGCTTGAGGTTTCCAACGTGGGTACCGTTATCCAGGTGGCCGACGGTATCGCCCGCATCCACGGTCTTGAAAGCGCCATGCAGGGAGAACTTCTGGAGTTTCCGGGAGAGATCTACGGCATGGTGCTGAACCTGGAAGAGGACAACGTGGGCGCGGTTTTGCTGGGCGATACCAGCAAGATCAGCGAGGGCGACACGGTGAAGACCACAGGCAGGGTGGTAGAGGTTCCTGTAGGCGATGCCATGACAGGACGTGTTGTAAATGCATTGGGTCAGCCCCTTGACGGCAAGGGACCCATTGAGACTGACAAGTTCCGCCGGGTTGAGCGCGTGGCTCACGGCGTAATCGAGAGAAAATCCGTAGATACCCCTCTCCAGACCGGTATCAAGGCCATTGACGCCATGATTCCCATCGGGCGGGGCCAGCGTGAGCTTATTATCGGCGACCGTCAGACCGGTAAGACGGCTATCGCCATTGATACCATTATCAATCAGAAGGGCCAGGGAGTTCACTGTATCTACGTGGCTATTGGCCAGAAGGCATCTACGGTAGCCAACATTGTTAAGACGCTGGAGGAGTTCGGCGCTATGGATTACACCACCATCGTGGTTTCCACGGCTTCCGACCTGGCTCCCTTACAGTATATTGCCCCTTATGCCGGGTGTGCTATCGGCGAAGAGTGGATGGAGAACGGCGGCGATGTGCTGGTGATTTATGATGACTTAAGTAAACACGCGGCGGCTTACCGTACCTTGTCCCTGCTTCTTAAGAGAGCTCCGGGACGTGAGGCTTACCCCGGAGACGTTTTCTATCTCCACTCCAGGCTTCTGGAGAGGGCTTCCCGTCTTTCTGATGATCTGGGCGGCGGTTCCCTTACGGCGCTGCCGATTATCGAGACTCAGGCAGGCGACGTGTCCGCGTATATTCCGACTAACGTGATCTCCATTACCGACGGTCAGATCTACCTGGAGACAGAGATGTTCAACTCCGGATTCCGTCCGGCTATCAATGCCGGTCTGTCCGTATCGCGAGTTGGCGGCGCGGCGCAGATCAAGGCTATGAAGAAGATTGCCTCCCCCATCCGTGTGGAGCTGGCCCAGTATCGTGAGCTGGCGTCTTTCGCCCAGTTTGGTTCCGACCTGGACGCGGCTACCAAGGAGCAGCTGGCACAGGGCGAGAGGATCAGGGAAGTGTTAAAGCAGCCCCAGTACAAGCCAATGGCAGTAGAGTATCAGGTTATCATCATCTACGCTGCCACCAGAAAGCATCTTCTGGATATCCCTACTTCGGATGTGCTTAAATTCGAGAGCGACCTGTTTAAATTTGTTGATACCAAATATCCGCAGCTTCCTGCCATGATCCGGGAGAAGAAAGAGATCACTCCGGAGATTGACGAGATGCTGAGCAAGGCTATTGCAGAGTGTAAGGCACAGCGCTAAGGAAAGCAGGTGAAAGATCATGGCATCCATGAGAGATATTAAACGGAGAAGAGACAGTATCCAAAGCACTGAGCAGATCACAAAGGCCATGAAACTGGTATCCACGGTAAAGCTGCAGAAATCCAAAAGCAAGGCGGAAGCATCCAAACCCTATTTTAATCTGATGTATCAGACCATCAGCTCCATCTTAAGAAAGTCGGAGAACCTGGACCACAAATATCTGCGTCCCGGCACTTCTCCGAAAAAGGCAGTGGTGGCGATCACCTCCAACCGGGGTCTGGCGGGAGGATACAACAACAATATTGTTAAGCTCATAAACGCGGAGCTTCCTGTAGGGGATACCATCGTGTATTCCATCGGAAGGAAGGGGCGGGACGGGCTGCAGAGAAAAGGGTATGGGATCAAGGCGGATTATTCCGAGGTTATTAACGAGCCTTTATACCAGGATGCCGCGGATCTGACTCTGGAACTGCTGGACAGTTTTGCCAGAGGCGAGATTGGCGAGATCTACCTTGCCTACACCTCGTTTAAGAATACGGTGACCCATATCCCGAAGCTGATCAAGCTCCTTCCGGTGGAGATGGAAGCAGGTGAGGACAGTGAGGGGAAAGCCCATGCGCTTATGACCTATGAGCCGGAGGAGGAGGAAGTATTGAACTCCATCGTGCCTAAATATATGAGCAGCCTGATCTATGGAGCGCTTCTTGAGGCTGTGGCCAGTGAGAACGGAGCCCGTATGACGGCGATGGACAATGCCACCAGCAACGCGGAGGAGATGATCGAGGCTTTGAGCCTGCAGTACAACCGCGCCAGACAGGGGGCCATTACTCAGGAGCTTACGGAGATTGTGGCAGGCGCCAATGCGATCTCTTAAGGTCGGCAAAGGCGTCGGCAGTTTGGTGAAAGCCTGATTTCTGCCTGAAAGGGCAGGAGTATGCTGCCAGCGGGCAGTGAGATAGAATAAGAATAAGGAGAAACAAGATGGCAGAGCAAAACGTTGGTAAGATCACGCAGATCATCAGTGCTGTTCTGGATATCAAGTTCAGTCAGGGGAAATTGCCGGAGATCAATGAGGCTATCCGCATCGCAACCAGCGACGGCGGTACACTGACGGCGGAGGTATCTCAGCATCTGGGCGATGATACGGTGAGATGTATTGCCATGGGAAGCACGGACGGTCTTGTCCGCGGCATGGACGCCGTGGCCACAGGCGCGCCCATTACGGTTCCTGTAGGCGAGAACACTCTGGGACGTATCTTCAATGTTCTGGGTGAGGCGATTGATAATAAAGAGCAGCCAAAGGTGGAAGAGTATCTTCCGATCCACAGGAAAGCGCCTACTTTTGAGGAGCAGTCCACGGAGACGGAGATTCTGGAGACAGGCATCAAGGTGGTAGACCTGCTTTGTCCTTACCAGAAGGGCGGAAAGATCGGTCTGTTCGGCGGCGCCGGCGTAGGTAAGACCGTACTGATCCAGGAGCTTATCCGTAACATCGCAACCGAGCACGGCGGTTATTCCGTATTTACCGGTGTTGGAGAGCGTACCCGTGAGGGGAACGATCTGTACCATGAGATGACGGATTCCGGCGTTATCAATAAGACCACCATGGTATTCGGCCAGATGAATGAGCCGCCGGGAGCCCGTATGCGCGTGGGTCTGACGGGACTTACTATGGCGGAGTATTTCCGTGACAAGGGCGGCAAGGATGTGCTGCTGTTTATTGACAACATTTTCCGTTTTACCCAGGCAGGTTCCGAGGTGTCCGCGCTTTTGGGACGTATGCCTTCAGCCGTAGGTTATCAGCCTACTCTGCAGACGGAGATGGGCGCTCTTCAGGAGAGGATCACTTCCACGAAGAACGGTTCCATCACATCCGTACAGGCCGTTTACGTGCCTGCAGACGACTTGACTGACCCGGCTCCGGCCAATACCTTCGCCCACTTGGACGCAACTACGGTTCTTAGCCGTTCCATCGTGGAGCTGGGTATTTATCCGGCTGTGGACCCGCTGGAATCCACTTCCAGGATCCTTGACCCGCGTATTGTAGGCGAGGAACACTATAATGTTGCCCAGAGGGTGATCCAGGTGCTTCAGAAGTACAAGGAGCTTCAGGATATCATCGCCATGCTGGGTATGGATGAGCTTTCAGAGGATGATAAGCTGACCGTATCCCGCGCCAGAAAGGTGCAGAGATTCCTTTCCCAGCCATTCTTCGTGGCAGGGCAGTTTACAGGTCTGGAGGGGCGGTATGTTCCCCTTAGCGAGACCATTCAGGGCTTTAAGGAGATTCTGGACGGAAAACATGACGACGTGCCGGAAGGCTATTTCCTCAATGCAGGTAATATTGATGATGTTCTTGCCCGCACGAAATAGGAGGGTGGAACATGGCTGATATGTTTAAATTGCAGATTGTCACTCCGGAAAGAGTTTTCTATGAGGGAGACGCGTCCATGGTGGAGCTGTCTACCACGGAGGGGGATATCGGTGTGTATGCCAGCCATATTCCCATGACAGCGATCGTGTCCCCCGGCATATTAAAGATCCACG
This sequence comes from Clostridiaceae bacterium, assembly GCA_910575585.1. Classification (GTDB taxonomy): domain Bacteria; phylum Bacillota; class Clostridia; order Lachnospirales; family Lachnospiraceae; genus UBA3402. The sequence continues at coordinate 37,650 of CAJTGF010000007.1, forward strand.
AGGGGACCCAGGTAAAAAAGGCGGCCCTTCATGCAGGATTTATTGAGGTCCTGCCCCAGGAGATCACCATCATGGCCGAGGTTGTGGAGTGGCCGGATGAGATTGACATAAAACGTGCCGACGAGGCCCGTATCCGCGCGGAAAGACGTCTTAAGGATCATAACGCCGAGATTGACGTGCTGCGCGCCAAGATGGCGCTTAGAAGGGCTTTGACCCGTCTATCCACCAGACAGTAATCATTTTTATAGAAGAGATGCCGCATTGACCGGGAAGGTTGACGCGGCATTTTTGGCGGTTTATAAATTTGCCTTTTACCGGTTCCTATGGTATACTCAAAAGAAGGATAAAAAGTACACCACATTTGCTGTAAGACAGAGGAGAGGTATTATGAGAGACGCGACATTGGTAATTATGGCTGCGGGGATCGGAAGTCGGTTCGGTGGGGGGATCAAGCAGCTGGAACCTGTGGGGCCGGGCGGAGAGATCATTATGGATTATTCGATCCATGATGCCTTAAAGGCAGGCTTCCAAAAGATCATATTTATCATCCGAAAGGATTTGGAGAAAGATTTTAAGGAGATCATCGGCCATCGGATCGAGAAGATCGCCAAGGTGGAGTACGCGTTCCAGGAGCTGGACGACCTTCCGAAAGGGTATGCAAGGCCGGCGGACAGGAAGAAACCGTGGGGGACAGGCCAGGCGGTTTTAAGCATTAAAGGGCTGGTGGACGGGCCGTTTTTGGTGATCAATGCGGATGATTATTACGGAAAAGAGGGATTTAAAAAGATCCATGACTACATGGTTCATGAGATGAAGGAAGATGCCAAGGTCTATGATCTGTGTATGGGCGGGTTTATGCTGGCCAATACGCTAAGCGACAACGGCGGAGTGACCAGAGGCGTCTGCCAGGTAGACCAGGACGGATATCTGAAAAATGTGGTGGAGACTTATGAGATCAGGCGCTGCGGCGACGGCCTGACGGCGGTTGACGAGGAAGGCGCTCCTGTGTCAGTGGCTATGGACTGCCATGTGTCCATGAACATGTGGGGCCTGCCGGGTTCGTTTCTTGAGGTGCTGGAAAAGGGATTTCCGGAGTTTCTGGCAGGGATCAAAGAGGGGGACGTAAAATCGGAATACCTGCTTCCAAGGATCATAGATAAACTGGTGAAGGAGAAAAAAGCGTCGGTAAAAGTGCTGGAGACATCGGATAAGTGGTTCGGAGTTACTTATAAGGAAGATAAACAGGCTGTGGTGGACTCTTTGAGAGCCCTGATCGCTAAGGGAGAGTATCCTGAGAGATTGTATGAATGAGAAACCAACCACATTACAGAAGGGTGACAGGTTTCACTGCCGAAAGAAACGCATATGATGGAGTAAAGAGGATCAGGAGAAACCTATGACAGAATATTCTCCCCAGTGGAAAGAAAAGAGTCCGCCGGAAGCTTACGCCGCCCGGGACATGGACTATTTCCAGGGGATGTATCCGTGGAGGATAAAGGAGATCCAAAGGTATGTCATATATCAGTGCGATGCCATGGACTACAGCGGAAGCCCTATTTATGACGAATACCCGGATGTGTTGATGATCGAGCAGGCATGCCGGTCTGTATGCGGAATGATCCCCCAGAACTGGATAGCAGGGGAAGAGGCAGACAATGGGGCGGAGGAAGCATCGGAGACGGAGGAGGAGACTTATACGGCTCAGGACGTGGAGGTGATCCAGAACCGCCCAGGAGGCCCGCCACCATGGGGTCCGCCGCCGGGAGGTTCGCCGCCAGGAGGCCCGCCGCCGGGAGGCCCGCCACCATGGGGTCCGCCGCCAGGAGGCCCGCCGCCATGGGGTCCGCCGCCATGGGGTCCGCCGCCAGGAGGCCCGCCGCCGGGAGGTCCGCCGCCATGGGGTCCGCCGCCAGGCAGTCCTCCTCCGCGCAATAACTGGCTGGATGATATTGTGAAAGTATTATTTATGAATGAGATCCAAAGAAGAAGATGCCGTATGGGCAGATGTTAAGACCGCAGAGACGCCGGAGATATTCGGCGTCTTTTCAATTATCGGGACAACTTTATAAAAGATTAAGTTGTAGTTTTTTTGGTTAGCATTTACAATAGAGAAAATGCAAATAAAGGAAGTTTTCATATATGAGTAAAATGATCAAAAGAACTTTAATCCTGGCGGGTGTGTTCGTAACAGCCCTTGGGATTTATTTTATAACGGCCCACAGCACCATGAACCGATCGGAAGCCGTGTACACAGTCATGGAAGATCCCACGCTTCCCATAGCCTATGCCCGGATGTACGAGGGTGAGGAGAGCCGGCTGACACCGTACCTTCAGGAGATGGATCAGTCGGTTTTGCGGGAGTCGCTGACGGTATTGCCGGAGGACAGGCGGCTGGATATACGGATCGCTTACAGCGGATCCCAGATAGTAGAGGCCCAGTACGAGATACGAAGTATGGATCTGAAACGGCTGGTGGAGCGGACGCCTGTGGAGGATCTGGGGCAGGAGGGAACGGACGTCCGGATGACGCTCCCCATTCAGAATCTGCTGTCACGGGACACGGAGTACATGCTGCATCTGATGATAGGAACGGCAGATAAGGAGATCATCCACTACTATACCCGGATCTTGTGGACGGAGAATGACTATGGAGCCCAGATGATGAATCTGGCAAGAGAATTTTCCACCAAAAGCATGACTCCGGGACAGGCCGGCGATTTGGTGACCTATCTGGAGACTTCGGAGACAGCGGATAATTCCTCTCTGGGCCATGTTACCATAAAGTCCAGCTTTTCCCAGCTGACATGGGCGGGGCTTGATATAAAGCTGGAGGAGGATATGCAGGTGATGCTGAAAGATCTGGACGGGATCATGGGACAAGTCCAGGTTCAGTACCATGTAAGCCGCCTGTCAGAATCCGGGGAAAAAGAATATTATGAAGTCAATGACTATTACACCATGCGGTGGAATACAAAGAGAATCTATATGATGGATTTTGACCGGGTGACCAACCAGATATTTTCCGGCGAGCGGGAGCTGTACTCCGGCCGCAGGCTCATGCTGGGCATTGGCAATGACGAGGTCATCCAGCTGGTAAAAAGTCCTGACAGCCGGTATCTTGGCTTTGTATTTAACCGGGATTTGTGGTGCTATGACCAGAAGAAGGACGAGACAAAAGCCGTCAAGCTATTTTCGTTCAGGAGCAGTTCAGACGAAAGCGGCAGGAGCAGCTATGACCAGCATGACATCCGGATCGTGTCCGTAAGCGACGAGGGGGATGTGGTATTTCTGGTGTACGGGTATATGAACCGGGGCAGGCATGAGGGCAGACAGGGCATCAGCCTGTGCCGCTATGACCACTCCGGAGCCATTGAAGAGCGGTTTTTCATTCCGGCAAAGGAATCGTTTGACCAGATGAAGCTGGATATTGAGAAGCTTTGCTATTACAGTGAGAAGGGGATGCTGTATTTTTTCCGCGGTGAGACGATCTTCGGGGTAGATCTGTCCAGCAATGAGAATATTGTGGTGGCTGACGGTCTGCGGGAGGGGACTTACGCCATCAGCAGCGACAGCCGGAAAGTGGCCTGGCAGGAGGGGGCGGACGACGGAGGCACGGTTATACATCTTTTTGATCTGGCCACAGGAGAAAACCGGGAGATACGGGCAAAAGAGGGGGAGCGGATCCAGTGTCTGGGATTTGTTCAGGATGATTTTGTCTACGGGCTCTCTGATGAGAACAGCATGTGGATTCTTAACGGGCGGCAGGAAAGCCAGCCCATGTATGCCCTGGAGATCGTGGACAGCGACTTACAGCTGCAGACCCGATACGAAAAAGAGGGCAGCTATGTGGCTGATGTGGAGGTGGAAAACGCCCGTATCCATGTAAGACGGTATGGGCGGTACGGGGAACATGATTACGCCTTTATAGACAATGACACCATTGTCTGCAATACGGCTGTGGAAGAGCCTTACATGGAGGGGATCGGGTGGTTCGCGTCAGAGATCCGCAGAAAGCTTTACTTTATCCAGCTGGATTCGGAGGTAAAGTCCAACAGGACCGTGAAGGTGGCGGCAGCCAGGCGGATCACCTATGATCAGTCGGAGATCATAGACTTAAGATCAGCCCTTCCGGTGTCAGGCATGCGGTTCTATGCCTATGGCCAGGGCCGTCTTCTGGGCATTTACGAGGAATTTGCCGACGCCGTGGAGGCATCTTACGAAAAAATGGGATTGGTGACCGACGAAAAGCAGCGGATCGTGTGGAACCGGGTAAACCGGGACACCACAGCCACTATCCGGGACGCCCAGAAGCAGGCTTACGACATTATCCGCAATATCGGAGGGTTTAGGGAGAGCATGAATACGGACAGCGGCGTTACTGTTGTTGACGCCAGGGGCTGTTCCCTGAACCAGGTGCTGTACTTTATCGGACAGGGCTATCCGGTGTTAGCGTATGTGGAAAACGGGGCCTACGTCCTGCTCAATGGGTTTGACCAGTATAATGTTTCCATTTTCGATCCGTCCACAGGCCAGACCACAAAAATGGGGCTCAATGACGGCGGCGAGTATTTTGCAAGCCATAAAAATGATTTTATTTGTGCCGTAAAAACGGGGGATTGAGGGGCCAAGGACTCCCAAACTGACAGCCGGGCTTGACGACTTCCTTTTCATGGAGTATAATTTACATGAGCGAAAGAAAAAAGTAAAATGTTTGTAAGAGAATAGATTGATCATATAGAGGTGCGGAATGGAACAGTATATTATGAAAGGCGGCAATCCGCTGGCAGGAGAAGTGACCATCAGCGGAGCTAAAAATGCTGCTCTCGGCATTTTGGCGGCGGCGATCATGACAGATGAAGATGTTGTCATAGACAACCTTCCGGATGTCAGGGATATCAATGTCCTTTTAGAGGCCATTGAGGAGATCGGAGCCAGTGTCAAGAGGATCAACAGACATACTGTAAGAATTAACGCAAAAGATATCCATGAAGTGGAAGTGGACGACGAGTATATACGAAGGATCCGGGCGTCCTACTATTTTATAGGAGCCCTTTTAGGAAAATATAAAAGCGCCCAGGTGCCATTGCCCGGCGGGTGCAATATCGGGAGCAGGCCCATTGACCTTCATTTGAAGGGGTTTCGGGCTCTGGGGGCAAAGATTGAGATTGAGCGGGGCGCAGTGGTGGCCCATGCCATAGACCTGGTGGGTAGCCACATTTACCTGGACAAGGTGTCTGTGGGGGCTACGATCAATATCATGATGGCCGCTTCCCTGGCGGAGGGCCTGACTATCATTGAAAATGTGGCAAAGGAGCCTCATGTTGTGGATGTTGCCAATTTTCTCAACAGCATGGGAGCCAATATCAAAGGCGCAGGCACGGATATCATCCGTATTCGGGGCGTCAGACGGCTTCACGGAACGGAATATTCCATTATTCCGGATCAGATCGAGGCCGGGACGTTTATGTGCGCCGCAGCGGTGACCAGAGGAGACGTGACGGTAAAGAACGTGATCCCCAAGCATTTGGAGGCCATCTCCGCCAAGCTTCTGGAGATCGGGTGCGAGGTTGTGGAGTTTGACGACGCCGTGCGGGTGGTGGGAAAGACGTATCAGAAACATACGAATATCAATACGCTGCCTTATCCGGGATTTCCTACGGACATGCAGCCTCAGATGTCAGTGACATTGGCGCTGGCCCACGGCACCAGCATTGTGACAGAGGGGATTTTTGAGAACCGATTCAAATATGTGGACGAGCTGGCCCGCATGGGCAGCAATATCAAAGTGGAAGGCAACGTGGCCATCATTGACGGGGTGGGCTGCTTTACAGGCGCTTCGGTCAATGCGCCGGACCTTCGGGCAGGGGCTGCCCTGGTGCTTGCGGGTCTTGCGGCCGACGGATACACGGTGGTGGATGAGATCGGGTATATCCAGCGGGGTTATGAGCATTTTGAGGAGAAGCTAAGGGGCCTGGGAGCCATGATCGAGCGGGTGGACTGCGATAAGGACCAGCAGAAATTTCGTCTGAAGATCGGATGACTGATGTTTGTCTTCCACAGTCTGCGGGCATGGGCCTGAAAGACGATGGCATCGGATGCGTAACAGTTTAAGGGTTATCTGAACTGTTACTTCTGGATAAATTTAGTATAGGGAAATTTGCGCCGGAATGCTTGACAGTACGGGGAAAATCCGCTATAATTCTTGTGTTACATGTATTATTTGACAATTGAAAAGTACGTATATCCCTTATTCAGAGTGATGGAGATACAAAGGATCTGTGAAGTCACGGCAACCCCCGGCAGGTACGCGAAAGCATACAGGCCAGGAAGGTGCCAACCTGAGCGAGAAATCGAACAATAAGAGGATTTGATGTAAAGTGATCAAGTCCGCAGTTCGCACTACGGACTTTTCTTTGTGCCTAAATGATTCCAAGGAGGAAAAGTGATGGAAAGATTATTATTTACATCTGAGTCCGTGACAGAAGGACATCCGGATAAGATGTGCGACGCGATCTCCGATGCCATTCTGGACGCGCTGCTGGAACAGGATCCTATGAGCCGCGTGGCCTGTGAGACTGCGGTGACCACAGGCATTGTTATGGTCATGGGAGAGATCACCACCAAGGCATATGTGGATATGCAGAAGATTGTCCGCGAGACCATCCGCGAAATTGGCTACGACAGGGCAAAATATGGTTTTGACTGCGACACCTGCGGCGTTATCACGGCCATTGACGAGCAGTCCACAGATATTGCCATGGGCGTGGACAAAGCTCTGGAGGCAAAAGAGAACAAGATGAGCGACGCGGAGATCGAGGCCATCGGAGCAGGCGACCAGGGTATGATGTTCGGTTTTGCCAGCAATGAGACAGAGGAGTACATGCCGTATCCCATTGCCCTGGCCCACAAGCTGGTGCTGCAGCTTACCAAGGTGCGCAAGGACGGCACGCTTACCTACCTTCGCCCTGACGGCAAGAGCCAGGTGACCGTGGAGTATGATGAAAGCGGCAAGGCAGTGCGCTTAGACGCCGTGGTCCTTTCCACCCAGCATGACGAGAACGTGACCCAGGAGCAGATCCACGCGGACATTAAAAAGTACGTGTTTGATCCGGTGCTTCCCGCGGATATGGTGGATGAGAACACAAAGTTCTTTATCAATCCTACCGGGAGATTTGTTATCGGCGGACCTCACGGGGACAGCGGACTGACAGGAAGAAAGATCATTGTTGATACATACGGCGGCTATGCCCGTCACGGCGGCGGCGCTTTTTCCGGCAAGGACTGCACCAAGGTGGACCGGTCCGCAGCCTATGCGGCCAGATACGTGGCAAAGAACATCGTGGCGGCAGGTCTTGCGGACAAGTGCGAGATCCAGCTTTCCTATGCCATCGGAGTGGCGCAGCCCACATCCGTTATGGTGGACACCTTTGGCACCGGCAAGGTAAGCGACAGCCGTTTGGTGGAGATCATCCGTGAGAATTTTGACTTAAGGCCGGCAGGCATCATCAAGATGCTGGATTTAAGGAGACCGATCTATAAGCAGACCGCAGCTTACGGCCATTTCGGGAGAAATGACCTGAATCTGCCTTGGGAGAAACTGGACAAGGCAGAGCTTTTAAAAAAATATCTTGGCTAAACCTTACAGGTAAAAGACCATAGACAAAAATCCCCCGCCCGGGTTTGGCCCGGTGGGGGATTTTTTATTGGATGCGTCCGATGCTGGGGAAGTATCGGAACAGCACCTTTGCGATGATCTTTTCCTTCTTTACAAATGTATTTTTCCAGAAGCGGGAGTCGGCGGACCAGTTGCGGTTGTCGCCAAGCATAAAGTAGCAGCCCTCCGGCACTTCGTAGTGCAGTTCCTCCGGCGTCTCCATAGGTTCTTTAATGTAGGGTTCGTCCAGAGGGGTATCGGAGCCGTTTAAGTATACGTGACCGTCCCGTATGTCAATGGTGTCGCCCGGCAGTCCGATGACACGTTTTACATAGTAGGTTTTTTCGGTTATGTCGTCGGGAAAATAAAAAATAGCCACATCTCCCCTTTCCGGATCGCTGAAATAGTAAGTCAGCCGGGAACCAATGACTCTGTCCTTGGTCATAATGGTATTTTCCATGGAAGCGCTTGGCACTCTGCTGTTGGCAATGATAAACCGATTGAGCACAAAGGCGATGAGGGCGGCGATCACCAGTACCTGGATCCAGCTGAGCAGTTCGGCTTTCCAGTTAAATGGTTCTTTTTCCGTGGGATTAGGATTCTCTTTCATAATGTACCTTCTTTCTGTCTTATGTTTTTAGTGTAAATGACTTCCCGGTTTTGTGCAAGGACTTTTACAAAATGGTAAGAAAAAATTTGAGGAATTTTAAATCCAGATATGGTAAAATTAAGAGCAGACAATGCAGACTACAAGGAGAAGGACATGGAACATACAGGGGAAAAGAAACAGGAGAAACGCGTCGCGGCCGCGGGTCTGGCGCTTTTGGCTCTGGCAGGGGCGGGCCAGATCGGAGCCAGGAATCTGGAGGGATTCGCCCGATGGTATTCCATACATATTTATTCCGCCATTGTGGCAGTGGTAGGGAGGATCTGCGGCCTGGTCCCTGTGTCCGTGGTAGAATTTGGCCTCTATGCCCTGGCGGCAGTGTCTTTGTGGTATGTGTTTGGAAAGAGAAGACGGTGGATCAGCGTAGCGTCCAGGACCGTATTCCTTGTGGGGGCGGCTGCATTTTTGTACACCTTTAACTGCGGCATCAATTACTACCGCCCGCCTTTTTCCAGCGAATTGGATCTGGACATGAGGGAGTCTTCGGTGGAGGAGTTAAAAGCCTTGTGCGATTATCTGATCCAAAAGGTCAATGAGACGGTAGATGACAGTCCTTATGAGGCTGCGTGGGCTGTCTGGGGGCGGGATGCCATGGCGGCTTTGGGGCAGGAGTACCCCGGCCTTTCCGGCTATTACCCAAGGGCCAAGCCGGTTACCGTATCGTGGATATTGTCCGTACAGCAGCTTAGCGGCATCTACTCCCCGTTTACGGTGGAGGGTAACTACAACAGAGCCATGACAGACTACAACATCCCCCACACCATCTGCCACGAACTGTCCCACCTGCGGGGATTTATGAGGGAGGACGAAGCCAACTTTATCGGTTATCTGGCATGTATCGGCTCTGACAAGAAAGCTTTTCAGTACAGCGGTTATCTGACCGGGTGGGTCTATGCAGGCAATGCGCTGGCCCGTCAGGACATGGACAGCTATCGGGAGTTTTACGGGAAGCTGCACCCCAAAGCGGCGGCGGATCTGGCTGACAATACCAGATTCTGGAACCGGTATGAGGGGAAGGTGGCCCAGGTGTCCAACCAGGTCAATGACACGTATCTGAAAATGAACGATCAGAAAGAGGGCGTGAAGACCTACGGGCGGATGGTGGATCTGATGCTGGCTTATCACAGGGAGGAAGAAGAGTAGGTTTTCATTGTAATCCCTATAAATTAATGGTAGAATAGGAAGCAAGAAACTATTACGGAGGGGGAACATTTATGGGCAAGACACTGTATGACATGATGGATTGGGCGGGGATCGAAGAGCTGGTGTATTCCGAGGCAGCAAATCCTCACGGACTGCTTGGACCGCATATGACGGAGGAAGGGATGCTGGTGCAGGTATTTATACCCACCGCTTTGGCAGTTACCGTGAAGCTGGAGGGGGACGGCGGGGAATTTCCTATGGAGAAGATGGAGGACCCGGGATTTTTTGCGGTTCTGATCCCTCAAAAGACGCTGGCAGACTACACGCTGGCGGTGTCCTATGACAATGGGACGGTTCAGGAGATGGGAGATCCTTATGCTTATGAGCCTCAGTTTGACGAGGCCAGGCTGAAAAAGTTTGACGCCGGCATCTGCTATGATGTGTATGAGAAGATGGGCGCCCATGTTATGGAGATCAAGGGTGTGAAGGGCGTCTATTTTGCGGTGTGGGCTCCCTGCGCTATGCGCGTCAGCGTGGTAGGCGACTTTAATATGTGGGACGGCCGCCGCCATCAGATGAGAAGGCTTGGGGATCATGGGGTGTTTGAGTTGTTTATTCCCGGCCTGGATGCGGGAACGGTCTACAAGTATGAGGTGAAGGCAAAGAACGGGGATGCCATGTTAAAGGCAGACCCATACGGAAGTTACGGGGAGCTGCGGCCCAACAATGCTTCCATCGTGTGGGATATTGACCGCTACCAGTGGACTGATGATCCGTGGATGAAGGAGCGGGACAAGACAGACAGCAAAAAGAAACCCATGTCCATCTATGAGATGCACCTTGGTTCCTGGATCCGCAAGCCGTTTGCCGTGGATGAGGACGGCAAGGAGATTGTGGGAAGCGAGTTTTATAATTACCGGGAGATCGCCGGGAAGCTGGCGGAATACGTGAAAGAGATGGGGTATACCCATGTGGAGCTTCTGCCTGTGATGGAACACCCGCTGGACGCGTCCTGGGGATATCAGGTGACCGGGTACTACGCGCCTACCAGCCGCTACGGCACGCCGGATGATTTTCAGTATTTCGTGGATTATCTTCACGGACAGGGGATCGGCGTGATCCTTGACTGGGTGCCGGCTCATTTCCCAAGGGATCTTGCGGGACTGGCCTGCTTTGACGGAACCTGCGTGTATGAGCACAAAGACCCGAGACAGGGCGCTCATCCTCACTGGGGGACGTTGATCTATAATTACGGAAGGCCCCAGGTATCCAACTTCCTGATCGCCAACGCCCTTTACTGGGCCAAGAAGTTCCATGCCGACGGGATCCGCATGGACGCGGTGGCTTCCATGCTGTATCTGGATTACGGCAAGAACCCCGGCGAGTGGGTTGCCAATATCTACGGAGGCCATGAGAATCTGGAGGCAGTGGAGTTTTTAAAGCATCTTAATTCCATTTTCAAGAAACAGACCGGCGGAGCCATGCTCATTGCCGAGGAGTCCACGGCATGGCCAAAGATCACCGGAGATGTGAAAGAAGGCTCTCTGGGTTTTGATTACAAGTGGAACATGGGCTGGATGAATGATTTCTTGGGCTATATGCAGTGTGACCCCTATTTCCGGTGCCATCATTACGGTGGGCTTACGTTCAGCATGCTGTACGCCTACAGTGAGGACTTTGTGCTGGTATTCTCCCATGACGAGGTGGTTCATGGGAAGGGATCCATCGCCGGAAAAATGCCGGGAGACACGTTTGAGGCCAAGTTCTCCAACTTAAGGGCCGCCTACGGCTTTATGATGACCCACCCGGGCAAAAAGCTTCTGTTTATGGGCCAGGAGATGGGACAGATCTCCGAGTGGAACGAGAATGAAAGCCTGCCGTGGAACCTTCTTGAGTACGACATTCACAGGCAGACGAAAGAGTATGTGAAGGATTTGAATCATCTTTACAGGGAGTATCCGGCGCTTTACGAAATGGATTATGATCCGGAAGGGTTCCAGTGGATTGATTGCGCCAGCAGTCAGGATAATATCGTTGTGTTTATACGTAAGACCAAGAAGCCGGAGGAGACGCTTCTGGTGGTATGCAACTTTGCTCCGGTGCAGCATGACGATTATCAGGTGGGCGTGCCTTTCCACGGGAAATATAAGGAGATCTTTAACAGCGAGAGCGAAAGTTACGGCGGCTGCGGCGTGACCAATCCGCGGGTAAAGACCTCCAAGGCTGAGGAATGCAAAGGCAGAGACGAGTCCATAAAGATCCAGCTGGCACCTTTGGGCGTGCAGATCTTTACCTGCACACCGGTGAAAGAAGTGAAAGAAGTCACAGAGGTTAAGGCGGAGCCGAGAAAGAGCGGGAAGACGGCGGAGAAAGCAGATAAGGCGGAGGCCAAGAAGCCGGATCAGGCGGCTGCGGAAGAAGCTAAAGAGCCGGTTAAGGCGGAAGCTGAGGCAGAGGTAAAGAAGGTGAAACAGTCTAAGGAAGTTGTGAAAGAGGAGAAAGGCAGTCCTAAGGCGGGGAAGGGAAAAAGTGGTGATAGTGCGGTTAAGGGGTAGGTGATATAGGGATTGATGTATTGTTGAGTGAGTAAAGTCGGGGTTGTGGCGGAGCCAGGGAGGGAAGGGAGGCATGGCGCCGACCGGGTTCAGATATGCCAGACATTGCGATGAGCCCAAAGCGGAAAACACTCGGGGTTAGGCCCTCCTGTTTTCCTGGTCTCATCTCCATGGCATATATTCACCCGTCCGGTGCCATGCCTCCCTTCCCTCCCTGGCAAAAGCAGAATTCGCTGGCTGGGGTTGCTTGCTTAAGATGTTTCCGATAGGGGGAGATGTTTTAACTGTGCAGCGAAAAGATATGTGTTTTATTGGCAGTAATCGTTTGTGTATCGCATTTATGGGAACAAATCCGGCTTCTATAATTTTTATGTCAGTCAATGCCTGCGTTGGCTGGCATATTTTTTAATAGCTCGTATAAAAATGCGAAAAATGTGGGGTTCTTATGGTTTTTTATTGCTGTATACCCAAAGGGCATGCCGGAATGCAGGCTTCTTCGGAGCAGGGACACTGCCCATTGGAGGGTATGCATACATAAAACTCGAATATGCCGCTTTGCGAAAGGATCCAAACATTGCTATTGGTTTCAATCTTACAGGTAGCCGTTTTCTAACCAGTCAGGAATAACATTCGGCCGGCTAAATTTAAGCTGGCGAATCCTGCTTTTACCCATGAGGATCTGTGTGCTGTCCGGGTGAATATATGCCATGGAGATGAGACCAAAGAAAACAGGAGGGCCTAACCCCGAGTGTTTTCTGCTTTAGGGGCTCATCGGAATGTTTGGCATATTTGAACCCGGACAGCACACAGATCCTCATGGGTCTCCAACAACGTCGCCTAAACAATCCCCCTAACAGCTTACAAACACGCTCTAGAGCGAGTCTTGAATTTCAGTAGTAAAAACTGTATAATGGACGTAAACTTATAAAAATCCACATTCCACATAGAGCAGGAGACAAATGCAATGATATGGAGAGAGGCGGAAGAACTGACGGAGACTTTGGAACTTGTTCAGGAGGTGCAGCAGGATTTGGCGCAGTTAAAGCCCAATGTAGTATTGGAGACGATGAAAAGCTGGATACCAGGTCTTATCAAGCTGGGATACCGGCTTTTAGCCGTGTGCGTCATTTTGGCGGTTGGATTTAAGATTGCGGGGATTGTGCGCAGGATGCTGGGAAAGACCTTTGACCGCATGGATATGGAAGTTTCCTTAAGGAAATTTCTTCTGTCGGCAGTGTATGTGTGTATCTGCGGGCTGGCGGTGTTTGTGGCCGCGGAAAAGCTTGGGATCAATTCCGCTTCTATCATAGCCCTTATCGGGTCGGCAGGTCTGGCCTTAAGTTTGTCGCTGCAGAACATGCTGGGCAATTTTGCAGGCGGGGTAGCCCTTTTGATGCTGAAACCATTTAAGGTGGGAGATTACATCATCTGCGGAGCCGAGGAGGGGACCGTGTCAGCTATCGGGCTGGTATACACCACCCTCCATACGATGGACAACCGGCAGGTCACGCTTCCAAACGGCTCTTTGTCCAACAGCAATCTGACCAATGTGACGGCCCAGGAAAAACGGCGTCTGGAGATCAAGGTGATGATCGGGTATCAGTCGGACCTTAAGAGAGCCAAGGAGATTTTGGAGGAGCTGTTTACAGACAATGCGCTGATAAAACAGGAGGAAGGGATCCTGGTTTTTGTGGACAGTTTAGGGGACAGCGGCGTGGTCTTGGGGGCCAGAGCCTGGGTGGCTACAGGGGATTACTGGAGTGTTAAGTGGGATCTGACCGAGAAGATCAAACTGTCCTTTGACGAGGAGGGGATCGAGATCCCATACCAGCAGGTGGATGTCCATCAGAGGTGACAGCGGGGGAAAAATTGGCTCACTGGCAAGCCTTCTTTGGTTTGTTAGTACATAGGAAAGTTATTTAATAGCTTTTCCAATATGTTTGTCCAATCTCCATTTAGGCGCAATGCCATCATCTGCCCAATATTCATCAACTGCTGCAATTTTGTCATTAATAACCTTAATGAAAGATGTAACATGAAATGATAGAGTTTTATCTTTGGAATACACATGAGTTACTGTAATAAATAAATCATTTATTTTTTCAATTCTTTCCACTTCCCCGTCCCAGTCGCCGGGATATTCGCAATTTGCAATAATAAATTCATTTACGTTAAAATGCTCATTGGTGCAATGCCAATTTATATAAGCATTCTCGTCAAAATAATCTTTGATAGCATCTGCATTTTGCTCTAAAACATCTTTCCAAAATTTGTAGATATCCATAACTCCTCGCCTTTCTCCTGTTCCCAGACTCTTTTAGAGAGTTCCGCTGATATACTTTCTTTAAGGCTATTATATCATAATTTCGAATATTTCGTATATGCCATAGAATACAATATTTAAGTTTGCACAGATCAAAATCCCCTCTTGCATTCTTCCTGATTTTGTGATATGCTATTTCTACATTTCGGGAATTTCTTTCCTGATCAATCTGTGACATGAGTGATATCCATGTCATATATGGCCGTTTCGGCCAGAGTTTTTCCTTACGTTTCACTATAACATATAACAGGCGTATTTCTTAGGGACGCACAGAGAAAAGGAGGACTATGAAGAAAACGTTGCGCAAAAAGGCGGCGATCTGTTTCTGCACCGCCGAAATGGCCGTTTGGGCTGCCTTTACTTCCTACGGAGCCTGGCAGGCTGACGCAGGCCAATGGAAGTACACGCCCCCCGGTTCCGGAGAGGTGGTACGATCATCCTGGTATCAGGTGAACGGTCAATGGTACTGGTTTGACAAAAACGGCGTTATGAAAACAGGCTGGCATCTGGATCCGGACGGCCGGTGGTATTTTCTGAATCCCATATCAGACGGGACGAAAGGCAGGATGGTCACAGGCTGGCAGTGGATTGACGGCTGCTGCTATTATCTGTCGGAGGAGACAACACCCAAATATCCCCAAGGCGCCATGTACGCAGGGGAGCGGACCCGGGACGGCTATCTGGTAAACAAAAGCGGAGCCTGGGTAAAGGAGGACGGTTCCCCGGTGTACCAACCAGGCAAAGGGATCGTCACGTCAACAGGGGGCCAAAGCAGCAGTAAAAGCCGTGCAAAAACTGTGATAGTCAGAAGCGGAGGCAACAGTCCGGCACAAAAGAGCCAGACCATGAAAACGGCTGCCCAACAAGAGGACGATCCTCTGGTTTTTGATGACAACTCTTGGGATAATGGGGACAAAGAGGGCATGGAAGCGGACGAGAGAGACGATGATGCCCAGTTAGACCGCCCGGACACCAGGGGAGATCCGTCTGACGATAGCGCAGAACAAGTACATTGGAAGATACATTTCACCGATCTATCTACACATCAAACGCAATTAGCGCCTTCTAAAACCGGAAATATTAAGGAAGGCGAGAATCTGACAATCTATTTTCAAACAAAAATCATAGATGGCGAAAACCGCATCTGGAAATCATTACAAAAATCCCCCTATGTCATTACGGTCACAGAACCTTGGGACAGGGTTATCTATGTAGAATACGAAGAAATGGGGCAAGTCCATCAGGAGCAGGACCCATGGAAGGAGGAAAAAGAGCATCTGCAGACATGGATGGAACTTGCCAGGAAGCAGGAAGCAGCTTTTTTGGGAGACGGTCAGGAGTATTTGGACTCCCGTTTTCTTGCCGAAGACAAAAACAGCTGCGATAAAAGGCTTAAATCTGCCGCGTCCAGGATCGAGCCGGGAGAAAAAGGCGCTTTCTACATTATCGGAAAAAATTATATACCGGAAGGTACTGCGCTGGCAAAGGTGTATGGAGATGATATGGAGTATTCCAATACCGTGGAGGACAAGATAACCCTGGATCAGGATGTCTATGTGTTATCCAGGTTTCAGCTGCATAGAAAAAAGCCGCTTATTGAAGAGGATCACATCTGGTCTCCAAACGAGAAACAGCACTGGAACTTAGGGGATGTGCAGCAGCGAAATTTGGACGGGAAGGTGTACCGTTTTCGCTGCATTGACCAGAATTACGGCGATGAGGCGGACCGCAGCAGGCAGAAAGCGCTGTTTCTGTGTGAAAGCGTCATAGCTGCCGATACAGGTTCTTTCTATTCCTACGAAAAACAAGAGGACGGAACCTACGGATATACATTTTATCCCGGACCTGTGGTATCTTTCGGAGATTCTGACAGCTATAAACACTCCAATATCCGGGCGTGGCTGAAACAGGCGGAGGTGGATTTTGAAGACGCCCAGGAGATCTCCACAGGCGTGAGCCGGGCCTATGAGGGGTGTACAAAGGCAGGGGGAGGAGGGGCAGCGGCGTTATCAGGCCAGGGATTAAAATCCTCTTACATAGGAAGTCAGGCCATGACGGACCGGCTGTTCATCCTGTCCGTGGAGGATGCCATAAAATACGGTTCCTGGCTGTGGACCTTTGACGGAGCAGAGGAAGAAAATCCAGAAAGCCAGCAAAGCTCATTCTGTAAAAGCTATTGGCTGCGGAATCCGTCTGCCCAAAAAGGGGAGGAGAAGGTCTATGTTGTGGATCTGATCCAGAAAAACATCCGCTGTCAGGACATAAAACCCAGAGGAGACAGCAAAGATCCGGAAATCAGCGTGACCGGAACCACAGGGGGCAGACCTGCGTTCACGGTGAGACAGCGGTAAGGCAAAAAGAAAGTGAGGAAAAAAATGAAGAAAATAAAAAGCAGAGTTTTATTGTGCGCCATAACATCAGGGCTTATGTTTCAGGTTCTGGCCCCGGGGACATCTGTGTACGGTTCCGTAAAAAGCAGGGTGGAGCAGTCGGCAAAGACCGTATCCAGAGTCATGGGAGAAAAGGAAGGCGCATTCAGCGGTGAGGGATCGGCAGGTTTTTTTGCGGAAGGCATAAAAACCGAGGCATCCCCGTCCAATGCGTCTCCATCTGATGGATCCTACAACAGGCTCCCCCTTATGAAAGCCTCCTCCACAGGGGATTTATGGGATAACTGGGAGGGAGATACGGACTTTCCAGGGGATGGGACAAAGACAAGCCCGTATCAGATAAGCAGCCTGGCCCAACTTATGGGATTGTCGGAGCTGGTGGCGGCAGGCAATGATTTCAGAGGAAAATACTTTGAGATGGTCCAGGACATTGACCTGGGCAATCTGACCATTAACAACAGAAGCTGGAACCCCATCGGATGGTATGAGACCAAAAGCCAGATGGGCAGCGGCGTATCCCACGGCTTTTCCGGCAATTTTGACGGCTGCGGTAACACCATCACAGGGCTGAAAATACGGTCCATAGGCGAAGCGCCTGATCACGCAGGGCTGTTTGGCCTGATTGACGGCGGCACGGTGACCAGATTAAAGGTCAGGGCCGATGAGATCTACGGCGGAGACTGTGTGGGAGTGCTGGCTGGAGCAGTCACAGGCAATGCCAGGATCTATGATGTGCAGGTGTCCGGGTACGTCCGGGCCACAGGGGACGCAGGGGGAATCGCCGGAGCCGTGGAGGGAAAGGACGGCAGAGTCACTGTGGAAAACTGCGCGGCACAGGGGATCGCCATATTGTCGGAAGGCAAAGACAGTTTTGTGGGAGGCATCGCCGGACAGGTATCCGGGGCGGATCTGGTGGACAATGAGGTGATGACCCAGAACAGCAGCCAGGACCGTATCCAGGGAGGCGGCTTTATCGGAGGCATCGCCGGGGCCATGGAAGACGCCAACATTTACAATTCCTATGTGGAGGGAACCATCGGCGGAAACGGTTCAAAAGCCGTTGGAGGCATAGTGGGGACGTATAAAAGCGGCAACCTGATCCTGGCCAGATTTGCGGGAGACAT
Organism: Clostridiaceae bacterium; assembly: GCA_910575585.1. GTDB lineage: Bacteria > Bacillota > Clostridia > Lachnospirales > Lachnospiraceae > UBA3402. Next base: position 55,506 of record CAJTGF010000007.1, read on the forward strand.
AGGGCGGACAAGCAATGGAACGGCATCTATGGAGGGGACTTTTGTGGGGAGTCGTCAGGGGATGTTTACCTACGGCACGGAAAAAGGGAGCAATCTGGCTTACCTTTTTACCAACACTGCCGGAAAGGCAAAAACCGTATTCGGTTCCAGTGAAGACGGAAATAACCTGTTTACCAGCCATGCCCATATCGGCTACTGGACAGACAATGGGAAGAAGTATGTCACCATGGCAGGGATCACGGAGATGGGCTGCGGTGACCGGTATTTCTATGAGGAGCTGGAGGACGGGATCCGGTATCTGGTGACTCAGAAGCTGGAAAAAGAATTTACGGCGGAAGATTATGCCAAAGGGCTGGCATTTCGGATCGACCATTTTGCGCCGGGATATCAAGGGGAGCCAGTGAAAGGATATCTTCTGTCAGTCCCCCGGATCGACGCGCTCAATGCCAACGGAACTTACGATACGGACGTGGCGACGCTGTCAGCCATTCCGTCAGGCTCCAATACTTACTACCGCACATTTACCCGCAGCCACTGCGGCGCCGTGGCCCCGGGAGTCACTGTGTCGGTGGCGACTGCGGCGAAAAATACAGGTGACAGTCGGTATCAGATGGTTTTGGATAACGAATGTCCAGGAGGAGTAAGACCGCCATCTTATATGAACGAGTCAGGAGAACAAGTTCCCATGACCTATGTAAACGGAGGAACCTACAGTTTTTCCATGCCGGAGTGTGATACACAGATCAATGCCGAGTATGTGAAGGTGACTACCAAGGTGCTCCTTGATCCGGAGGAAACCGTGATCTCGGTAACGCAGACCAGAAAAGGGGACCGGAAAAATCCGGATATCCTTACGGAGGTCCGGAACCAGGCGGGGATCCTCATTGCCCGGTATATTAACGGCAATTTGGACACGGCAGTCCAGGCGCAGCCGGTTACGATCCACGGGGAACACAATAACGCGGGAAATACGGCGGATCAGTCTCTGGCATGGTCTGTGGATGATGCCGATCTTCTGATCCTGGATTGTCCGTCAGGGTATACCAGGCAGGATGCCGCGGTTATGCCAAACCTGGACAGCTCTTTTATTCAGGGCATATTAAACCGGGAAGTAAAAAATCAGGCAGACAATGATTATCTGGAGCCCATCAGTCCTGTGGTATATGACCAGAGCGGCGTGATCACCGGGGCGTCTAACCCGGAAACCTCGGCCGATGGCAGAGCCGTCTACGGCAACAGCAAAGTCACAGTGACTTTCCAGATCCTGGATCAGACCACCAGAAGGGTGGAGGGACTGAATTTAAGTGAAGCCGATCTGGTGTGCAGGGTCACAAGAACGCTGACCGGAGACAGAAAAAATCCACAAGAACAGATCACATGCACCGATTTGGCCATTCTGGCAGCAGACTTATATCCCAGACAGCCGTTTTATAAAAACGTAACCTGGAAAGATGACAACAGCGGACAGATCATACGCCTGACCCCTTCCGGCGACAATCAGGAAAATTGCGGGATAGAGGTAAGATTCGATCCGTCTGGGAAGGCCAACCCGGCCTGGATCCAGAACGTGATCCAGGCGGACGACCAGATAAAGAAGGAGGACCCATATCGAAAATTGGAAGGCAGCGCCGTATACAAGGAGACGGTAACGGCCACGGCCCAGGATCAGACCCATGGAGTGGTATCGGCCAGATGCAATGTGACCATTGAGTTTGTGACCAGGGATGAGACGGAGATCTGGCCGGAGGACATAACCATAGCGCCGTCTACAAAGCAATACCAGCTGTCAGTGGTGAGAACAGGGGACCGCTCCAACCCGTCCGTATCGTACCAGGGATTTGACACTGTGAAGCTGCAGGCGTCCGCTCTGTTGGACTGTCCCGACGGGGAAAGTTATGAACCATATGCCGGAGACATCCTATGGAGCAGCGATGATCCCCAAGCCCTTGCCGTTACCGGGGACGGCGCTGTCTGTCCTTCCCAGAGCGCTGCCTGGATCCAGGAGACGTTAAACGCGGCGTCATCTGCAGGGACCAGGAAAGCTCAGGCAGAAAAAAAGGTGGCAGTCTGGGCAAAGGCAAAAAAAGGCCAGGCAGAAAGCGTCATGGAGGTAACATTGGTTCTGACTGCGGAAGATAAGACAATGCAGTACACCCCGAGACCTTTTGTGGCAGGAGGTTCCGGGCGGATAACGGGAAGCTCTGATTCCGGACCGGGGGTGGAGGCTGTCATGACCAGCAACAGCATAAAAAATCTGGGTCAGGGCAGCCCTGATCTGACGCCGGAAGCCAAAAAAGGTCAGTGGGCCAGGACAGAGCAGGGTGATTGGACCTTTACCGTAGATGGGAAGCTGTGTAAAGATGCGTGGATCTATGCCCAGAATCCCTATGCGGATGCGAAGAAAGGACAGAGCAGTCGGGACTGGTTCCGTTTTGACGCCCAGGGGCGGATGGTGACCGGATGGTATACCGACAAGGACGGCAGCCGTTATTATCTTAATCCGGTGTCTGACAACACCAAAGGCCGTATGATGACAGGGTGGAACTGGATCACAGGAAAGGACAAATGGCTTCGGTGTTACTACTTCCAGGAAAATTCCAACGGAACAAAGGGGGCCCTGTTTAAGAACAAGACAACGCCTGACGGGTATATTGTCAACACGGAGGGAGAGTGGACCGTGGACAAACAGGTACAGAAGAAATAAAGCCTTAGAACAAGGGGGAACATACAGGTGTACAGGATAAAACAAATGTCACAAAAAGTCTTGGCATGGATCTTAATGACGGTAATAGTTTGGGAACTGATCTTTTCGTATCTTCCGGCATGGACAGTCATGGCAGACAGCGGGACTGTACTGGCCTGGAGCGGGGATTGGCACCATTACTGCATCGACGGCTCCGGATACGCCCACAATACCGCCAGCACAAAGAACGACAAATATATGCGGATCGACACAGCCGAGGGGCTAAATTCCCAAGAGCGGGCCATTTTGTTCTGGGCTATGCTGTCCTTTAAGGCGGTATACTGCCAGGATTCGGCGGCTATGGGCAAAATTTCCGCCATCAACGACCATGCTTCGGCCGCGGGGCTAAAGCCCATAACCTCCGGCGTATCGGAGGAGGATTTAAAGGGGGTTATCCATTCTTCAAAGGTCCGTGGAAAGTACGGGTGGCTGGACTATGCGGTATCCCACGGGGAAGCCTATTTGAGGCTGGCAGGGCTTTTAGGCGGTACAGGTAAAGGAAGCGGACAAAAAGCTGTTCCGGCCCTCCTTCAAAGCGCCACATCCCTGGATAGAGCCGTCCGGGCAGCAGGCCAGGGGGAATCCTATACGTTTGACTTTGACCCATCAGGCAGAGACGGGGATTTTCTGGCCAAGGTGCCGCTGCGGTTGTCGGCGGACGGAGTGAGCTGGATGGCAGGGAGCGTAAATGGCTGGAACGTACAAAAAAGCACAACCCAGATAACGCTTACCAATCCCGACCCTCAAGCCCAGCCTGTATACCTGAAGTTTGACCCGGCGGGAACGGACTATGCGCTTTCATCAGGGGGATTTGCTTCCCCTGATGAGTGCTACAGCCAGACGCTGCAGGTGTGGAAATGTGTGGAGTGCGCAGGGACCCATGCCACAGGCGGCAAAGTCCATCCCCTGGAAAACCACCAGAGGACTATTTGGATGGAGCTGACAGATGTGCCGGCTGGCGCGTACTACGGCGCTGCGGGAAAGGGGGAACTGGTAAAGGAAAGCGGGGAGCTGCATTTTCAGATCTACCGCCATGAAGAAGATATGGATGGGGACTACCTTGTGCAGCTGCGAAAATATGATTATGAGACGGGAAAACCTCTGCAGGGAGCCGTTTTTGAGCTGTATGAACGTTTTGATGATATGGATAAGGTGGAGACGGGAAACTGGGGTCAGGGAGCGATCTATGAAGAGGAGCTGAAACATACGCCGGTTTTGTGGGACGGTTTTCGTCTGGTGACCTCGGTACAGACAGACCAGGAAGGCCATGCGTCCTACAGGCTGGAAAAAGGGTATCACTATGACAAAACTTTCTGTGACGGCCATCCGGCTCCGATGTTTGGCAGCGTTTTGGAGGAGGACAGTCAGGAGGAAGGAGAAGAGGAAGAGGAAGAGGGATACGGATATGGCGAAAGGAGGGATATGGGGGAACCAGAGGAAGAGGAACCAGAGGAAGAAGGAGGGGCCGGCAATGCAGAGCTGGCCAGGGAGTGGCTGGAGTGCGTGACAGCCTGCGAGGCCAAAGCAGAGGATGGGACTCATTTCCACTGGATCATGGACGAGGTAGACGAAGATGCCATTGACGCTGCATCCTTATCCGGTGAGAGCGGGGATATGGGATGTACAGAAAGCGCCGATGCCCAAAGAGCCTACGAAGAATCCGGGTGCAGAAGAGATTGTGAGGAAACATACAAAGCATTTATTTCCATGAAATACAGCTATACTTTTGTGGAGAAAGCAGCCAGAGAAGGGTATGTACTCCATGGGCGACACAAAGACGATATACCGGTGGAGATCATCACAACAGACGCATCACAGAATGGTGCCAACGGAAGTTTCGGAGGCGGCTACAGCGACAGTATCCGGAGGAGCAGTCTGGAGTCCAGAGCTTTTTCAGCTGGGGCGCACCAGGAGGAAGACGGAGGACAGCCGGAAAACGGCAGTGAGGAGAAAGGAGCCTTTTATGGGAGTGAAATACGGATGCAGGGACTTATGGCTGCAGTCAGAAAGCTGGTGGAGTATGAAAGGGATGACCAGCAGGAGGCAGAGTCAGAAGGCCATATGGAAGAACCAGATCTTTTGCCGGAAGAAACTTTGGAGGACGGCGCGGGATCAGAGGAGCGGGCAAACAAGGAGCTGCCGGAAGAACTAACAGGGACTCCGTCAGACAGCCTTAAAGCCGAGAAGATTCCGGTTTCTACACCAAGGGTAAAAGCCGGGATTGCTACCTATGCAAACGCCGTAAGACAAGTTAAGGCAGTTGCGAAACGGGAGACAGGCGCGGATTCGCCGCTTTTTGAAAATGCCTATGAACAGGCATTGCATTCGCCCAGTCAGGGGGAGGAGACAGAGAAAGGGCCGTCGGATCTTTTCTCCCACGGCGGCGGTAACGACGGGGAAGAGGAGGGATGGAAGATTTATGATCACCGGACAGAGGGGGAGATTCACATCAACAAGCGGGATATGGCCCTTTGGCAGCAGGAAAAAGACGGGTATTCTTCCTACGGCGACACCCAGGGGGACGCTGTGCTGGAAGGGGCGGTATACGGTCTGTTTGCCGCTGACGATCTGATCCATCCAGACGGAAGTACGGGGATCGTTTTCAAACAAAATGACCTGGTAGCCATAACAACTACGGATAAGGAAGGCGACGCGTCCTTTATGGCCATTACCGAAGCCCCGGGCCATAAGTATGATTACAAAACAGGTTCCGTGACAAGCACACAACAGGGGTGGGATCTGACAGCGCCAAAAAATCTTTATACTGCCGCCCGGGATGTGGATGATTACAGGCATGACGGAAGATATGTCAGAAGCTACCTGGACAATGAATCCCAAAACGGAAACTGCTGGATTGGAAGGCCTTTGCTTATGGGAAATTATTACATTAAAGAGTTAAGCCGGTCGGAAGGGTATGAGCTATCGGTCAGCGGGCAGACAGACCCGGTGAGCAATTACGGCTACAGCCTTGATGTGACCATTCCCAGAGGTGAGGGGGCGGTGGCGGTCACCAGGGCTCCCTATGTGGAACTGCAGTCCTCCGGAGAGGAGGAGGACACTATGCCCAATGTCATAAATTTTGCGGTTACTTCCCAGGGTACCGGACAAAAAGGGTATGACATAGCCCTGAATTTGTTTCCTGAAGGCACTAAGCTGTACCGGAAGGATACTTCTACCCGGGAGCAGCAGGTGGAGGCAGCCACAGGCCAGAAAGAAAAGAAGTATCTCTTTGATCTGTTGGGACAGCCTGTCTACCAGAGGGCCGACGCGGATAATGTATATCCCAAACTCAATGGGGACGGCAGCTTTATGACAGAGGAGACAGCGGTAAACGCAGTGGTCTCCTCCATGGGAGAGGCAAAGCGGTATGCCATAGAGGAATCTGTGGTAAACGATATTTTGAATCATAATCCGGACGGAGGAGAAGACTGGGACGGCAATGGAAGCCCTCTGGCCATCAGCGGTCCCAACAGCCCCCAGTTTCTGTATATAAAAATGAAGGTTGAACAGATCCTGCGGGAATGTGGGTTTGAGACGCCAAAACACATGACCGTGTCAGAAACCGGGGAAGTCATGGGTGTGAGGTATTCCGATAGAACAAAGGGGATCTATAACCGAGGCGCGCGCCAGGGGGAGACAGACCATGAGGGCATCTGGGGAGCAGCCCCGGGAGAGACGGCGGCAAAAACCGTTTACGGACATCCTGTCATAGCGGTGGATGTTCCGAAGCAGAGGCAGGACGGCAGCCCGGTTACAGTGGGGGACGCCATACTTTCTCTCCTGGATTTTTATGAACAGGATTCATGGTACGGTTTCGGAGGGCTTCACGACTGTAAAGAGACCGAAAACAGCTGGCAGTTTCGCCTTTATGCCGGAGTGCCGGGAAGTCCGGCCAATTTTGCCGTATTGGGGCCCCAGGAGGGGGAGCCTGTTATTTATCATCGTATTCCCTGGATCCCCGACAATATTGTGGAGAGTCCCAGGTGGATGTACGCGGTCTATAAAAGCAGTCCGTCTCCGGATGCTTTTGGAACTTACGAAGATCTCTGTTCCTGGCAGACCCTGGGCCAGCGCCGGTACAGCGCTGTTTTGGTAAGCGATGCCAGGGCTCTGGGAGACGGGACTATTGTGTCCAGGACAGTGGGGCAGAATGTGTACTATAAAAAAGGAGAAATCCTTCGGGACCATGACGGCAGCCCTCTGCAGGCATATGAGTGGGTGGATGTGATGGATGTGGTGACACAGGTTCAGGAGATCTACACCTGGACAGAGATCCCTGTCACAAAGAAAAACGGGAGTTTGATAGGCCACAGCAGCGGAAGCTTTACAGATGCCTATGGAGCGGTGAGCAGCGACAAAGAGGAAAGTCTGACAGTTACCTATAAGCTGGTGCTGCCCCGGCGGGAGATCACTCTGACACAGGAGGAGATAGACAGATTTCCGCCGGAATGTGGATACCACGTGGGAGACACAGCAGGGTATGGAGACTATATGCTTCGGGCTGTGGGAGCCTGGGTGCAGGCATATCTGGATTATGACCATCAGACGATGGCAGGTTCTGGCCTGTATGTGAAACCTGTCAGCCTTATTTATCCCGGACAGGACTTCGTGTACCAGGACGGAGCCGCAAAGCCTGGGGAAGGTACCAGAAAGAACCCTGTGGGCGTGCAGGAGCGGGTTATCGGACAGTCGGTGAAGGTGACCAAAGCTATCCATCAATCCGATGAAGCAGTGGGGAACTTTCGGTTTAAAGTTTATCTGAAAAGCAATCTGGAACGGCTTTACCGGGATCAGGAGGGAACGGTCATCTGGATGGACAGAAAGGGAAATGAAACGGACCCGGTCAATAGATCTTACCCCGCTCTTGTGCCGAAACTTTATACAAAGACGGCTCATAAGACTGCGCCGCTGTACAAAGATCCACAGGAAAGCGTAATTGCCAACCATGTTTTGTATGGGATGGACGGCGGTTTCATCAGCAGCCGGCCGAACTCCGGCTACACGGCAGTTTTGGAGACTGATGCCGGCGTCTGCAATTACGAAAAGTTTTTTGATGCCATTGCCGTTGCCAATAAAGACAAATGGAAGGATGCATCCCCATCCCACACATCCCACAGACCTCTTGGCAACAAGGTAAACCGTACTTCTAAGGCGGAGGAGAATATAACCGTATCGGATCAGGTGCGGCAGTTTGCCATTGACTGGTATCTGGATAGGGAAGTGGAAAAGCTGCTGAAAAACGAGGAGGAAAAATCCACAGGCACAGGGATGGCTTACAGCGATCAGCTGTATGACCAGGCTCTGTGGGAGGCCATAAAAAAATCGGAGAATTATCTGAAGCCGTTTTTTGCCTACGACCTGGATAGTATTTACGCGGTCAGATGGGACTTGGAACCGGGAGGCGGAAAGGACGGCGACGAGACCACATTAAGCGCGGATAAAGAGGAGGCACAGCGGTGTTTCGGTCTGTCCCGCTCGCTTCCCTACGGAACCTATGTGATCGTGGAACAGCAGCCCCAGTACGCGGAACTGGAGGATCTAAAGAACCGGCATTACGATACGGATACTCCCAAAGAGATCCTTGTCCCTTCCGTTTATGAGAGTTATGAGGGAGCCATGGAAACACCTGGGAAGATGAGCGGCTATTATACATACCGCAGGGACTTGTCCCCCGGTGAGCTGGCGTCCAGATATCAGATCCGGTTTAATCAGGAAGACCATGTGGTGAAAGCTCACACCAATTTCGGCGATTTTGAGATCTATAAATACGGAATGTCCATGAAAGCCATCGCCAACGGAGACAGTCAGCCAGGGAAAGGCGATTACTTTGCCCTGACCCAAAGTGAATATAAACCGCTGCCCAATTACTACAACCAGGAGGATAACCGGTGTACAGGCCATGTGCCTTACTATTTGACAGAGGGAATGAACGGGCGGGATAGCGTTTCCAAAGTGTACCGTTACAGTTCTGTGTCGGAGACAGGCGCTGAAAATACCATGATGGGCGCGTTGAAAGCCCGTGAGGGAGAATATGCCCAGGCGCTGGTGCCGTGGAGCCTGGCGGCGCCGGAGCAGGAGCAGGAGGATATAAGACCCCTTCCCGGGGGTGGAAGCAGTTACCACGGATTTACTTATGGTCATTTTGTTGACACACCTTATAAGAGCAGGCTGCGGATTGAAAAGTTGGATTCACAGACCCATGAAAATCTCCTTCATGACAGAGCCATCTTCCGGATATACAAAGCCAGCCGGGATGATTCCCGGTACGGCGCCGGGGAAGTGAAGACATATGAGGAGAGGACGCTTATAGCAGGAAGCAGGCTGTTTTTAGAGGGAATGGGGGCAGTACAGATCACCCCGACAGCCAGATCAGGATTGGGGGTGGGAGAAAGATGCACCGGTTTTGTCCCTGCCGGGACTCCGATCTGCAGGGAGAAGGACCAGGTTATCTTTTCTGACGGCCATGGCGGAAAGGTGGGAGACTTTAGAGCCTGTACAACCACCAGGGACGGCATTATGGACAAGCCGGAGGGAGAGGCGAGGATTTATGGGGACCAGAACGCGGGATATCTGGAGACGCCTCAAAAGTTGGACGCCGGAGCTTACGTTCTTGTAGAGATTAGTCCGCCGGCAGGCTATACAAGGGCAAAGCCCATAGCGCTGGAACTATATAGCGATAAAGTGGCCTACAGTAAGAGCGGGGACGAAACAGGCACCGTGTTGGCCACCATCTATAACCGGGCTGCAAAGGCAGAGATGCCTGGAAGCGACGAAGAAGAAGGCGGGGACTTGGCCCGGATCTATGTGGAAAATGCGCCCATAAAGTTAAGGATTGAAAAGAAAAAGAGTTCTGACACCCAGGTGACTTACAAGATAAGCGGACGGCTGGAAGGAAGTCTGGCAGAGATCGGAGGCGATCCTGCATACGAATACGCTTACAGCCAGGGACGGTATCTGGGCTATGGATGGAAAAAGGGGACGTTAGAGTATTTAAAGCAGCAAAAGGATGAGGGAGCGCAGGTAGATATCGTATATCACGGAGATATTTTTGCCGGGTATGGATATGTCACTGTGGACGGACAAAAATGGAAAGAGGACAATCCCTATGTAGCCGGAGCCATGATGACGCTGTATGAAGGGCTGGAGCTAAAGCCGTCAGGCAACAGGGAAGATCATGGATATGAGGGGCTGGTGGTTGAGCGTAATTTAGCCGGGAATGTGACAAGGATGTATGTCAGGAAAGGGTATGCCGGGAGCCGAACGGAGTTTCTTAACGTGCAGGCGGATGTAGGAGACCAGACAGAGAAGGCAAAAACCAGGGATATTGTGGAAAGCTGGAAAAGAATTGTGGAAAAGCGGAAAAAATCTGTGGAAAACCAGGAAGGGCTTGTGGAAAATCCGTCCAAGATCATGGATACTGTGAAAATTACCATGGTAATTTCGGAAAAAACGGTGGATAACCAGGGGGTAAATGTGGAAAAACCGGAAAAATCTGTTGATAATCCGGGACAGCCTGTGAAAGATCAGGGGGATATTGTGGAAAACCACCTGGATATTGTGGATGGAATCTGGGATGCAGAGGCGGTGGAACGCCAGGACACGGATATTTTGTACTATGACCTTGGGGACTTGGACGTATTTGTTCAAAAATCTGTGGACGGTGTGGTTATGGGATATGGCTACAACATAGACCACAACCTGGTAGAATTGGGGCAGATGGAAGAGGACAGGATCAACTGCGCTCCCACGGATAGGGAGGTTTCCGTATTTGCCTTTAAAGGCGGTATGCCTTATCTGGAACTTACCGGAGGAAACTTTACAGAGATGTCCTATGATGCGCGGGATAAATGTTTTCATTTGCCAAAGGACGCTTTGGTGTACCACATTGACAAGGATGGAAACAGGGACGCTCTGGTAGATGCCCACACCGGAATGGCTTATGTAAAAGATCCGGTGACCGATACCGTCTATGTGTGGCCCGTGAAAGTGACCAGGGACCGGTTGGGGAGAACGGTGGGAACCGACAAGATCACAACGTCCCGGATCGGGGAGACCGGGGAACATAAGGAGGCCGGGTATGTAACAGGCACCTGGAAGCCAAAAGATGACGAACAGAGTCATGAGATGGCCACGGTCATTCAAAATTTAGGAAAGCAGAATATGGACGGAGAGCCAATCTATCATGACAACAACGGATTTTTTGAAAAATTCATGCGTCCTGTTGTGGATGAACACGGCCTTGCGGTGTATTTTACGTGCAGCCGAAAGACATACGAAAAGGAGACTTCTCTGTATGACAGGGACGGAGATTTTGTGAGGAAAAAGACCTCGGACCTTTTAGACGACTATGAAAAGGCTTCCTATGTGGCAGAAGGGTTTCAGAGCTTAAATGATACAAACACTCCCATATACCACAGAGCCGGGGAGAGTTATCTGTTGGAAAATACATGGATAACCGGACAGAAAAGCCCCAATGATCCATTTGACAGGGAGATGACAGATGGGCAGGCCGATATTTTGAAACGGGTTCCTGCAGGCGTATATATTATGGAGGAATTAAAAGCGCCCCAGGGATATGTAAAGGGATTTCCCACAGGCATGACCATAGAAGAAACTGGTCAGATCCAGGTTAAGGCTATGGAAGACGACAGCACAAAGATCGTGGTACAGAAGCTGGATAATACGAAAACGTATAGGTATCAGGTGCTGGATATGGATGTGACCGATGCTTCCGGCGCGCATCCCATAATTGGAACCGTCCAGGAGGGAAAAGGAAGTTTTGGCCACGGCCAGACAGAGGGCGCCAAACTGACTCTTTTTGAGGCAGAACATCAGGGAACCCATGGAGACGGCGGGGAAAGACGAAAGGCGGTTCTTACATGGGAGTCGAAAAAGGTGCCTCTGTATGCAGAAGGAGTAGGGGCAGGCAGTTATGTGCTGGAGGAGACGGTAACGCCTAAAGGTTTTGTCACTGCCGACCCGATGCCGGTGGAAGTAAACAGCTTGGGACAGGCGCAGATCATTTCCATGTTCAATGACCATACGAAGGTGGAATTTGCCAAGGAAACCATGGAGGATGGACAGCGGAGACTGCTTAATGGAGCCGGTTTTACGCTGTATGAGGCGGTTACGGATGAAAACGGCCAGCCGGTTTTTCATGACGGCCAGCCAAAATATGACAGAGAGAAACCAGTAGATACCTGGGTCAGCAATGACGCAAGGATCTACAGCGGGTTTGGGGAGGCATTTGAGGAAATGTACCGGGAGTACGGAACCTCCGGGCAAAGCATCTCGTGGAGCTGGGAGGGCAGGGATTATAAAGCGGAATACGTGTCCCATGAACAGATTGACGCTTCAGCGGCCAAAGGAGGAGCATCCCGATTTCCCACAACTGCGGACATAAGATTTTGCACCGAAGAAGGACAGATGATCCGCATCGTGGTATACCAGCAGCAGGAGAACCGACAGGGCAGAGAATTTGTCTTCGAGTATCAATTTGACTATAAAAAACTTCCGGGTATCAGTGACCGAGGGGTTTCCTACCTAACGGCCCAGGGCATGCGGCGTCTTGATTATCTGCCAGTGGGGAAGCATTTTGTTTTGGTGGAAACCAGCCCGCCGGCAGGTTTTGGGGCGGCAGCGGACAGGCTGATCACTGTTGAGGATACGGCTCAGATCCAGAGATACCGGGTGATGAACCACAAAAGCACGCTTTTGATATCGAAAAGCGGGGGAGAAAGGCAGGGTGTTTTAAAGGATATCCAGGAACTTTCGGGAGCGCGTTTGGCTCTTTACAGAGCCGACGAAAATGGTCTTCTGGTTCGGGAACCTGAATATCTGGCTGCGCAGTGGGTCAGCGGTTCGGACGGGGTATACACGGAAACAGACCAGATAAACGGACGGATCCCTGCAGGATACAAAAAGGGGGACAAGAAGCCTCATGAACTGTCACAGCTGCCAAAGGGCATCTATTACCTGGTGGAACAGGAAAGCCCGGATTATTATGGGATAACAGAACCGGTGAAAATCATCTATGAACAGGATCAGCAGATCCAGCTGATTCGGATGTGGGACCAGATGGTTCTGGGTGAACTTCAGATAATAAAGACCGACAGCCATGGAGAATTGCTGAAAGGGGCGGTGTTTGAGCTTGCGGCTTACCGGGGCATGGAGAGGGAACCTGTATTTAAAAGACTCTTAAGTGACCTCAATGGCACTGTCCATGTGTCAGGATTGCCTGTAGGGGAGCAAGATGAGGATGGAAAGGTGATACCCTACAAATATCGGCTGCGGGAGGTGACGCCGCCTTGCGGGTATGCGTCGGATATGCAGATCCACACATTCTGGTTTGGACCGCAGGATGAAGACGTGTCCTGGGACGGTGAAAATAAGGCAGAGATAACGATAACGGTCGTCAACGAGAAAACCAGAGTCTTGATCCGAAAGCAGGTTTTTGGTTCTCCGGACCAGTGGGTTAAGGGCGCGCAGCTGGCAGTGTATCCGGTAATTGGACGTGATGATAAAGGGCAGTACCTTTATGATGAGGAAAACCCCATAGACCAATGGATAACCAAGGAAGAGGGCAGCCACGTGCTGGAGGGGCTGACAGCCGGAGCGACGTACCTGCTGTTAGAGAAAAAAGCTCCGGAAGGATATGAACGAATGCAGCCTTATGTATTTACGCTGTCAGAAGACGGGAGACAGATCTGCGCCGTAAGCGGGCAGATGGGGGTGGTCACCGTCCATCCTCATGAGAAAGGCGGAGGGATCCGTTTGGTGGAACTGCAGGGACGCTACGGAGTAAAGGTGGAGATGGAACTGCGCAATGAGGCAGGGGAAATGGTTTCTTCCTGGATAGCAGGAGGAGAAGGCCATGTGCTGACAGAGGAAGACGGGATCCGGGACGGGCAGATATACCGACTGACAGAAACAACGGTTTACAGTGACGGTTCCAGGGAGATCACGGGGCACGTTACCAGGCGGTGCCATCTGTCAGAGGAAGGGACCTGGACCGCAGCGGACCGGACGGTGGAGAAAGTGCATTTGAGCCTGACCCATGAGGATGGAACAGAGATCCGATCCTGGAACCCGTCACCATTTATGCCCAAAATAGAAGTGGAAAATCCGGCCAAGGCGGAAAGTCCCAAGATCGTAATCAATGGCGGGGCGGGAGCTGTGAAGTCTTCGGAATTAATGTCCGTCTCCATCACCTGCGTTAACTGGGATCATACTGCCGCGGACATGACGCTTTTGGCTGGGGCCGGGCAGGAGGCGGTCATCATTGACCCGGGAGAGGGAGAATTGAGGGACAACGGAGTCCAATACACGTTAAAAGGGATGAAGCCGGGGGAGAGCCGTCAAGTTCAGTTTGCGTGCCAACTGACGCCTGATGTTAGGGAAGTGACCGTTACCGCCGTTTCCCGATGTCAGGGGAGAACGACGGAGGAAAGGAAGACGGTTCCGGTACTGGAGAAAAACAAATTGACCGTCTTTTATGAGGTTACAGGCACGGGAAAGAAAGGCGAAGAAGCCGGAAACCGGGATTTTCAGGTGTTTTTGTACAGAGATTCCGGGGAGGAGCTAAAAGGGACTTATGAGTACGAAGGAAACCAAAAAGGCACCTTAAAAAGCGGTGATATCCTTACTTTGGGAGCCAATGAGTTTGTGACCATTGACCCGGGAAAGATTTACAAGAATATTCGGTATAAGGTAGTGGATGTGCAGGAAGGACTGTGCCGGGAGGGGCAGGCAGGAGCAGACACAGGGGCATGTTCTCTCTTTTCTTGGGAGGTGACGGACCATACCTGCGGGACAGTGTTCCAAAAGGGCTGTCAATATCAGCTTCTGGAAACTACTTATTACAGTGACGGCACTGAACGGACCAGCGGAAAGATGCGATTTTTTATGGGAGATCCGGTGTCCGTTGAGGGGATGGCGGTTATGGACAGAAAGCAGACAGTGGCTGTCAGTAAAAAGGAGATCGCGGGAGGGGCGGAATTGGAAGGAGCCTTTATGCAGGTGAAAAAGCCGGACGGCAGTGTTTTGGAGGAATGGATATCGAAAAAGGAACCCCATATACTGAAAACAGTTTTGATACCGGGGGAACCCTATATCCTCCATGAAAAGGCGGCGCCGGCCGGGTACGGATATGGGGAAGACCTTGTATTTCAGGTGACAGAGGGGGAATATGTGGATCAGATTATCATGGAAGACAAAAAGACTCACGTAGTCTTCAGCAAAAAAGCGATCACAGGTCAGGATGAGATTGTGGGCGCAGTGATGCAGGTTCTGGACGGGGAGAAAAATGTGGTGGAGGACTGGATCTCCGGTGTCAGGCCCTATGAGATCATAGGGAAGCTGGAAGCGGGAAAGACCTATACGCTCCATGAGGAACTGCCGCCCTGTGGATATGCTTATGGGGAGGACGTGCCGTTTACTGTGTCAGAAGACGGAACGATTGACATGGTGGAGATGAGAGATAAGCCTACCCATGTGGAAATTAGCAAGACTGATATTACAGGAGATAAGGAACTTTCGGGAGCCAGGATGGAGGTGCTGGATAAAAAGGGCCAGGTGATAGCGCAGTGGACGTCCGGGGAGAAACCTTATAAGCTGGTGGGGGTGCTTAAGGCAGGGGACACCTACACACTGCGGGAGACGGCGGCGCCGGACGGATACGCTTATGGATCCGACGTGAAATTTACGGTCTCCAGAGACGGGACCATAGACCGTGTGGCTATGAAGGATGAGGTCACACGGGTAAAGATCTTGAAGATTGATGCAAAGACGGGACTTGCCCTGGCAGGAGCCAGGCTGGAACTGGTGACTTTAGACGGGGCGGTGGCAGCTGCCTGGACAAGCACAAAGGAGGCGTATTTGCTGGAAGGCAAACTCCGGACAGGCCAGACTTACCTTGTGCGGGAAAAGAAAGCGCCGTCAGGCTACCGGGTACTGGATAAGGACATCTATTTTACAGTGCCAAAAGAAGCCGGGATTATAACTGTGGAGGTTGAGAATCAGAAGAAGCCCTCTGCCGGGGAGCCTAAGGAGCCGGAAAAGCCAGAGGGACCAAAGAAGGTCAAAGAACAGGAGAAAACAGGAAAAGTGTATACGGATTATTGGTCCCTTATGGAAGCCCACGGGAAGACGTCCTACCAGACATTTACCAATTTAAAGCTTCCCAAAATGGGAGACGAGAGCCGTGGGGGAAGAAAGACGGTTTGGCTGGCAGGTCTTGGATGTCTTTTGGCGGCGTGGGCCGTAAGGAAGAAAAGACCAAAGGGGAGGTTTGGGACCCTTACATGCCTTTGTCTGATTGGGAGCCTGGCGTTTACGCTGGCTGCAGCTGACCCTGTTTTGGCCGAGACCGTAGAGGTACAGCCGGAGGGACGGCTTGTGGTCACGGGGGAAGTATGCCGGGAGGAAAGCCAGCTGCCGGAGGTTTTGCCGGAAGTTTACCGATATGGGGACGCAGAGTATATACGCCAGTCCTATCAGGTGGTAACGGCTATGACCGAGGAGGGCGTAAAAGAGGTAGAGGAGACCATTACCTATGAGGAGGTGGAACAGATCGACACGCTGCCGGAGACGGCGCGGATCACGGTAACAGACCAGAGGTATAATACAGAATATAAAAAGGATTTTCCGGTTTTGGATGCGCAGTTTTATAACTGGAGATGGGTGTCCGGGTTTGAGTTTCCCATTACCGTGGAGGAGGCAGATGCAGACACCTATGAATTAAACGGGATACTGGTTCCGGCCAGGGAAGAAGACCCGTTTGCAGGTTTCGAGGACCAGCTTCTGGCATTGGCCCAGATCAACCCGGATTATTATCGGATCCGACAGGTGAGATGGGTTGGAAGTTCATGGCTGGGAGAAGACGGAAAGATGTACCGCAACGCCATGGCAGCAGGGGAGAAGTATGTGGCGGACTGCCGGGCAGTTTACGGCGGCACGGCCATTCTGGAACCTGTGTCAGGGGTGGCCTGGCAGGCAGTTTATCAGAAGGCAGAGGAAGAATCGGAGCCGGAACCGGAGACCGCGGGGGAGGAAACATGGCAGCTTCATGCTGCCACCCCCGCTGCCGAGGAACCTGTGGGGGAGGAACCCGGACAAGGTGGGATATGGCTGCGGATCGGTTTGGAACAGGCGGTATTTTCCGTGGGGATATTCCTTATGCTGCTGCCGCTTTTTATTTTTCTTGTCAGGAGGCGTCAAAAGGCGCATAACTCTTTAAAAAGGTAAAATTTTTTGGTATGATAGGGGCAGCGAGAAAAATCCTGAAATTACATAGCAGGGGAAGAGGAGGAACAGGGTATGAGGGAGTGCGGGATTTTGCTGCCCATAGCCAGTCTGCCGTCAAAATACGGCATCGGAGCATTTTCAAAGGAGGCGTATGAATTTGTAGACCAGTTAAAGGAGGCGGGACAAGATTACTGGCAGATCCTGCCCCTGGGTCCTACGGGGTATGGGGATTCTCCCTATCAGTCATTTTCCGCGTTTGCGGGCAACCCGTATTTTATTGATCTGGAACAGCTGAAAAAGGAGAAGCTTCTGACAAACAAAGAGTGCCAGTCCGCGGACTTCGGACAGGACGAGACCTGCATTGACTACGGCAAATTGTATGAGAACCGGTTTGACGTGTTAAGGAAGGCGTTTGCGCGGTGGAAAGACCGGATGGAGCAGGAGGGTGCGGATGTTGCGCGGCTGTTTGAAGAGGAGCTTATCCAGGAGACAAGGGATTACTGTTTTTATGCTGCGGTGAAAAGGCATTTTCAGGAGAAAAGCTGGGTGAAGTGGGACCGGGATATCCGTCTTCGGGAAACGGAGGCCCTAAAGGAGTACAGCAGGATCCTGGCCGATGAAATCCAGTTTTATGAGTTTCAGCAGCTTATGTTCCTGACCCAGTGGAGGAAGCTGAAACAATACGCTAACGAAAAGGGAATCCGGTTTATCGGAGATATCCCCATTTATGTGGCATTTGACAGCGCCGACAGCTGGAGCCGGCCGGAGCTGTTCCAGTTTGACGAAGAGAACCGTCCGAAAGCCGTGGCAGGATGTCCGCCGGACGCGTTTTCCGCCACCGGACAGCTTTGGGGCAATCCTTTATACGATTGGGAGTACCATAAAAAGACCGGATTCCAATGGTGGATGCGGAGGATGGAGTACTGTTTTGAGCTGTATGATGTGGTGAGAATAGACCATTTCAGAGGATTTGACGAGTACTATGCCATCCCTGCCGGGGCCGACACCGCGATCAATGGAACCTGGGAAAAAGGGCCGGGAGCCGCCTTGTTTCAGGTTATGAAGGAGACCTTTGGGAAGGTTCCTATCATTGCGGAGGATTTGGGATTTCTGACTCCCACGGTGTACAAACTTTTGGAAGATACCGGATTTCCCGGAATGAAGGTGCTGCAGTTTGCGTTCAGTACAGATGAGAGGAGCAATTATCTGCCGTATTTTTATGAGCGCAACTGCGTGGTCTATACGGGAACTCACGATAATGACACGGTGCAGGGATGGTATGAGACCATGGATAAGGATCAGAAGCGGTTTACCAGAGACTATATGGACAACGGAAGCACGCCGAAAAACGAGGTGGCGTGGGATTTTATCCGCCTGGCCGTATCCAGCGTGGCGGACCTGGCTATTGTGCCGCTGCAGGATTATCTCTGCATCGGAAAGGAGGGGCGGATCAACACGCCGTCGACCCTGGGAGGAAACTGGACATGGCGGCTGAAAAAAGGGGAATTTACCGCAAAGATCAGAAAACGGTGCAGGAAGCTTAACGCGGTTTACGGAAGATGTTAGAGCATATTTGAAAATCCACTGCCGCCAAAAAAGAAAAGCCAGAAGAGCGGCCAAGCTGCCGTTCCTCTGGCCGGTTATGCCAGCGATATGCCAAAAGCGGGTATCGGAGTGTGGTTGAAACCATGTTAAGCGATCTCACCGGACGGCTGGGACTCCTCCGGGAGGGATCCATCGGATTCGGCAGGGTCCAATTCATTGAGGGAGAAGGTAGTGACGTATTCGTTGCCGGACATATCCCGTATGGTGACGGAAAGGCCGTTGGGGTCCATCTGAAAGGAGATCCTGCCGGTGGCCTTGTCCACATTTAAAGGCTGAATCTGCTGTCCGGACGAAGTCTGGGCTAAAATGGAGGAATAGTCGATGCCGGACTGGGTGTCTATGACCGTAAAGGATAATAGCCCGTCTTCAGACACATAGTCCTCTATGGCGGGAGGCTCGTCGTCCAGAATGTCAATGTGCTCATATTCCAAAAGAGCCATGCCGTTGAAGTTTTTCATATAGATCTCCAGGGAACCGTTATGGTTAATGGTGGAACGGTAGGTGCGTCTTCCCACCTTAACAAGATCAATGGGTTCGGAATCCATCTTTATGGTCACTTCTTTCAGGGGCATGACGGATTTAATGGTGAAAGTGATATCCGTAGTCCGATAGTCGTTGGTGCCTTCGATGACTACTTCGTATTTGGGCTTTGTGGTGACCAGAAAGAAAATAATGCTGTTGATCACGATGAAAGGCAGTACAAAAAAAAGCAGCAGCTGGATCAGGTCAGGACTGGGAAATGAGTTGTATTTATATTGACGCGAACTTTGATATGTACGTCGATCCATAGCAAAAACCTCCTTTGAAGATAAACAATTTATAGCATGTAACAGTTCAGATAACCCTTGAACTGTTACGCGTCCGGCCATGAAAATCGCTTCGCGATGGGGCCGGATGCCTGCTGCCATTACGTTTTCGTACGGTCAGCGCGGTAAACGCGCAGACCTACCTGAACTGTTACTATAGCATAGCAGAAAAGAAAGGTTCTTACAAGTTTATCTTCTAAATTCTTTGAAGTTGTGGTAAGATGTTCGTAATAGTTCAGGTTTGTCAAACATCCCAATACAGAGAGGAGTCTTATGATCAGGAGAGCAGCGGAATTTGCAGCCAAAGCCCATGAGGGGGCTTTGAGGAAAGGAAGCAGGATACCTTATATTTCCCACCCTATGGAGGTGGCCATGATAGTTGCGTTGATAACGGACGATAAAGATTTGATCGCTGCGGCATATCTTCATGATGTGATCGAGGATGCCGGGGTGACTTACCAGGAACTGGAACGGGAATTTGGGTCTCATATCGCGCAGCTTGTGAAGAAGGAAAGTGAAGACAAGTCCAAAACCTGGATGGAGAGAAAACAAGCCACCATTGACCGGCTGGCTGTTGCCGAGAGGGAGGACAAGATACTTGCCTTTGGGGACAAGCTAAGCAACCTCCGCAGCACGGCAAAAGATTATATGGTGGTAGGGGATGAGATCTGGCAGAAGTTTAGGGCTAAGGACAAGGGACTGCAGGGGTGGTACTATATAAGCATGGTAGAGAGTTTTGCGGTTTTTAAGGAACACCCATTTTATCAGGAGTATCTGCGGCTGTTAGATCTGGTGTTTCAGTGGGAGCCTGCCTGATCACACATTGCATCCCCAGTGAAAATGTGTTAAAATAAACGGCATCTTAGATTAGTCTAGAAAGGATATGGATCATGAATATATTATACCAGAGCACCCGGGGAGGGGAGAAGGATGTGACAGCCTCCCAGGCGATTTTAAAAGGATTGGCCCAGGACGGCGGCTTGTTTATGCCCACTGAGATACCAAAGCTGGATAAAACTTTGGGGGAACTGGCTAAAAAGTCCTATCAGGAGACGGCATATGAGGTGATGAAGCTGTTTTTGACAGACTTCACAGAGGAAGAGCTGAAACAATGCATCAATTGCGCCTATGACCATAAATTTGACACGGAGGTCATCGCTCCTCTGATAAAAGCAGACGGCGCATATTATCTGGAGCTGTTTCACGGCAGCACTATCGCCTTTAAGGATATGGCGCTGTCCATTCTGCCCCACCTTATGACTACTGCGGCAAAGAAAAACCATGTGGATCAGGAGATCGTGATCCTCACCGCCACCTCCGGGGATACGGGAAAGGCGGCGATGGCAGGTTTTGCCGATGTCCCTGGGACCAGGATCATCGTATTTTATCCAAAAGACGGGGTCAGCAGCATACAGAAGCTGCAGATGGTGACCCAGAAGGGGGATAATACGGCGGTTGTGGCGATCCGCGGCAACTTTGACGATGCCCAGACCGGGGTAAAGAAGATTTTTGCGGACAAGGAATTTGGGCAGGAACTGGCCAAGAAAGGATTTGTATTGTCCTCTGCCAATTCCATCAACATAGGCAGGCTGATTCCCCAGATTGTCTACTATGTATATGCCTACGGTCAGCTTCTTAAAAACGGGGAGATCTCTGACGGGGAGAAGATTCATGTCACGGTCCCCACCGGTAACTTTGGCAACATTCTGGCGGCATATTTCGCAAAGCAGATGGGAGTGCCCATTGACAAGCTGATCTGCGCTTCCAATGACAATAAGGTTTTGTATGATTTCTTTTCCACAGGAACTTACGACAAAAAGAGAGACTTTTTGCTGACCATCTCACCGTCTATGGATATCCTGATCTCCAGCAATCTGGAAAGGCTGATCTACCTAAGCACAGACTGCTGTCCCCAGAAGACCGGGGAGCTGATGGCGGATCTGGCAGAGAAGGGAGCCTATACCGTAAGTGAGGATATGAGGCAGCGAATGGCTGACTTTGCAGGCGGCTTTGCCACCCAGCAGGAGGATAAAGATGCCATAAGGCGGCTTTATGAGAATACGGGATATGTGATGGATACCCACACAGGAGTTGCCAGCGCGGTGTACCAGAAATATAAGGCGGATTCCGGGGATGAGACAAAGACCGTCATCGCGTCCACAGCCAGCCCCTACAAGTTTGCCAGAAGCGTTATGGAGGCCATTGGGCAGGGAGAACTGCCGGAGGATGAGTTTGCGCTTATTGACAAGCTTTCCGAAGTTTCCGGCGTGGAGATCCCAAAAGCAGTGGAGGAGATCCGCTGCGCTGTCGCGCGTCATGCCAGGGAGTGCGGGATCCAGCGGATGAAGGGGACCGTAGGGGAAATTTTAGGATTATAATCGTTAAATTATCTTTTCAAATCCTGCAGAATGTTGTATACTTGAAACAAATGCAGGCTTTGCCGGCAGAGGAAGTATACTTATAAGAGATGGAGGGTTTTGATTATGTTAGTATCAGCAAGAGACATGCTTGAAAAAGCGAGAGAAGGCAAGTATGCCGTAGGTCAGTTCAACATCAACAACCTGGAGTGGACCAAAGCGATTCTGCAGACAGCGCAAGAGCTTCAGTCCCCTGTGATCCTGGGCGTGTCCGAGGGAGCAGGCAAGTATATGACAGGCTACAAGACCGTTGTAGGCATGGTAAACGGGATGCTGGAAGAGATGAACATTACGGTTCCGGTAGCGCTCCACTTAGATCACGGCAGCTATGACGGATGCTTAAAGTGTATCGAAGCAGGTTTTTCATCCGTTATGTTTGACGGCTCCCACTATCCGATTCAGGAGAATGTGGCAAAGACCACAGAGTTAGTTAAGATCTGCAAGGATAAAGGACTTTCCCTGGAGGCAGAGGTTGGCTCCATCGGCGGCGAGGAAGACGGAGTTGTAGGCGCCGGCGAGTGCGCGGATCCCGACGAGTGCAAGGCTATCGCGGATCTGGGCATTGACTTTTTGGCAGCAGGCATCGGCAACATCCACGGCAAATACCCGGAGAACTGGGCTGGCTTAAGCTTTGAGACCCTGGCGGCAGTTAAGGAGAAAGTAGGCGACATGCCTTTAGTCCTTCACGGCGGTACAGGTATTCCTGCTGACATGATCAAGAAGGCCATCAGCCTTGGCGTTGCCAAGATCAACGTAAATACCGAGTGCCAGCTGGCGTTTGCGGAGGCTACCCGCAAGTACATTGAGGCAGGCAAGGATCAGCAGGGTAAGGGCTTTGACCCGAGAAAGCTTCTTGCGCCGGGCGCAGAGGCGATTAAGGCTACCGTAAAAGAGAAGATGGAACTGTTCGGCTCTGTAGGAAAGGCGTAAGCTGCGGTTTCTTAAGAAAATACTTGCTTTTTTACCGTAAATGGTTTATCTTATCTAATGAAAGAACGGACGGCGTTCTCCTGGTTCCGAGGAGAACGCCATTTTTCAATGGAAGAATGAAACGCTTTATGAGGAAAAGGAGAGGACGGAGAAAACGTGAGCGAGATTGTGAATGTTGTGGAGCTTTTTGGCAAAAATGTGTTCAACGAGACGGTTATGAGGGAGTATCTTCCCAAAGGCGTTTTTAAGAAATTAAAGAAGACCATTGAGGACGGCGCAGAGCTGGATCCGTCCATTGCGGACGCAGTGGCCCACGCCATGAAAGACTGGGCCATTGACAGAGGGGCGACCCATTATACCCACTGGTTTCAGCCTTTGACAGGAGTTACGGCGGAAAAGCATGACTCATTTATCTCAGCCCCGGACTCGGAGGGCAAGGTCATCATGGAATTTTCCGGCAAGGAGCTTATAAAGGGGGAGCCGGACGCGTCGTCATTTCCGTCAGGCGGACTTCGGGCTACTTTTGAGGCCAGGGGCTACACGGTCTGGGACTGCACGTCCCCTGCGTTTTTGCGGGAGGACACGTTAGGCGTGACGCTGTGCATTCCTACGGCGTTTTGTTCCTACACAGGGGAGGCCCTTGACCAGAAAACTCCTCTTTTGCGCTCCATGCAGGCCATTGACGCCCAATCTCTGCGCATTTTAAGGCTGTTCGGCAACACCACAGCAAAAAGAGTGGTGCCTTCCGTTGGACCGGAGCAGGAGTATTTTCTTGTTGACCGAGATAAATATCTTCAGAGAAAAGACCTGATCTATGCCGGCCGCACCCTGTTCGGAGCCAGGCCGCCTAAGGGCCAGGAGATGGAGGACCACTATTTCGGCGCGATCCGCGAGCGGATCGGCGGCTACATGAAAGAGGTAAACCAGGAACTGTGGAAGCTGGGGGTCACCTCCAAGACCCAGCACAATGAGGCGGCTCCGGCTCAGCATGAGCTGGCGCCTATTTATGACCAGGTAAATTTGGCGGTTGACCACAATCAGATGGTGATGGAGACCTTAAAAAAGGTGGCGGGCCGCCACGGCATGACCTGTCTTCTTCATGAGAAGCCATTTGCCGGAGTAAACGGTTCGGGAAAGCACAATAATTGGTCTTTAGTATCTGACGACGGCATTAACCTTTTAAATCCCGGAGAGACTCCCCATGAGAATATCCAGTTCCTTCTGGTCTTGGGCTGTATCATGAAAGCAGTGGATAAGTACGCCGACCTTCTGCGGGAATCCGCTTCCGATGCAGGCAACGACCACAGGCTGGGGGCGGACGAGGCGCCGCCTGCCATTATCTCTATCTTTGTGGGAGAGCAGCTGGAGGATGTGATCGATCAGCTGTGCAGCACCGGGGAGGCGACCCACTCCAAGACAGGAGGCAAGCTGATGACCGGTATTGCCACACTGCCGGATCTGGATAAGGATGCCACAGACCGAAACCGCACATCCCCATTTGCGTTTACAGGCAACAAATTTGAATTTCGCATGGTGGGCTCCTCCGATTCCGTGGCTCCGCCCAATGTGGTGCTGAATACCATTGTGGCCGAGGCATTTAAGGAGGCGGCTGATCAGCTGGAGCAGGCGGAAGACTTTGACTCCGCAGTCCATGACATGATCAAAAGCCTGCTGGCTGAACACCGCAAGATTATCTTTAACGGAAACGGATATTCAGACGCATGGGTAAAGGAGGCGGAGGCCAGAAAACTTCCCAACATCCGCTCCATGGTAGATGCCATCCCGGCCCTTACTACAGAGAAGGCCATAAAATTGTATGAGACCTTCGGCGTATTTACCAGGGCGGAGCTGATGTCCAGGGCAGAGATCGAATACGACGCCTACGGAAAAGTGATCAACATTGAGGCCAGGACCATGATCGACATGGCCGGCAAGCAGATCATCCCTGCAGTCATCAAGTACACGACCCAGCTGGCCGGGTCCATCAATGCGGTGAAAGCGGCCTGTCCCGACGGTCTGGCGGATATCAGCGCGCAGATACAGCTTCTTAAGGAGACATCAACCCTTTTGGCAAAGATGAAGGAGGCGTTGTCCGCTTTGGAAGAGCTGACTGCAAAATGCGGCGCCATCCAGGATGCATGCACGCGGGCTCATAGGTATCATGACCAGGTAGTTCCTGCTATGGAAGAGCTTAGGGCTCCTGCCGACAGGCTGGAGATGATCGTAGACAAAGAACTGTGGCCGTTTCCAAGTTATGGGGATCTGATCTTTGAAGTGTGATCAGCATAGAGATGGTGGGGAAAAACGTGGTGTAAATTTATGAAGATCCCTCTCCTGTCCGGGCATGCCGCTGCGGCATAAGGACCTCGTTTTGAGGGGCGGCGGACAAAAACCCGGACAGGGGGCCTATCATTTTGCGGGATAGATCAATCTTTCCTGCGTGATCCCATAAAGAACTTCCTTTAGATACTTGTCCGCTAAAAATTTCGTCATGGGCAGGTTCATATCCAGATAATTCCCGCAGTCTTTGGCTGCGGCTCCCGGCACTTCGCCTTCAAAATCTCTTATAAATTCAAACATACGGGTCAGCAGAGGGACGATATCCTGTGATCCATAGTCGCCGGTCATAAGCAGATAGAAGCCGGTACGGCACCCCATGGGACCAAAGTACAGTACCTTGTCTTTAAACTCCGCGTCATTTCTCAAAAACGTGGCCCCAAGATGCTCCAAAGTATGCACTTCCGCCGTGTTCATCACCGGCTCAAAATTAGGGCGGGTCATGCGGATGTCAAAGGTAGTTACACAGGCATCTTTGGCGTGGTCTTTTCGGGACACATAGACACCGGGCAGCAGACGCAGGTGGTCAATGGTAAAGCTTGTGATTTTTTCCATGATGATCTCCTTTTTCAGAAAATAATGATCCAAATAACAGTCTTATGTCCTGCCCTTAAGTATAGCGAAAAAACGTGGAAAATACAAGGCAGTGGTCTTTCTTTTTTCTTTCCGCATAAATATGGAAAAAGAAAGGAGCATTTGGCATGAAGGATTGGTATCAATGTACGGGAAAAGAGACTTTGGCCCTTCTTGAGGCGGGGGAAGAGGGGCTGACAACAAGGCAGGCGCAGAAGAGAGAAAAACAGTATGGGCCGAATGTTCTAAAAGGATCGGACAGAAAACCTATCTGGAGCGTGTTTTTGGAGCAGTTTCAGGACCTTCTGGTCATTATTCTCATAGGCGCTGCCGTGATTTCCATGGTGACAGGTAATCCGGAGAGCACAGTGGTCATCTTTGCGGTTATAACCTTGAATGCGGTCTTGGGAACCGTACAGCACGAGAAGGCCCGGAAATCTCTGGAAAGCCTGAAATCATTGTCCTCCCCCATGGCCGTGGCCTTAAGGGACGGGGCAAAGGTCCAGATCCCCTCCAAAGAGGTGGTGCCCGGGGATATCCTTTACCTGGAAAGCGGTGATCTGGTGGTGGCTGACGGAAGGATCTTACAGAGCGTGGCCCTGATGATCAATGAAAGCTCCCTGACCGGAGAGTCGGACGCCGTGGCCAAACAGACCCGTCCTCTCTCCGGCCAGGTTTCCCTGGCAGACCGCAGCAACATGGCTTACAGCGGTTCCCTGGTAACGGGCGGCCGTGGCGTCATGGCAGTAACAGAGACGGGGATGGAGACGGAGATTGGCCGCATTGCCTCAATGATGAGCGGAACGGAGGAGAAAAAAACGCCTCTCCAGATCAGTCTGGACCAGTTCGGCAGCCGGCTGGCGGCGGCGATTATGGTGATCTGCCTTGTGGTCTTTGGGCTTAGTTTGTATCGGGGCATGGCCATGCTGGACTCTCTGATGTTTGCCGTGGCCCTGGCTGTGGCGGCGATCCCCGAGGCTCTGGGTTCGATCGTAACCATTGTCCAGGCTATGGGGACCCAGAAGATGGCAAAGGAACAGGCCGTTATCAAGGACTTAAAAGCGGTTGAGAGCCTTGGATGCGTGTCCGTTATCTGCACGGATAAAACCGGAACCCTGACCCAGAACCGGATGTGTGTGGAGCAGGTGGAGCTGGGAGGAAGGCTGCTGCGTCCGGATCAGATTGAGAAAGGAAATGAACATCACCGCCTTTTCCTGCAGATCTGCGGTCTGGTCAATGACGCGGACGTAAAAAACGGCCAGGAGGTAGGCGATGCCACGGAGCTGGCTCTGCTCCATCTGGTACAGCAGTGCGGCATGGATCCGGAGGAAATGCGAAGGCGGTTTCCGCGTAGCCGGGAGTTCCCCTTTGATTCCACGAGAAAGCTTATGAGCACCGTCCATCAGCTGGCCCAGGGCCAGATACTTTTGTGCAAAGGCGCTATGGATGTCCTTTTGGAGCGCAGCAGCCGGATCGAAGACCAGGGGGGCGCGCGGCCTTTGACTTTTGCGGACAAACGGGAGATCACAAAGCTGCATGACGCCTGTTCCCGCCAGGGCCTTCGCGTGTTGGCCTTTGCCTATCGTCCTTTAAAGGGAGAGAGTGGTACATGGGGAGAGAAAAAGCTGGAGCAGGATTTGGTGTTTTTGGGGATGGCGGCCATGATGGATCCGCCCCGGCCGGAGACCAGGCAGGCGGTCATGGATGCCAGAAGGGCCGGGATCAAGCCGGTGATGATCACAGGGGACCACAAAGTCACCGCTATGTCTATAGCAGGCCAGATCGGGATCATGAAGGAGGGGGAGGAGGCAGTTTCCGGCTCCCAGCTGGATCGCATGGATAATGAGGAGCTGGCGGACCGGATCGGGAATATCAGCGTGTACGCCAGGGTTTCTCCGGAACACAAGCTGCGGATCGTAAAAGCGTGGCAGGATAAAGGCAGGATCGTGGCCATGACCGGAGACGGGGTCAATGATGCTCCCGCTTTAAAGCAGGCGGACATCGGCGTGGCTATGGGACAGACGGGAACCGAAGTGTCCAAAGACGCGGCATCCATGATCCTGGCAGACGATCACTTTGCCACGATTATCAAGGCAGTGTCCAACGGGCGGAACGTCTACAGAAATATACGCAATGCCATAGAGTTTTTATTGTCCGGTAATATGGCGGGGATCTTCTGTGTTCTGTACACTACGCTCATGTCCATGCCCCTTCCCTTTGCCCCGGTTCATCTTTTGTTCATCAATTTGCTGACGGACTCCCTTCCTGCCATTGCCATAGGCATGGAACAGCCGGAGGGGGAGCTGTTAAACCAGCCGCCCAGAGATCCCGGACAGGGAATCTTGACAAAACGGTTTTTGCGGGATATTTTGATCCAGGGAGGGCTCATAGCGGTCTGTACCATGTACGCTTACCACACGGGACTGGGGCAGGGCAATGACGCGGTGGCCAGTACGATGGCGTTCGCCTCCCTGACCCTTGCAAGATTGTTCCACGGCTTTAACTGCCGCAGCAGCCATTCCATCTTCCACCTGGGGATCACCAGCAATCTTTACACGGTAATGGCTTTTGAGGCCGGGGTATTGCTTATGGGCGCCGTGCTGTTTATACCCAGGCTTCAGGTGCTGTTTTCGGTGTCGGATTTAAGCGTAAATCAGCTGATGGTAGTGGGCGGCTGCGCGTTTTTGCCTACCATAGTCCTTCAGGCGTGGAAGATCCTTCGGGAACAGGGAAGCCGAAGAGGTTAAGAGGGCTGTTAAGTCGGGAGACTGGGCAGCGGTAGCGGGTTTGAGGACAGGGGAAACGCAAACTTTTATTTTTAGACACATCTATATAAAGTTCTTAGTGAACGGAGTATTAAAAGCTTGCGTTTACCGCACCCCTGAGGGAATTTACCGGTTGCATTTGCCGGAAAAATATGGTACGCTTACTATAACGTTGCCGAGAGAGAACAGAGTGGGGAATTGGTACGGACAGTCCGTATGATTCTCTGCTCTTTTTTTCATACCGGGGTTTGAAAACTCTTGGTCTCAGGGGGGTACAGAACATTTATTACAGTTGGAGGAGGATTTAAATATGGAAAAATACGTAATGGCGCTGGATCAGGGGACCACCAGTTCCCGCTGCATCCTGTTTGATGAAAAGGGGGAGATCAAAAGCGTGGCCCAGAGGGAGTTTACCCAGATCTACCCGGAACCAGGGTGGGTGGAGCATGATCCCATGGAAATCTGGTCTTCCCAGTTCAGCGTGATGATGGCGGCCATGGCCAATATCGGGGCTCACGGGGAGGACATTGCGGCTATCGGCATTACCAATCAGAGGGAGACGGCCATTGTGTGGGATAAAGCCACAGGCGTCCCGGTGTACAATGCCATTGTGTGGCAGTGCAGAAGGACGGCTCCCATGATCGACAAACTGAAAGAAGACGGGTTGGGAGATGTGGTCCGGGAGGTAACAGGGCTGATACCGGACGCCTATTTTTCAGGGAGCAAGATCGCCTGGATTCTGGAGCAGGTGCCGGGGGCCAGGGAGAAGGCCGAAAGAGGAGAGCTGCTGTTCGGCACCGTGGACACGTGGCTGATTTGGAACCTGACCAAAGGGGAAGTGTTTGTCACGGACTATACCAACGCGGCCAGGACCATGCTGTTTGACATCCATAAACTTGCCTGGGATCAGAGACTTTTGGATTATTTGCACATCCCTGCTTCCATGATGCCCCAGGTGAAACCCTCCAGCTGTATTTACGGCCACACCCACAGCTCGGTCCTGGCGGGAAATGTGCCAATCGCCGGGGCGGCGGGAGATCAGCAGGCCGCCCTGTTCGGCCAGTGCTGCTTTGGAGCCGGGGATGTAAAGAATACATACGGGACCGGCTGCTTTATGCTGATGAACACAGGGGATAAGGCGGTAGAATCGGATCATGGCCTTTTAACGACCATTGCCGTGGGAATGGAGGACCATGTGGAGTATGCCCTGGAGGGAAGCGTATTTGTGGCCGGGGCTGCCATTCAGTGGCTTAGGGACGAGCTGCGGATGATACGGACCGCGGCCCAGACAGAAGAGTACTGTGAGATCGTGCCGGACACGGCGGGAGTTTATGTGGTTCCGGCGTTTGCCGGCATGGGGGCGCCTTACTGGAATCCCTACGCCAGAGGGACCATCGTGGGGCTTACCCGGGGAGCCAGCAAAGAACACTTTATCCGGGCCACCGTGGAATCTTTGGCTTACCAGGTCAGCGACCTTTTAGAGGCCATGGAGCAGGATTCCGGTATCCCCATGAAAGAGCTAAAGGTGGACGGCGGCGCCAGCGCCAATGATTTCCTGATGCAGTTCCAGGCAGACCTTTTGGGCTCCAAGATCGCAAGGCCCCAGTGTATTGAGACCACGGCTCTGGGAGCGGCGTATCTGGCAGGACTGGCAGTGGGATACTGGAAAGACAAAAAAGACATCGTGAAGAACTGGCAGGTGGATCGGTACTTTGAGACAAAGATTGACGACGGGAAGCGGGCCGAACTTCTTAAGGGCTGGAAACGGGCCGTGCGGTGCGCTCTTGCCTGGGGAGAGGACGAGTGATCGTTTAAGAGCTACAGGGATTATTTTTATTTTATCAATGCTTGACGTATTTTGGCAGATGTGGTAGACTAAGTAACAGCTAAATAATTACCTGTGAGATGAGAGCAGCAAGGTATGATTTGTGGAATGGGATCCATAGATTTACCTTGCTCTTTTTTCGCTTTTACACCATGGAAGCGGGCAGCTTAGCCCCTAAGCGGGAATATCTTCATACCGCAGGAGAAAGGAACAGGTGAGGAAATGATTGATGGATTCATGTCGGCAGCGGAGGGATGGTCCACCACAGCCATGGTCATCCGAATGGTCTCCGCGCTTATTATCGGCACGGTTATTGGCATTGACAGAGCCCTAAAGCGCCGGGGGGCAGGGATTAAGACCCATACGCTGGTGTGTCTGGGCGCGGCTTTGGTGATGATGACGGGACAGTATATCAGGATGAATTTTGAAGGCAATATGGATATTGCCCGTATGGGAGCCCAGGTGATCAGCGGCGTCGGTTTTCTGGGAGTCGGGACCATTATAGTTACCGGCAAGAATCAGATTCGCGGTCTTACTACTGCGGCAGGTCTGTGGGCCTGCGCGTGTCTTGGGCTGGCTGTGGGGATCGGGTTTGTGAAAGGCGCGTTTATCACTCTGATCCTGGTGATGATCACCTTGAAATTTCTGACCAGGCTGGATGCGCTGCTCCATATGTACGCCAAGGTATTTGACTTATACGTCGAATTTCCCAACAATCAGTGCGTGTCCGAATTTATGGAACGGCTCCATAAGATGGAAGTGAAAGTCTGCAACATGGAATTGAGCAAAAGCAAGATCAAAGGAGAAGGCCCCAATGCCATTGTCTGCATTGAGGTGACCAGCCGCAGCAAAAGACATAATGTGCTGGAGAGCATTCGAGGCATGGTATGCGTAAAGCATGTAGAAATATTGTGACGGCAAAGCCGTAGCAGTATATGAAAAAAGGAGAGACGATATGAGTGGATTGCAGTATGATGTAACGATTATTGGCGGCGGCGTGACAGGAGCCGCAGTAGCCAGGGAATTGTCCAGGTATCAGTTGAAGACATGCGTGGTAGAGAGGGCGGAGGACGTGTGTTCCGGCACCTCCAAGGCCAACAGCGCCATTGTCCATGCCGGATATGACGCTGCTGCAGGTTCTTTGAAGGCCAAGATGAACGTGGAGGGAAACGAGATGATGGGGCAGCTGTCCAAAGATCTGGATTTCGCGTTCCGCAGAAACGGTTCCCTGGTGCTGTGCTTTTCGGAAGAAGACAGGCCGGCGTTGGAGGCCCTCTATGAAAGGGGCGTGGCCAACGGGGTTCCGGATGTAACGATCATCACCGGAGACCAGGTTCGGGCTATGGAGCCCAATGTGACAGACGAGGTGGTGGCTGCTCTTTATGCGCCTACAGGCGGCATCGTATGCCCCTTTGGGCTGACCATTGCTTTGGCGGAAAATGCCTGCGATAACGGCGTGGAGTTCCGATTCCTGACAGAAGTGACTGACATTGCAAAGATCGACGGGGGCTACAAGCTGTCATTGAAAGAAAAAGAAGACATCACTACCAGATTTGTGGTCAATGCCGCCGGAGTATATGCGGATGTGTTCCACAATATGGTATGTGAGGATAAGATCACGATCGTTCCCAGAAAAGGCGATTACTGCCTGCTGGATCAGGAGGCAGGGAAACATGTGGACAAGACCATTTTCCAGCTTCCCGGCAAGTACGGCAAAGGCGTGTTAGTGGCCCCCACCATCCACGGCAATCTTCTTATCGGGCCTACGGCTTCGGATATTGAGGACAAGGAAGGCACTTATACCACAGCCGGGGAGCTGGCGGACGTTACACAAAAATCTGCCAGAGGCGTGAAGAACATTCCCTACCGCCAGGTTATCACCTCATTCTCCGGCCTGCGGGCTCACGAGTCCCATGACGAGTTTATCATCGGGGAGAGCGCGGACGGATTTTACGACGCGGCGGGCATTGAGTCCCCGGGACTTTCCAGCGCTCCTGCCATCGGCGTGTACTTAGCCGAGATGATCGCCAAAAAGGCGGGCGCTTGTGAGAAAGAGAACTTTATCGCCACCAGGAAAGGGATCCCCCACGTATCTGCCATGAGCAGGGAGGAGAGGGCAGCGCTTATTAAGGAGCGTCCGGACTACGGCACCATCGTGTGCCGCTGTGAGAATGTCAGCGAAGGAGAGATCGTGGACAGCATCCGCCGCACTCTGGGAGCAAGGTCCTTAGACGGCATCAAGAGAAGGGTGCGCCAGGGAATGGGACGCTGCCAGGCAGGATTCTGCACCCCAAGAACCATGGAGATCCTGTCCAGGGAGACAGGCATTCCCATGGAAGCGATCTGCAAAAATCAGCCCGGCTCTGAGATGATCACCGGAGAAGCATAGGAGGAAGAAAGATGAAACATCATGATATCGTAATCATTGGCGGAGGACCGGCAGGATTATCCGCAGCAGCTGCAGCAAGGAAAGCCGGGATCCAGGATATCCTGATCCTGGAGCGTGACGGAGTACTGGGCGGCATCTTAAACCAGTGTATCCATAACGGTTTCGGGCTTCACACCTTTAAGGAAGAGCTGACAGGACCGGAGTACGCTTCCCGGTACATTGACATGGTGGAGGAGGAGAAGATCCCCTACAAGCTGAACACCATTGTGGTTGACATCAATAAGGACAGAGAAGTTACCTACATAAACAAAGAAGAGGGTCTGGTCACCATCCAGGCAGGCGCTGTGATCCTGGCTATGGGATGCCGGGAGCGTCCCAGGGGAGCCCTGAACACGCCGGGATACCGTCCGGCAGGCATTTACTCCGCGGGAACGGCCCAGCGGCTGATGAATATTGAGGGCTACTGCGTGGGAAAGGAAGTCGTGATCCTGGGTTCCGGTGACATCGGTCTGATCATGGCAAGGCGTATGACATTAGAGGGAGCAAAGGTAAAGGTGGTTGCGGAGCTGATGCCGTACTCCGGCGGCCTTAAGAGAAATATCGTTCAGTGTCTGGATGATTACGGCATCCCCTTAAAGCTGAGCCACACCATTATCAATATCGAGGGCAAGGATCGCCTTACGGGCATCACTCTTGCGCAGGTGGACGAAAACCGCAATCCGATCCCCGGCACAGAGGAGCATTACACCTGCGACACCCTTCTTTTGAGCGTGGGACTGATCCCGGAAAATGAGCTGTCCAAAGGCGCGGGAGTTTCCATGAACCGGATCACTTCCGGCCCCAATGTGGACGACTGCCTTGAGACGGAAGTGGAGGGCATCTATGCCTGCGGCAATGTGCTCCATGTCCACGACCTGGTTGACTTCGTATCCCAGGAGGCGGCTCTGGCAGGGGAGAACGCGGCTGCTTACGTGAAAGAAGGCAAAGAGAAAGAAAAGACGCACAAAGTACCTCTGGTTGCGGAAAACGGCGTTCGCTACACAGTACCCCAGGTGCTGAACGTGGATACCATGAAAGATTCGGTGACCGTGCGTTTCCGTGTGGCTGACGTTTATAAGGACCGCTGCATTGCCATATACTATGATGACAAGCTGATCTCCAGAAGAAAGAAGAAAGTCCTTGCCCCAGGCGAGATGGAGCAGGTAGTCCTCAAGAAGAGCAGCTTTGAAGAATATCCAGAGATTAAGCAGATTAAGATTTGTACGGAGGTGGAGTGATGGAGACAAGGAATCTGATTTGTATTGGGTGTCCTCTGGGCTGTCCGGTGACAGTGACCATGGACGGAGATAATATCGCCGTAACAGGCAACACCTGTCCCAGAGGGGAGGACTACGCGAAAAAGGAAGTGTTAAGCCCAACCAGAATCGTAACCTCCAGTATCCGGGTCAATGGCGGAGAGATCGCCAGAGTGTCGGTTAAGACAAAAAGCGACATCCCCAAATCGAAGATCTTTGATGTGATGAAAGAGATCCAGGCAGTCCGGGCAGAGGCGCCTGTGGCTCTGGGCCAGGTCCTGATTGAGGACTGCGCAGGCACCGGAGTAGAGATCATCGCCACAAAGGCTGTAGGACGCGTTTAGACGCGGATTTTTGGGCCGCATCCCCATTAGAGCGGTATCGGTATGCAACGCTCTAAGCGGACCGGAAAGCGCGTATTGCCTAATTATAGATTTCGGCTGGGCAGTATCGGAAGATTGCCTGATATTCCGATGCTGCTCCAACGGCCGGAGATTAAGGACAAAGATGGAGAAATTTGTGGAGAAAAATAAAAAGCCTGACGACCGGGCCGGTCTTCTTGAGAAGATCAATTTGTTTGTGCTGGATATGGACGGAACATTTTATCTGGGAGACCAGGTGATCGACGGCGCTGTTGATTTTGTGCGGTATGTGGAGAAAAAGGGCAGAAACGTTTTATTTTTTACCAACAATTCTTCCCAGTCCCCCAAAGTATATATGGAGCGGCTGAAACATATGGGCTGTCCCATTACAAGAGAGCAGATCATGACCTCCGGTGACGTGACCATTACCTACTTAAAGGAACACCACAGGGGGAAACGGGTGTACCTGGTAGGTACCGAAGCGCTGAGGGAAAGTTTTCAGGAGGAGGGGATCTGCTTGTGGAGGGAGAAAGACCCGGATCCGGAAATTGTGGTTGTGGGCTTTGACACCACATTGACCTATGAGAAACTGTGCCGGGCCTGTGAGTATATCCGGAGAGGGGCGCTGTTTCTGGCGACCCATCTGGATCTAAACTGTCCCACAAAAGACGGATTTATACCGGACTGCGGTTCTTTCTGCGCGGCGATCACCGCGTCCACGGGGGTGGAGCCCAAGTATCTGGGTAAGCCGTTTCCGGAGACCCTTGACATGGTGTTAGTGAGGACGGGGGAGAAAAAGGAGCGGACGGCTTTCGTAGGAGACCGTCTGTACACGGATGTAGCCACAGGAGTATACCACGGCGCCTGGGGCTTTTTGGTGCTGACAGGGGAGACTACCCAAAAGGACCTGGAAAACTCCAGGATACAGCCTCATGGGGTCTTTCGATCCCTGGGGGAGATGAAGGAGCTGCTGGAAGGAGTCATTTAGGGAAGAGGGTCCTTTTCAAAGGCGTATTCAAGAAAACGTATCACGGCATCCGGATGCTGTGTGTAGGAGAATACCATAAGATAATGGGGGGCAGCCGTATGGGAGGCTGCTCCTTTTGAAAAACGGGAGCCTTCCAGGCTGACGGCGCAGGCTTTTGTCACCCCCTGGGAATCGGGGATATAATAAAGATTGTCTTTCAGCTGCCCAGCCAGTTGGGAGGGAAGGAGCTGTTCCAGATCACAGAGCGGGAAGGTTTTGCTGTAATAATCCGTAAGCTCTCTGGTGGTAACGAGAAAATCCAGCTCTCTGGCGGAGACGTAGGCCACGATCTTGCTCTGGCTGGCGGTGTGGTAGTCGATGGAGGAGCCTCTTTGGATGTAAAGGCTGTCGTCAAACACAACCTGCTGTTTGGAAGAAAGCCCTAACACCCGGGAAAACTCCTTAGCGATCTGGTCCGCGGGAAAACAGTTGGTTTCGTCGTTGGTGAAAAATCCTTCCAGCACGGTTTCGCGCCGCGTCTGCATCCAGACGTCTCCAAGATAAAATCCTGCCAGCGCAAGGCATAAAAAGATAAAAGCATACCCTCGGTAGTAATCCAGGATAAAGCGGAGTTTCTGTGTAAATGAAAGGGTTCTTAACGTAGCAATGTCTTTGGAAAAGCTTTCCCGAATTCTCTGTAAAAATCTCATAAGTTCTCTCCTTGTGGTATACGGATTAAAAATAATAAAAAAGGAAGATTGCCATGAATCATTTGTTTAATCCTGAAAATCGGTTTTGGAATTTTATGAACAAGATCACGGATGTATTTCTTTTGGGGATCCTGTGGTTTCTATTCTCCATCCCTGTGGTCACCATGGGCGCTGCCACCACATCCCTGTATCAGTTTACCCTGAAACAGGCGGATGACGAGGAGGGCTATGTTTTCAAAAGCTTTCTGAAAGCGTTCATGAAAAATTTCAGGCAGGCCACGATGCTGTGGCTGATCGTTCTGGCGGCAGGCGCTTTTCTGGCGGCGGATATGTGGGCCTGTATGCGGATTTCCATCCCCTCTGGGGTGCGGGTAGTCTGTTTCGGCGTCCTTTTGTGCCTGAGCCTTATTTACATCCTGACTGCGCTTTACATCTTTCCTGTACTGTCCAGATTTTGCCTGCCCATAAAAACCATCCTGCCTCACAGCTTCATTATGGCCATGGGCAACCTCTACATATCGGTGACCGTGCTGGTGACTTACATGGTATTCGGGGTCCTGGCCTGGCATATTCCCGTTCTGTTTCCCGTATTTATGGCGCTGGCTGCTTTTATCAGCTCCTATTTGTTCCGGTATGTATTCGCACGTTACCAGGAGGATAATGACGCGGCGTAAAGGACCGCGTCTTCTAATCTTCTTCTTTTACCTTTCCGGTAGTGCGGCCGATCACCAGCCGGCTCTGATATTCTACCCGAGTGATGGCATTGTCATCGATCGACTCTGATTCCACCCGAAATTTTTCCGACAGCAGCCGGATGCTGCTCCTGCCTCTCTCCACAATGGCGTGTTCGATCGTAGTCAGATCCACACCCGAAAATCTGGAGGGATAGATATTATCAAAGCCGCAGAGGCTCATGTCTTCCGGGATGCGTATCCCGGCATCGATCAGGGCGGCTCTCACGCCGTAGGCCACCATATCGTTGATCGCCACGATGGCAGTGACTTTGGGCGATTCTTCCAAACATCTGCGGGCCAGAGCATAGCCCACTTCATGCTCCACTTCCGTGACGTATAATTCCTTGTGGGAGGAAACATCCTGGCTGTACACTGTGACGGTGCCCAAAGGGCAGGACTGGGAATATTCATCTCTTAATCCGTCGCACCGCTTCAGCCGGGAGGAATGTTCCTCGTTGAGGGTAGTGGAGATATAAGCGATATGCTTGTGGCCCAGTTTTATCAGGTGGTCGGCCACCATGCGTCCGGCGGAATAATTGTTCACGTCCACGGTGTCAAGGTTTAAGTCGTAAGCCCGGTCGCCCACTGCCACGATGGGGACCACCTTGCTGGTCTCCTCCGCCAGACGGGGCTGCTGGGGGATCATGGAAAAAATAACGCCGTCAATGTTGGGCTCCGTGGCCATCTCAAGGACTTCACGCTCCGCGGCCTTATCCCAGTATGTGGTAAAGACCAAAGTAAGATACCCCCGCAGCCTGGCCTCCTGCTCCATGCTCTGGATCAGGGTGGCATAGTAAGGGTTCATAAGGGAAGGACAGACAATAAGGATGGTCTGCCTGGGGTTTTTATGGCGCTGATTTTTTTTGGAGATATATCCCATCTGACGGCTGGTCCGGTAAACATTTTGGATCGTCTGCTCCGTAAACCTGGACAGATTTCTGCCGTTGAGGATCATGGAAACGGAGGCGGGGGAGACTCCCGCGGCAGCGGCGATGTCTTTGATCGTTGTTTTTTTCATACAGTAACCTCCTAAAACCGTTAACCAATATGTTGTTTTAAAAAGTTTAACATTTTTCAACAGATAAATCAAGCACTTTTTTATCAAAAATAAAAATTACTCTAGATATAATACACGAAATTATAGAAAATATGAAAAAAGAACAAGGTTAATATTGACAAATAGCACAAAAATATGGTAAGTTTATAGTACATAAATTCTATCCTTGTTAAGGATATCGTTAAATATTGGTAAAACATCACACTGGGCGCCCTGTATTTTGTGATTAATATTTAACAATGTTTAACAAAAATTCAACAAGTATTTTACTAAAAAATGATCGGAGGAAGTATCTATGAAGAAGATGTTGTCAGTAGTATTGACGGCAGCGCTGGGGTGCAGCCTGCTTAGCGGGTGCAGCGGCGGAGGTTCCACAGGCGGCAGAGCACAGCAGGCTGCCCAGGGCGGTTCCGGAGATGAGGCGGCCGGAGGGGCTGCTTCAGCAGATCCGTCCGCGTATGAGGTTACAGAGCCGATTACCATCCAGTGGTGGCATGCTCTGGAAGATCAGTATTCCCAGACAGTGGCGGAGATCGTGGAGGGCTTCAACAGCTCCCAGGATCTGATTACCGTGGAGGCCACCTATGTGGGAAGTTATGCTCAGACCAATGAGGCTCTGGTGGCGGCCAACGCGGCGGGGACAGGACTTCCGGCAGTGACCGTGGCCAACACGCCTTACGTGGCAGAGTACGGCGCGGGCGGCCTTACGGAAGATCTGACGCCCTACATCCAGGCTACGGGATTTGAAATTGACGATTTCGGAAAAGGCATGGTGGACGCGTCAAGCTACGACGGAAAGCAGGTGGCCCTTCCGTTCCTTATCTCTACCCAGATCATGTATTACAATAAGGATATGGCAGATGCGGAAGGCATCACCATCCCGGAGAAGTGGGACGATATGGACGCGTTTTTGGAGAAGGCTTCCGTGGTCAACGGCGGCGCCACAGAGCGGTACGGAACCATTATTCCAGGGTGGGATCAGTGGTATTTTGAGACCTTTTACTTAAACCAGGGTGTGAAGCTGATCAACGACGACCGGGTTTCCACAGACCTTGACAGCGAGGCGGCGGTGGGACTGGTGAACCAGTTCAGAGGCTGGGTTGACAAGGGCTATGTGAACTGGACTACCATGGACAGCGACGCTTCCTCCAATATGAGGCAGGCGTTCATCGACGGCAAGGCATTTTCCGTGATCCACACCAGTTCTCTGTACAATACTTATGTTGACAAGTGCGATTTTGAGGTAGGCATGGCGTGGCTGCCGGGAGGCGACACCAAGAATCAGGAGATCGGCGGCTGTGTGCTTTTGATCCCCTCCAAAAACGACCAGGCTACCAAGAACGCGGCATGGCAGTTTTTGTCCTACCTGTGCAGCAAGGAAGTAAATATGAAGTGGGCCAGGGAGACCGGCTATATTCCTACAAGAAATTCCGTGCTCCAGACCGAAGAGGGCAAAGAATTCCTGAAAGAGAAGCCTGCGTTCCAGTGTATTTTTGACAATCTTGACCTGATCAACCCCAGGATCCAGCATCCGGGCTGGAATCAGCTGTCCACCATCTGGAAGAACTATATGCTTGAGATCATGGTGGAGGATGTGGATATCCCGTCAAAGCTGGAAACTATGGTGGAAGAGATCAATGAAGTTCTGGAAGACGCATAAAGAAGAGTAAGACAGTTTAGAAAGCGGCCTTCGGTTTTACTGCCGAGGGCCGTATTTTCAAAAAGGAGGCGTTAAGGTGGAGAAGAAACCTTTCATGAAGCCGAGGACTGTATCAGCGGTAAAAGATTTTGTCTGTGTCCTGCCGGCGCTGATTTTTCTGGCAATATTTACGTATTACCCCATCTGCAGGCTGATCCAGATCAGTTTTACGGACTGGAACCTGCTGAATGACCGTTGGAATTATGTGGGACTTAAGAACTGGATCTGGCTGTTTAACGGTTCGGGGACCAAGCATCTGTTAAATTCCTTAAAGGTGACTATCCTGTATTCCATAGGCGAGCTGGCCATTACCCTGGTGGGAGGACTGATATTCGCGCTGATCTTCAACCGGATGAACGCGGCGTTTTCCTTTATGAGGGCAGTTGTATTTGTGCCTAAGTATGTGGCCATGTCCTCGGCAGCGGTTGTGTTTTTGTGGATACTGAACACGGATAACGGTATTTTGAATTATCTCATCACTTCCCTGGGTCTGCCGGCAGTTGACTGGCTGGGCAATCGGAATACGGCTCTTTTGTCCGTGCTCCTCCTTACGGGGTGGAGGGCAGTGGGATACGGCATGATGATCTATCTGTCGGCCATGATCGGGATCTCCAAAGATTACTATGAGGCCGCGTCATTGGACGGGGCCACGGCGGTGCAGAGATTTTGGAAGATCACCATTCCCATGCTTTCGCCTACGACGCTGTTTTTGTTTGTGACCACGTTTATCTCCTCCATGAAAGTGTTCCAGTCGGTTGACATTTTGACCAAGGGAGGACCGTACCGCTCCACAGAGGTGTTTGTGTATAAGATCTACCTGTATGCTATGGAGGATTTCCGTATGGACAGAGCTTCCGTCATCGCCATCGCGTTTTTCGTGCTGCTTCTGATCATTACGGCATCTACCTTTAAGGTTTCCAACAGCAGCGTTCATTACGATTCATAAAAAGGAGGCATACCTATGAGCGGAACCAAAGCAGCCAGCCATCTGGAACGGGAGCTGGCAGCGAAAAGAAAAAAGAAGATAATTAAGATCGTGCAGTATACACTGGCTATCATAGTAACTCTCATCGTGATGTTTCCTTTGTACTGGATGCTGTCATCCTCTGTAAAG
This sequence comes from Clostridiaceae bacterium, assembly GCA_910575585.1. GTDB lineage: Bacteria > Bacillota > Clostridia > Lachnospirales > Lachnospiraceae > UBA3402. The sequence continues at coordinate 96,078 of CAJTGF010000007.1, forward strand.
TCACAGGAGGAGATCCTGCTCCTAAAGCCGACGCTTTGGCCAAAGGAGATCCATCTGGAGAACTATGCCAATGTATTTAACCGGGTCGATTTCGGAAAGTATTATTACAATACCATCGTTATGACCGCGGGCATCCTGATCTCCCAGATCGTCACCGGTGTTTTCGCGGCTTACGGATTTTCAAAAGGAAAATTTAAGGGACAGAATCTGTGCTTTATGATCGTGCTGGGCGCGCTGATGATCCCCATCCAGGTTACCTTTATCCCCATCTACATTATGTGCGCCAACTGGGGACTGTCCGATACGTTTTTGGGACTGATCCTTCCGGAGTGCATTTCTCCCTACTACATCTTTATGCTGCGGCAGACGTTTATGGCCATTGATGACAGCTATATTGACGCGGCCAAGGTGGACGGACTTGGCAGAGTGGGAGTGATCACTAAGATCCTGACGCCTATGTGTAAATCAACGCTGTTTACCACGACCCTGGTGACATTTACCAATGGATGGAACAGCTATTTCTGGCCTAAGATCATTGCGAAAAACGAACAGAGGAGAGTTCTGACCGTTGGGCTGGCCCAGCTGAAAAATACATTTGCCGGTCAGGCCACCATGAACAACCATGAGATCATGGCCGGCGCTGTTATGGCCATCTTCCCTGTAGTGATCCTGTTTTTTGTTTTCCAGAAATATATGCTGACCGGATACTCCAAAGCTGCCATGAAATAGAAAAAAAGCCTTGAATTAAGGGGCATATGGCAGTATAATAGGCGGCGTAATAAAGAGAAGGGACTGTAAAAAGATGAAAGTATGGGCGCACAGGGGATATAGCGGAAGGTATCCGGAGAATACGATGCTGGCTTTTAAAAAAGCGGCCGAGGCCGGATGCGACGGCATAGAGTTGGATGTTCAGCTGACAAAGGATGATGTGCTGGTTGTTATCCATGACGAGACCATTGACCGTGTGACGGACGGCACAGGCAGGGTGGTGGATTACACCTATGAGGAATTGAAGCGGTTTAACGCCGCGAAGAAGTTTTTGGAGGCAGGATTTCATCCGGTTCCCACATTTGAAGAGTACTGTGCTTGGGCGGCCGACATTGGCATGGTCACCAATATTGAGATAAAGACGGGACATTATTATTATGAGGATATTGAGAGAAAGATCGTGGACATGGTCAGAAGCCACGGTCTGGAGGATAAGGTGCTGTATTCTTCCTTTAATCACATATCCCTGGTCAGGATCAAGGAGCTGGCCCCAGAGGCGCAGTGCGGCGCGCTTTTAGGTGAGGCGGGGATGGGCAATGCGGGTTATTATTGCCATTCCAGAGGATTTCAGTGGTATCATCCGGGCTATAAAGGGCTTACGGAGGAATTGGTGCGGGGCTGTAAAGAGTATGGGATCGGCATCAATGTCTGGACGGTCAATGGCATGGACGAGCTGGAACAGTTGGATCTGTGGGAGTGCGGCGGCGTGATCACCAACTATCCGGCAGTGTGCAGAGCCTGGGTGGATCGTAAGAAGAGTAAGGCTTAAAAACGCATATAGTTGAACGGCAGCAGATAAAAAGGAATTTGCTTTTTGCCTGCTGTCGTTTGATTTTCCCGGAAGATTGGTGTATGATAGAGAGGTTGGGAGGGCTGTAAATTGAAGTTAGAGGATATTTTCGCGTCTTCTCCGGTGATCACGGCTGTGAAAGACGACACAGGGCTGGAACACGCCATGGAGAAAGACTGCGCTATGGTATTTATTTTGTACGGGAATGTGTGCAATATTTCATCTATTGTGGAAAAGGTAAAGGAACGGGGGAAACTGGCCATCGTCCATGTGGATCTGATCGCGGGATTAAGCTCCAAAGAGGTGGCGGTGGATTTTATTAAGGAGAATACCAGGGCGGACGGGATCATCAGCACCAGGACAGGCATGGTGAAGCGGGCTATGGAACTTGGGCTCATCGGCGGACAGCGGGCCTTTCTCATTGATTCCATTGCCCTTGAAAATACCAGGAAGCAGCTGACGTCTTTTCAGCCGGATTTTATGGAGATCATGCCGGGGATGATGCCCAAGATCTTGAAGCGCATCCGGGAGACCACCTCCGTGCTTCTGGTGGCAGGCGGGCTCTTGTCCGATAAGCAGGACATCATGGCCGCGTTTCAGGCAGGGGTGGACGCGGTGTCCACCACCAAGGAAGATCTGTGGGAGGTTTAGGAAAAAAACCGACACTGCCAATTTTAATTAAGAAAGAGGAACCTGATCTATGCATCAGCAGAATTACATAAAGGGAATGAGGGAGGGCATCCCTGTTGGCCTGGGGTATTTTGTGGTGTCCTTTACCATCGGCATCGCGGCCAGAAAGGCGGATTTGACACCTGTGCAGGCTGCGGTTATGTCATTTACCAACAATACATCCGCAGGACAGTTTGCTTCTTTTGCGCTGATTGCCTCTGGGGCTCCCTATATTGAGATGGTCATATCTCAGGCGGTGATCAATCTCAGGTACTGTCTCATGTCCTGCGCCCTGTCGCAGAAACTGGACCGGGGACTGCCTTTTTACCACCGGCTGTTTGTGGCCTTTGGGGTAACTGACGAGATCTTCGGACTGTCCATATCCCAGAAAGGGAAGCTGGATCCGTGGTATACTTACGGCGTCATGAGCGTGGCGGTCCCCGGATGGTCTCTGGGGACTCTGGCGGGGGTGTTGTCTACGGGGGTTCTGCCGGGGACATTTTTAAATGCCATGAACATGGCTCTGTATGGGATGTTTATCGCCATTTTTATGCCGGCGGCCAGGCAGGATAGGAAGCTGCTGCCCATTATCTTTATTGCTATGGCCTTAAGCGCCGCGGTCCATTGGCTGCCTCTGTTTGATTTTATCTCATCGGGGATGAAGATCATCGTGCTGACACTGGCCATTTCCGCGGGAGCAGCCGTGCTTATGCCTGTGCCGGAGGAGGAAGCATGAAAAATTATATGTATATCCTGGTAATGGCGGTGACCACCTATCTGATCCGGGTGGTTCCCCTGGCATTTTTAAGGAAAGAGATCAAGAACCGGACATTCCGCTCCTTTTTGACTTATGTGCCGTATGTGACGCTGTCGGTGATGACGTTTCCGGCCATTTTGGAGGTCACAGAGCGTACATGGATCTCTGTCGTGGGATTTGCGGCTGCCATGGTCATGGGGTACTGCAGGGTCAGTTTGTTCGCGGTATCCATGGGGTGCTGCCTGCTGGTATTCTTATTGCAGGTATTGTGAGGAAGTTATGGCAATTACAGGCTTGCCAGAGCGGAGCGGATTTGATAAAATAGGTAGGAATTTACCAACAAGAAAGGAACTTGTGAGCATGGCAAATCCAGTTGTAACCATCACCATGGAAAATGGAGATGTGATGAAGGCGGAGCTGTATCCGGAGATCGCTCCTAATACGGTCCGTAATTTTATCAGTCTGATCAAGAAGGGATTCTACGACGGGCTGATCTTTCACAGGGTAATAAGCGGTTTTATGATCCAGGGCGGATGTCCGGACGGAGTAGGCACCGGCGGACCAGGGTACTCCATCAAGGGCGAGTTTGCCCAGAACGGGTTTTCCAATGACCTGAAGCATACGCCGGGCGTGCTGTCTATGGCGCGTTCCATGGCGCCGGATTCCGCCGGATCCCAGTTTTTTATCATGCACAAAAAATCACCTCATTTGGACGGCGCTTATGCGGCGTTCGGCAAGATCGTTGAGGGCATGGATGTGGTAGATAAGATCGCGGACGTAAGGACGGATTATATGGACCGCCCCATGGAGGAGCAGAAGATCCAGTCCATGACCGTGGACACGAAGGAGACGGAGTACCCGGAACCGGAGACCTGTTAATCTGCTAATGCCGCCGGAATGCGGCGGGAGTGGCTTGGGGAAACGGGCTGTAAGGAGTAAACACCATGACAAGAGAGTATCCGGTCATGATAGAGGGACAATTGCATTATGTGATCGTATCGGATGACAGGGAGGCTCTCCTGGCTGCTAAGGCGGCCGGGAAAGCCTCTGTTGGATTATGGCAAAATGGGGAAAGTCAGGGCTGGCTCCCGGCGGATCATGTCATAGAGTCTGTGGAGGATGTGGACCGGGAGTATCTGGAGCAGGCGGCGCGCAGACATCTGGGCCTTCCGTGGGTCATAATAGAGACAAAGAGGCTGATGCTGCGGGAATTTAAAGCCGGGGATGAAAGCAGGATCTCGGCAGAAGCCGGGGAAGGCGGGGCGGACCGGATATTCCGCAACAGGAAGTCGTTGGAGGATTATATCCATTGTCAATATGGATTTTATGGTTACGGTATCTGGGCGGTTGTGGACAGAAAGGAAGGAACGATGGTGGGCAAGGCAGGGGTGACGAACCTGACCGGGCTGTGGGAGTGTGTGAAAGATGCCGATGCCCTGGAACTGGGATACCACATTTTTAGCCCTTACCGGAGACAGGGGCTGGCTTTGGAAGCCTGTAAAGGCGTGTTGGAATGGTATAGGAGGCATATGGACTGTCCTTTGTACGCAAAAATAGACGCCTCCAACGAGGCGTCTATAAGCGTGGCGAAAAAACTTGGCTTTGGGCTTAAAGACCAAAAATATATCGGATCAGGGCAATGGCTGCGTCTGTATGAGTGGAATTGCTGATGACGCTTAGGTTGGACGCGTTTTCTGACAGATGCATGGCCTGGGCAAAGTCGGTGCCTGATATATCCAGAGAGACGGCCCGGGACTGTCCGGCGCTGTCCCGGGAAGATCCCAGGCGGTCTTTCACTGAAAGGAGAATATCGGCAGGAAGAAGCTGCTCTAAATCTGCCAGACCGTCCATGGAGGCATAATGGTCCGTGTTCTCCCGGTCAGCCATGAGAACATCCAACTCCCTGGAGGCCACAAGGGCGGAAAGCTTGGCCATGGAGGCATAGCTGTACTCCGTAGCCGCGTCCCCATAGGAGATGAACATGGATTCCGCGTAGACAGGTTCCTTTTTGCCGAATTCCATGAAGGCGTGAAAATCCTCCTCCAGGATGGAGGTGTCAAGTTCCTGGGCTGACTGATGGTTGATGATCATACAGTACAGGCCGGGGTGGATGGTGGCGTTGTAAACAGAGGTGGCGATGATGTTCAGCAGTATGACGGCCAATACAAGGCCGCCGATGTGAAACTTGTAATATTCCCAGATGTACCACAGCTTGTCCGAAGGGGACATGTCTTTCATCTTGCTGCGTTCTGAGCGAAGTTCCTCTTTTAATTGTTCTTTCAGAGACATAGTGATTCCTCTATTCTTGTATTAAAATTAAGGGTATCTTAACATTATACCATACCCTTTGGGGACTGTTCATAAAATTTCTATGAAATCAGAGCATAAAATTGATTTTTCATGGTATATCCGATATAATAAAGAAAATTTAGAAAAGAGGAAATGCCTATGTTATCAGGTTTATTTAACTACGACAATCCGGTGTGGCGGTTTATCGGTAAATTTTGGGATGTGCTTATTGTCAATGTCTTGTGGGTCGTGTGTTCGATCCCTGTGATCACCATAGGAGCCTCCACCACCGCGATGTACTACGTTACGCTCCGGCTGGTGAGAGATGATGACGGATACACGTTCCGGTCATTTTTTAAGTCATTTAAGGAGAATTTTAAGCAGGCTACCATCATATGGCTGATCTTTCTGGCTGTGGGGACGCTTTTGGCATTTGATCTGTATTATTTCGTGAGATTGGTGTCGCCCTCGACCCTTCGGACTGTGATGATCACCGCGTTTTTATCCATGGCGTTTATCTGGATGGCCATGTTTACCTACGTGTTTCCGCTGCAGGCCCGGTTTTATAATCCGGTAAAGAGAACGATCTTTAATTCTTTTTTCATGTCTGTCCGCCATGTGTTCAGCACCATAGGGATGGTAGCGGCAGACGGGGTGATCATTTTTTTGTCGCTGACATACATTCCCCAGCTTACCATCTTCGGAGTGGCTTTGATTGCGTTTTTTAATTCGTATTTCTTTAACAATATTTTTAAAAAATATATGCCAAAAGAAGAGAAGCCGGCGGATATGGAGCTGCGTCCTCTGTTTGCCGAGGAGCAGGATGCCGGCAGCTCTTCCTGATATCTTTGGCGCTATGCTACAAACTGATACATCATCACATAATGGCAGAAGCTTCCTCCCATGACAAACAGATGGAAGATCTCATGGGAGCCGAAGTTCTGATGTCTGGAGTTGAACAGAGGCAGCTTCAGCGCGTAGATGATTCCGCCTGCGGTGTAGATGATCCCTCCGGCCAAAAGCCAGCCAAAGGCGGCGGCGGGAAGCGCCCGGACGATCTTTCCCAGCGCCAGGACGCAGACCCAGCCCATGGCGATGTATAAAAGGGAAGAGAACCACTTAGGGCAGGTGATCCAGCAGGCTTTTATGACGATGCCGAAAAGGGCGATGGACCAGACGAGAGCCAAAAGTCCCCATCCGGTGCGGTCTCCAAGGACCACCATGCATACCGGTGTGTATGTGCCGGCGATAAGGATAAAGATCATCATGTGGTCAACTTTGCGCAGGAGCTTGTTGATGTCCGGGGAAATGTCCAGGGTATGGTATATGGTACTGGCAGCATAGAGCAGTATCATGCTTAGGATAAATATGGCCAGGGCAGGCGTAGCCAGTCCGCCGGCTTCGCGGTATGCTTTGGAAAGCAGGGGGGTGGCAGCCAGGATGGCAAGCACCATAGCGATAAAATGGGTGATGGCGCTGCCCGGGTCCTTGATGTGCAGTTTGCTCATAGAGATACCTCCTTCTATTGAAAAAAATTATGTATTCCCATAAAGAGTAAAAAACCTTGCTATGTAGTTTTAAAAACTACATTATCTATTATCTTATACTATACAGTAGGAGAGAGAAAAATGCAAGGTTTTATTTAATTTTAAGAAACCGGTAGAAAAGCAGGGAGAGGAGACCGCGGTGGAAGTATTATACGAGGATAAAGATATCATAGTTGTGAAAAAGCCGGTGGGGATGGAGTCCCAGTCCAGTGCTTCATTTGTCCCTGACATGGTCAGCGAGATCAAGAAACATATCCACAATCAATATCCACATGCCGGGGAACCATATGTGGGAGTTATCCACAGACTGGACAGGCCGGTAGGTGGAGTTATGGTGTATGCCCGGACGAAAAAGGCGGCGGCAGCCTTAAGCCAGCAGGTTCAAAGCCGAACAATGAAGAAAGTGTATAAAGCCGTCGTTTGCGGAAGAATTGTGGATAATGTGGAAAACTTTGTGGATTATTTGTTGAAAGACAGCAGAAATAATGTGTCGAAAATTGTGGAAAAGGGGATAATGGGGGCGAAACGTGCCGAATTAAGGTACCGGGCCGTTAAAAGGATGGAAGATCCGCAGCCTTTGACTTTGGTAGAGATAGAGTTATCCACAGGCCGTCACCATCAGATCCGGGTCCAGTTTGCGGGGCATGGGCTGCCGCTGTGGGGAGATAGCCGGTACAACCCGCAATTTGCAGGCGGAGGCCGGCGGGGAGAGTCGCTGGCTCTCTGGGCGTGGCAGCTGTCCTTTGCCCATCCGTCCACAGGAGCGGTGATGGCCTTTGAGACAGAGCCGGAGGGGAAAGCGTTTCAGTGGTTTTTGTGATGAAAACGCATCAATGGAATCAAATGGAAAAGATGGATAAAAATCTATGGAGGAAAGATACATAAGATCACGGCATCAGCGCATACTGATATCGTACAAATGAAGTACAAATCAAAAACAGGCGAGTCCATGGTTCAGCCGTGTAAAGAACTGAAGATGGAATAGCGCGGGGGGAGCCTTTTGGCTCCCCTGTTTTTGTCTTCGCCCCAGGGGCGCGGTCTAATCTGCAGGAAGGCCGCTGTGGTAAGAGTAGTTGCCCAGTTCTCCCAAAAGGGGGATAAGATCTGGCTGCAAAGCTTCTTTTACGCTGACAATGCTCTGGTTTAACAGATAGTTGACGGTGCGGCATTTGGCAAGGCACTGGCGGAATAATTCCGGGAAAGAGGCGGTGGAGGCCATCTGCTTGTTCCAGGGATTGCACCAGGCTTCATGGTCCAGGTTCAGGCTCCATCCAGGGTTGGATACATGGTCTGTCACCAGCTTTCGGGAAGCCATGGGATTGGCCAGGAAAATGGATTCGAAAAATTCTATGCTGCTGCGCTTTTTTCCCGACGGGTCCGACAAGGTCCGGCAGCCGAACCGAAGAGCCAGGATGGAACGGTGGACCATCCGGGGAGACACCTGGAAATTATTTTTGTAGGAAAGAGGATAGTAGGCTTCATTGATGCAGCGGGAAAGAAGCCTGGAGATAAACTGGGTCTCCTGGCCATTGAGGCAGATGGTGGCCGCCTGGTTAAATTCCGACGGCTTTTTCTTTTTGTATTTTCGAAGAAGAAGGGCGTCAATGTCATTTTCCAGCTCGGCGTGAAGGCCGTGGTGCTGGCTGCTGGGATTGTTGATGTCGTAATGAATGCGGCCGTAGACGTAGGGATGGCAGATGGAGTCGCCGATATAGTGGCACAGATATCCGCAGAAATAAGCCACAGCCTGTTCCCGCTGCTGTTTTGACTGGATCTGGGGTATCTGCTTTAAGTAAACGTCAAAGAACAGATTGACATTATGTTCATGCATATAGGAGCCTACATTGCGGTAATCCCGGTGCCGCAGGATGGGGATGTTGTAAAAGAACATATCCGGACCCTGGAGTCCCAGCTGGTAGAGCCAGCGGTATTTGGAAATAATATGCTTCAGAGGATTGGAAGGAAGGTCATTGTAAGCCTTCATCCCTAAAATGTAGTGTGTGGTAAAGCCAGGCATATGGAACCTCCATGTTTACAGAGTTTATTCTTGTGAAGGCGGTGGGCCGATATTTTTTTAATTATATCATGTTTTTCGGACAGGGGGAAGAGGGTGGGAAAAATTGTGGGGAAGACAAAAGGGATGAATTGCTGCAGATTGGAATAAATGGATATCCTGGGGAATAAATGATAAAAAACATTGGGAGCAGGATATGATCCATTTGATACACAGCGCGGTGTGGGGGCCTTTGCTGCTGGGCCTTTTACTTTTGACCGGAGGGATCCTGACCGTGGATTCCGGCGGTTTCCAATTCAGAGGAATAACCGTGTGGTGGAAAGTTACGGTGGGAAGTCTTTTTGGCAGGGATACCGGGGGAGGTGAGCGCCGGGAGGAAGATTCCGTCAACAAGTTCCAAGCAGCCTGCACCGCCCTGGCGGCCACTATCGGTACGGGCAATATCGTAGGTGTGGCGTCGGCCCTTACGGCCGGGGGGCCGGGGGCCATCTTCTGGATGTGGGTGTCAGCGGCCATAGGCATGATGACTGCATATGGGGAAACCTGTCTTGGACTGTTGTACCGCTACCGGGACGGCCGGGGGAGGTGGATATGCGGACCCATGGTCTACCTGGCCAGAGGGCTTGGCAGTCCGGGGTTAAGTCTTACATACGGGATCTTGTGCCTTCTGGCTTCCCTGGGAATGGGCAGCATGGTCCAATCCAACGCCGCCGCCCAGACCGTGTGCTATCTGACAGGGGTAAAGCCTGTGTTCTGCGCAGTGGTGATTACAGGGCTGACGGTCTTTGTGGCCTGGGGCGGAACCATGCGGGTGGCCAATGTGGCGGAGCGGCTGGTTCCCGTTTCTGCCGCCGTTTACATGATATTTTCCATGGCAGTCCTGATAAAATGCCATGACCGGATCCTTCCGGCCTTTGAGGAGATCTTTAGCCATGCCCTGATGCCCAGATCGGTTTTAGGCGGCGCGGGAGGGTACGGGATTGCCAGAAGCTTTCGATACGGCATCGCCAGAGGCGTTTTTTCCAACGAGGCCGGTCTTGGAAGCCTGGCAGGACTTCACGGGGCCACTGACGGCACCACCCCCCAGGAGCAGGGCATGTGGGCCATGTTCGAGGTGTTTTTTGATACGGTGGTGATCTGCACCATGACTGCTCTGGTGATATTGTGCGTCACGGGAGGCAGCCAGGGCCTTGCCAAAGGAAACTATGACGGGGCCGTGCTGACTGCCCATTGCTTTGAGGCGGCGCTGGGGCCGGCGGGGCAGTATCTGGTGTCATGCTCCATGGTGGTATTTGCCTTTGCCACCATGATCGCCTGGTACTATCTGGGAAGACAGACTTTGGATGGGGTCATGGCCCAGATGGGGCAGTGGATCCCCCTATCAGAGACCGCTGCGGCAAAGATCCACGCTGTCTATCTGATCCTATATGGGTATGCCGTGTTTTTGGGGTGTGTCAGCAGCCTGACGGCGGTTTGGGAATTGTCGGATATCTGGAATGGCCTTATGGCGTTCCCCAATATATTTGCTCTGTTGCTTTTGCGGAAAAACATACAATATCCGGATCGGTCAGGGGCGTGTATTTGGCGGGAATGAATTTTCAAAAATGTCTAGGATATGGAAACGGAAGACAGCAAAATGCCGATACCATGAAAACGGTATCGGCATTGTTTTGCTTTATTAAGGGATAAAAGGGAGGAGAGCTGATAAATTGCTTTACCAGCTCGAGTATTATGAAAAAAATCTTATAAGCACTTGTACATTGGCTTACAGCAGTTGTTCTGCTGATGGTTATAGTATATGCGGCAATCATGAAGAAATCATGATGTGTCTGTAAAAGGTTTTTGAATGATTTTTGAACAAAATATGAACGACCGGTCAGCGGCATCTCAGCACGTGCTCGTAGAAGGATTTCATCTGCTTTTCCGTGTCAAATACCGCCACATACATCTGATTGCCCATGGCTCCGGCCAGGACATCCGGGATCCGGTCCACCATCTTCATGTGCTCCCCGTACTTCTTCATAATATCCTGATGGCTCATGACAAAGTCTTTGCCGTCCCGCAGTCCTGCAAAGGCGCAGAAGGCGTGTTTGCCCACAGGTACGGTGGAGTGGCCGAAGGCGATCATATCAGCCCAGATCTTGTACACGTTGGTGCTGTGGGCAAAGTTGATCATATCCGGGGTAAATCCGCCGCAGGGGCGCATGTTCACCTCCAAAGCCATAACGTCTCCCTTTTTGCCAAGGCCCTTGTGGTCTTTCAGAAGGCGGAAAAATTCAAAATGAACGAAACGGCTCTTTACGCCGAAGCTTTTTACGGTGGCCCGGCCTGCTTTTTTCACATCCGGCTTTAAGGATTTTACGATATAGTAGATGGAGTTATCCGCGTTGTTGACAATATCCATGATGGAGTTTGGCGTCACGTTGCCGGTTTCGAAAACAGGTTCTCCGTTGGCGTCAATGATGGCGTCATAGGAATTGACCTCCGCGTCCACAAATTCCTCCATGATATAAGGGATGTGAGGCAGTTTCTGGTCAAAAAACTGTTTTAACTCCTCCTCATTGGACAATTTGTAGGTGTGGGAGGCCCCCACGCCGTTGTCCGGCTTGGCGATGACGGGATAGTCCACCTTTTTGATAAATTCCAGACAGCCCTCTAGGGTGTCCACCAGATGGTGGCGCGCTACAGGGATGCCGGCTTTTATGTAAAACTCCTTCATCCTGGACTTATACTTGATGCGGGGGATATCGCTTACCTGGAAACCGCTTGTGATGTTGAAATCCGTTCTCAGCTTTGCGTCCCGTTCCAGCCAGTACTCATTGTTGGATTCCAGCCAGTCAATGCGGCCGTGCTTGAAGATGAAAAATGCCACAGCCCGGTATACTTCGTCCTCATTTTCCAGGCTGCTGACCTTGTAGTATTCATTTAAGCTTCCCTTTAGGTCGGCGGTCAGTTCGTCATAGGGCTGGTCGCCGATGCCCAGCACGTTCATGCCGTTGTTTTTAAGTTCCCGGCAGAACTGCCAGTAATTGGTGGGAAAATTGGGGGAGATAAAGATACAGTTTTTCATAATACTTCCTTCCTTTGTCTGATATTTGAGGACAGCATTGGGCTGTCACAGAGGTTATTATTGCTGTCGTGACGGCAGAGTACGCAGGGGAGCAGGAGGTTTCTTACCCCAGAAGATGGGGAACAAAATATGTTACCTGCTTGTACCACCACGGCCAGTCGTGGGCGCAGTCGTAGCCCCAGTAATCTACCCACAGATGGATGCCTTTGCTGCGCAGGATGCCGTCCAGCTGCCTGGTGGAGTCGGGGATTTCCCACGGTCCCTGTCCCACGCAGATAATGGCTTTCTTCTGGTTGTAAAGCTCAATATAAGGGTGATCCAGAGGCATGTTGGGAAGAAAGTGGACCGGGGAATTTTCATACACCAGTCTGTTCATAAATCCGTCAAAGCCATAGTCCGCGGTATAGATGCCGCTTAAAGCCAGCAGGCCGTCAAACAGGTCCGGGCGGCGGAAAAACAGTGTGGCGGCATGGGTGGCGCCTAAGCTGCAGCCAAAGGTAATAACGCCCGGATAGCCGTCCCAGCCATTGCGCTCATTGACCATGGCCCGAATAAAGGGGACCATCTCGTCGGTAATATAGCGGACCCACTGTTCATGGCGCCAGATACGCCAGCCGGGGTCGCCGGCCTTGTTTGACCAGGTCTCCTTGTCAAGGGTGTCGATGGAAAATACCATCACCTGTCCGGATTCGATCCAGGGAGACCACACGTCCGCCATGCGGTAGTTCTCGAAATCAAAGAACCGTCCGTCCTGGCAGGGGATGAAGAGGACCGGCCGTCCGGCGTGGCCGTAGACTTTACATTCCATGTCCCGCTCCAGAGCAGGACTGTAGTTTTTAAAATATTGTACTTCCATAAATGCCTCCTTGTTTATTTCTTATCCTGTTTTTTCGGCTCCTGGTCTTTGGGCTTTCCCGGCGGTTCGTACATAAGCGTTTCCATAAAGAAGGGGATCTGCCGTTCCCAGCTGGCCTCGCTGTGGTCTCCGCCGGGGACGATGCGGAAGTTAAGGTAGATCTGCCGTTCCAGGAGAAGGGAAGCAATTTTTCCAAAGCTTTGGAGCATATTTTTATGGTTAAAGATTTCTTTAGAGCCGTAGTCCATATACAGGGTGGTGCCGCTGCCCAGCTTGACGCTGCGGATCAGGTTGGCCAGTCTGTCCGGATCTACCCACAGGGACGGGGACAGGGCGGCGGCTCTGGAAAAATACCGGTTGTATTCCAAAAGGGCGTAGATGCTCATAAGGCCCCCCATGGAACTGCCTGCGATAAAGGTGTGTTCCCTGTCCGGAATGGTGCGTATATGGGCGTCGATGTCCGGTTTGAACTTGTGGACCAGCCATTCCATGGTGATCTTGCCCCAGCCGGGGATCTGGCCGAATCTGGCATCCCGAAAGGCGAAGGGGGAGTACTCTTTCAGGCGCCCGTGGTCAGGGCTGTGGTTGCACTCCACCGCGGCAATGATCAGGGGGGCTCGGGTTTCTTCCATAAATTCCTTCATGCCCCAGCTTTTTCCGTATGTAGCGTCGGAATCAAAAAATACGTTGTGACCGTCAAACATATAAAGAACAGGATAGCGTTTATCCGGGTCATCATCATAGTAATCCGGAAGGTACAGATATGCCCGCCGGGTCTGGGCTCCAGTCAGTTCCGGAATGGTAATATCCCATTTTTCTACCATAGCTGTCTTCACTCCGTTTTAAATATAGTAAGAATACTTTGATAAATATAGCACAAGGGGGTGGAAATAGCAAGACTTGATTAGGTTAATAGTGTAATAGTTTAAAGTGAAAAGGTAAGAGAACTGATATGAGGAGTGATACGGACATGTGGAAGTGCATTTGGCAGGCTTGACGTTATGAGGCAGGGGGTGTAAAATAGCAGTATCAAATAATGGGAGAGGTCTGTCTATATGAGTATGAGCAGAGATGAAGAGATTTATGAAGGGCGTCTGAAAAAACATATTGATGAGCTGAAGTGGCTGTATATGGAGCTTTATGACGCTCCGGATATGTTTGAGGAACTTTGCGGCAATATGAGCAGGGTTTATAAAGAGAGAAAGAAATCTTTAAAAGATCTGGATCGGAAGCGGGAATGTGATCCGGAGTGGTTTAAGGGCAATGACATGCTGGGCATGATGATGTACACGGGACTGTTTGGGGGAACGCTGAAAGGGGTGGAGAAACACCTGGATTATCTCCAGTCCTGCGGGGTAAACTATGTGCATCTGATGCCGCTTATGGAGTCTCCAAAAGACCGGTCCGACGGCGGGTACGCAGTGGCGGATTTCAGAAAGGTGCAGCCGGAGCTTGGGACCGTGGATGATCTGGAGCATCTGGCGGACAGCTGCCACAAGCAGAATATGAGTCTGTGCCTGGATTTTGTTATGAACCACACCTCCGAGGACCATGAGTGGGCAAAACGGGCCAGAGCCGGAGAGAAGGAGTATCAGGACAGGTATTTCTTCTATGACACCTGGGACATTCCGGCACAGTACGAGAAGACGGTACCCCAGGTATTTCCCACCACGGCTCCTGGGAATTTTACGTGGCTGGAAGACTGCAGAAAGCATGTGCTGACCACATTTTATCCTTACCAGTGGGATCTGGATTACAGGAACCCGGTTGTGTTCAATGAGATGATGTACAACTTCCTGTTTTTTGCCAATCTGGGCGTGGATGTTATCCGCATTGACGCGGTGCCTTATATCTGGAAAGAGCTGGGTACCAGCTGCCGGAACCTTCCCAAGGTACATACCATTGTCCGCATGATGCGCATGATCGGGGAGATCGTGTGTCCGGGGATCCTGCTTTTGGGCGAGGTGGTGATGGAGCCGGCCAAGGTGGCCCCCTATTTTGGAACCGTGGAGAAACCGGAGTGCCATATGCTGTACAATGTTACCACCATGGCCACCATCTGGCATACGGTTGCGGTGCAGGATATCCGGCTTTTGAGGAAGCAGCTGGACAGCGTGTATGGCCTTCCCAAATCCTATACGTTCCTCAATTATCTGCGGTGCCATGACGATATCGGCTGGGGGCTGGATTATGACCAGCTGGAGAAGTGGGACATGTTCCAGGCTTCTCACAAAAGGTATCTCAATGATTTCTACCTGGGCAAGACCTGGGAGAGTTTCAGCAGAGGGGAGCTTTACAATGACGACCCGGTGACCCAGGACGCCCGGTTCTGCGGGACCACCGCATCCATGTGCGGGGTGGAGACGGCTTTGGAGCACGGGGATGACAATGCTTTGGAGCAGGCGCTGCGCCTGGATCTGATGCTCCATGCTTTTATGCTCCAGCAGGCCGGGATACCGGTTATTTACAGCGGCGATGAGATCGGGCAGCTGAATGATTATTCTTATAAAAATGAGCCGGAGAAAGCCGTGGACTCCAGGTATGTCCACCGCTCTTCTTTCCGGTGGGATCTGGCAAAACATGTTCATAAGCCTGAAACGGTCCAGGGCAGGATCTTTGATGGGCTTCGGAAGCTGGAGGTGATACGCGCAAGTCATGAAGCGTTTACGGCTCAGGCTCACGCAGAGACCATCGGATGGGAGGATATGTCTGTGCTGGGGATCATGCGGACCGGGAAAACGGAGCGCGTCACCGGGATCTATAATTTCAGCAGGAGTGAGAAGACCGTATCCTGGATCGGCGGAGGAAAGGATCTGCTGACCGGACAGGACGGGGCAAAAGACGGATATGTAACGCTGAAACCTTATGGGTTTATCTGGCTTAGGGAGGGAATGCAGGGCTGAACGCAATAGAAAAGCGGCAGGCAGATATCCGGATCATCAATCCGGGGACAAGGTCAGGGAGTTCGCTGTAAAATACCAGATAAAGGTATGGGATTGATCGTCTTTCCAGGAATATTATTTTTTCACCTACTCACAATAAAGCTATATAGGAGACGACTATGTGAGATAAGGTGGCGTGGATGTGGGAAAACAGGAAGTTTAGAAAAGGTATAAAGATTTTGGGAGTCACGGCAGCAGTGTATGTGGTGTTTCGTTTTCTGCTGGCTTTGGTGGCTCCCTTTGTATTTGCATGGCTGACGGCGCTGGCGCTTAAGCCCCTGGCCTGCGCCGTGTCCGGGGCGGTACGGGTGCGGTGGAAAGATAAGTCTGTAGGGATCTCCGTGGGGGCGGCGGGGCTATTGGCGCTGGCAATTCTCATGGGGATCGGGGGGACGCTTATGTATGCGGGCGGGAAACGGCTTTATGAACAGGCGGCCATGCTGGCGGAACGGTTTCCATGGTGGGTGGAGCAGCTTGACAAGTATCTGACTGGGGTGTGCCGACAGGTGGAAGGGGCGCTGTCTCTGAAGCCGGACACCATGGTCTGCGCGGCCAGAGATATGATACGGAGTCTGGCCGGCACGGTGAAACGCGGCGCGATGCCCTATGTCATGGGCAATTCGGTGAACATTGCCAAATATTGTGTGTGCTGCTGCGTGATCACGGCGCTGTACATTATCGGGGTTATGCTGTTTCTTCAGGAGATGGACGGATGGAAGGAGCGGATGGAGGAGTCTGTGTACCGGGAGGAATTTGCCAGGATCAAACGATTGCTGTGCATAGTGGCCAATGCCTATCTGCGCACCCAGGGGATCATTATGCTGCTGACTACGGCGGTGTGTATCGGAGGGTTCTTCCTTATGGGTAATTCCTACTATTTTCTCGCAGGGGTGGGGATCGGTATTCTGGATGCCCTGCCGGTGTTCGGGACCGGGACGGTTTTGATCCCGTGGACCATACTGTGTTTTTTGAGAGGACGGTGGGGAAGAGGAGTCATGGTGCTTGGGATTTACCTGATCTGCTATTTCTTAAGGGAAATCCTGGAGGCCAGGCTTATGGGCAGCAAGGTGGGCCTTACCCCCCTGGAGACTCTGGTGTCCATGTATGTGGGACTCCAGGTGTTCGGGATATTCGGATTTCTTCTGGGGCCTTTGGGACTGCTGCTTGTAAAGGAGTTTGGGGTGGAGTGACTTAATAAAAACGGTTGTCGGGGCAGGGGAAAAACTATATAATGAAGTAAGGATTAAGAAAACGACGTGTGATAAAAGAACGGGGTGAAGCAAACATGTTTACCTATGAAGAGATCATGAGCCTTAATGAACTGGAGATGAGTGTGTACCAGTATGTGCTGAAGCACAAGGAGAAAGCGGGATACATGAAGATACGGGAATTGGCGGAGGAAGCCCATGTGTCCACCACCACGGTTCTGCGGTTCTGCAAGAAGATGGGGTGCGGCGGATATTCGGAGTTTAAGGTTCAGTTAAAGCTGTATCTTAGCAGGCAGATCGAGCCGGAGACAGATGTGGATATCAGCAATTTGGCAGATTATTTAAACCGGTTTAAGACAGAAGAGTATATGAGGACCATTGACCGCGCCGTGGCTTTGCTCAAGGAGTCCTCCAACATTTTCTTCATCGGCGTGGGAACTTCCGGCATGCTGGCAAAATACGGTTCCAGGTATTTTTCCAATGTGGGGTGGCTGTCTTTGTGCATTGACGACCCCTTTACTCCGGTCTTCGGGGATCACGGAGAGGAGACTGCGGTGGTGGCTCTGTCCGTGTCCGGGGAGACGGAGCAGGTTTTGAATATGGCCAATGGACTGAAGATGAAAGGCTGCAGGCTGGTTTCCATCACCAACACCCCCAACTGCACCCTGGCGCAGATGAGCGACTGCAATATTTCTTACTATATGCCGGTGAGAAAAACAGCCCGGTATTTTAATATAACCCTTCAGGCGCCGGTGGTCACTATCCTGGAGGTCTTGGGCAATAAGCTGTACTGCGCGGACCCGGAACGGCAGGAGGTGATGATGGAGCAGGGAGAAGAAACATCGGAATGATCCTTTGGCAAAACAGCGTGAGAAAAAACACGCTGTTTTTTTGATGTAACACGTTTTAATCGCTGTGACATGTTTTATCTGTTGGTAAATATGCTGACAAGTATGCGGTTTTTCATTATAATTGGAACACAAAATAAACAAAATGCCGAAAAAGAGCGCTGATTTTTTGGAGATTCCGCATATTTGCCGGGAAAAGAGGTCCTGAAAAGCAGCGCAGCGGCAGGCAAGGAGGGTTCAATATGAGCTTTATGGAAACCATGCAGGCGAAAATGGACGCCACGTTCGTCCCCATCGCTTCAAAACTCAACGGGCAGCGGCATGTGGCCGCAGTGCGTGATGCATTTACCCTGGCATTTCCGCTGACCCTGGCAGGCTCCATTATTACGCTGGTTAATTTTGCGGTGCTGTCACCGGACGGGTTTATTGCCAAGATGCTCCATCTGGGGGATTTGGTTCCCAATCTGGCGGATTATCAGCAGATCTTTACGCCGATTCTTAACGGCACCACAAACATCATGTCAGTACTCATTGTATTTCTTACGGCCTACAAGCTGGCGGAGGCCAATGAAGGGGACAAGGTTTTGTCTTCCCTGTGCGCCATCGGCACATTTTTTATCATCTACCCAGCCTATGTGGCCAGTGAAGTGGGAAATGCCCTGCCTATGACATTTATGGGGGCCCAGGGGCTTTTTGTGGCGTTGATCGTGGGACTGCTTGTGGGAGAACTGATCCCGAAGATGGCGAGGAACAAAAAGCTGTGCATCAAAATGCCGGATTCGGTTCCGCCGGCTGTGGCCCAGTCCTTTAACCTGGTAATTCCTATTATCATCGTGTTTGTAGGAGCCACGGTTATCAACTACATACTGGGGTTTGTGGCAGAAGGCGGCATCCAGTATGTGATCTACAACAGCATCCAGACACCGTTCAGATCTCTGGGAGGAAATATTGTTACTATCCTGATCTTTGTCGTGGCACAGCAGTTTCTGTGGATTCTGGGAATCCATGGGCCAAACACCTTAAGCGCCATCCGTTCCGTGATGTTTGCGGAGCAGGGCGTTGCAAACCTGGCGTATTTTGGAACCAGCGGTACGACTCTGGGATGCCCGTTTCCCCTTACCTGGGGCAGCATCAACGACGCGTTCGGCAACACGGGAGGTTCCGGCGCGACTTTGGGCCTGATCATCGCCATTTTCCTGGTGGCCAGAAAAGACAAGCAGCAGATGACCATCGGCAAGCTGGCTCTGGCTCCCGGCCTCTTCAATATCAATGAGCCGCTTATGTTCGGGCTTCCTATTGTTATGAATCCGATTTACGTGGTTCCCTTTATTTTAGCTCCGGTTTCTGGTAATATAATAGGGTATCTTTGTACCATGGTGTTTAAGATCATTCCGCCGGTGACGCTTGATATCGGTTGGACCACTCCCGGATTTTTGATACCGTTTCTGGGATCAGGTGGGACCAATCCGCTGTCGCTGGTGATCGGTATCCTGTGCGTATGTGTCAGTACCGTCATATACCTTCCGTTTGTCAGCGCGGCGGCGAAAGTAAATATGCGGAATGCATCAGAGGAGGAGTAAATTATGGCATTAAAAGAGGGGTTTTTATGGGGCGGCGCAGTTGCCGCTCATCAGTTGGAGGGAGGATACTTAGAAGGCGGTAAGGGATTGAGCATTATGGATGTAACCACTGCAGGCGACCGGGTGACCCGCAGAAGGATTACGGACACCGTTGTGCCTGGGGAGGATTATCCCAACCATGAGGCCATTGATTTTTATCATCACTACAAAGAGGATATTAAGCTGTTTGGGGAGATGGGATTTAAGTGTTTCCGAACCAGCATTGCGTGGACCAGGATTTTTCCCAACGGCGATGAGGCAGAGCCCAATGAAGAGGGGCTTAAGTTCTATGATGATATGTTTGACGAATGCCGCAAATACGGCATTGAGCCGGTGATCACGTTAAGTCATTTTGAGATGCCCCTCCATCTGGTGAAGGAGTACGGCGGGTTTCGGAACCGGAAGTGCATTGACTTTTTCCTGCGGTTTGCCGTGGCCTGCTTTAAGCGGTACAAGGACAAAGTAAAATACTGGATGACCTTTAATGAGATCAACAACCAGGCCAATTACCAGGAGGAACTGAGTATTTACGGTAATTCCGGCATCCGCTACAAGGAGGGAGACAACAAAGAGGAGGTCATGTACCAGGCAGCTCACTATGAGCTGGTTGCCAGCGCTCTGGCGGTGAAGGCCGGACACGAGATCAACCCGGATTTCCAGATCGGGTGCATGATCGCCATGTGTCCCATTTACCCGGCCACCTGTAAGCCGGAGGATGTGCTGATGGCCCAGAAAGCCATGCAGAAACGGTATTATTACACCGATGTTCATGTTCATGGCGTGTATCCGGCCAATATTACAAGCTACTGGAAGAGGAAAGGGTTCGCCATTGACTGCACGGATGAGGATTTGAAGGCGCTGAAAGAGGGCTGTGTGGATTATATCGGGTTCAGTTATTATATGACCTTTGCCATTGAGCATAAGGAGACCAACGGACTTTATGAGTATCATGAGGGTGAGGATTTTGTGAAGAATCCCTTTGTGAAGGCTTCTGACTGGGGATGGCAGATTGATCCGGCGGGGCTTCGGTATGCGCTGAACTGGTTTACGGACCGGTACGCAGTGCCGCTGTTCATTGTGGAGAACGGTCTGGGGGCTTATGACAAGGCAAAAGAGGACGGAAGTATTGATGATGACTACCGCATTGAGTATTTCAGGAAGCATATTGAGCAGATGAAGAAAGCCGTGGAAGAGGACGGCGTGGATCTGATGGGGTATACGCCCTGGGGCTGCATTGACCTTGTAAGCGCCGGAACAGGGGAGATGGACAAGCGTTATGGTTTCATCTATGTAGATAAGCACAATGACGGCACAGGCGATCTGAGCCGCAGGCCTAAGAAATCATTCTATTGGTACCAGAAGGTTATTAAGACCAACGGAGAAGATTTGGCTTAACAGGAAGACAGAATATGGGGGACGGCCCAGGGGAATATGGCGGCCGTCCCACAAATGGGTTTATTCATGTACTCTCGGAATCTCTCCTGCACCTGCCTTTGTGGATGATTTTCCGTCAGATGCACATAAATTTATGCGCATCTGACAAAAAACATCTCATAAAATCAGGCACAAAGAGTCTCCGAGAGTACATAGTCTAAAAGAGGGGGAAAAGACGGTTATGGCGGATATAAAAAAGTGTCTTTGCATTGACGTAGGGGGAACGGCGATAAAGCATGGAGTGATTGATTCCGATCTGAATTTAACCCATAAAGGAGAGGTTCCCACATCCTTCGACGGCGTGGACGATTATCTGGATGCCCTGGAACAGATCTACAGGCAGACTTTGGACCGGGTGCAGGGAATTGCCATGTCGGTTCCGGGAGTTATTGACAGTGAAAACGGCATCTGCATCAGCGGAGGAAACTTAAAGTTCATTGAGAATTTTAATCTGGCAGAAGAACTGGGAAAACGGATGAAGGTTCCGGTGTCGGTTATGAATGACGCTAAGAGCGCGGCTATGGCGGAGGCCAGATGGGGGGCTTTGGCCGACTGTAAGGACGGTATCGTTATCGTTCTTGGCACAGGGATTGGCGGGGCGCTGATCAAGGACGGAAAGGTCCATTTTGGAAAAAGCTTTGCTGCCGGAGAGTTTAGCTTTATTAATTTAAGTGAGAGTATGGATTCTATGGACAGTACCTGGGCAGGACGGGCGGGAAATCCCAGGCTCCGCGCTTTGGTGGCCAACGCTAAAGGGATTGAAGATCCGGAGTCTATTACGGGTTTTGACGTGTTTCGCTGGGCAGGGGAGGGGGATCCGCTGGTTCTTATGGCGCTAGAGCAGTTTACCAGGGGTATCGCCCATATGATCATTAACCTGCAGGTGATTTATGACCCGGACAGGTTCGTCATCGGAGGAGGCATCAGCAGGCAGCCTCTTTTGCTGAAATATATTCAGAAGAACCTGGATTATTTTTATACCCAGTTTAAATGGCCGGGACAGAAGGCGGATGTAGCTACCTGCAAGTTCTTTAATGACGCGAATTTGATCGGGGCTTACAGTTATTATTTGAGCCGGTTTGGAGAGTAAGTTCCGGTTTTGCATACTCCTGGAAAGCAGGGGACAGACAGTGGTTTCGCAGTCTGTCCCCTTTATTTTTGTCTTATCATAAACAAAAACCGGTCCGGGATTTATCGGTTTTTTGCAGGAAATTATTGTTTTTTTATCTGAATTCTCAAAGTTTAGAAAAAGGAAATGCAGAGATACTAAACTTTGTGGAAGTACCGGATAAATAATCGAATATTTAGATAATGGAAATAGAAAAATCGAAATATTTGTAGATGAATTGACATAATTACCTGATATTTTGTATAATTTCACCATCAAAAATAAAATATTTTACAGGAGGATGTAAAAATGAAACAAATGCAACTGGCTAAGGGCAAGGATGTAACATTTCAATTTGAAAACGGCCTGGCACAGACAGAGATTTTGGCTGGGTGCAGTGAGGACTTGAGGATTTTTAGATGTGTCCTGAAAAAAGGCCATGTTTGGAAGCCGGAATTATTCAGTATCACGGACAAGATTCAGTTTTTTGCATTTATTTCAGCAAGCGGGTATGTACTGACTACGGACCGCTCCTACAATATAGATGACAGGGCTGTTTTCTGTCCTGATTTTGACAAGGATCCTGGTATTGAAATTCATGCCGGAGCAGAGGACTTGGAATTTTATCGGTATATCGGTGTGATGAATGACTGGGATATCCGGAGATTCAAATTGCAGCACATTGTCCTCCCAAGATTCAGGCTGTTTAAAGACGGCGTACGCTATACGGAGGGCTTCACAGGAGATGCCGGTTCCAACCTTCGTTCCCATCTGCTTTTGGAAGGAAGGCAGCTTGGAAGATACAGTATGGGGTATAATGTAGGAGAGGGCCCGTCTTTTGTGGGAACTCATACACATGATGTAGTAGAACAGTGGTATTTCGTCCTTCAGGATTCCAGCTTTACCTATACTGCCGACCAGGGAGATGTGGAGATGGAAGCATATGACGTATCTTATACGGACAGAGGAGTTCCTCATGGAAGCAAGGCACGCGCCGATCAGAAGATCAACTATTTCTGGGTAGAACTGGCTACGGAGGGATACCCGGAAGTGGCGATTGCTCCGGAAGAATAACATTGAGAAAGGTGGCTGGCTAGGATAATGATTGGGATGAAATTACATAGGACAGGAAGGAGGACATATGGATTTAGAAAGCATCGAGATCTTTTTGGCAGTTGTACGGACGAGAAATGTTTCAAAAGCAGCCAAGATCCTGTTTATCTCCCAATCTACGGTCAGCTACCGGTTAAGGCTTTTGGAGGAAGAACTGGACTGCAAGCTGGTGGAGCGGGGAAGGGGACAGAATCAGACTTGCCTGACAAAAGAGGGGGAGATGTTTTTCCCCATTGCCGAACGTCTAAAAAATATACGGTATGACATTGAGTCGTTTAAAGACATATCCCGCCATCCTTCAATTAGTATCGGCTGTGTGGAGAGCATGGCAATCTATTTGCTGGATGAATTGAATAATCAGGTGGCAGAGCGCAATAATAAAGTGAAAATGCATTTTATGATCAATAACAGCGAGAATATTTATGAGATGCTGGAGAACGGACAAGTTGATCTTGCCTATGTGATCGAACCCATAAGACAGAAAAATATATCGCTGACTCCCTTATTTACGGAACAGATGGTATTGGTAGCTTCTGACGCTATGAAACTGGAGGGCAGCAGCATCCATCCAAACCAGTTGGATATACGGGATGCCTGCCAATTTGACTGGAAAGAACAGAATCTTAACACATGGTTTGAACATTGGTTCAACCCCAAAGAGCTTCCTTATCTGAAGACCAACTCGCCGCCCTTTGCCTTCAGCTTTATGAAGAGTCATGTATGCTGGTCTGTGGTTCCCCATTCCATGGGCAAAAGGCTGGAGCGGGAGGCTGGAATGAAGCTTTATACCATTAAGGAACCGCCCCAGGAACGGATCTGCTATCGGGCGGCATCGAATGGCAGACACACCTTGTATCCGGATGCGATCAAATATTGGGACAGAGAAATGAAGCGTTTTATTCTCTCAAAGCCGTGGCTGGAGACGGCAAAAGAAAAGTGAATGAGAAATCGGAGGTAAAAAGATGGCCATTAAGATAGACAGAAGGAGTTCTGATATACCCTATGATGAACACGGGTTTGCCATGACAGAACTGCTTCCCGGAACTTATGAAGGAGGGATCCGGAATTTCAGATGCAGTTTAAAGGCAGGGAGCCAGTACAGCCCCGCGCTGTATAAAGATAAAACGGTTATCCTGTTTTTCGGTATGGGAAGAGGATATGTGATTGATGAAAAGGACGCCTATAATATCGAAGAATTAAGTTTTTATGTACCGGAATTCGATAAAACTCCATATACGGTCCATGCTGCTGAGGATATGGAATTTGTGTTAAGCGTGGTGGAGATGAACCAGTGGGATTGGGAAGTTTACAACGCGTCCCATGCAAGGCTGCCGTTTTTCCGCCCTATCAGCAAGTGTTCTGTTTATGACCAGAGCTGCAAAGGGCCGAAAACCTCATCCTGGAATGTGCTTCAGGGAAAACAGCTTGGGCGGATCATGATCGGCGCGGTCAGGGCAGTGGGAGACGGCACCAGGGAAAAAGGCCATAAAGCCGTACATCAGTGGAACTACTGTGTAGGCAATTCGGACTTTAACCTGACCGTGGGAGACGAAACCGTGGGAACCGTTGCCGGCGACTGGAGTTTTGTTCCGGCGGGAGAGGATCACAGCCTTGTTTCTGAGGAAGGGAAAGAGGCCTATTATGTTTGGTTCGAACATTTTGCAAAAGAAAAAGATTTTATCGTAAAGCCCGCCCCAAGGCGTTAAAAGGAGATGCGACCATGGAAAAGGTATATGTAGTAAAAAATGAAGATATCAAAGTGGAATATGATGAAAACGGATTTTACATGACAGAGCTGCTTCCCGGCACCTACAGCGGAGGCATCCGGAATTATAAATGTTTCCTGAAAGCCGGCTGCGAAGTCAGCCCAAAGTTGCACAAGGACGATACGGTGATCCTTATGTTCGGCAGGGGAAGAGGGTATGTGAGAACGGCAGAGAAACTTCACAAAATAACGGAAGTTGCTTTCTACGCGCCTGATTTTGACAGGGTTCCCTATGCGATACATGCCTATGAGGATATGGAGTTTGTGCTGAGCGTGGTGGAAATGAATCAGTGGGATAAGGAATTGTATCAGGAGTGTCATATCCGGCTTCCCTACTTTACCCTTATCAGCGATGCCGTTATTTATGATCAGGACTGTAAAGGCCCAAACACCTCTTCCTGGTGGATCTTCAGCCCCAAACAGCTGGGAAGGATCATGCTGGGAGTTGTCAGGGCCGTAGGAGAGGGTACGGTGGAAAAGGGCCATGACAGAGTGGAGCAGTGGAATTATTGTCTGGGCAATTCGGATTTTAACATGACTGTGGAGGATGCTCCGGTGGTCAATCATAAGGCCGGTGAGTGGAGCTATATTCCGGCTGGCTTTGACCAT
Source organism: Clostridiaceae bacterium (assembly GCA_910575585.1). Classification (GTDB taxonomy): domain Bacteria; phylum Bacillota; class Clostridia; order Lachnospirales; family Lachnospiraceae; genus UBA3402. Next base: position 121,484 of record CAJTGF010000007.1, read on the forward strand.
TCGCTATTGGCTGACCCTGGAAAAGAGATCTACTATGTCTGGTATGAGCATTATGTGAGGGAGAAGGATTTCTGTGTCAGTCTGGAACCGGGACAGGAGTGGACGGACGATTAACTTATAATACGGAAGGAGGACATCATCCATGGGCAACTTGAAAGTCTTATCTATTTGGGAGCAATACAGCTACTATTATCTGGAAGGAATGTCCGCAACCCTTAAAATAGCAGTGGTATCTGTACTTACCAGTATTTTGTTCGGAATAATCATTGGTATCCTGCGGCTGTCCAGAAACTGCGTGCTGAAAAATATTTTTGCGTTTTATGTAAGCTTTATCCGGGGCACGCCCATGCTGATTCAGATTTACATTGTTTATTATTCTCTTTCTTTCAATATGACTATGTTTACTGCTTCGGTGGTGGCGCTGACAGTAAACGCAAGCGCATATATCGGTGAAACGGTGAGAGGAGGCATTGAATCGGTTGATAAAGGGCAGATGGAAGCGGCCAGGAGTCTTGGGCTGTCTCACTGGCAGGCGATGCAGGAGATCGTGATCCCCCAGGCCATAAAGAGCATTTTGCCGTCTCTGTGCAACCAGTTTATTATTCTGATAAAAAATACGTCCATGATGTCTGTCATCGGCGTCCATGAGCTGATGTATAACTCCAATACCGTGCGGGCCAATACCTACCTGGCATTTGAACCCCTTATCATAGCGGCGACCATGTATTTTGTGGTGTGCTTTATACTTGAAAAGGGCGTCAATTATCTTGAGAGGAGGCTGAAATACAGTGCTTGACGTAATAAATCTGGAGAAGAGTTTTGGAAAACTTCATGTTCTTCGGGGAATCAATGTTACCATAAAGAAAGGCGAGGTTGTATGCGTCATCGGTCCCTCCGGCGGAGGCAAGAGTACGTTTATCCGCTGCCTTAACCTTTTGGAGAAACCTACAGGAGGCGATATCATTTTCGAAGGGGTATCGCTGATGAATAAAAAAGTAAACCTGGATGAACACAGAAAAAAGATCGGGATGGTGTTTCAGCACTTTAATTTGTTTGCCAATAAAAATGTTCTTAACAATATAACCCTGGCTCTTATGAAAGTGAAGAAGATGAAGCGGGAGGAAGCCGACGAAGTGGCCATGAAGATGTTAAAGAGGGTAGGCCTGGAGGAAAAGGCGCGGCAGTTTCCAAGCCAGCTTTCGGGAGGCCAGAAGCAGAGGGTGGCTATCGCCCGGTCCCTTGCCATGAATCCGGATATTATGCTATTTGATGAGCCTACCAGCGCCCTGGACCCTGAGATGGTGGGGGAGGTGCTAAGCCTTATGAAAGAATTGGCAAAAGACGGAATGACCATGGTGGTGGTGACCCATGAGATCGGCTTTGCCCGGGAAGTGGCTGACCGGATCTTGTTTCTGGATCAGGGGGTTATTTTGGAGGAAAACAGTCCCGATGAGCTTTTGAACCATCCTGTGCATGAGAGAACAAAGGACTTTTTATCTAAGGTTCTTTAATATAAGAAAGGAGAAGTACTATGAAAAAAAGATGGATCGCAACAGCACTTGCAGCAGTTATGGCAGCAGGCACACTGGCAGGCTGCAGTTCGAAACCGGAGGAGACACAGGCTCCTGCCCAGGTGGAGATGACGGTAGATGCCGGGACTGTCCAGACGGAGGCGCCTTCCGGTACGGAGGCAGAGACAGAAGCACAAGAGTATGGGCCGATTCTTTCGAAAGCAAAGGAATCAGGGAAACTGGTTGCGGCGATCAACGCGCAGTCTCCGCCGTGGAGGTTCCACAAAATCGTAGACGGGCAGGATAAACTGTGCGGCTTCGAGATCAGCATGTGCTATGGATTGGCTGATTATGTATCGGAGAAGCTGGGGACCGAGGTGGAAGTTGAAATTAATGATATGACCTTCCCGGGAGTTCTGGCAGCGCTGCAGGCAGGACAGGTGGATTTTGCCCCGTCGCTGGCAGGCACTGAGGAGAGAAGGCAGAATATGGATTTTTCCATTCCCTATCACCGCTCCCTCCAGACGATCGTGATCAAGAAGGACAGGGAAAATGAGGATATTTTCGCCCCTGAGAATGGCATGAATGGTGTCAGCACGGCGTCTCTGCAGGGTTCCTCCACCTCGGTTACTTTTGCGGAGCAGTATCCGGATGCCAACCTGATCGACTATGAGTCAACGCCGGACATTGTGCTGGCAGTGGCCAACGGCAAAGTGGATGCAGCCGTTCTTAACGAGAAATATGCCATCCTTATCTGTAAAGCAAACCCGGATCTGATGATTGACTATGATCTGTCCTTTGATATTCCCGTTGACAGAGATCCCGGCGCATCCATTGCCATTCCCAAGGGCAATGAGGATTTTGTAGAGCTGGTAGATGAGTGGCTCAATACGATCTTATCTGACGGCACGTTCTCCTCTTACGAGCAGGAAGCAATCGCGCAGTTGGATGATCCGGATCTGCTGGAAGGCTTCAGCTCCAAGAATATTCTGAATCAAAAGTAGATGCATGCGCTTGTTAAAAGAGCTGCCGCAGCAAGCACTTTGCTGCGGCAGCATTTTTAGGATGGAATACGAAAGGAGCGATTATGGAAACCATAAAGCTATCTGATATTGGCAATTCAAATGCCCATTACAGATTTTACACTTTTGAGACATTTCTGAAACACCAGAAACGGCTGGGAGTGAAACGGGTGGATCTGTTTGGGGCAACACCCCATGTGTGGATTGATGCCTACAGCCAGTCAGGAGGAAAAAAGACCCGGCAGATGATCCAATCTTTCGGACTGACACCCGGCGTGTTTATACCGGAATTTTCTTCTATGCGCTATACGCTTGGAAGCGGAGAGGAGTCGCATGCCAAAACACATGAGTATCTGAAATATTGCCTGGAGTTTGCAGCGGAGATGGAAACCAGCCAAATGGTAATAACTGCCAACGGCTTTCTTTTGGATATTGAAGAAAAGCAGCGCCGTTTCAGGCTGACAAAAGAACTTGGATATGTGCTGGATATGGCAGAGCCTTTGGGAATCCGGATCCTTCTGCAGAACCATTACAGCGATCATACGAATATGATACGAACCATAAGGGATATGGATTGGTGTTTAAAGAGCATGGAGGGAAGGAAGATCGGGGCGGCTTTGGATGTAGCATCTGCTTATGAGGCCGGAGAGGATATTGAGCAGTGGCTTTTGCGTTTTAAGGACAGACTTGAGTATGTGTGCCTGTCCAACACTAAATTTGACGGCGCCAAATATTATTGGGGGGACGGTTACCTGAATCTGGCTGATCTTGCAGCGCAGCTGACCCATGGGGCATATTCGGGCGGCATCGGATGTTTTTATATGGTCCGGGATTATTTGAAAGAGCCCTGGACGGCTGATGAGCGGACCGTGAAAATGCTTGCATGGGCGTTTGAAGGCAGGGAGGATGAAAGAGCAAAACATGGGAGGTGAGATTTTGAAGGGGAAGATAAAGCGGAAACAGATTGCGGGGATGAATCTGATCTATAAATGGCATACATTTGAATATTTTCTGGATGCCATGGAGGAGTTGGGCTTTGAAAGTATTTTTTTGTGGGGCGGCCCTCCCCATTTTGACTGCGATTATCTGTCGTATCCAAAGTGCGGCCGCGTCCAAAAAGCTGTCCGGCATCATGGCCTTGAAATTACAGGATTTCTGGTAACAGGCTCCAACTACCGGTATCAGATTGCCACGGAGGAGCCGGATCAGAGAGAGCACGTTTTTAACTACTTTCGGAACGGCATTCTGGCCTGTGAGGAATTAGGAAGCCCATGTATTTCCATGAATTCCGGCTGGGGATACCAGGACCATGACAGAGAAGAGGCCTTTAAGCGCTCCCGGGATATGATCAGCCGGCTCTGTGAAGAGGCCGGGAAACACCATGTCCGGATCGTCTTGGAAAGCCTGAAGTCCTGCGAGACAAACCTGGTAGTTACCATGGAGGATATGAAGCGGATGGAGCGGGAGGTCAATCATCCGGCGTTTTCCATTATGGCGGATACGGGAGCCATTGGATATAACAAAGAACGTCTGGAGGACTGGTTTGACTGTTTCGGAAAACAGATCCGATCCATTCATTTTGTAGACGGGATGCATCTGACATGGGGAGACGGAAAATCCGGCCTGGATGACATGATAAAATCCATAATAACGCATGAATATCAGGGATGTCTGGCTCTGGAAACTTCCGGGTCAGCATATCTGCCTGATCCAATAGAAGCTGACAGGAAGGCGATGAGGATTCTAAGCCCGTTCTTAGAATAAAACATATGAGTGAACCCTTATTTTCCAAAAAACAGATTTATAATATGGTGATTCCGCTGATCATGGAACAGGTGTTTATGGCGGCTATCGGAATGTTTGATGTGATCATGGTAAGCGGTCTGGGAGAGCATTCGATTTCAGCCGTATCCCTTGTGGATTTTATTAATCAGCTGATCAACAGCGTTCTGACAGCCCTGTCTACAGGAGGGGCCATTGTCTGTTCCCAGTATCTGGGGAGAAAAAACCTAAAAGATGCAGGGGAGGCAGTGGAACATCTGATCTTGCTGACCGTGCTGGCAGGCGCTGTTCTGATGCTGGCAGCTTTGGCAGGCAATCCATGGATACTGAAAGTCATATATGGTTCCATTGAGCCTCAGGTAATGGATGCCGGCAGGATCTATTTTTGCCTTTCAGGAATTTCCTATCCGTTTATTGCCCTGTTTTGCTGCTGCTCCGCCGTCATGAGAGCCCTGGGATATGCCAGACTGTCTTTCCATACCTCGTTGATCATGAATTTGCTGAATATTTTCATGAATGCGCTTTTTATCTTCGGTTTCCGCTGGGGCGTATTCGGCGCCGGGCTGGCATCCCTGCTTTCAAGAGCAGTCATCAGTTTGGTTTTGTTTTATATGATCTTGCCTGGGGGGCATACTCCGATGGATGTTCCTTCTAAAAAAGGGCGTTTCATGCCCTCGGGCATGAAAAAGCAAATTATGGTTCCTGTCAGGCCTTTGTTTCAGTGGCGGCTAAAGAAGAGGACCATATCTTCTGTCCTTGGCCTGGCAATCCCGACCAGCCTGGAAAGCAGTTTGTTTTATATCGGGCGTCTGCTGGTCCAGAGGGTGGTAACGGGGTTCGGGACATCAGCCATTGCCGCCAATGCGGTTTCCCTGACGGTAACGGAATTCTTACATATGCCGGGGGCAGGGACAGGAATTGCCATGATCACCATTGTAGGAAGGTGCATTGGGGCTGACGAGAAGAAGCAGGCCAGAGGATATGCTGCCGGTCTCATCCGCCTGACCTATATTCTTCAGGGCGTATGCTGTATTGCTTCCATGGCACTGGCTTCCCCGATCACAGGACTTTACAACCTGACAGCTGTGACAAAGGAAACGGCAGTGTGGATGCTTATGACTCACGGCATTATTTGTACCATATTCTGGCCCATGGGATTTACCGCGGCCAACGCCTTAAAATCCGCAGGGGATGTAAAGTTTACCATGGTTATGTCCTTCGCGTGCATGTGGGTGTTCCGGGTGGGCGGAAGTTATCTCTTCGTAAAACTGTTTCCACGGTTTGGCGTTATGAATGTGTGGTTTGCCATGTACTGTGACTGGATAGCCAGAGCCGCTGTCTGCCTTGTCCGGTATAAGGGGGACAGGTGGCTGAATAAAAAAGTGAAGTGATGCCGATCCGCCAATCTTTCCTGCAGGTCTTGACAATCCTGGGGATTTGGCGTAGAATCACCATACATAAACAGATTCATTGGCAATGAAAAGGACTATTAAGCCGACACACATCCCAGAGAGAGAGTCCCAGGCTGAAAGACTCTTATGTCCCTGAAAGCCCAACCCGCCTTGGAGCCTCCTGCGAAAGCAGCGCGTAATTCCGGCGTTAACGGAACGAAAAGAGAACTGTCAAAGTATCCGTAACCGATACCTGACGGCAGTTAATTAGGGTGGTACCGCCGGATATGCAGTCATCCGGTCCCTTGTCATGATATGGCAGGGACCGGGTGGCTTTTTTGCATAGCATGGCCCCATCCCCCTGCTGATAGGATCCGATTCAAAAAAGAGAGGGAAATTGATTATGGCAAACGACAAAAAAATGGTAGAGGCCATCACGTCCATGGATGTGGATTTCGCCCAGTGGTACACGGACGTGGTAAAAAAAGCGGAGTTGTGCGATTACGCAAGCGTAAAAGGATGCATGGTCATCAAGCCGGCGGGATACGCCATCTGGGAAAATATCCAGAACGAACTGGATAAGCGGTTTAAGGAGACAGGGGTGGAAAACGTATATATGCCCATGTTCATTCCCGAAGGGCTTCTTCAAAAGGAGAAGGACCATGTGGAGGGGTTTGCCCCGGAGGTGGCCTGGGTGACGCACGGCGGCCTGGAGCCGCTCCAGGAAAGAATGTGCGTAAGGCCCACGTCGGAAACACTGTTCTGTGATTTCTATGCAAAAGACATCCACTCCTACAGAGACTTGCCCAGACTGTACAATCAGTGGTGTTCCGTAGTAAGGTGGGAGAAGACCACAAGGCCTTTCCTAAGGTCCAGGGAATTTCTGTGGCAGGAGGGACACACCGCCCACGCCACGGCCCAGGAAGCTCAGGAGCGGACGGAGCAGATGCTCAACGTGTACGCCGATTTCTGCGAGGAGGTGCTGGCTATTCCCGTGATCCGGGGGCGCAAGACAGACAAGGAGAAATTTGCCGGGGCAGAGGCCACCTACACCATTGAAGCTCTGATGCATGACGGGAAGGCTCTGCAGAGCGGAACCAGCCATAACTTCGGCGACGGATTTGCAAAAGCGTTTGAGATCCAGTACACGGACAAGGACAACACCTTAAAATATGTACACCAGACTTCCTGGGGCATGACCACCCGCATGATCGGAGCCATTATCATGGTTCACGGAGATGACAACGGACTGCTTCTGCCGCCGAGGATTGCGCCGGTTCAGGTCATGGTGGTGCCGATCCAGCAGAAGAAGGAGGGTGTCCTTGACAAGGCATTTGAATTAAAAACCCGCCTGACAGACTGTGGATTCCGTGTAAAAGCGGATGATACCGACAAGAGCCCGGGTTGGAAGTTCAGCGAATGTGAGATGCGGGGGATCCCGCTGCGGGTGGAGATCGGGCCAAAAGATATGGAGAAGGACCAGGCGGTGCTGGTCCGCCGGGATACCCACGAGAAGATTATGGCGCCTTTAAAGGAACTGGAGGACAAAGTGGGAGAACTCCTTGACGCCATCCAGAAAGATATGCTTGAGAGGGCAAGAGCCCACAGGGACGCTCACACATACGAAGCCCTGGACTATGACAGCTTTGTAAAAACCATCAATGAGAAACCGGGCTTTGTGAAAGCCATGTGGTGCGGATGCCGGGAGTGCGAGGACAAGATAAAAGAAGACACCGGCGCCACATCCCGCTGTATGCCTTTTAAGCAGGAGAAGCTGTCAGATACCTGCGTCTGCTGCGGGAAGCCGGCCGTGAAGATGGTGTACTGGGGACGGGCTTACTAAACCTGACTGGACACTTGAGCATTCATATGATCAGGAGGTGGACTGTCCATGACAAACGATACCCATACGCATGCCGTTCAGGCTCAATCCGGTACAGCAAAGACTGACCGGTCCGATTCATCGTGTCCGCAACTTTGCCTTTCCATCCCCCCGGAGGCAGAATACATCATAGAAAAACTGGAAGAAAACGGCTTTGAAGCTTATGTGGTAGGCGGCTGCGTCAGGGACAGCCTTCTGGGCAGGACGCCGGTGGACTGGGACATTACCACAAAAGCCGCGCCGGAGCAGGTAAAAGCCATCTTCGGCAGAACCATAGACACCGGGATCGCCCACGGCACGGTGACTGTCATGAGGGGAAAGGAAGCCTACGAGGTCACCACCTACCGCATTGACGGGGAGTACGAGGACGGGAGGCATCCCAGGAACGTGGCCTTCACCCCTTATCTGGAGGAGGACTTGAAGCGGCGGGATTTCACCATCAATGCCATGGCCTACAGCCGCAACGGCGGGCTTATTGACATCTTTGAGGGAAAAAAGGACCTGGCAGAAAAGAGGATCCGCTGCGTAGGCGATCCGCTGGACCGGTTTGGCGAGGACGCGCTGCGGATCTTGCGAGCCGTTCGTTTCAGCGCTCAGCTGGGGTTTGACATTGACCAGGAGACGAGAGAGGCCATCATAACCATGGCCCCCAACCTGGCCCGGGTCAGCAAAGAGCGGATACACACGGAACTGACCAAGCTTTTAATATCTCCTCACCCCGACTACGTGAACATGGTTTTTGAATACGGCATTGCCCCGTGGATCTCCAAGACCTTCGGGCAGATCCAGGCCGGACATGCGCGGATGAGCGAAAACCTTCCGTCAGGGGTCTCCATGCGGTGGGCGGCTTTTCTGCGGTATGAGACGGAGGCGGCGGCCCAGGCGGTCCTAAAAGAACTGAAGATGGATAACGACACCATTGACAGGGTAAAGCTTCTGGTACGCTGGTGGCAGCGCCCCATAGGGCGGGACGAGAAAGCCATAAGAAAGACCATGAGCCTGATGCCGGAGGACGCCTACAGGGATTTGCTGGCATTGAAACGGTGTGTTGACGAGATTCCCGAGACGCCAAAGGATCTGGATGAGATTTTTGTCCTTAGCCGGGGCATAGGACAGCGGGGCGACTGCATCCGTTTAAAAGATCTGGCCGTAACGGGCAATGACCTGATCAATCAGGGGATGAAGCCGGGCAAGGCCATGGGCCGGGCGTTAAACTTTTTGCTGGACCGGGTCATTGAGGACCCGGAAAAAAACGAGAGAGAAACGCTTCTGGCAGAACTTAGGGCGGAAGGGTATCTGTAAAAAACCTTCGGGTAAAATCTGAAAAAGTCAACATAATCCGTCCCACCCCCTCATACCCTAGAAGTAGCTACAAAGAGGGCGTTTGGAGGGGTGGATGTGAACGAGAGACATTTGGAGGCTTTGGCGCAGTACGACCTGACTGCGGACAGTGTGAGAAAAGGCCGCAGCGGGTGGATATGCGAGACCAGCCAGGGGACTATGCTTTTGCAGGAGTACCGCGGCACGATGAAACGCCTGGAATTTGAGACTCAGGTTCTGGGACAGGTCAGAAAGTCCGGTCTGCTCCTGGTTGATGATTATATCAGGACTGCGCAGGGAGAGCTTATTTCTCTTTCCGAGGACGGCACCAGGCATACGTTAAAGCACTGGTACACCGGCCGGGAGTGCAACATAAGGGACCAGAAGGAGATCAGAGAGGCCATAGGCAAGATCGCCGTTCTCCATCAGATCTTAAGACAGATCGAGAGGCAGCAGGAGTGGAACCTGGGGTCTATCGTGGTGGAGACTGCCACGAAGGAGATGGAGCGTCGCAGCCAGGAGCTTCGGCGGGCCAGGAATTATATGAGGAACAAAAAGAAGAAAACGGATTTCGAGCGGTGCGCCCTAAACAATTTTTCGCTGTTTTATGACCAGGCCAGGGAGGCGGGAGAGGGTATGGCAAAACTGGAGCGTCAGGCCAGGGAGACTCCCCTTTTCCTGTGCCACGGGGACCTGGACCAGCACCATGTACTGTTTGTGCAGGAGGCAGGCGCTTCTGGTATGCGAGGGGCTGTTATCGAGTACCATAAGATGCATTTGGGGGACCAGATGAGGGATCTGTACCATTTTATGAGAAAAGTCATGGAAAAGCATGGGTGGAGCCAGTCCCTGGGTCAGGAGATGCTCTCGGCCTACGACAGGGTCATGCCCCTGACAAGTCGGGACCGGGAAAGCCTTTACTACCTGTTTTTGTATCCGGAAAAATACTGGAAACAGATCAATTTTTATATGAACGCCAACAAGGCGTGGATCCCGGACAGGAACATGGAGAAGCTTAAAAATCTGGCCGGTCAGAACGAGGAGCGCAACCGCTTTTTATCCGTAATAAAATGACAATCTTTCCTGCTGTTTATCTTCCCTTTTTTGGGGTTTTGAAGTATAATAGACTACAGCAAAAACGAAGGGAGAGTTACATAATGAAAGATTATAAGAAAATCTACGAAGAATGGCTGGCCAATCCATACTTTGACGAGGCGACAAAGGAAGAGCTGAGGGCCATCGCAGGGGATGAGAACGAGATCAAAGAGCGTTTTTATATGGATCTGGAATTTGGGACAGCCGGACTTCGCGGGATCATCGGAGCAGGTATTAACCGCATGAATATCTACGTAGTGCGCAGAGCCACCCAGGGCCTTGCCAACTACATCATCAAGCAGGGCGGCCAGGGAAAGGGCGTAGCCATTGCCTACGATTCCCGCCGCATGTCTCCGGAATTTGCCGACGAGGCAGCAAGGACTCTGGCTGCCAACGGTATCATGGCTTACAAGTTTGAGAGCCTGCGCCCCACGCCGGAGCTGTCTTTCGCGGTTCGCCAGCTGGGCTGCATCGCCGGCATCAACGTGACTGCCAGCCACAACCCGCCGGAGTACAACGGATATAAGGTATACTGGGAGGACGGCGCTCAGTTTACGCCGCCTCACGACAAGGGCGTGACAGAGGAGGTTCTGGCCATCGAGGATCTGTCCACCGTAAAGACCATGACAGCTTCCGACGCCAAGGCAGCGGGCCTTTATAAGGTTATCGGCGCTGAGATCGACGACAAATACATTGCCAATGTAAAAGCTCAGGTGGTGAACCAGGAAGCCATTGACAAGATGCAGGACAGCATCAAGATCGTGTACACCCCCCTTCATGGAACGGGCAACATCCCTGTAAGGAGAGTGCTTAAGGAGATCGGTTTTGAGCATGTGTATGTGGTTCCCCAGCAGGAGCTGCCTGACGGCGAGTTCCCCACCGTAAGCTATCCCAACCCGGAGGCGGAGGAGGCGTTTACCCTTGGCCTTGGCATGGCAAAAGAGCTGGATGCCGATCTGGTGCTGGCTACAGACCCGGATGCCGACCGTCTGGGCGTTTACGTAAAGGACAGTAAGTCCGGAAGCTACATCCCGCTGACCGGCAACATGTCCGGTTCTCTGCTGTGCGAGTATGTTTTAAGCCAGAAAGCGGCCAAGGGACAGATCCCTGCAGACGGAGAAGTGGTGAAGTCCATCGTTACCACCAACCTGGTAGACGCCGTTGCGGCAGGCTACAACTGCAGTCTGGTAGAGTGCCTTACAGGCTTTAAGTGGATCGGACAGCAGATCCTGAAAGAGGAGAACACAGGCAAGGGCCATTATATGTTCGGCCTGGAGGAAAGCTACGGATGCCTTATTGGGACCTATGCCCGCGATAAGGACGCCGTATCTGCCAGCGTTGCCCTGTGCGAGGCTGCGGCATATTATAAGACAAAGAATATGACCCTGTGGGATGCCATGGTGGCCATGTATGAGAAATACGGATATTACAAAGACGCCGTGAAGTCCATCGGCTTAAAGGGCATCGAGGGACTGGCGAAGATCCAGAATATTATGGATACCCTGCGCAACAATACGCCTAAGAGTGTGGGAGACTACCAGGTAGTGTCAGCCAGAGACTATCAGCTGGATACCATCAAAGATATGGCTACCGGCCAGGTGGAGCCTACCGGCCTTCCTGCGTCCAACGTTCTCTACTACGACATGAACGACGGAGCCTGGATGTGCGTGAGACCTTCCGGCACCGAGCCGAAGATCAAATTCTATTACGGCGTAAAGGGAACTTCCCTGGAAGATGCGGATGCCAAGTCAAAAGCCTTTGGCGAGGCAGTACAGGCCATGGTTGACTCGATGCTGTAGATCTGACAGAGAGGGATAATGGAACGCGATCATTATTTTGATAATGTAAAGGGTGCCTTGATTACACTTGTGGTAATCGGGCACTTTTTACTGCCTATGGAACGGACAAGGTTTGTGGGCAGCCTTATTAATGTTATTTACCTGTTTCATATGCCCATGTTCGCCTTGATATCCGGGTATTTTGCCAAGAGCGTTTACCAAAAAGGACACTATCGCACCGATAAAGTGGTCCGGCTTGTGTGGCTGTACATTCTCTTTGAGATAGGAGTCCATGTGACGGAAAATCTGGCGGCAGGCCAGCCGGTGACAGGCTGCATCGACTTTTTTCACGAGGACGGAGCGCCCTGGTACCTTTTGGCCATGGTCTGGTGGTATCTGTCCATTCCCTGCCTGACAGGGCTGAAACCCGCCGCGGTCATGGGGATCTGCCTGTGTCTTGGGATCTTTGGAGGATATCAGGATTCTTTGGGAGACACCCTGGCTATGAGCAGGACCCTGACCTTTGCCCCGTTTTTTTACGGCGGCTATTACTGGAAAAGGGAAGAGGTGGAGCGATTTGCAGGCAGCAGGCGCAGGCTGGCATTTGCGGCGGCCGCTGTTTGGATCGCCATGGTGACGGTCTTAGGAACAGGCGGATTTTTAGAGCCATATGCCAATATCGTGTACGGAATGAATTACCGCAGGCTGGCTCCGGAGGTCTACGGGTGGGGCGGGATCGTGCGGATCATCTGCTATGGGGCGGCGCTTATTATGATCCTTGGCATGATGGCGGTGATCCCCAGAGGAAAAAGATGGTGGACCTTTCTGGGGCAGAGGACGCTGCAGATCTATATCCTCCACCGGCTTCTTAGGCCACTTATCAATGATTTTTGACGCAAAATGGCAAAATTTTTGCGTAAGAAAAATACCTATGCCAATGCTGGTATAAGCACAAGGTTTTTGACGGTAAGTCCTGCGGCAATGATTTCTTTGCCATAGGCTGTGGCGAAATATTTGTATGAGCCCTGCACCCTTTCAATGA
>CAJTGF010000008.1 GCA_910575585.1 Clostridiaceae bacterium
ATGTATAGTGGGGAGCCGTATACATCGAGAGGTGTACGTGCGGTTCCGGGGCGAGGGTTCGGAAACCTGCTGTCGTGAGACAGTAAGGCGCCGGATTCTTAGCCTACAACATCGGGGTGGTGCCGGATTTTAAGAAAAAGCTGGCCACAGCCAGGAGCCGGGATTTGGGAATGAGCATTTTGTACCAGAACATTCCCCAGCTGCAGAACCGGTATCCGGACGGACAGTGGGAGGAGATTCTGGGCGGGTGTGACACTTCGCTGTTTTTAGGGTGCAATGACATGACTACGGCCACGTATTTCAGCGGCCGCTCCGGGGAGGTGACGGTAGGGGTGGCTTCTATACGGAAAAACTTAAGTTCCATGCGCATGAGCGACTATGTGCCGGATTATTCGGAGACCAGTTCTGTGGGGAAGCGTATGCTGCTTTTGCCGGATGAGGTGCTTCGGTTTCCTCTGAACCAGGCCCTTGTGATTATCCGGGGGCAGAAGGTGCTGAAGGTGAGAAAGTTTGATTATTCCAGGCACCCGGAGGCGAAAAAGCTGGTGCTGGAGAAGACGGAGAGCCATGTGCCGGAGTGGCGGAAGGGGGAAATGGAGGCTGAAAGGGGAGAAGGAAACTGTGGGGCGGCTTTTTCGGAGATTCCTGGTGAATCAGAGGGAGTTTTTCTAAAGGGAAAAGAGGGAAGAAGGACAGAGGATTCGGGCAGACGAAAAGAACCGCAGAACCAGAGTGAGGAGCAGAAGCTGGCAAGGGATGGGAGTAAGGAAACGGATAGGGGGAAATGGTGGGAAAGTGTGGAAATGGGATTCCAAAGGGAACAAAGTGGCTTGGATAGAACGGAAGCGGTACAGGAGAGTAAGGGGCATGAAGTAAGCTGCGGAGGTGGAGATGGAGGAAAAATAGAGAGTGTGGAGGATTTATTTACGGATGACTGGTGAAAAAGATGGCAGCTTTCCCAATGGTTTGAAGGATATTTTGGAACAGGAATTTTTGATTCGGGAAAATTGGAATAAGGAAAAACTTGTGCGGGCGGCGAAGGCTTTGGAAGGGTATGAGAATGTGAAGGAGTTTTTAGAGAGAACCGGGTGGGGGAGAGACAATCCGGAATGTATGACAGAGGAGTATTTGACAGAGAACAGAATCTGCCGTTGGGTAGGGGATAGATTTTTCTACTTTTCTAAGATTCTATATGAGGAAGAGGCATGAGATGGAGAGAGCGGGGAATAATGGGAGGTTTCATACTGGCAGTGCTAGTCTTTACAGTTGTCCTGGTACAAAGACAATGGGAACTGACAGGGGAGGAGCATAGGTTTGAGGCTTTGCGGAAGCAGGTAAGAACGGGTAAAGCGGAAATGAGAGTTTCCGGGGAAGCTTATGGGGATTGGGAAGTGGAAAGGATTGAAAAACAAGGTGGGGAAATGCTTGGGAGAGAGATTCTTCTGGAGTATCAGGCACTTTATCGGAGGAATTCGGATTTTGCAGGGTGGATTTTTGCTGGAGGAACAAGGATTGACTATCCGATTGTGGAGAGGCAGGAAGATAGGGAGTATTATCTTCACAGGGATTTTGCGGGAGAAAGTTCTTATGCCGGAGTTCCATTTGTGGGTCATGGAAGTTTGGGAGCAAAGCAGGGGACAGTATGTATCTATGGACACAATATGAAAAACGGGTCTATGTTTGCGGATTTTTTGAAGTATAAGGACAAGGAGTTCTGGGTGCAGAATCCAGTGATTTCTTTGGACACATTGTATGAACATCAAACCTATGCGATATTTGCTGCTTTTTATGTGTCGGCTAAGGCGTGGGAGGAAAGAGAGAGTTTTCTCTTCCAGGCAATAACAGGAGATGGACAGGAAGGGTTTGAAAGTATGTTAAAGCTGAAAGAACAGGGACTTTATGAGACGGATGTGGAGTTGACAGAGGGAAAGAGAGTGGTGCTCTTTGTGACATGCAGCTATCAAAAGAAGGAGGAGCGGTTTGTGGTGGCGGGAATCGAGATACATAAGGGCAGCACCGATTCAGAATCCTTAAGGACCGATTCAGAAACGGTTAAGATTTTTCTGGTACACTGATTCAGGTTAGACATCTTAAAAGACGGCCTGAAAGGTGTGGTGACAGTATGAGATTTGGGGATTTGCTTTCTATGAGTCTTAACAATTTAAAACGAAGGCGTCTGAGAACTCTTTTGACGGTGCTGGGGGTGGTCATTGGCACAGGTTCTATTGTGGTTATGATCTCCTTGGGACTGGGATTACAGAGACGAAGCCGGGAACTGGTGGAATCTTCGGGAAGCCTGACTACCATACAGGTTATGGAACGATATGGGGGAGATAACGGAAAGGAGAAACCGAAGCAGCTGACTGATGAGACGGTAAAGGAGTTTGTCGGTATGGAGCATGTAAAAAGCGTTTTTCCCATGCTGCAGCTTTCTGTCATGCTGAGGCAGGGAGCCTATGAAGCGTCCTATGTGCCGCTGAACGGGGTTCCCAGGGAGTATCTGGACCAAATTCCTGTACAAAAGAGCAGGAAAGCAGTAGCGGCGGGGAAGGGGCTGAGGCTGATTTATGGCAATGAAGTCCTGAAAAATTTTACCCACCGCAAGACAAGAAAGGGATTTTATGATACCAACAGGCTGCCGGATGTGGATTTAATGAGAAAACCAGTGTTTGTCACTTTTGACGCGGACAGCTATTATGGGGCGCAGGCGAACCAGCAGGTGAAGCCGCCGAAAAAGTATCTGATTGAGACGGAGGGGATTGTAGATGGCAGCAAGAACAAAAATTTTCAGTATTCCTATTCGATTTATGGGGATATCGACCTTTTAAAGGCGCAGCTGAAGCGGATTTTTAAGAAAAAGCCGATTCCAGGGCAGCCAACAACTAAAAAGGGGAAGGCATACCCTTATTTTGTCTATAACACCATTGAGGTGAATGTAGACAATGTGAAGCATGTGAGGGAAGTACAGGAGAAGTTAAATGAGGCCGGTTATCAGGCTTCCAGCAATATCGAATGGCTGGAACAGACAGAGAAGCAGTCCGGTATGATCCAGGCGGTTCTGGGAGGAATCGGCGCCGTATCCCTGATTGTGGCGGCAATCGGAATTGCCAATACTATGATGATGTCAATCTATGAGCGTACAAAGGAGATTGGGGTACTGAAGGTGCTGGGCTGTGATCTGGGGAGTATACGGAATATGTTTTTGCTGGAATCGGCGTTTATTGGATTTTTAGGCGGTGTTGCGGGGGTGGTATTAAGCTATGGGATTTCTTATGGGATGAACCATTTGCTGAAACTGGAATCCATGGGAATCGGGGCAGGGGGAGCAATCTCCCAGATACCCTGGTGGCTGTCTTTGGCAGCTCTGGTATTTTCGGTTGTGGTGGGTATGGCGGCAGGTTTTTTCCCTGCCCTCAGGGCGATGACCCTAAGCCCCCTGGCCGCCATACGAAATGAGTGAGGAAGAAGGCAAACGCGAAGCGTTTTTAGGATGCCTTCTGACGATATGGCAGGTGCCGCAAAGCGGCGCGTGCCGATACCGATGATAGGAGGGATGTTTTATGATGAGAGGGTCAATCCTGGTGATTGAGGACAATGAGGATATCCGGGAGGCGGTTCGAATCCTTCTGGAGAATGAGAACTATGCCGTCATGGAGGCGGAAAATGGAGCGAAAGGACTGGAGCTTTTGACAGAGGATACGGACCTGGTAATTTTGGACATTATGATGCCGGGAATGTCAGGGCTTCGGACTTGTGAGGAGATACGAAAGGTATCCAATGTGCCGGTTCTGTTTCTAACTGCAAAGGCCAGGGAATCGGATAAGCTGGTAGGGCTGATCGCAGGCGGGGATGATTACATGACAAAGCCTTTTTCCTATGCGGAGCTTCTGGGCAGGGTAAAGGCGCTGATCCGAAGGTATCACCAGTATAGGGGAAAGGAAACAATGGATGCTCAGGAGGAGTCGGAATACCTGGAAACAGGAGGGATTCGCATTCACCGGAAATATAATGAGGTGTGGGTGAGGGGACGGCATGGGAATCTGACAGATATAGAGTACCGGATTCTGCTTCTTATGATAAAGAATCCGAAAAAAATATTTTCTGCCCAGAATCTATATGAGAGTATCTGGAATGAGCCTTATTTTTATAATTGCAACAGTACGGTTATGGTTCATATCCGAAGACTCCGGGTAAAGATTGAGGAATGTCCGGAAGAACCGGTGTATATCCATACGGTGTGGGGCAGGGGGTATCGGTTTGGCGGGTGAGAGAGAGGGGATTACCCATTCCCTGTATGTTCGGTTTGGGATACGGATGATGTTGGCCGTGGCAGGAGCAGTCCTTCTGTTTCTGGTTTTGCAGTCTGTAGGGAGAATTGCCCTGGATTCTTACTTTTCCCATAGTGGGTATGCCAGAAAGGAAAATTACCGCAGGCTTAAGAATCTGCAGAGCTATATCCGGGAAAATGGGATTTCCATTGGGGAGACGGACCGGATAGGGGAATGGGTGAAAAAACAGGAAATGGTATCCGTGCAGATTTATGAGGGAGAGGTTCTTTTGTATGATTCGGATTATCCGGAGGGAGAGGAACTTCCCGTATTGTCTGTCACCGGGAATTATGAGGATTATGAGGCTTATCACCTGATTGAGTTTAGAGATCAGACAGGGTATGTGTATCTGAGAGGGTATTACAGTTATCAGTTTCATATGTATGCCACGATTGCTGAGATTGTGTTGTGCGCCCTTGTCATGATTGGGGCTGTCATGGCAGAAGTCCACCGGCTCATCCGTTATATCTGTCAGCTTGACCGGGAAATCCAGATCCTGGAGACAGGCAACCTGGAGTATGAGATTACGGTGAAGGGAAGGGATGAACTGGCGTCCATGGCCAGAGGGCTTGAGGGCATGAGGAAATCTTTAAGGGAGCAGATGGAGCGCAGGGAGGAGGCGTTACGCCTCAATGGGAAACTGGTTACAGAGGTATCCCATGAGCTGAGGACGCCCCTGACAGCAATTAAGGTTTATGTGGAGGTGCTTCAGGGGAATCGGAACAAAGATTCAGAGTTGGTGTTTCAATATCTGGATAAGATCAGCGCAAAGGTTCAGGAGCTGAACGACCTGGCAGACCATATTTCAGGGCAGGAAGGCAGTGAGGACAGGGAAGAGGAAAGCAGTCGGTTATTGTGACCGGCTGTTTTTCTTTTGTCTCAAAACAAGAGTTTAGAATTTGTCAGATTTGGTTTAGGAACTGGTTAGATTTAAGGATTAGTATAGAGACATCCCAAGGAGCTTGGGAGATATCAATAAGACATGATGGAAGGAGAGATAAAGCATGAAAAAATTATTGGTTGTACCGTGTCTGGTTATGGCAGTGTCGGCAGGAGGCTCCATGGTCTCCATGGCAGCAGGAGGCTGGGTGCAGGAAAGCGGCACATGGGCCTATTATAATAACAGTGGGGACAAGGCGGCAGATGTGCTGAAAAAGTCAGGAAACAACTGGTATTATCTGGACAGTGAGGGCAAGATGGTGAAAGACCGGCTGGTGGAGGTAAATGGTGATTTTTACTATATGAATTCCAGCGGGGCGGCGGTCACCAATGAATGGCGGTCGGTTCCCAATGATTCTCCTTCGGACGGGGAGCCGGATGAGTGGTGGTATTATTTCCAGGGAAATGGAAAGGCAGTGAAAAAACCTTCGGGAGCCAGTGGGGTAAAACTCATAAGCATTTCGTCCAAGGCCGGCACGAACCGCTACATCTTTGACGAGAATGGCCGCATGATGAGTGGCTGGATCAGTGAAAACGGGGAAATGATCAGTGAGGAGGATGCCTGGAAAAGCGGTGTGTATTATGCAGGGGAGCCGGATGACGGAAAGGTAGTCACGGGCTGGAAATACCTGACTGCGGCCAATGATGAGGATACAAACCGGAATGGAGACGGATACTGGTTCTATTTTAAGGCCAATGGAAAAAAGACAGTGGATACGGATAACAAGACCATTAACGGAAAGAAGTACCGGTTCAATGAGTATGGGGCTGCCCAGTTTGACTGGCATGTGGCCACCGGCTCCAACGCAACGCCTGGAAATGCTGTCAACCGGTATTATAACGAGGAGGATAAGACCTGGCTGGCTACGGGCTGGTTTCGGGCGGTTCCCGGCGAAAACGTGGATGCGGAAGCCTATAACAATGATGAGGCCCACTGGTTTTATGCGGATAAAAAGGGGGATGTGGTAAAGGCTCAGATAAAAACAATCAATGGGCACAAGTATGGGTTTGACCGCAATGGAAAAATGCTTCGCGGCTTGTACAAGATTACCTTTGAGGACAATGGAAGCACCATTGCCAGTGCGGAGAAGATTGAAAATGAGGCGGATATTCCGGAATCATCGGAGGAAGGAGTGTATGTATATTACTTTGGCGATTCTCCCAAGGAAGGGGCCATGAAGACTGGGGAGTCAACCCTGGAGATTGACGGGGAGAAATACCAGTACCGTTTCCGCAAGTCCGGTTCTCATAAGGGGGCAGGGGCGGACGGTATGGAGGAGAATGCCATTTATGTGATGGGAAGGAAGCTAAAGGCGGACAAGGATTCTAAGTGTGAGGCTGTTACCTACAAGGGGGAACAGTATCTGGTGAATACGTCCGGAAAGATCATGAAGAACGCAAAGAATACCAGAGATGCGGATGATATGTATTACTGTACGGATAAGAAGGGGATTATCACTTACAAGGGGGCTGAAAAATATAAGAAATAATTTCAAATAATTGTCATAATAGGAGAACTGGAACCACTCTCGCCAGTTCTCCTTTTTAAGAATTTTTCAGAAGTGTTTCACAAATCTCTTCAGAAATTACTGGTAGGGTATACCTTGTGGCACAAAGTGCCCCTACTCCGAAGGAGTCTGCATTACGGTGTGCCCTTTGGGTATACCTTGTGGCACAAAGGACAAGGTTATGAAAAAAGAGTTTGGAGGATAAAAACATGTTAAGAACAATGGAAAAAAGTACAGTATGGCAGTGATTCTGGCGGCGGTATGTCTGGCAGTGATGTGTGCCTTCCCGGCCAGGGCTGATGGGGGATTGAAGCTTCACACGGAGTACCCGGGTATCACCGTGAAACCGGGGGATTCTTTGAGTATCCCGGTTTCTCTGGATAATTCCACGGGCAGCGCCATGGATGTGGATGTGGCTGTCGAGGCGCTGCCTGAGGGGTGGGAGGGCTACCTGCAGGGCGGCAGCTACCGGGTGAGCCGGGTACATACAAAGACCGGGGAGGAAGGGGCCAAGATGACGCTGCGGCTGACGGTTCCTAAGGAACTTTCAGAGGGAATGTACCAGGTGAGGCTGTCTGCCACAGGACAGAACGGGGCTTCGGACAGGCTGGATATCGGCCTTAATGCCAGGGAAATGAAGGAGGGAAAGGGAAGTTTTACGTCTGAGTATCCCAGACAGGAGGGAACTACGGGAACCAGTTTCAGCTTTGCGGCTGCGCTGATGAACAATAACTTAAAGCCCCAGTCTTACAGTCTTTCTGCCAATGTGCCGGCGGGCTGGATGGTGGCTTTCACTCCCACGGGCGGGAGTACCAAGGTAGCGGGAATTGATGTGGAGTCCGGTGCCAGCCAGGGACTTAATGTGGCGGTGACGGCTCCGGACACGGCGGAGGCAGGGGAGTATACCATCAGCCTTAATGCGGTGTCGGCGGAGGAGACCTTGTCTCTTGACCTGACCGTGAAAATTACGGGAAGTTATGGGCTGGAACTATCAACACCGGAGGGCAGACTCAGTTTTGACGCCTATGCGGGGAAGGCTTCTGATGTAACCTTACGCGTCACCAACACCGGGAATGTGGACTTGGAACATATAGCACTGAATTCTTCTGCGCCGGCAGGGTGGACGGTGACTTATGACCAGGAGCAGAACCAGATTACGTCTCTTCCGGCTGGAACAGCCACAGAGGTGATTGCCCATGTGAAGCCTTCAAAGGAGGCCGTTACCGGGGATTATGGAGTTTCGTTTTCTGTGGGGACAAAGGAGACGGCAGGCAGCGCCCAGTTTCGGGTGTCGGTGAAAACCAGTACCGTGTGGGGGCTTGCGGCTGTGGGTGTGATTCTTGCCGCGGTTTGCGGCCTGGGACTGGTATTTAAGAGATATGGCAGGCGGTAGAGGGCTGTCGGAAAGGAGAGAGGCTTATGGAGGATATGATTCTCAGCACAAGAGGGCTTACAAAATATTATGGTGAAAGGGCAGTGGTGGCAGAGCTGGACCTGGACATCAGGCGGGGGGAGATCTTCGGGCTTCTGGGGCCCAACGGGGCAGGGAAGACCACTACGATTCTTATGCTTCTGGGGCTTGTAAGGCCTACCTGTGGCAGTGCGTTTATTGACGGGATGGACTGTCTGCGTGATTCTGTAGGAATCAGGAGCCGGGTGGGCTATCTGCCGGACCAGGCAGGGTTTTATCCGGATATGACCGGCAGGGAAAATCTGCGGTTTACCGGACAGCTCAACGGGTTTGATGGGTGGGAGCTGGAGGAGTGGATTGAGGAACTTTTGGAAAGGGTAGGCATGAGCGGCGCAGGAGAACAGAAGGTGGGGACCTATTCCAGGGGTATGAAGCAGCGGCTTGGCATTGCGGACGTACTGATCAAAGACCCGGAGGTTGTGATCATGGATGAGCCGACTCTTGGCATTGACCCGGAGGGCATGAGGGAGCTGACGGAACTGATCCGCTGTCTTTCAGAGGTGGACGGGCGGACGGTCCTTATTTCGTCCCACCAGCTGCACCAGATTCAGCAGCTGTGCCACAGGGTTGGGCTATTTGTGGGCGGAAGACTTATGGCCTGGGGAGAAATTGATGAACTGGCCAGGCAGGTACAGGCAGAGAGCGGTAATCTGGATGAGATTTATCGGAAATATTTTGAGAAGGAGGGTGAGTACTGTGGATGAGAGGGTAATGGAGGATAGGATGGTAGATCTGGAGTACCAGGACAGCAGACCTCCCTGCAGCTGCGGGGGACTGTTTGTCATTTTCCGGAAAGAAATGGCAGATCATATCCACAGCCGCCGCTTTCTTCTTGTACTGGCATTGATCGGTCTTACCAGCATTGCCAGTATCTATGGAGCTGTGTCCGGGCTGGGACAGGAGGCCGGAGCCGGGGAGAGGGGGATGAATTACCTGTTTCTGCGGCTTTTTACGTCCGGCAGCGGTTCGGTTCCTTCTTTTATGTCCCTAATCGCTCTCCTTGGGCCCTTTGTGGGACTTGCGTTGGGATTTGATGCAATCAACCGGGAAGAGGCGGAGGGAACGTTAAACCGTCTGGCAGCGCAGCCGGTATATCGTGACTCTATTATCAACGGAAAGTTTTTGGCGGGGGCGGTTCTGATCGGGATTATGGTGTTTTCCATGGGGCTGTTTACGGGAGCGGCAGGGCTTTTGGTTATGGGCGTTCCTCCTGTGGGAGAGGAACTGGGAAGAATCGGCGTATTTCTTTTGTTTACCTGTATTTATATCTGCTTCTGGCTGGCTCTGTCCATTCTGTTTTCTGTGGCATGCCGTCATACGGCCACATCTGTGATGCTGGGAATCGGGTGCTGGATTTTCTTCGCTCTGTTTATGAGCGTGGTGGTCCGTGTGCTGGTGGACATTCTCTGTCCCCAGGACCAGATGGTGACTCTTGGAGATCTGATGGACAGCTATAGCCTGAACCTGGGGCTGAACCGGCTATCCCCCTATTATCTCTACAGTGAGGCGGTATCTACGATTATGAATCCGTCTGTAAGATCAACTAACATTATCCTGCCATTTCAGATGGAGGGAGCTGTGGCCGGATATCTGTCCCTGGGACAGAGCCTGCTTCTTGTGTGGCCCCACCTTACGGGGCTTCTGGCTGGGGGAGCGGTGGTTTTTGCGGTTTCTTATGTGTGGTTTATGAACCGGGAGTTCCGCGGAAGGTAGAATTATAAAGAAATAGCAGGATGTGAATAGAGTCTGCCATAGCAGGGTTAAGATTTTTTAAGAAATGGTTTAAGGATGGTTAAGGTTTTAATGGTATGGTGTGCTTATGAAAAAGTGGAAGGAGGATTTTATGGAATTGTTCAGGCAGGCGGCCAGCCGGGGCAGGCAGTGGCTGGGAGGCCTGATGATTGTGGAAAATATGGAGATGGCGTTTCTTGCGGTCCGCGC
The DNA here is from genome assembly GCA_910575585.1 of Clostridiaceae bacterium. Lineage (GTDB taxonomy): Bacteria > Bacillota > Clostridia > Lachnospirales > Lachnospiraceae > UBA3402. The sequence continues at coordinate 10,188 of CAJTGF010000008.1, forward strand.
CAACAAAATGCGGTCTGTCCTGACAATGCTGGGGATTATCATTGGAATCGGTTCAGTGATCTCCATTGTTTCCATTGGGGATACCATGCGGAAATTATTTTCCGACATCTATAAGGATGTGGGAATCACCCAGGCTTATATTTCTATTATGGCAGATGATGTGCGGGCAAGTGATTTTTTTATCCTGGAGGAGTTGAAAAGGATGAAGGAGGTGTTTGGTGACAAGATTGCGTACATAGACAGCGGCAGTTCTGCTTCCGGCGAAGTGCAGACAAAACATAGGAAAATGCAGTTCAATTTTCAGGGAATCAATGAGAAGTACCAAAAAGTGCAGCCGGTAACTATGGTTCATGGACGGTATCTCAATGAGAACGATATTCTGGCTCAGAGAAAGAATGTGGTCATGGAGGCGGGAAGTGCTGAAAAGCTTTTCGGAACAGAGAATGCAGTGGGCAGTACCTTCCGGACTGCGGTGAACGGCAGTATGGAGGAATATACCGTTGTGGGGGTATACAAAAAGGAGATGAATGCGTTCCAGGCTCTCTTGATGGGAGGAAACCGGGATATGGGTTCGGCTTTTATACCGGAAACCGTTTTGGTACGGCCTGGAGATCGTTTCAGCTACTGCCGCCTTTTCGGGGCAGAGGGAATCGACATGGAAGTGTTTATGAGCCGGGTGCTTGCCTACATCGCCAGGATGAAGAAAAGGGAGCCGGGGGATTATTTTACCCAGACGGCAGTGGGACAGATGAAGGATGTGGATTCCATGATGGGCAGTCTGTCTGCGGCAGTAGGCGGGATTGCGGCTATTTCGCTGTTGGTAGGGGGAATCGGTATCATGAATATTATGCTGGTTTCCGTGACGGAGCGCACCAGGGAAATCGGGATACGGAAGGCTCTTGGGGCCAGGACCAGGGATATCCTGATTCAGTTTTTGACGGAATCAGCGGTGCTTTCGGCGCTGGGCGGTCTGGCAGGGGTAGTTTTGGCTGCCGGTCTGGTGGGCCTGGGAGGTGCTGTGCTGGGGGTTGGGGTGGTTATAAGGCCTGCGGTGGTGGTACTGGCGGTATCGTTTTCTGCACTGGTGGGGATTTTTTTCGGGCTTTATCCTGCTTCTAAGGCAGCAGGCGCGGAGCCTATTGAGGCTCTGCGGTATGAGTAAGTGAACCGGCAGACGGGGAAGGCGGAAATGGGAAAGAGCGGTTTTTTCCAAAAATAAAAATATAGAAAAAGGAGAATAAGATTATGGCGATTCAGATGATTCCAAACAGCAGACTGGGACAGGAGGCAGCGGCTTTGAAGGCGGAGACCGGGCTAAAGGAAGGAAAGCCGGAGAAAGCGGGAGAGGCTGTAAAGGGAAAGGATAGCGGAACAGTGAGTGAAGGGGTGAAAGGCGGCGGTTTGGCTGGGGCAGAGAGTACCGGGGCTGCCGGTGAGACGGTGCGGGTCAGCCAGGCCCGCCGGGCGGCTGATATAGGCCAGGCGGCGGAAATCGGTAAAGACGGGAAGATAGGAGGCGGCACGGTCAGAAGAAGAACTCTGGACCAGTATATTCCGGAAGAAAAGGCGGAATCTTTTGGACATTATCAGGCGGTGCCGGATGAAAATGGGAACTCTAAAATCCAGTTTGACCGCCCGTCTCAGCCTTCGGATGAAAATGGGAAAGGGGAGCAGGCAAAGGATTCCGCTACAGAGGAACGTGCTGTGAAAAAGGCCGGTAACCAGGCGGAAGGTGCTGGCGGCCAGTCCCGGAAGCTCCAAAAGCTGAAGCTGAAGAAAAAACAGTTAAAGGAGCAGATCAAGGCGGAGACAGATCCGAGGAAAGCCGGGGAACTGAAAAGAAAGCTGGCTGAAGTGGAGAAGGAACTGAAGGGGAAGGGAGGGCTGAACTTCTGAATGTGAGTGAAAACTTTTAGGCCATATAAGGAAGGTATGGCTGAGAGTGTTATATGCTCTAGGCAATTTCTTAATCATGATTATTCTCATGGTTAGTGAAGTGCTTAGAGCATAATTTGTTTCAGGAGAGTGAAAATATGAGAAACGACAAAATTATCCCATTAATTTTTTGTCTTTCATTTATCAGAAAGTAAGCATTGGGAGGAAAGCCCAAACAAAATTACTTTGGTATAATCAATACATATTTCAAGCAGGAGGTAGGCAATATGCATGCATGGGAAGCGATCCAAAGATCTGTAGATTATGTGGAGGAACATTTACAGGAAAATATACGAGCCGAGGATTTGGCCGAAATGGTAGGAGTGTCGCCATTTTATTTTCAAAGATTGTTTAAACGTCTGGTCAACAAGCCGCTGCAAGAGTACATCAAATTGCGGCGTTTGGCAAAGTCCATTGAAGCGTTAAACACGGAGAATCAGCGGATTTTAGATGTGGCGTTAGACTATGGTTTTGCCAGCCACGCAAATTTTACCAGAGCTTTTAAGGAAACTTTTGGAATCACACCGGAAGAGTACAAAAAGAATCGTCCGTTTCTCAACACTTTTGTAAAACCGGCAGTATCTATGAGTTATGTTATGGTGGACGAAGGTGTTCCGCTGATTTATGATAAGATTGTTTTAGAAATACGCAGGGAACGCATTATCACACCGGAAATTTATTTTGGTCTTTCAACAGATGTTTCTATAACAGCGCAAACGCCTGTCGGAGAAGGTACGGGCGTAGATGTGCCGGGGCAGCTTTGGACACGTTACCACAAGGAAAAAGCGTTGATTGAAAAATATATCCAGCCCAACATGGAATTAGGCATGTCATATTCTGCTGATGGAGAAAAGGGGACATTCTCATATTTTGCGGGTGGACTTGCTAAAACTGTACCTGAAAAACTAACAGGCGGTTTTGTGCGGCATGAGCTGCCGGCAGGGGAATATATTGTCTGTTCCATAGAGGCAGAAAGTTTTGAGGAACTTGTGACGGTAGCCTTAGATCAAGGGGGAAAATATCTTTTTGGCACATGGCTTCCGAAGCATAATTTAAGCACCCAGCCATTTTTGGCTGAAAAGTATTATACTGCTTTACAAGAATCGCCGTACTTGGAGATGTGGGTGTCTCCCATAGAAAAGTAAAGACCATGGCCTCATGCCTGCGGCCATTATGTTTTTGTACGGTCAGTGTGGTGAACGTGCAGAGCTGTCTGAGCGGTTACGGTTTCTTCTTAAATTTGTGTTTTGCCTGAAAACAAAGGTTGAGATAATTCTGCCATAACAGTCCCGAACCCGGGGAATGGAGGCGATCCGGTAGCATGCCTCTCCGATCACAACAGCTCCCAGAACGTCAGCGATCACATGCTGTCTGGTAAACAGGGTGGAGAGAAAAACCAGAAGGGCCATGAACAGAACGGCGACCTGCCAGAGGACAGGGACTGTGGGCTGCCTGCGCATGCCTGCAAAGCAGAGCCAGCTTACCAGGCAGTGAATGGAGGGAAACAAATTGTCCGGGGAGTCTGTCCGATAGAGCCATAAAAGCAGGGTTTCCCAGATTCCGCGGCCTGCAATCTCCGGGCGGATATTGGTGGTGGGAAGAAGCAGAAAGAAGATCAGGCAGACTCCTTTGGCCAGGAAATCTCCGCAGAGAAGGGTCATGGCCTGGTCCCTGCCGATTCTTACACACAGAATGTAACCGATTGCCCAGAAGGGAAAGGCCAGGAAGTAAATAGAGGTAAAGAAGGGAACTACGGGAATGAGTCTGTCGAAGTGGGTGGTGAAATCATAGTGGGGGAAACCGGCGGCTATGATCCGGGCTCCGCAGTACACGGCCTGGTTCCACAGCAGAGCAAAAATAAGCGGAAACAGCGCATAGGACGGAATGAGACGATGGATTCGTGATATCAATGACATGAGGGTTCTCCTTTTTTTCTCTGGTCTGATGTTTATCAGTGAATGGGTATGGCGCCGGAGCGTGTCTGAAAATTGCTTTCAGACACGCTCTGACTTTCTGACGGCGATTTTTTCTCCGTAGGTTACGGCGGTTTCCAGGCCCTTTTGGGAGGCATTCAGGATAGGCTGGTCTATATCCAGGATTCCCTGTTCTGCAAGTATGAGAATCGTGGAGCCGCCAAATTCAAAGTATCCTTTTTCTGTGCCCCGTTCTACTACAAGTCTGTCTCCGTGATTATGGATTTTTCCTACCAGGAGAGCGCCTACTTCCATTTGAACAAGAAGGCCAAATTGTTGGGAGTCAATGACCGTGTATTGTCTGGCGTTTTCCAGGAAAACGGGGCGGGTTTTCAGGGCAGCTGGTCTTACGGAGTGGAGAAGGCCGGGAATGGATACCTGTTTGACTGCCAGGCCGCTGTCAGGGTAACAGTAGCGGTGGTAGTTGTGGGGAGCCAGACGGAAAATGAGGCAGAGGCCGTTTTCGTATCTGTCCGCCAGAGCAGGGTTGCGGAGAAGCTTTTTCAGGGAATAATCCAGGTGTTTGATGCAAAACCGGCTTTGGCTGGTAATGGGATGTACGCTTAAGTATCCGTCACAGGGACTGATGAAATGGGAGGGCTCCGGGTCCGGGTTTATGTACAGGCAGTTCCTTTTCCGGGTGAAAAAGTGGTTGAAGGAGCGGTAGTGTTCCGGAACATAGGAGTCCATGGGAATACGGTGGAGCCGGATATACAAAGGGATAAGCCACCGGGACCAGGGGGAATCCAAAAATAAAGCGGCCCGCCTGGAAAATAAGGGACGGGCCAGTGTTTTTAAGAGGGTGCGTCCCGGTGTGGTTTCATAGAGAAAACGTACATACAAGGGATCTTTTGTCATATGTTTATACCTCCAGAACCATTCCCAAGAGGAGGGCAGTGCCTGCGGCAGCCAGTCCGATGATACCCTTCAGCCTGGGCTTGGGGATTCTTATGGGGGAGATAAAAAGCAGGGCCATGAAGGCAAGGATCAAGGAGCACAGGTGAGTGGCCGGCGTCATGGACTGGACAGCGTAGGCAGCCGGGAGAATGAGGGCGGAGACGGTGACAGGCAGGCCTAAGTACTCCGTCCGTTTCTGGTCTGTATGGTTCTGGCGGTCTTCTTCCAGGACATTGAAGTAGGCCAGGCGGATCAGGGCGCACAGAAGGTAGGCGGAGGCTGTCAGAAGGGAAAGGGGGCTTTTGGGGCAGATGGTGTATACAAAGAGAGCGGGAAGAACGCCGAAAGCCACCATATCGTTGAGGGAATCAATCTGGATTCCAAACCGCTTTTCCTGGCGGTTCCGGTCTTTGGTGGCGGCTATGGTTCCGTCAAACATGTCACAGAGTCCGGCAATCATCAGGCATATGAGAGCCTGCCTGGGACTGTTGTTTAAGAGTGACAGGATTCCGTGAAGGGCAGACAGGGTGCCTGCGTAGGTGAGAATAACCGTATAATCGTAAAAACCTAAGAGGTGTTTCTTTGACATTGTTTCGTCTCCTTTTTGTTTTTTTAGGCAGGCATACCGTAATGCAGGCTCCTTCGGAGTGGGGCACTTTGTGCCACAAGGTATGCCTGGGCGGTGGTCCGGAAGGTGCCGTGAATAGTTTTGGATGGCATGTATGCTTTACAGCACTCCGGCAAAGACCAGGCTGTAAGCCAGAATGCACCAGGGTTTTCCCAGAATGATGATCCATATAAACTTCTTCGCGCTCATGTTGGTGAGGCCGGAGAAGTAACAGAGGTAATCATCGGGAAACAGGGGCAGCAGGATGGCGGCAAACAGGGCCAGGGTGAAATACCGGCTCCTGCCAAGCCAGTCGGACCATTTTGTGTAGCTTTCTCCCGGAAACAGAGACTTTACAAGGCTGGTGCCGTACTGTCTGGCAAGGAAAAAGGCGATAATGGAGCCTATACTGATTCCAAGATAATTGTACCAGAACCCGCCGGCTGCTCCGAACAGAAGGGCTCCTGCGGCACATCCGAAGAATCCTGGAAGCACCGGAAGGATCACCTGAAATGCCTGGAACAGGGTGAGAATGGCAGGGGCCATGATTCCAAACCCTTTGACATAGTCCCGGAGAGATTCCAGGGAATGGAACCGGCCCTGCATATATGCTTTGATAAACAGGACACAGAGGATGGCAAGCAGGGCCGTAAAGACGATGGTGACGGCCTTCTTCCACCTTTCGGTCTGAAGCTGTCCGGCGTTACCGGTCATGGCCTGCGGTTCCCTGAAAGGGGGCGGGACATGGCTCTTGTTTCGGTTTGGACAAGGTTTCGCTGTCTTTCTGAATCTGCTCTATAATCAGACGGACTAATTTATTTTCATGCATAATCATACCTCCTTGAACGTTTCTTTTTTCTTTCTCTCCGTCAAGGTCTATTATCCCATGGGAAGCTGAATGGTTTCTGAAGGGAATCTTAACAATTCTGAAACCGGCGTCCGGACGGTCTGGGGAGGGAGTGTTTGTGGGAAGGGAGCTGTCTTTTTTACAAGTTAAGAAATTTTAAGAACTATGTGGGGGAGTTTTCAGGTAAAATATAGAAGGAGCGGCGAAGAAAAGCCAGACAGGAACAGGTGCAGCGCCGGCATGTTGGCAGTACAAAAGGAGAAGCAAAACAATAAGGTTCCGTATAGAGAAAAGAAGGTGGAAAAATGGAAAAAGGGATGATTTTACTGGTGGAGGATGACGGGGATATCCGGGAGGGCGTCCGGGTGCTTCTGGAAAGTGAGGGTTATAAGGTATATGAGGCGGAGTCTGGCAGTCAGGCTCTGGAGATGGTGGACAGTGATACGGATCTGATCATTCTGGACATTATGATGCCTGGAATTTCAGGAATCAGGACTTGTGAGGAGATCCGTAAGACGTATAATGTTCCGATTCTGTTTTTGACGGCTAAGGCACGGGAATCGGACAAGCTTCTGGGGTTAATGGCAGGAGGGGATGACTATCTTCCCAAGCCCTTTTCTTATGGGGAGCTTTTGGGGCGGGTGAAGGCCCTGCTTCGGAGATATCAGGTGTATCGGGGGAAAGGGGCAGGAAACAGTGAGGAGGACTCATCATGGCTTCAGTGGAAGGAGATCCGCCTGGACTTAGGGTTTAACCAGGTATGGGTGGAGGATAAGGAGGTGGATCTGTCGGAACTGGAATATCAGATCCTGCGGCTTTTAATGGAACATCCAAACAAGATATTTTCGGCACAGAACATTTATGAGAGCGTGTGGAAGGAGCCTTACTTTTATGGTTCCAACAATACAGTTATGGTACATATCCGCAAGCTGCGGGTGAAGATTGAGAAGGACCCTCAGGAGCCGAAGCGGATCTGTACGGTGTGGGGAAAGGGGTATCGGATTGGGTGAGAAAATGACAATCAGGGAAAGAATCCGGGCAAAGGCCTGGAGCCTGGCCGGGGAGCTGATTCTGTGGCTTCTTATCAGCGGCATTGGGGCAGGTGCGGTTTCCGGGGTTTTTAATATGGCAGTGACCAGAAAGATTGATGATTATTTTCTGGAAACCTCTTATCTGCAAAAGGAAGAGCTGAAAATGGTCCAGGAACTGCAGGATTATGTGCTGGCACAGGGCATAGCTGCTTCAGACCAGGGGGCGCTGTCGGAATGGGTGAAAAAGAAGTCCATTGTCTATCTGGAAATCTACCGGAATGACATGCTTTTGTACGTGTCGGATACAACGGAGGCGGAGGATTATTATGAGGACATGGAAGTGCCCTACTACCGGGAAAGTTATTATGATGTCACGTTTGCGGACGGGAAGGCAGAGGTCTTTCTGAAAGGGGCCTTTGCCTACCGCTATCAGATGTATGCCATGGTGGCGTCTATGGTGCTTTGTTTCCTTATATTTATCGGCTGTTTCCTCTGGGGCGTCCGAAGGAGGATTTTGTATATACAGGATATTCACCGGGAAGTGGAGATCATGGAGGGCGGGTGCCTGGATCACGGCGTCCCTGTCAGAGGATGGGACGAGCTGGCCAGGCTGGCCGGGGGACTGAATCAGATGCGGCAGGCTTTAAAGGAGAACATGGAGCGGGAGCAGGAGCTGCGGGAGGCCAACCGGGATTTGATCGTGGGGCTGGCCCATGATTTAAGGACGCCTCTCACGGCGCTGACCACTTATGTACAGGTTATGCAATCGGGGGTCTGTGGGGATGAGGCAAAGCGGGATTACTATCTGGATAAGATTATGGCAAAGGCTGTACAGATGAAGGAGCTGTCGGACCGGCTGTTTGAGTGCAGCCAGGTGGGAGAGGAGAAGGGCAGGGAAAAGGCAGAGGAGCCTATGCTTTTCCAAAGTGTGTTTATAGACAGTCTGTCGGAGATGGCCATGTTCCTGGAGGGACAGGGATTTGAGGTGGAGGCATGTCTGGAGTGGAAGCGGGAGATGATTCGGGTTCGCATGGATTACATCTCCAGGATTGTGGATAATCTGGGGATGAATCTGGTAAAGTATGCGGATTCGGATGAGACGGTGAGGATTTCCACAGTTTATGAGCCGGGATGGGCAGGGATTGAGGTGTGCAACCGGATTAAAAGGCAGGGGGAACCTGTTGTCAGCACGAAGATTGGAATGGGGAATGTGAGGGCTATGATGGGTGACATGTGGGGCAGATGTGAGGAGGAAGTGGGAGAGGGGAGATACCGGATTCGTGTTTTGTTTCCGGTGGAAGGGATTTGACAAAAGTGTTTTTTCAGAAGGAGGATACTTATTTATGGAAAAAACCAGAATGGTTGTGTTGGAGACAGCGCAGAAAGAGGATATGAGAGAGTTTATTGAAAAGCTGCAGGAGGCGTTTGCGGTAGCGGTGGTGGAGAACTTCGGACCTATGGAGGGAGGCCCCATACCGGCGGATGAGGACATCTGGCAATCCGTCAATGCCCAGGGGGCGGCAGTATACCATGTTTTATATGAAGGAAAGCGGGTGGGAGGGGTGGTGGTGTCCATTCATCCGGATACAAACCATAATTCGCTGGAGTTCTTTTTCATCTCACCAAAGTATCACAGCCGCGGACTGGGGCTGGCAGCGTGGAGGGCAGTGGAGGAGCGGTATCCGGACACTCTTGTCTGGGAAACGGTTACTCCTTATTTTGAGATCCGAAACATCCATTTCTATGTGAATAAGTGCGGATTTCATATTGTGGAGTTTTATAATCCCGGCCACAAGGACCCTCATATGCCAATGGGGGAGGAGGAGATGCCGGGGGGAGAGCTGTTTTTCCGGTTTGAAAAGGAAATGGGGATTCTTCAGAATCGTTAAGATGTCTTTTAGGTTTTATTAAGGAACTTTCGCTAGAATGAAATCATCAAAGAAAAAGAACTTTGAAAATTCAAATTCAGAAAGTGAGGAATAAAATGATGATGAAAAAAGGATTAGCGAGAGTATCTGTATTTATGATGGCAGCTGCTATAGCAGCGTCTGTGGCGGCTTGTACGCCTCAGGATAAGAAGGGCGGAGCAAAGAACCCGACAGAGACAACGGTTCAGGCCAAGGTATCCAGAGAGAAGACAAAGAAAGAGAAGACGAAGAACACGGGAAAGAAGAAGGATGAGAATGCCAGGATCGAGGCGCCAACAAAGGAAGCAGAGGCGCCGAAGCAGGCAGCGAAGGGGCCGGGAGCAGGGCCGGCCAAGGAGCCTGGAATCCAGGAGACAGCACCCAAGGCTCCGGCAGGCAATGGTGTGGTGAAACCGTCTGTGGAATCGTCCAAAGGCCAGACCGGAGAAAAAGCGCCTAAGGCTTCGGAGGGAGTAAAGGAACAGGATACCAAGAAGGATGAGAAAAAATCCGCAGTAAATAAGAAGAAAGAGAATGAGAAAAAGACGAAGCTTTCTCAGAGGGAGTCGGACAGCGGACTGAAAAAGAAGGTAGCGGAGAAGAAATCCGATGGGACGCAGGCCAGGAACAATGGGAATGGGGAAGGAGGCCAGAAAGGGTAACCGGCGGCGTAAAATAAATAAGAGAGGAGAATCAGGCGGCACTTCTGAAGAGGAATGCCGCCTGAACCAATAGAGAAGATAAAAGAGGTGGATAACATTGAAATCCGTTTTAGATTATCTGGAGGAGACGGCGCTTCGATTTCCCGAGAAAGAAGCGGTATATGACGGAAGACAGAGGTACAGCTTTCGGGAGCTTCTTGGAATTTCCCGAAAGGCGGGGAGCTTTCTTACAAAGGTGTGCAGGCAGAGGAGTCCTGTGCCGGTTTTTATGGAGAAACGGGCTGAGACCATTGGGGTGTTTTTAGGCGCGGTATATGCCGGTTGTTTTTATGTGTACCTGAATCCGGAAATTCCGCTAAAAAGGATAAAGGAGCGTTTGGAGTTTCTGGACAGTGATGTGGTGATTGCGGAAGGGATTCTGGCAGAGCGGCTTCTGCAAGCCGGGTTTGGGGGAAGGGTTTTGGGGTTTGAGGAGCTTGTGGAGGAGGAGGCTGACATGGAGGTGCTTGGGTTTTACCGGATGCAGATGAGGCCGGAGGATTATCTGTACGGGATGTTTACGTCCGGCTCCACAGGAGTCCCTAAACTGGTGGCAGTCAGCGGAGGGGCTGCAGTGGAATTTGCAGAGGAATTTATCCGCACTTTTTCGTTTCTTCCCCAGGATGTTATTGGAAACCAGGCGCCTTTTGATTTTGATGTTTCGGTAAAGGATCTGTTGGTTTCGGTTTTCTGTGGAGCCAGACTGGTGCTGATTCCCAGTGTCATGTTTGCCACGCCGCCGGCATTGCTTGATTATCTATGTGAAAATCAGGTGACGGTTCTGATCTGGGCCGCCTCTGCCCTGTGTGTGGTGTCTGCTGCCAGAGGGCTGGAATACAGGATTCCCGGAGAGATTCGCAAGGTTTTTTTTAGCGGAGAGGTTATGCCCTGTCATCATCTGAGGCTTTGGAGAGAGGCGCTGCCGGAGGCGGAGTTTGTAAATCTGTACGGCCCTACGGAGATTACCTGCAACTGTACTTATTACTGTGTGGATGGGACGGAGGAAGGGTGGATTCCTATTGGAAGACCGTTTTCCAATCGTGAGGTTTTTCTGTTGGATGAGAGAAACCAAAGGATTGAGGCGGTTGGAGTGACAGGGGAAATCTGTGTGGGCGGAAAAGCGTTGTCTTCGGGATATTACCGCAATAAGAAGGAGACTGAAAAGCGGTTTGTGAGGAATATTTTTGGGGAGCCGGGCGGAGGGATTGTGTACCGCACTGGGGATATGGGGCATTATGATGAAAAACGGCTGCTGTGTTTTGACGGGAGAACGGATCATCAGATTAAGCGAATGGGACACCGGATTGAGTTGGAGGAGGTGGAATGGGAGCTTGGAAATCTGGAAGGGATAGACAGGTTGTGCTGTCTGTTTGATTCCCGTACAAAGAGATTGACCGCCTACTATGTGGGAACCGTCTCACCGGCAGGACTGCGCAAGTTGGGAAAGGAACGTGTTCCGGCTTATATGTGTCCTAATGAGTTTATCCGGTTGAAATTTATGCCTCTCAACAAAAACGGAAAGATAGACAGAGGCAGTTTGGAACAGTACAGAATGAAGGAGGAGATCTGTTTTGGAAGACCGTGTTTTGATTCAGGCGGCTGCTAGTTACGGCACGCCATTTTATCTGTTTGATTTAGATGAGTTTTATAGGAAGGTCCGGGAGACGGGACAGGCCCTGGGGGAAAGGGTTTCTCTGTGCTATGCCATGAAGGCCAATCCTTTCCTTGTGCCGTTTCTGCCGGAGGGCCTGGGGAAGATAGAGGCCTGCTCTTATGGGGAGTACAGGATATGCAGGGCCAGCGGAATTTCGCCGGAGCGGGTGATCGTGTCCGGGGTTTTGAAAAGGGAGGAGGAGATGGGGAAGATTTTTGGGGAAAAGGGAGAGCTTCCAGTCTTTACTGTGGAATCAATTTCTCAGTTTCAAATGCTGCGGGCCATGGCGGATAGGGAAAAACGGAAGGTTTCTCTGCTGCTGCGTCTTACCAGCAGGAACCAGTTTGGCATGTCTGTGGGACAGCTGGAGGAGATGGCGGTAGGGTGCCGGGCAGAGCCGTGGGTTCATTTTCTGGGTATCCACTATTTTTCCGGGACCCAGAAAAGGAATGTCCAGCAGGTTGTACATGAACTGCTTTACCTGGATGAGTTGTGCAGAACCCTGAAACAGTCTCTGGGATATGGGATTGAACATCTGGAGTATGGGCCGGGGCTGCCTGTGGATTATTTTCAGGGGGAGAAGGACAGGGGAAGGGAGTTTTTTAAGGAGCTCCGGGACTGTGTGGACTCCATGGAATTTGGGGGGAAGATGGTGTTTGAGATGGGGCGTTTCCTGACGGCTTCCTGCGGATATTATGTGACGGAGATACAGGAACTGAAGCGGGAAGGGGGACAGGCATATGCTATGGTGGACGGAGGGATACATCACCTGCACTATGACGGGCAGATGATGGCTATGAAGCGGCCCTATGTGAGAAAGCTTCCGGAAGGCATGGCGGGGGCCTGTGAGGAGTGGGAGATCTGTGGGGCTCTGTGTACGGTGAATGATATTCTGGCAAGGAAGCAGCCTCTTGTGGCAGCGACTCCGGGAGATCTGCTGGTTTTTGAGCGGGCGGGAGCTTACTCCATGACGGAGGGGATGTCTGTGTTTTTGAGCAGGGAACTTCCGGCCGTGGCAGTGTGGGGCACGGAGAGGGGGCTTTTGAAAGTGAGGGGGCATGTGGATACTTATTGTCTGAATCTGCCCGTAATCAGGGAAAATTATGGGAGGATAAAGGAGCATTTCAGCGGAGATTTGGCATAGGCCTGCGCATTTACTGCGCTGGCCGTATGAAAACATAGTGGAGGAGGACATCGGCCTCATCGCGAAGCGATTTTCATGGCAGATGTCCCAACCGTTTGGGCTGTAAACGGTTGTCATTTCAGCGGAGATTTGGCATAGGAGGATTTTATGGAAGATGTGTGGATGATTTTACGGCAGGTTGAGCCGGATGTGGATGATATGAATTGTGGGGAACTGATAGATGGGAGAATCTTGGATTCTTTTTCGGTTCTGGAGCTGATTGGGAGACTGGAGGATTATTTTGAGATCCGCATTTCGCCGGGAGAGGTAACGGCAGCCAATTTTAATTCGGTCCGGAGCATATGTGCCATGGTGCAGCGGCTCAGACAAGGGGAGTAGGATGGCTTATCATACGGCGCTGTATCTGGTATTATTTCTCCCGGCAGTGTGTCTGCTCTATCAGCTTGCGGGAGTGAGGTTTCGTCCCTGGGTTTTGCTTGGGGGAAGTCTTGTTTTTTATTGGTGTGTCAGCGGGGCATTGGTGCTCTATCCTCTTGCAGCGGTTCTGCTTATTCATGATGTGGGGCTGTGGATGGAGGCGGCTGGGAAGGAGAAGGATGAGAGACAGAGAAAGAAAGCTTTTGTGTGGGGATTGGCCGTTCTTCTGGGAATTTTAGTCTGGAGGAAATATGGGAGTTTTCTGGCGGCCAACGGGAACCGCGTGTGGCGACTCTTTTCTCTGGAGCCTCCTTTTTCTGTTGTGCCGGCGCTGCTTCCTATAGGGATTTCGTTTTATACGCTTCAGGCTGTAGGGTATCTTGGGGATGTGTGGTATAAGCGGATTCCTGCGGAACGGAATGTTGGAAGACTGGGGCTGTTTTTGACTTTTTTCCCCTGTATCATGGAAGGACCCATTTGCCGTTACGGGCAGACAGGGCATGTGCTGTGGGAGGGACGGCCGATTACCTGGGACAATCTGACGAAGGGGGTACAGAGAATTTTTTGGGGGCTGGCGAAGAAAATGATAGTGGCAGACCGGCTGAATATCCTGGTCCAGACCGTGTATGGAAAGGATGAGAGCTACAGCGGCGTGGTCATCGGTGCCGCTGCCTGCTGTTATACAATCCAGCTGTACATGGAGTTTTCAGGATGCATGGATATGGTGGCGGGAAGCGGGGAAATCTTTGGGATTTGTCTGCCGGAAAATTTTTGCCAGCCCTTTTTTTCTAAGACGGTGCCGGAGTTCTGGAGGCGGTGGCATATTACGCTGGGAGCCTGGTTTAAGGATTATATGTTTTACCCCATATCCATGTCTCCGGCTTTAAGGGGATTTGGCAGAAGATTGTCCGGAAAAGGGCGGCGGCGCCTGGCCAGGCTTGGGATGTCGGCAGGCGCCTTGTTTCCGGTATGGCTGTGCAACGGCCTGTGGCATGGGCCAAGGTGGAGCTTTTTATTTTTCGGAATGTATTATTTTATGCTGATTCTGTTGTCTATTGGGGCGGAACCCTGGGTGGAGAGATGGAAGGCGAAATATCCGGTTATGGGAAACCATGGGGTGTTTGCCGGGGTTCAGATTGTGCGCACCTGGATTCTGGTGGTCATAGGGGAGCTGTTTTTTCGGGCAGAGGGGCTCCGGCAGGGAATCCGGATGTTCTGTTCTATGATAAGGGGATGGCGATTCTCCCAGCTGTGGGACAAAAGCCTGTTGGAGCTGGGCCTGGACCGGATGGATTTTGTGGTAATCGGGGTAATGGTTGGGGCGGTGTTTCTTGTGAGTGTCCTTAATGAGAGGGGAAGAGATGTGCGGCAGGAGATTGGAAGACTTCCTCTGCCTCTTAGGTGGGGCGTATATTATGGGGTTTTGTTTGGGATCTGCGTGTTTGGCGCTTACGGGGAAGGATATGTGCCGGTGGACCTGATCTATGCGAATTTTTAGCTGCAGTTCACGGGGCGGGGAAAAACCAATAAAAACAGGCGTCAAGCTTGCTTGTAAGACTGATTTTATTGGTTTTTCCACATCGTGGGAACGCACGATGCTTCTTGTTCGGCAGAGCCGGACAAGAAGATGCCCCGTGGAGAATCACAATAATTAAGGGGCGGGGAAAAACCAATAAAAACAGGCGTCAAGCTTGTTTGTAAGACTGATTTTATTGGTTTTGCAGGAGATGAAGTGTCAGGAGGTGTGTGGTTTTTGTGAATAAGGACAGAGTGGTGAGGCTGGGGAGAGTGGCGGTGTTCTGGGGGATATTTGTGTTTCTCCTCCATGGCGGGTCTGTGGTGGCGGCTCCAAAGTCCAATACAGTGGAGGCCGGCATGGAGGGAAGGGATATTCCGTCTGCAGGGGTCTTGGCGGAACCGAAGGATTCTCTGGATGTGATTGTTCTTGGGGACAGTGAGGGGCATTCTGCGATCTCTCCTGTGGTGCTGTGGAAAGAGCATGGAATTTCTTCTTTTGTGTGCAGCCAGTCAGGACAGAGGGCGGTGGAGGCTTATTACATGCTGAAAAAGGTGCTGTCTGTGCAAAAGCCTAAGGTGGTGATCCTGGAAACGGATTTATTTTACCACAGCAGGGAGTGGCAGCGGGAGTGGAACCTTGCCATTGAGAGGACGGCCAGATATTATTTTCCAATCGTTCAGTACCATAACCGGTGGAAGAGACTGACATACAGGGACTGGAAGGGAGGGTCCTTTGAGGGCAGGCGGGATGCCAACAGGGGATTTCTTCCCAGCGGGGATATTCGGCCGTATAAGGGCGGTCCCTATATGGTCAAGACGGAGGAAAAGGAGGCTTTAAAGGGGACAGTGACTTTTTGGACGGACAGGCTGGTGGAACTGTGTCGAAAGAAAGGAATCCAGCTGCTGTTTGTGGGGACTCCCACTCCTAAAAACTGGGATTACAGGCGGCATAATGGAGTGAGTGATTATGCGGCAAGGAGAAAGGTTCCGTTTCTGGATATGAATCTCCTGGAAAAGGAGCTGAATATAGATTGGGAAAGGGATTCCAGGGATGAGGGGGATCATCTGAATACTTACGGGGCGGAAAAGGTCAGCCGGTATCTGGGGGATTATTTGAAGGAGAATTATGGGCTGACAAGTCAGACGGGCAGAAAACGCCCTGTATGAAACGAAAGGGAGAGAGGTGGTGGAAGGACTTTAGAAAGTGTGAGGAATCGGGAGTGGTGCTGATTCAGAAAGATTAAGGTGACTTTTAGAAATGATTAAGGAACCACGGTTAAAATGGGTTTAACCGTCTGGGAAAGGAAAAATGGATAAAGGATATGGAAACTCCCTGGTTCAGAGCTTTGCGGAACGGGGAGTTTTTTGTTTCACAGGAAAGTGCGTTCTATGAAACAAAGACGCTCTGCGGCGATAAGGTAGTCATATTGCGAAAACAACTGGCCGCAGGCGTGGAATCCTGTTTTATAGGATTCTTTATAGGCTGGCCTCTGCCTGGAGCATAGCTTCAATCATGGCATGGATGACAGAAAGTTGTTTTTCACTGCATTGGCTTAATAGTAAATTAATCTGCTTGATAGAGTCGGACTCTGTATCAAAAATGATATCGTCCAGGGAGAGATTCAAAATTTTACATAAGGAACACATGATTTCAAAACTTGGGATGGTTTTTTTGTTTTCGATTTCTGCTATGTAGCTGGTGGATATGTTGATCTGTTCAGCAAGCTTTTCCTGGGTCAGATTTTTTGCTTTACGAGCAGATTTTATTCGGTTGCCAAGTTTATGATCAGGAGCTTTCATGTTCGTTATCACCTTTTCTTTTAAGTTTAAACGGAAATCAATAGAAACAACATAAACTATAACCCTTTATAAATAAGGGGCAATAATAGATATAATTGAAAGATAACCGTATAGATACTGGGAGAAATGGAAAAGAAGTAAAACAGAATATACAAAATTTTATGTAAGGGGGGCAGAAAGGTACTGCCTCTTTTTTGTTTATAAAACCATACTATATACCCCAATAAAGCTGTGGTTATCAAAGGGGTGGGTTCGTGGCCCACCACATTCTTCGGAAATCAAAAAATTTGATATCCGGAGGAAAAGATGAAAGGAACGAATGAAGATTTTATAAAAGGACGTTTTACCAGGTATCTGGAAAAGGCAGTGGACCGCTCCAGAAGGGATTATTTAAGAAAAGAGCGGGAGAAAACTTGGAGGGAAATGCCAACGGAGACGGAAATTCTTGAATGGCGGCTGGAAGAGTCTGAAATGGTGTGTGTGGAAGATTGTCTGGAAGCAATGGAAGGAGTCTCTTGGGAACCGGAAGTAATCAGACAGAGGTTTAAGGAATGGCTGGATATCCGGCTGTGGAAATGCATGACCGTTTTGACGGATTTGGAGCTTTTGGTGGTGTT
The DNA here is from genome assembly GCA_910575585.1 of Clostridiaceae bacterium. Taxonomy (GTDB): domain Bacteria; phylum Bacillota; class Clostridia; order Lachnospirales; family Lachnospiraceae; genus UBA3402. The sequence goes on from CAJTGF010000008.1 coordinate 27,236, forward strand.
TGCGAAAGTGTTCCGACAGCTTACTTTTGCGGAGATTGGTGAAATTATGGGAATGAAATCGGAGAAGATTGCGGATTGCTATTCCTATGCTCGTAAAAAGATGGGGAAGGAGTGGAAAAGGAATGGAGACGGAGGAATTGTTGTGTCTGGCAAAGACGGGGAATGAGAAGGCAAAGGAGGCATTGTTTTTACAATACCGTCCGCTGCTCATTAGCCGCTCCGTGATAGAGGGGCGGTTTTGTGAAGACTTATTTCAGGAATTATCCATAACGTTTTTGCGTTGTATTGAAGGATTTCGCATGGAAGAGACGAAATTGGAACCGAAATGAAACCACATTGCATTTCCCAAAGAATTGACTTGCAATTTCAGATGTTTTATAATGGTATCATCAGATTTCTGAATCAACGGGTTCACGGAGAGCGGCTTTTTACAGGGCTGCTCTTTTTGTGTTTCCAGGGAGTTTATGGACAAGGTGGGATTCAGGATGAAAAAAGAAAGGTGGTATGCCCATGAAGGAAGAGAGTAAAAGCCGTGTGGCGGAGGGAGTGCAGGATGGCGTGAGCCGTTCCAGGAGCCGTCCGGCAAGTGTTCTGACCGTGGACGCAGCAGGCGCCGTGGCGGAGAGGGATCAGGAGGACATAGTGTGGCATGAGTTAATGAATGCCCAGAGGACAAGGAAGATCCTGTCCGGCGCTTTAAGCGGCATTGAACGGCTGGACGGCGGCTGGGTGGTGGCAGTGATCTACTACAAAGGCTGTCGGGTTCTGATCCCTATGGAGGAGATGATGATCAACCTGGAAGGGGATGGACGGGAAAACTCTGATCCGGTGAACCGGCAGACCAGGCTGGCCAACAACATGCTAGGAGCGGAACTGGATTTTATTGTCCGGGAAGTAGACGAAGGGTCGGGAAGCGTGGCGGCTTCCAGGAGGGAGGCCATGCTAAGAAAGCGGCAGCAGTTCTATCTGCCTTCCCAGGACGGGCCGCCGATGATTGTGCCGGGCCGTGTGGTGGAGGCCAGGGTGATCGCCGTGGCTCCGAAAGCGGTCCGGCTGGAGGTGTTTGGCATTGAGTGTTCGTTAAAGGCTAGGGACATGACCTGGGAATGGCTGTCAGACGCCAATGAGAGGTTTGCCACGGGAGACGTGGTAAATGTCATGGTGAAAAAGGTGACAGGGGATTCGGTTGAAGGCATGAAGGTGGAGGTCAGCGCCAGGGAGGCCAAAGCCAATGTGAACAGAGAGAACTTAATGCGGCTTAAGAAACAGGGAAAGTATGTGGGGAAGGTGACGGATGTTTACCGGGGAACCTTTTTCCTCTGTTTGAACTGCCGGGTCAATGCAGTGGCCCACTCCTGCAGCACGGCAAGCCTGCCGGGGCAGGGGGATGAGGTGGGATTTCTGGTGACCAGGATTAATGAGGACAGGGAGGTGGCGGAAGGGATCATTACCAGGATCATTAAGCGGGGATAAGATTTGTGCAGCGATGTATGAAGGAAGGGCAGGTTTTTCGGAACTCTTGGAGTTTGGAAAATCTGCCTTTGTTCGTGAGCTCCGAAGGAGCGGAGCAATGGACTTTCATAAGGCGGCTGGCTGGTAAACATGGGAGGCTGCAGTAAGGTTTCTTGTAAGAAGATGAGCCGTCTGGGCGGTTACAATTTAACAATACAATAACGATTTTTTGAGAGGAGAACTTGTCATATGGAAATGAGAGGAATTGTAAAGTGGTTTGATGTGAGAAAGGGTTTTGGATTTATTACCGATGAGGAGGGCATGGATTATTTTGTCCATTATTCGGAGATTCAGGGGGACGGATTTAAGAAGCTCCGTGACGGGCAGGCGGTGTCCTTTATGCCGGGAGAGGATGGAAAGGGACGGTGTCTTGCCAGGGTAGTGTCTGTGGTGGAGGAATCCGGGGAGGAAGAAGGCGCTGCGGGCTATGGGAACGACTGGGACATAGGGGAGCAGGGGCAGGAGACGGAAGGATTTAAAACGGAGGCCCCAGATACGGCAGGCCAGGAAATGGGAGACCAGGAGGCCGGGCTGGAGGAACATGAAATGGGGAAGGCAAAGAGCGCCAGAACCGGGAGACGTAAAGCAAAAACAGAGGAGGCAGAGGCTTTGGAGGAGCCGGCATGAAGCTGGGAGTCCGCCGGATGGGGATAAGGAAGGGGGCTTTGGCAGCGGCATTTTTTACCTGTTCTGCTGTCAGCTTTCTTTTGGGATTTTCTTCTTATGGGGACACCAGGGCGGCAGACCGGTACAAAACCGGGGACATGCTGCAGGTGGAGACCGGACTTTCTGATGGGTTTGAGACCATGGGGTTTACCTGTCTGGATTCGGATTATCAGGGCGGGTATCTGTTTGTGGCGGATGAGGTGATTCCCTATAGGCTTTCTGTCCGGTACGGGGTTTCGGATAATGATTACGGCACGTCGGATGTGAGGACGTGGCTGAATCAGTATTTTGCCGACACTCTTTCTGTGGCGGAGGAGCTTGTGGGGGTGAATCTGCCGGAAACCGGGGATTCGGTTTCGGACCGGGTGTTTTGTCTGTCCATAGATGAGGTGAAGAATCCGGCTTATAAGGAGATTGTCCGGAAGATTTGGACGCCTGTGCGGGGAATGCGGTATTACTGGACGCGGTCGAAGCGGGAGCATACCGGCAATCAGGCGTATCTGGTGCAGTACAACGGGCACATTGCCTCCAGCCGGGTTTCCCTGACTGAAGCGGGAATCCGTCCGGCTTTTGTGCTGGGGCGGGAGAAAGCGGATACGGGACAGGGGAAGATCTGGTATGCGGGGGATACCCAGGAGCGGGTGATACATGGGAAATCTTATACATTTCGGTGTGTGGACCCCAATTATTGTGACGCTGGTATGAACCGGGCCGGGGCTTTGTTCTTGTGTGATTCCATTATCGGCGGTGATGAGAGCGTGTTTGACCGCAATCATAACGGCTGGGAGGCTTCGGATTTAAGGGGCTGGCTGCAGGAGGGGCTGGCGGATTTTACAGGGACTAAAAAGGCAGAGACTACAGCCGGGTATACTTATGCGGGGAAAAGCAGCGATTACATGATTTCGGAGCGGAAGTTTACCAAACGGAGGCAGCCGGGGAGTAAGACGGAGGATGTCTTGTTTTGTCTGTCTCTGGAGGAGGCGGTCCGGTATGGAAATTATCTGTGGAAGCTGGATGGCTCCAAGACGGATAATTTTACCCTGGCAGGCAGCCATGTTATGGGATACTGGCTGCGGACCCCGGCAGCCAGGGACGGGAAAATGTGTTATGCGGTGACTTATGACGGGAGAGTGGCCCCGGAGCAGGTGGACAATGACCGGATCGGGAGCCGGCCGGCCTTTGTGGCGGTGCAGGAGTGAGATTACGGGATTACGTGATGATAGGTGAGGGAAATGGGCTGTCTTTTTTGGGACAGCTCATTTTTTCTGCCTATTGAGAATCTGGTATGAAACCATTGTTCGGATATTGTTGTGGAAGCGCCAATGGCGCGGAACAATCGGCCTTTATAGGATGACAGGCGGGTTGGTGGAGTGCTAAAGGCTGTGTAGAGGTTTCGGGATAAAATCTGGATTCCGGCTTGTGAGAGCCGGGGCAGTAAAAATCAGAATATTAAAGGAGCATATGATGAAAAAGAGAACAAGATATCAGGCGGCAGCGCCGGCCTGGGTGTTGATTGCGGCGATGGGAATGAGTCCTGTATTTTCGGCGGTGGGAATCGCGGGAAATGGTGTTGTGTATGGAAGTGAGATGGCTTTTGGAGCAGGCGGCGTCTATGACGGTGAGGGTATGGGGCAGAGCGGGATTCTGGCAGGCAGCCTGCCGGGGCAGAGGGGCAAAGAGGCAGAACGGGAAGGGGAATGGGAAAGCGGCGGAAGGCTGGAGTGGAAGAATCCCGTAAGGATTGCCACCCCTTCCCAGGCGGAAACGGAAATAGGGGAAGGACTGAACGGGGGACCGGGCAAGGGAGAGGTTTTGGAGGGCAAAGGGGAGATAGATTCCGGCTTTGCTGGCTCAGGAAACTTCCCTAAGGGGACAAGGGAGGAAGTGGAAGAACCTGGGGTGGCAACGGCTTCTAATGCCCTGATGTCTCTCCGGAAAGCCAGTATCTGGGGCGGCATGGAGATGAGCGACCATTTTGACGGGGAGGGGACCAAGGAGAACCCCTATCAGATCAATTCTTCAAAGGATTTAAAGCTTTTGGCCTACAACGTGGCCAATGAGGAGGTGGACGGGTATGAGGGGTGTTATTTCGCCTTGTCCAGGGACATTTCTTTGAATGACTCCGCCTCATGGCTGCCTATCGGGTATTTTACCGACCTGGGAGATTCGGAGCCGAAGCCTTTTAAGGGGAATTTTGATGGCCGGGGGTATCGGGTGTACAATTTAAAGATCAGTGACATTACCCAGGATTATGCCGGTTTGTTTGGGAGCCTTCACGGGGCGGTTGTTGAGAACCTGGTGGTGGACGGACAGGTGAATGCCAGGAGCAAGGCGGCGGTTCTGGCAGGGGAAAGCAATGACAGCACAATCCGAAACTGCAGCGTTAAGGGTCAGGTCCGGGGAACCGGCGTGATGGGCGGCGTTGTGGGGGAAGCCTATGACAGTGTGATTTTGGAGTGTGCCAATACTGCCGGGGTGTTAGGAGGCACGGATACCAGCGGAAGTAAAGAGGCTTTTGCTGGGGGAATCTGCGGGTCGGCCCAGGGGTCTTTTATCAGTGACTGTACCAGCGATACCACCGACAGCTACAGCGCCCTGTATTCGGAAGGGTATGTGGGCGGTATTGCGGGAAATATTTATGAGACGGAGGTGTACAATTCTTATGTGGAGGGCAAGGTAGGGAGTACTTCTGCGGATTACATCGGCGGCCTGGTGGGAAGGCTTCAGAGCGGCCAGGTGAAGAACGGAAGGTTTGCGGGGACCATTGGGGCTTCTACTTCCAGTACCTTGAAGACGGCGGGGCTGTTTGTGGGACTGATTGACAGCGGGACGGTGGAGTTGGGGGATGACCTGGCTTATCTGTATACGGACAGTGAGGACAAGTATTCCCTGAATCCTTTTGGGAATAAGCTGACTCCCCAGATCCGTCTGGAACACCATATCGGGGCTTATTATTCTAATCAGAGGGATTTCAGCCTTTATCAGATGGGCGGGTTTACCAAGCAGACCAGCCGGTATTTTTATGAGGAGCTGGAGGAGGGCGTTCTGGGGATTGGGAAAGACAACGTCCACCATGTTGCGCCCAGCAAGACGGGAGATCCGGTAAGAGGGTATCTGGTGTCCATTCCTGCGGTTGACCATGGGAAGCTGTCTGTTTTGGAGGCGCAGAACAATTTTGCTAAGGAGATTGACTGGGCCAATCCGGGGGCGCTGGCTGGGGGGACTAAGGTGCTGGTGTATACAAGCCCGGTGAATCAGGCGGATGCAGAGCCTCCGGTCTATTATGAGATGGCGCCGGATTCCCTGTTTTGGACGGCTGATGATTTTGATACGAAGGAGCTGATTCCCGTAGGGGCGTCAGAACTGGCGTTTACCATGCCGGAGGAGGATATCACAATCTCGGTAGGATACCAGGCCATGACAAACGGCGTGGTGCTGGATAAGGGAGAACTGCATTTTGAGGTGGAGCAGATCCGGAGCGGTTCCCGGTGGAATCCACAGATTGGATGGAAGGTGACGGACCCGCAGAAGCTGACGGCAGCCATTATTCCGGATTCGGTGGCGAATAAGAACGTGGTCTGGAATGTGAAGGACACGGACGGTTCTTCTACGGACATGATCAGAGTGACAGAGGACGGGGAGGTGTCGGTGAACCAGTCGGCCAAATGGATTCAGGAGCTGATAAAGGCCGGGGTTGCCAATCAGGAGCTGTATCCGTCCAAGAAGATTACCACAAAGGCAAAGGATTATGGGACGGTTACGGTGACTACGGAGGCCGGACAGAAGCGGGCAAGCGCTTTTGTGACGGTGGATTTTAAGATCACGGATGACACGGTGGTTCCGGTGGCGGATGTGAAGCTGGACCAGGCGGAGCTGGCTTTTGAGATTACCAGGACGCTGGAGGGGGACCGGAGGAATCCGAAGGAGAGCTATAGGGTTACTCCTTCCAGGCGGCTGTATGAAACCATTTCACCGGAGTATGCGGATAATAAAGAAGTGGTCTGGAGTGCAGGGGATTCGGATGTGCTGCGTGTGGACCAGGAGGGCATGGTGAGCGCCAGGGAGAATGCCAAATGGATTGGGGATTTGATTGAGGCGGAGAAGGGGAAGAACAAGGAGAATCCTTACGCAAAGCAGGAGGCGGCGGGCAGCCGGTCGTCTTATGTGACGGTTACCACAAAAGACGGGCAGAAGCAGGCGGTGTGCGCGGTGAATCTGTCTTTTAAGACTGTGGACCAGACGGTGGTTCCTGTGGAGAAGGTGTCGTTAAACCAGGCGGAGCTGAAGTTTTCTGTGGAAAAGGTTTTGACTGGGAGCCGGATTAGTCCGAAAGTAGAGTATAAAGTGACAGGGGCTCAGAAAATCGGGGCTGTGGTGGCGCCGGCAGAGGCACAGAACAAGGCGGTGAAATACCAGGTGGCAGACAGTACGGTGGCTTCTGTATCAGCGGACGGTACGGTGACGGTTAAGCGGGATGGAAAATGGATTCAGGATCTGGAGGCTAAGGACGCCGCCAATCTGGCAAAGAACCGTTATGCCTTGTCTACGGCAGCCGGGAGTAAGGAGACCGTGGTGACGGTGACTACGGAGGATGGGCAGAAGACGGCGCAGTGTAAGGTGAAGGTGGAGTTTAAGACTACGGACCAGACCACGCGCCCCGGCACTTCGTCTGGGGGCAGTTCTGGAGGAAGCTCCGGGGGGAGTTCTTCTGGAGGCGGTTCCGGCAGTTCTTACAGGGGCTCGTCATCTGCGGCAGGCGGTCCGGGGGCTGTTGGACAGACACTGGGGAGCTGGAAGCGGGATTCTATAGGCTGGTGGTATCAGTATCAGGACGGAAGTTATCCGAAATCCTGCTGGAAACAGTTAAGCTACAATGGCGTGCTGGAGTGGTATCATTTTGATGACCGCGGGTATATGGAGACTGGGTGGTTTACGGATACGGACAAGCATGTGTATTACTTGAATCCTGTTAGTGACGGAACCTGTGGACGGATGGTTACAGGGTGGAACCTGATTGAGGGAAAATGGTATTATTTTAATACGGTATCGGATGGGACAAGAGGGGCCATGTTTGTGAACCGGAAGACGCCGGACGGGTATCAGGTGGATGGGAAGGGGGTGTGGGTGCAGTAATTGAAAGACACTTTCTTTTTGAAAAGATTGCCTTGATATTTCCTGGTGGATTGCATATAATGCAGATATAAGAAATTTAAGGAAAGTAAGGAATAAAAGGAGGCGATTTCATGGAACTGGCTAAAGTTACTTCTAAAGGACAGGTTACGATCCCGGTGGAGATACGAAAGAAGCTTGGAATTCGGGAAGGTGACAAGGTCCTGTTTATCGAAGAGGGAAACAAAATCGTGATTATGAATTCAACCATGGTGGCATTAAAAGAGGCACAGGAAGCATTTCGTGGAGAAGCCAGTCGGGCCGGGCTGAGAGATGAGCAGGATGTTGTGGACATGATTAAAGAAATGAGGAGGGAGAATCCGCAATGAGGGTAATGCTGGATACCAATGTGATCATATCCGCACTGCTGTTTCCTTCAGAACGGATGAACCGGTTATTTGAAACAATCGTAATTGAGCATACCATGGTGATTTCTTCTTATGTGATTGATGAACTGCATGCAGTGGTGGAGCGCAAGTTTCCTCAAAAGGCAGTGGCTGTGGAGAGGTTTCTTGCAGGTATGAGCTATGAGTTGGTCTATACGCCCAAACATATTTCAGAATCTTTTGTGTCAATCAGGGATGTGAAGGATTATCCGGTTATTCATACAGCGATTGTTGAGGCAGTGGATATTTTAATTACCGGGGATAGGGATTTTGAGGATTTGGATATTGAACGACCGGAGATTATGAGTCCCAATGCATTTTTAGAGCGATTTGGTATTGAGTCATGATTGAACCGGTGTACACAGAGGCTGCCTTCCAAAGACAAGCTTTGACATCTAAGATAGAGACGGCAAAAAGGCTGTACAATATTTGCAGGGATATGGACATAGAGGAGACATTGGAGCTGATACTGAGTGCTGAAACAGAGGAAGAGGAGGAGTTTTTTTCTTTGTTAAGTGATTTTATCCTGCAGAGGAAGCAGAGAGAAGCGATTGCCCGAAAGGAGTTTTAGGGGAAGGGGTTCGATAATCAGGTCGGCACATAAAAGGGGAAGGTTCTGTATGGCTACATCAGGACTTTCCTCTTTTTAATCTTAAGACTTCTGTAAGAAAATAAATCTGAAACGCCCTCGACATTGGAAGATCGGATTCGGTATGATGGTTACAGAAGGAGGTGCTTTATATGAGAACAGGGAAATTGTGGAGTCTGATGATCCTTTGTCTGATGGTGTTTATTTGTCCAATGTCTGTGTTTGCGGGAACTTTTGAGGAGACGTCTTCGGGGTGGCATTATCGGAAGGATGACGGAAATTATGCCAGAGCGGAGTGGGTTGTGGATCAGGGAGTCTATTACTATCTGGATGAGAACGGGATTATGATGGCAGATACCACCACGCCGGACGGGTATCTTGTAGGCGGGGATGGCAGCTGGGTGATGGAGAAGCAGGTTATGGGAGGGTATGTGAGGACGCCTTATGATAACCAGTCCTACTACTATGACCCGGATTGGAGACGGTACATTTTTGACGGGGAGACGGATTATGCCTGGGTTTCGGATCATAGAGTCCTTGCTGCGGTTCGCGGTATTCTTCCTGTGTCGGAATTGTCGGAGGCTGACAAGGCTGTGTATGATGAACTGGAAAAGTTTCTGATCGGTTTTGATTATGGGGCCAGTGATTATGAGAAGGCAAAGCGGGTTTACGAAGAAATCACGAAAAGGGCAGTTTATCATGAGGGAAAGTATGTCCAGGCAGATGATGAGGTACATAGTATCCTGATTGCCGGAACCGGAAAATGTGTTGGTTTTGCCAGAACCTATAAGCTGCTTGCCAATGCGGTGGGACTGAAATGCGGTTTTCGGGAGGATGGAGCCCATATGTGGAATGCGGTTTATGTGGACGGAGAGGACATGGTGATTGACGCTTCTACTATTGGGACTTCTGCGGATTTTTACCTTGGAAGACAGAAGGCGGTGTGTCCGCATTGCGGACATAAAAATACATTCGGAAACCGGGTGACAGAACAACCTTGTAATAATTGCGGGGGCCAGATTATGAATCCCAAATACAAGTAAAAGATAAAAGCATATAGTGATCGGGTACATCTGCAGGTGTAGATGTGCCTTTTCTTTTGGAAATGAGGGAAAATATGACACGATTGAATCACCTTTATCAGAGGCTGAAACGTGGAATCGCTTTTTTACTGGCAGTGATTCTTACGGTTCAGCCCTTTTTTAGTTTGGATATAGGTTCCATTTCTGCTTTTGGGGCAGAAACCCAGGGAAGGAGCAGCAGTTTTGCCTATTATGACTCCAGCAACCTGTTAAAGCCGGGAGCCAGTTTTCCTTTCTACGGGAAGGACCATAACCGGGTAGGCTTATGGCCTTATGGATTGACCAACGTGGAGGGGAATAAAAGCGCCCCTGGCTACTGCCTGGAGCCCAATAAATCCATGCGTACCGGGACAGGGGGAACCCTTGTAACCTATGACCTGGATTTAGACGGGGATAACCTGCCTCTTGGATTAACCAGGGAGGAGGCAGAGATTTTATGGTATGCCCTGTCTTCTTCGGGAAACTTTGAGGGATACCAAAGCAACGTGGGGAAAGTGGGGCAGGGACACTATATCCTTGGACAGTGCGCTACCTGGGCCATTATGTCCGGGAACTGGGCCGGACTGGATGATTTCAGGAATCAGATGGAAGTCCTGATGGCGAACCTGAAAAGCCCGGTTCTGGCGGCACAGACCAGAGGAGCCCTGGAGCAGTTTTTTAACCAGACAAATGGAGCGGTGGAGGAAGGAGCTGTCCCGTCTTTTGCTTCTAAGTATAAGAGTACGGCCCCGGTCCATGAGATGGCGCAGAGTGATGACGGGACCTACGCCATTTCTTTGAAATACGGCGAAGGTTTTGACTGGCGCCAGTCTACCCTTGTCTACGATCTGCCGGAAGGTTGGAGCATGAAAAAAGAGGAAGACGGCGTGACTTTCCTCTGTACCACCGGAAACCCGGATATCGGCCTGGTGAAAGGCCATTTTGAGGAGGGCTCCGGCGGCGCTAAATACTGGGTGAAGCCCAACACTTTTAAGATCTGGTATCCGGACGGATGGACGGAGGGCAGCGCGGTGGAGGGAAAGCAGGCCATGATCACGATGGCTGGGGAGCAGCAGACATGGGAGGTATGGCTGTCCTTTGGGAAGGGGGATACCCATACGGAAACCGGGGACGGCAGCTATGAGATTTTCTATACCCAGTACCTTCACGAGGAGACGTTTAAGAGGGATTATAAGATAGAACTGGAAAAGAGGTGTGATGAGACGGGGAAGACTCTGGCGGATTCCACCTTTGAGATTCTGGAGATGTTTGACTTTTCCCAGCTTGAGGGAACCAACCTGGAGGCGGAGCAGTTTCATAAACATGCGGCCACATCAGAAGGCGGATTTGAGACGTTAAGCGTCTGCCAGAGTGAGATTACCACGGACGGAAATGGTCATTTTGAGCATGGGGACCAGAAGACTTATGAGTATTCCAAAACTTATTGCGGCGGTCATCCGGAACCGGTCATTGAGCCGGCGGAGGTGTCGGATGAGGCTTCTGAAGAGGACCAGGCGGAGGCTGATGAAAAAAATGAACAGTTGGAGGAGGAAGCCTGGGCAGCCTGGCAGGAATGTGTGGACTGGTGTGAGCAGAACTGTGATTTCCATTCCATTGATGAGGGGGCGGCCAGAGATGACATGGAGGCGGACCGGAATCAGGCATGGGAGACCTTTATCCATTTAAAAAGGGTTTATACAGTGCGGGAGATTCAGGCAAGGAAGGGCTATATTCTTCATGACCTGCACAATGACGATCTTCCCATTGAGATTGTGGAGTTTATGTCTTCCCAGGTGAAGGGAGACGGGGAGATCACCGGCCATTATCCGGGGAATAAGAAAGGGGAGGCTGGGAGAACTGGGGAAGATTCGACAGAACCTTTGGAGACTCCGAAAGTGAACCTGTCTTTGAAGGAGCGGAAACTGGTGCAGGCGGCAATGGTTCGTTCGGAAGCGGAATCTGAAAAAGTGGGAATGGAATCCATGGATAGCGATAGTGCCAGGGCTGTGGGGAAAAGAAAAACGGCGGATACAGAAGCAGAGTCGGAAGGAGTCCAGTCTGACAAGACGAAAGCAGCTGCGCCAGAATCAGAAGAAGTAAACTTGAGTCAGGAGAGCAGCCGGCAGGAGGGCAGTCAAGAGCCATATGAGACAGAGGAAAATGGTGAAGCACAAAAGGAATCCCAATCCAGTGAAGGAACACCGGAAAAGGAGGAATTGGAGAAAGGGGAGGTAGATAAAACAAAGTTGGAGGAACCGGAAAAGGTCCAGGAGGAATCTAAAGAGGAATCAGAGCCGGAAATACAGCCAACAGAAGCAGCAGAGGAATCAGGCCAGGTTCCGCCAGAGAAGCCGGACAGAAGGGAGGATTCCCAGAAAGGGTCTCTGAATGAAGTGGAAGAGTCGGAGTGGGAGGATGACGAAGAACCGGACATGGAACTGATCAATGACCTGGCTCTTGCCACGGATTCCAATGCCGGAGAGTGGTTTGGCCTTGCCACGCCTTCTAAGGGGGTTCCCTCATTGTTTGCCGTAAACCGGCCTATGGGGATATCGGATGATGAGGAGGATGGTGACAGCTCCGGCGGAAGCTGGGAGTGGGACGGGGTTCAGGAGGAAAGCGAAGTGCCGCCCATTGACCAGTCGTCCTACCCTTCTGACTATACAGGCTATTTCTATGTGGTGAAGGATCACCGGACAGAGGGGGAGCTTCACATCAACAAGAGGGACATGGAACTTTATGAGCAGGAAGAGGAGGACAGCTACGGAAAATCCCAGGCAGACGCGACCCTGGAGGGAGCCGTGTACGGGCTTTATGCGGCGGAGGACATTATCCACCCGGATGGGAAGACGGGGAAGGTATTTTCCGCAGGGGAACTGGTATCCATTGCCGCCACGGATCAAAACGGTGACGCTTCTTTCCTGGTCATTACGGAGGTTTCGGACACATCGAAAAACGTGCCCAATCTTTATTCCGGAAACGTAGAGAGGAATGGGAATGGCTGGATTGGACGGCCCCTGCTCCTTGGCAGTTATTATGTGGAGGAGATTTCCCGGTCGGAAGGGTACGAGCTTTCCAGAACGGGAAAGAACTTGACGGAGAGCAACCGGACGGGCAGGCCGGTGGTGCTTGCGGAGTCGGGAAGTGCCCACACGGAAGGATTCTTCCACCGGATCAATGAGTGGGAGGGAAATTCCTATGACTTTACGGTGGATTATTTTAACACCAAGGGCTTTGACGTGTTTTTATCCGGGCTGCCGGAGGGTGTGACGGTTTATGAAGTGACGGAGAAAGAGGGTATAAAGACCGAGCAGGTGGCCACAGGGAGCAGCCGGGTGGAGAAACGGGATTTTGAGGGAAACATCATTTACCAGACAGCCAAAGGCGGGGAGTACAAGCTGGACGGTGACGGGAACAAGATGGTAAAGCGGGATTCCCAGGGAAATATCGTCTATTCGGACAAGCCTTTTATGGAGATGGTTACAGCGGTGAACCGGCTGAACGGATATGTTTCTGCAATCGAGAGGGAAGCACCTTCCGACATGGCTTTGGAGGAATCAGGGGCAATGAATCAGGATTATATCCTGCAGGAAGTGTCTTCGGCCCTTTTAAGTTCCGGGTATAAAGGCGGCCTGACGGATGGGCCGTGGAGTCTTTTGAAACTGTCAGGGCAGACCAATGGGGAGAGGATTGAGGAGATCCTTCAGGACTGTGCTTCGGACAGTTTCTGGGACGCTTATGAGGTGGATGAAATTGTTCAGAGGAGTGGGAGCTGGTACGCCAAAATCCGCTACGGCTATAAAGGGATTGTGAACCGGAATGGGATTTATGATAAGGGGACTGGCCGTCTGGTGGTCCGCAGGGAGTATGAGAACGGCTATTACTATGTGGTTTATGAGGCGGATCAGTATGAGAGGGACGGATACCGGTTTACGGTGGAGAAAAAGGAACTGGACAGAGAAGCCCTTGAAGCCGGGGAAATCCATTTGAAGACCGTGTACAGTCCTATTTATGAAACTTATGGAGTGGGAGAGTTTATCCTGGACTCCCAGGGCCAGAAGGTTCCGGTTATGGAGACAGTGCCCCAGTACACCACCCAGGAAACCTTGACCTATGAGGAGATTCTGACGCCGGTGAAGGTATCCTTTGACAGAGACAGAAAGTGTTCCGTGGTTCATGTGGATACATCAGGGGAGAACTTTGGCACGGAAAACAGCAGAAAGACCTTCCGGGTAGTGGTTGACGGGGAGATCAGCCGGTATCGGGAAGCAGCGGTAAATGTGAGTACCAGGAAGGAAGCGCTGGATGAGGGTTCCTATGTGAAATATGCGGTGCTTCTGTATCCGGGGCAGTACCAGATTTATGAGGATTCGGATACCAGGGAGCGTCCGATCATTGTTTTGGAGCGGGTGATCAAGCAGGCGATTAAGGTGACAAAGGACATTGCCCTGGATTCCTATGAACATAATACTTATGAGATTCACCGGGACCCCTTTACGGTGTTGTTTGGGGGCTATAATGGGAAGCAGGAGACCAAGACGCTGCCGGGATTCTATTTTAAGCTGTATCTGCGGTCTGATCTGGAACGGACAGGGAAGCTGAAGGAGAAAGAGGACGGCTCCTATGATTATGAGGGATTTTTCAAGGAGAATTCGGCTTTTGCTTCGGATTTGGCACTGGAATGGGATATGGAGAAGTATGACGTGGACGGGGACATGACAACGGTTCATGCCAGCCGGGGCGGTGGTTCCGATGATTACTGGGGGCAGAGCCGTATGCTGCCTTACGGTGTGTATGTGCTGGTGGAGCAGCAGCCTGTCCAGATTCCCCAGAAGGCTTATGCCATTGATTCCCCCAGGGAGGTGGAGATCCCCTTTATTCCCCAGGTGGACAAAGACGGGACGGTTCATGACAAGGTTCCGGACCCGGAGTATCTTTATGATTCCAGGCTGACGCCGGAGCAGCTGATGGAGCGTTACCAGATTCGGTTTAATGAGGAGACCCACATCATTTACGCCCACAACCATGACGGGGATTTCCAGGTGTTTAAGTATGGGCTGGAGCCGGACCGTGTGAGGGACTGCCAGAATGAGACGGTGGCAAAATACTATCATTATGGTTCGGTCAGTGAGGACGCAGGAACGAAGGATGGGGTGTATTATGAGACTTATTATGACCGGGACGGGAAGATTACGGATTATGGGGTGACCCTGGACGGGGTGGAGACCATGAGCGGGAAATCCACGGCGGTTGACCGGAGGTTTGCCAAGGCCCTGATTCCCTGGAGCGTCTTGGACCCCAGGTATGGGGAAGTGATTAATGACAACGGGGATGTGGGGAACCGGGAGCCGGGGTATGAGGGGAACGGGGGATTTAATTTCGTTTCCTTTTCCAACACGGATTTTGAAAATGAGCTGTACAGCTCCAGGCTGCGGATTGAGAAGCTGGATTCGGAGACCGGGGAGAACATTCTCCATGACGGGGCCCTGTTTAAGATTTATGCGGCAAAGCGTGATGTCAGTGGAGACGGAGCCGATGGCGTGACGGGAAGCGGGGATATCCTGTTTGATGGGAATGGGGCGCCTCTGTATGATGAAAAAGAGCAGATTTTCATGCAGGATGATACCGGGGCGGAGGTTGGCATTTTTAAAGCCTACTCTACGGCTCGGGACGGGGAAGTGACCGGACCGGACGGGAGCGTTCACACGGAGAAGCAGACCGTGGGGTATCTGGAGACTTACCAGCCTCTTGGAGCCGGGGCCTATGTGCTGGTGGAGGTGGAAGCGCCGGCCGGGTATGTGAAGTCCAAGCCCATTGCCTTTACGGTGTACAGTGACAAGGTGGAGTATTATGAGGAGGGTGATAAGGGTAACAAGGTCCAGGCGGTGAAGTATCAGTATATGCGTCCCATTGGAGCGGATGGAAAGACCGTGGCGGAGGACATGCACCAGATTGTTGTGAAGGATGTTCCTACTAAGATTGAGATCCATAAGGTGGAAAAGGGGCAGGACAGCCTGACTTACCGGGTGGAGGGAACGGAGGAGCAGTTAAAGGCCAGGGGAGATGTAGTGATACAGTACCGGCCCAACGGGGAGTTTGCCGGGTTTGGGTTTGTGACGAAACGTCTGGAGCAAAAGGAAAATCCCTATGTGGCCAATGCCACTCTTACCTTATATGAAGGGCTGGAAGTGAAACGGACCGGGGAGCATGAGTATGAGGGTGTGAAAGTTACCCGGAACCTGTTTGATTCGGTGACGGACATCACGGCCTATGAGACCGGGGTGGACGTGGACATCCGAAAGACCAGCACGGATAGGAATAAGCGGGAGGAATGGGACGTTACCCAGGAGAAGAACCCGCCGGTGAAGCTGTGGCGGTTTGATCTGGATTATGACCCCACGGAGCTGGATGCGGAGACCGGGATTTTGTATGGCCTGGACGACTGGGGGAACCGGCTGTGCATGGTGGATTCAGAGACAGGCATGGCTTATGTGACGGACGGTAATGGGGCCGTGATTGTGTGGCCTTTGGATGAAAACGGGGATAAGGTGATTTCCCAGTCTGTGGAGGTGTTTACGGATGAGAACGGGAAGCAGACGATCAATACGGACTTAAAGCCGGTGGTGGATGAGAACGGGCTGCCGGTTTATTATCAGGACGGCGGCGTCATTTGGCTGGAAAATGAGTGGGTGACGCTGGAGGCAGGGGCTTATGAGATTGCCAGGGTGAAGCAGGGGGCCTATATCCTGGAGGAGACGGCGGCTCCTTTGGCAGACGGGTATGTCCAGTCTGTGGCAATGGGGCTGATTGTGAGAGATACCGGAGATTTACAGTCTTTTACCATGGAGGATGATTACACGAAACTGGAAGTGTCCAAGCTGGACATGACTTCTAAGGAGGAGATTGCCGGGGCTGTGCTGACGCTTTATGAGGCGTACCGGGTGTATGATGATTCGGACAGAGGGTGGCATTTGGAGATTCTGCGGGATATGGACGGAGCGGAGATTGTGGCGGAGACCTGGGTTTCTAAGGGCGGGAAGCCTCACTGGATTGACCACATCATGCCGGGGGATTATATCTTGCGGGAGACCAGGGTTCCCACGGAGGCCGGATATGTGACTTCGGAGGATGTGGAAGTGACCATTCTGGAAACAGGGGAGGTCCAGGGGTTTGTCATGGAGGACGACCACACGGCGGTGGAGGTGCTGAAAGTAGACGCCGTTACGGGGAAGGCCATGGACAATGACCACAGGGCGGAGCTGGCCCTTTATCCGGCCTTGTTAAATGAGACAGGGGAGCCATTGTATGATGAGACAGGGAAGATTCAGTATGATAAGGAAAAGCCTGTTTTTAAGTGGCAGACGGATGATGGCAGCGAGGTGCGGAAAACGGCTCATCCGGTTACGGTTCCGGGAGGGCACAGTTATACGGCTTATGATTATGAGGTAAAGCAGATTCCAGGGACCAAGCAGGCGGTGTGCTATGTGACGGGGACAGGGGCTCTGCGATTTGAGTATCTGCCGGTGGGGAAATATGTGCTGGTGGAGGAGAAGGCGCCTGTGGGATATCTCCTGGCGGACCCGGTGTATGTTCCGGTTCTGGATGTGGGCTCTAAGGAGCGGGTGCAATCTTTTACCATGGAGGATAAGCCCATTCGGGTACTGCTTTCCAAGGTCAATGAGGCAGGCGGAAAGGAACTGGCAGGAGCCACGGTGTCGGTGTACCGGGCAAAGGAGGACGGCGGCATTCCGAAAGAGCAGAT
The DNA here is from genome assembly GCA_910575585.1 of Clostridiaceae bacterium. GTDB lineage: Bacteria > Bacillota > Clostridia > Lachnospirales > Lachnospiraceae > UBA3402. The sequence continues at coordinate 44,381 of CAJTGF010000008.1, forward strand.
GAAGGATGAAGCCGGGAATCTTCTGTTTGTGACGGATACGGAGGGGAACCTGTTGAGGGACCATGAGGGGGAACTGATTCCGGCTGTGGAGTATGATGAGGCTTATCTGGTTGACCGGTGGATTTCCGGGTCTGACGGAAGATACACGAAAAAGGATCTGGAAGCGGGACGGATTCCAGAAGGGTATGAGGCTGGGGATTTGAGGCCCCATGAGCTTCCGAATCCGGTGGCTGGTTCTTATTATTTTGTGGAGGAGCAGACGCCGTTTGGGTATGTGCGTGCCCTGGAGCTTCCTTTTTCCATTGTGGATACCATGGAGGTGCAGCGGTTTGAACTGGTGGATGAGCTGGTGATGGGCCGGATTGAGATTGTAAAGGCGGATGAAAAGAGGCCGGAAGAGAAGCTGGAAGGAGCCAGGTTTAAGTTTACCAATCTGGATACCAATGTGTCGGTGATCTTAATCACGGATGGAGAGGGCCGGGCGGTCAGCAGTGAGGTTCCTGTGGGGGCTGTTGGAGAGGACGGGACTGTGAGCCTGTACCGTTTCAGCGTCCAGGAGGTCAAGGCGCCGGAGGGATATCTGCTGGATACAAGGGTGCATACCTTCCGGTTTAATGTGAATACGGATCGGTATCACAGGCTGACGTATTTGTATGAGGCATTGGACGCTCCCAGCAGGGTGATTGTTTCTAAGAAGGCGCTGACCACAAAGGAGGAATTGCCTGGGGCCAGCCTGGAAGTGCGGAGCGTGACGGAAACTTCCGGGGAGAACGGGGAGCCTGTAAAGGTTGAGGGAGACGTGGTGGAAGCCTGGGTTTCCACGGATACGCCTCATGAGATGGAATACCTGACGCCTGGGGAGTATGTGCTGATTGAGACTAGGGCGCCGGAAGGGTATCTGGTGGCGGAGAAGGTGTATTTTACGGTGAAAGAGAACATGACCGTGGAGGAGATTCCGCTGGTGGAAATGTTTGATGACGACACGAAGACGGAGATTGTGAAGGCGGATTCGGAGACGAAGGAGCCTTTGGCGGGAGCGAAGTTGCAGTTGATTTCTGTAGTGGACGGTAAGGTGATCCGGGAGTGGGTGACGGATGAGACGGGAACCATGGAATTTCTGGGGCTTCCTGCCGGGGATTATCTGGTGAAGGAACTGGAAGCGCCGGAGGGGTATCAGCTGCCTAAGGAGCCGTTTCAGCTGACTGTTGTTAAGGATTACAAGGTTCAGACCTTTACCCTGGAGAACAAGAAGATTGAAGTGTCGGTGGAGAAGCGGGACATGGAGACCAGGGAGTTTGTGGCAGGGGCGGTTCTGGAGCTTTGGAATGAGCAGGGTGAGAAGGCTGCAAGCTGGACTACAGGGGAGAAACCGGAGAAGATCTTGGGGCTGACGCCTGGGAAGTATGTGCTGAAAGAGGTGAAGGCGCCGGAAGGGTATCTGCTTCTTTCTGTACACCAGGAGATTGTGGTGACTAATGCTTCGGGGATTCAGACATTTGTTGTTTTGAACCAGAAACTGGAAGTGGATGTTGTTAAGAAGGATAAGGAGAGCGGAAAGCCTCTTACGGGTGCTGTCATGAGGCTGGTGAGAAATTCGGACCAGGCGGTGATCCGGGAATGGGTCAGCGGCCAGGCGCCGGAGGTGTTTCAGGGGTTAAAGCCTGGAAGTTATACCCTGGAGGAGAGGAAAGCGCCGGATGGGTACGCTGTTGCAAAGAGCCTGACCTTTGAGGTGACACAAACGGAGGGGAAGAAAGAGGTGGTTATGGAAGATGAGAGGATTACGGTGGATTTCCGGAAGACGGACGGAGTGAGCGGGGAGCCCTTAGAAGGCGTCGTACTGCAGCTGGTTGAGAAGGCCGGGACCAGGGATGAGACGGTGATCCGGGAGTGGGTTTCCGGGAAGGAGCCGGAGCGGTTTGTGGGAATCCATGCAGGGACTTACGTGATCCGGGAGAAGAAAGCGCCGGCCGGATTTGCGCCTATGAAGGATATGGTAGTGGAGATCCGGGGAGATGTGGCCATGCAGACGGTTGTGATTCGGAACCAGCCGATTCAGGCGGAGATCGGGAAGTCGGACGGTGATACTGGAAAGCTGTTAGGTGGGGCAACCCTGCAGCTGGTGCGTAACCGGGACGGAAAGGTGATCCGGGAGTGGGTGTCTAAGGAAGGCCAGGCGGAATCGTTTAAGGGCCTGGAGAGCGGGCGGTATACGGTGAGAGAACTGAAAGCACCTTCTGGATATCAGAAAATGGAGCCTCAGGAGATTGAGGTGAGGGAAACGGAAGGGGTTCAGGAGTTTGTGGTGAAGAACTATAAGATCCGTCATTCCGGCGGCGGAGGCGGCGACAGGCCGAAGCCGGAGGGAGAGTATATGGAACTGTATAAGGTGGACGGGGCTACGGGTGAGAGATTAGCGGGGGCCACAATTACGGTCTATAAGCCGGATGGCAGCGTGTATTTTGAGGGCGTGACAGGCAGGGACGGAACGGTGCGGTTTAAGAAGCCGGGAAGCGGGAGTTATGTTTTTCAGGAGACAAAGGCGCCGGAGGGGTATTACCTCAACAGGAATGTGTACCAGTTTGTTGTGGGCACTGACGGGAAGACAGCCGGGGAGGATACGGTCCCTGATTATAAGAAAACCACGGTGATCATTTCCAAGGAGGATGTGACCACATCGGAGGAACTGCCGGGAGCGGAGATTGTGATCACGGATAAGGATGGGAATGAGGTCTTTAAGGGAACCAGTGATGAGAGCGGGAAGGTGTATTTTGAGGTTCCGGCTCCTGGGGAGTATCATTTTAGAGAGACTGTGGCTCCTGCGGGGTATGAGGTTAATGAGACGGTATTTTCCTTTACCGTGTTTGAGGACGGGAGTATCCTTGGGGACTGCACCATTACGGACCGGAAGCATTATGGGAGGATTACAGCTTCCTATGAGACAGAGCGGAAGGGAGACGGCGATGTGACCGTGGGAGAGCTTCTGCATGCGCCGAAGACCGGGGATACCAGCGGGCTTGCAGGGCTGTTTGCGGTGTGGCTGGCTTCTGTGGCAGGGCTGGCTGGAATGGTCTTTTGGAGAAGGAAAAGGAAGAAAGGGGATGATGGGACGCCGCCGGGAGGCGGCGGAGCGTCCGGCAGTGTGGGCCGGAGGTGGAAAGAGAAGGGAAAGAACCGGGGAAAGGCTGGCTGGAAATATGGAAACAGGGCCGGGGAGAAAAGCGGGAATAAGCCGTGTCTGTCCGGTGAGGCTGTCAGGGAAGGAATGAGAAATGTGGGGAAGCCAGGGGAATTGGCAAGGCGTTCTGGTGCATGTTTCCTGGCGGTACTCCTGGCGGCAGGCGCTCCGGCTTTTACGGTTCTGGCAGCGCCCGATGGAGAGGTTTTGGAGAATCTGTATGAGGAACACCAGTATGTTACGGAGAATCCGGATTCCGATGAAGCCCAGAAGCTGTTTGAGAAGGAGATTGAGAGGGACGGCAGGACTTACCGTCTCTCTGAGATCCGCACGGAGGTGGTGAAGGAAGGACAGGACGGGGGCGGCGGGGAGACGCTGGAACTTACCAGCAGCCCGTTTTTGAAGGAACTGGCGGAGAAATACAAGCCGGAGGAGACGTATGAGAAGGACGGGGCTGTCTACCGCCTGTTTGGAAGCCAGCTGGAGGAAATGGCGATTCCGGCCCATGAGGTTTCTGTATCAGAGGAAGTGGTATATGAGGCGGTGGAGGCATTGGACAGGATTCCTTCCAGGATTCCCGTGTCGGTAGTGGATGAGGCCACAGGGCAGGAAATGGAAGTGACGGCAGTGGCTGACCGGCAGGAATCGGGAGAGGAGCGCTGGGAGGATACGTTTTCCTTTCCGGTTACATTTCATGAGTATGGCCTGGAGGGGTACTGGCTTGGGGACAAGGTGTTCACACTGGATGGGGATGTTCCTGATTTTACGGGGTATGAGAAGGAGCTTTTGAGGCTGATCCAGGCTGAAGATAAGGATTATCAGGTGGAGTCGGTCTCCTGGGACGGGGAGGCTTATGAGGACGCAGATGGAATCCGGTGCAGGAATGCAGTGGCAAAGGGGAGAAAGCTGGTGCGGGACTGTAGGGTGAGTTATGTGGGAAGTGCTGTGTTTCCGGAGGAAATGGGAGTACGGTATGTGTCTGCTTATGTGAAGGAGGGAGGAAATGGGACTGGAACGGTTCAGTATACCATGAAGGCGGTTGGCGTGTATGTGCCGAAAAAGGGGAATGGCGCAGTGCTGGCGGCGGTGATCGGGGTTACCAGTGTGGGTGCCGGGGCTGGTGTAGCCGGATATGCCCATTACAGGAAAAAGAGGCGGATCGGTGCTGCCTGACAGGTGATTTGACATGAGGGAGGGAGCCAGGGAAAATAGGCTTTCTCCCTGTAAGGAAAGTTTAAAAAGTTTTTTGGAAATGCCCTTGAAATTTGAAACAGGAATTTTTTACAATGGGATTAGAAAACTAAAAGGAGGCTGTTGTGGCGGGATTGGGTGGTATGGGAAGAGGCTGCCAGAGAGGTATGGCTATTTTTATAGAGGAAAGGGGTAGTGTGGAATGAAGAACAGGCGAAATCGTGAGAGGATTAGGGGATATAAGAGTGGATATGGGCGGAAGAAAGAGCCGAAAGGGGCCAGAGCTCCGGTTTGCCCTTATTGTGGCAGGGTGTCGGTATTGCGGTCAGCGGAGTATGTGTATGGGGAGAATACCATTGTGGCGGGGAGCCTTTTGTATGTGTGCAGCGGCTATCCGGCCTGTGGGGCTTATGTGGGGGTCCATGAGGGGACGAAAAAGCCAAAGGGGACGCTGGCGGATTCGGAGCTTAGGAACAAGAGGATTCGCGCCCACAGGGCCATTGACCGGATTGTAACGGCAGGGTGTATGAGCAGGGATGGGGTGTATGTGTGGCTTTCGGGGCGGCTGAACCTTCCTTATGAGGAGACCCATATCGGGTATTTTTCGGATTATCTGTGTGAGGAGACGATCAGAGAGTGTGAGAAGGTGATGGAGAACTGGAATGGGAACCGGAGAGGGAGGGCGGCGTGAAAGGGGAATCGTGAGAGAATTTAAGGGGGTTGAGGATTTGCCGATGAATGGCTGTGGTGCGGTTATATGGTGGTGGCATTTTACATTTTGACAGGGGAGGAAGATAAGGAATGAGGCTGGAACCGTCTGAGGAAATGATGTACAGGAGAATGGACTGGAAGGAGCGGCTGCTTCTTCTTTTTCCTTTATTGGGGATTTTGGCGTCTGTTGGGCTGTTGTTGATTGGGTCTGGGCGCTGGAGGATTTGGGGAGTGGCTGTTGTGGGGATAGCTGCTGGCGCTATGGCAGTGGTCTGGGTGGTGTATCGGGAGATTCAGAGGCGGATTATGCCGCTTGTGAACTGTTTTTTGGAGGTTCAGAGTGACTGTTTTGTGGCGGTGCAGCCGTTTCGGGATGGGGAGTATGAGTCCTGCAGGATTTATTTTGAGGAGATTGAGGGGCTGATTGAGGGGAAGCGGGGGAAGGGATTTTATGTGCGGGTTTCTGGGGAGGGGAGGAGTGTGGTGCAGAGGAAGGAGCGGGGGAGAGTGATGTTTGTTAGTTCGGAGGGGTATGATGGGGAGAAGTTTGGGGTGATGTATGAGAAGGTAAAGGCAAAGAGGACCGGAAATAATAACTAATATAGGGGAAAACTTTGCAGTAGAATTTAGAAATAGTTACAATATCAATAAATTATTATTAAATTATTTTATAAGTATATTGTATAAGAGTATTTTTTTTAGTATACTTAAATTAAGATAATGATTTGAACATTTTAGAATAAAATCAAATAGAGAGAATTTAACGGCAATGATTTATGGTGGGAATGTTTATAAAAAGTTTTGATAGTAGGAAAGAAAAATATATATTCTTGTATAAATAGTTGGTTTATTTGACTAAAATACATATTTTGTTAGACAATATAAATAAACAATAGAATTATATTGAGAAGATGAATATACATAAAAGAATATTTAAAGTAGTAACAATATTATTTTTCCATACATGATAATAGGAAATAAAATTGATTTAAGTAAATCTTAAAAGATAACTCTTATTTAAGTAGTCTAGTTATGACAAATATTTTGAAATACGATCACTGGATTTGTGTTTGTTAACTCTAAAATGAAAGGAATATAGTATTGATGGATTTATAAATACTATAAGATTAATATGAAGACAACTACGAAAAATACTATTATTGCAGGTCTTTTTTCATTAATTGGTGGATTAATTAGTGGAAGTGTAATTACGTCTGCTTTTTATGTGAGAAATACACAAAAGCAGGATTATAATTCTGATGTTTCCAATCAGACTAATATTGAAATTAATAATGGAGACTATTTGAGTTTAAAGGAGCAATATAATGCTTTGTCAAAAGACTATACAGCTTTAGCAGAACAATATAATGATTTAATTAAAAAAAATGAACAATTGATAAGCGCAAATAATCTTTAGATAGTAAATTGATAAATGTAGATTTAATTTCACAAAGTAATAGTTATGATAGCCTTAATACACAAAAAGCAAAAAGTGAAACTTTAATGTTGTATAATGCTGAACCAATTAAGGAATCATATAATATAAAGAAAAAAACTAGTGGATTAACAAATAAGGAAAATGAATCGTGGGCGAAAGTTATAATATTTTTTTGTGATAATGCAGGTTCGATGGGTGAAAGTGACGGATATGCTGAGTATTATGCTGGGAAAAAGTATAATAAATTTAAAGCTACTGTAGCACCTTCAAAGAGTTCAACCTGGAAAGAAGCAAACTACGTATATCTTCAAGTATTAGGAGATAATGATACTGTATTATATACATCAGATAGTATTAACTATAAAACAGGAATATTTGATATAGAAATTGATATTGTGGATCAGGATACGGTTTCTGTTTACGTAATTAAAGGAGAAGGAAGTAGAGGGCCTGTGATTCTAAAAAATGCAAGATTTGAGTAAATATTAATTAAGCAATGCAGATTAGTAATTGATAAAATTTTATTTACAACATGAGAACTAATTTTAGATATTTATGTGAATGGTGAAAGTATGAGTAGTGTTATGGTTGGAACCACAACTAAAAATGTTCTTGCAATGAGTTATAGTAGGGTTAGAAATTATGTGACTATTTAGAAATGAATTTACCCCAAATTTGATTTGTATAAAGTAAAGGCAAAGAAACTGTACTTGAAAGGTTAGTATTTCTGTTTTTATCAAAGCATATAAATCCATTTTATTGTTGGTAGTATATGAGAAAAATAGTAAGAGTTAATGATATTTTTATATATTCAGTTAATAATAAATTTATGTTAAGAGGTCAATATGGAAAAATATAAACCCAGAGTATTTGTAGCTTCTTCTTCTGAAAGTTTAAGACAAGCTCGAGCAATTATAAGGCTATTGGAGTATGAGACAGAGCCAACTCTTTGGACTAATGAAGTTTTTAAAAGTGGATTTAGTGCATTAGAGTCTTTAATGGAAATAATGACGCAGAGTGAATTTGGAGTTTTTTTATTCACACCAGATGATAAAGTTTTATCTCGGCATAAAGAAGAATATAGTGTAAGAGATAATTTGTTATTTGAGTTAGGTTTATTTATAGGATATTTGGGAAGGGAAAAGGCATTTTTTATTACTCCGCGCAGTGTAGATATTAAAATACCATCGGATTTATTTGGAATTACTCACTTAGAATATGATGATAAAAGACGAGATGGAAATTTAGATGCAGCATTTGAACCTCCTGTGAGTAGAATATTGGAATTAGTTTATAAATTAAGATACAAAGTGGAAAAAATTGAATTAAGTAAAACAATAGTGAGCGCAGCGTATTGTGGCGAAAATGGAAAAACAAATGAAGAAAAGGATGTAAAAAAGATAGAGAAAATTCAATATTTTTTACAGGAGTTATTCCATGTTTGTAACAATAATGATTCGTTTGATAGTTTAATATATATAGATGTAGATAAGATGTCAAATATATCAAGAATATATGGAAAGTATATTGGTGATGTAATAATTGAAAAGATGGAGATTGTTGTAACACAGATTTGCGAGGATACAATAGATGAATTTTATTTTAAAAAAGTATATACAGATTCATTTGTAATAATATGTAGATATAAATATTTAGAAGTATTGGCTGAGAAAATAGTTAGAAAGGTAAAAGAATTTGAATGGGAAAAAATTATTGATGGATTATATGTTACTGTTAGTTGTGGAATATGTAAACGATTAAAACAGAGTGATGATAATCAAGAATTTGAGGAGGATATTGTGCATTGGGTAAAAAGAGGAATACATGGAGCAAGAGTTAGCAAACAACGTGGTGGAAATCAAATATATGAAGTTTTAGGGTTATCACAGTGGGCAGAAAAGCTTGGTATAGAAGAACAAATAAGTGACTGATAAATACTTCAAAGAATATTAATTGCCCAATTTGGAAAAAATTACAGCGAGAGTGTAACCTGTCCGATTACAGGTGATGAATTAATGGATTTTGCTATTGGCAAACTTTGTGATATTCAATATGAACTGGGAGGTTTATTCGTATATTTAGAATGTGAAGATATAGAAGCGTTATTGAGTTTTTATCAGAAGAAACATGGATTCCGAATATTTGGCGAACGTATGACGGAAGGGGTGGAAAATTCACATAAACTGATTCAACTGATGAATTTTTTATAGCGCAGAAAATATGTATATACTATATATAGAAAAATAAAATTGACAAACACAATATATAGTGTTACAATGAACGTGACATTGATTTCTGTGCGTTCACAAGAACCACACCAAATGTTTTTGTTCCGGTAAGAGATCCGGAAGTTTAAATTTCAGGCGAAAGTCTACATATGTGCAAACCGGGCAGAAAGTCTGCCTGTTAAGTAAGGTATCAGAAATTTTTATGAATTTCTGGTGCCTTATTTTTTTTGCATTCACAAGAAGGGAGAGAAGAAATGGGATCAGAGAAATGGTTGCAGGAACTGCTGGAAAAAATCCAGGAACGTATGGGAGAGGAGTACCAGGTGACAGAGGTTGGTAAGCCAGAATGGAACGTTGCCGATAAAACCCAGATCGGCATTGTAAAAAAAGGGGAACGCACAGGGATTCTTCTGAATCTGGAGCCGGGAAATGTAAAATGGCTTAAGACGGGAACCGGTCTGGAGGAAGCAGTCCAGTGCCTGGTGGAAAAATACCTGGAGAAGCGGAGCATGCTGGGAAAGGAACTGCTGATTGGCCAATGGTTTGAAATGATGAAGGAGCGGATTGTCTATGCCCTGGAACGAAAAGAAGGAAATGAGGAGGCTTTGAAGCATATTCCCTGGGAGCCATATCTGGACATGGCAATGGTATTCTACCTTGTGGAGACGCCGGGAGGGGATACCAATTACCGTGTGATCAGCAGCCATGACCTGGAGGTGTGGAAGGTGAGCAAGGAGGAGATCCTTCAGATTGCCAGAGAGAATACCCCAAGGCTTGGGGAGCCCCTGCTTCTGACAGCGGAGGACGCAGTCGGAGGGAATAAAGAGGGAGAGGAAGCGTCCATGAGGGATATGGAAGGGTATCTGACGGAACATTTCCAGAGGGGAGTATCCGCCTTTGTTCTCACCAATCAGTATGGATTTTATGGGGCTTCCGTGATCCTGTATGACGGCCTTTTGGAACGAATCGCCAGGATATGGAGGGATGACGTCCTTGTAATCCCAAGCAGTATCAATGAGGTAATGATCGTTCCTTCCTGTGGAAGCACAAAAACCATACAGGAGTGGAGGGAGATCGTTCAGGAAATGAATCAGGAGGAAGTTCAAAAAGAGACGGCACTGTCGGACAGTGTCTATTTTTATGACCACAAGGAAGGGAAACTGTGTATTGCGACAGATGATTACAAGATGATTTTTGACTAGAAAGAAGGGTGCTTTGGACATATTTCAAACTATGGGATATGTCCTTTCAATACCATATGAAACCAAAGAAAGGAAGGGAAAAAGAATGAAGCGGGAAGCAAAATGGGAGAACCCGGGAAGGGACGGCTTGTCTTTACAGGAGATCATGGAAATGTATGAGGACGGTTATGAGTTCGTTGTCCAGGCAGGCCATGTGGTTGCAGTGCTGGTGGACTTTTAAGCGGAGGGCGTGGCATGAATTATCAGGATGATTTTTCAGCGTCTTTTCCGGAGAAGGAGGATTTCCTGGATTTTTTAGACGGAATCGAGGAGCGCGGGTGCTGGAGAGTGTTTCCCACCAATGAGATCCAGGTGTTTTCTCTGACGGAATCCCCTAAACTCTGTCAGGAGATTGAAGCAGAGAGGGAAGGGGCGGATATCTTACAGGATACCAGGGCCAACACGGGGCTTCTTTTAAAGGTGGGGGAGGAACATTATCCCTTAGGCGCAACGGCCATTAAGACCTTGGAGAACCGTGCCCGCATTTCCGGGTATGCCCTTCAGGATTTAAGCAGGGAGAAGCTTGCCAGGGTGTTAAATGACTGTCTGGAAGTGACCAGGGGAAATGCCTTGGTGCGGATTCATGAGGGAAAGGCCAGGGCGGTCCACGGCGGGGACAAGAGCGATTACGCCGTTCTGCCCATGCCGGAGCTGTTTGAGGCTTCGGCAATCCATATGGAGGAGCAGTATGAAAGAGTCCGGTTTCTTTCGGGATATTTTGACCACTGGATGGCAGCGGCTTCCTGGGAGATTCAGGACAGGCAGCTACTTGACACTTACCGGGACGTGCTTTTGCAGTATGGACAGGCGGCGGACCCGGAGCTGTCGGCCCAGATCAAGGTGCATTCCTCAGATGTAGGAGTCAGCGGGGCAAACATCTTTTATTCCCTGCTTATGGGGAAGGCGAGAAAGCCTCTGGTCCTTGGAGACGCGCTGCGGCTGGAGCATTCCGGCGGAGCCAGCCTTGCGGATTTTTCACGGAATTTAAGCCAGGTGTTTGCCAGATACCGGGAGGCGGTGGAAGGGCTTTCCGGGCTGTTTTCGGAGTATCTGACCTACCCGGCCAATGTGATGGCAAGGGTGATGAAAAAGGCGGGAATCGGAGTGGGGCTGACGGCCAGGACGGCGGAGCTTTTCAAGGCAGGCCACGGGTTTGGAGGCTGCAACGGATATGAGGTGTACTGCGGAATCTGTGAGTGCATATTTTTGGCCCAGAGTGAAGGGGCGGGAGTCCGGGCGCTGACGGATCTGGAGGAAAAGGTGTCGCGGTGTCTTGCGTTTCCCTTTAAGGAGTATGACATTCCTGGGGAAGTCCGGTATTAAAGGATTGAATGTTATTTTGGGGCAGAGAGAAATAAAAGGCAGAGTCGGGAAACGCTGTGGCTGTTCGTAGGATTGGAACAGGCACGGCGGCCTGATTCTGCCGGAAAGGAGGCAAAAGGACATGGCAAACCGAAGCTATGAGCCGGAAGTGGTGGTGGAGGACATCACGAAGCTGACGGAGAAGGAGTGGAAAGAGTACCGTTATCAGGGAATCGGCGGCAGTGATACAGCGGCGGTGTTTGGCATTTCGCCGTGGAAGACAGCCAGGGATTTATATGAGGAAAAGGTTTCCGGCAAAGGCACAGAGTCTGAGGAGGACGGCTGGGTGGCCAAGGAGATCGGGAAACGGCTGGAGGAGCTGGTGGTGCAGATTTTTATGAAAAAGACGGGGCTTAAGCCTTATGCGGTCCGGAAAATGTTCCGCCACCCGCTGTATCCTTTTATGCTGGCAAATGTGGATTTTTTTGTGGAGATTAACGGGGAGATCTACATCATTGAGTGCAAGACGTCTTTTTCCTTCCATATGGAGGAATGGGAGGATAACGGGATTCCCAGGCATTATGAGCTGCAGGGGCGCCACTATATGGCGGTAACCAATGTGAAGGGCGTCATTTTCCTATGCCTTCACGGGAACAATGAGAACACCTTTATCATGCGAAGCATGGTCCGTGATGTTGACCTGGAGGAGGAACTGATTGAGCAGGAGGACTGGTTCTGGAACCATTGCGTGAGGGAGAGAAGGCCGCCGGAGTACACAGAGCCCATACAGCTGGTGCTTCGGAGTATCCGGGAACGGCTGGGCGTGAAGGACTCAAAGGTGGTAGAACTGCCGCAGGAGCTTTCCGGGTGTGTGACGGAATACCTGGATTTGAAGAAACGGAAATCGGAGCTGGACAGGCAGTCCAAGGAGATGGAAGGGCTGATGAAACGCGCCTATGCCCCGGTGCAGGAGGCTCTGCAGGGGGCGGAGAAGGGCGTCCTGGTTCTGGGGGACGTGCGGTATCAGGCCGGCTACACCAAACGGGTGACCACTTCCATTAACAAGGAGGGTATGGAGGCCATGGGGATTCTGTACCCGGATATCTGCCGGGAGTACGCAAAGACCAATGTGTCCCGAAGTTTCTATATTAAACGGGAGAAGGCGGGATAGGAGCACGGAAAGGAGGGATTGTTTGACTGCCGGTGAGCAGGTGTTTTTACGGATTGAACTGGAGGTGCTGTTAAAGCGGCTGAAACGGAATCTGGACCAGGTTGGAGTGGAGGTGCTTAAGAGTACCTATAAGAAGGGATATGGGGAGCTTTTGAGGGAGATTCGGGAAAAAGCGGAGACCTATATGAAAGAGGCTGTTTTTAACGGCATGGGAGGATATTTCCGAAAGAATGAGGTTTCGTCCCTGTTCCGGGAATTAAACAGTGTGGTAAATGAGGCAGACACGAGACGGCAGCTGGCTCTGGCGCTTTTTAGGGAGCCGGATATGAGGAAGGTGGAGTGTCTGGCACAAACGATTAGAGAGAGGGTATGGCAGATTGTCTTGAAGTACCAGGCATATGCAGAGGAAGAAGGTTTATAAGTCGGGGGTCGCAATGGGAATGGACTCTGGCGGCCTGGAAGGAGAAAGGGAGGGCCGGAGCCGGTTCTAAAATACAAGGAGGAACGTGATATGGAGAACAAAATTCTGACGCTTCAGGAAAAAATGGTGCGGATTCGGGCAAGGATTCCGTCTCTTGTGAAGCAGGCGTACAGTGAGGAAGTAAGCTATGACTTTATCAAGATTGATGATATTTTCCGGTATTTGACTCCTGCTATGAATGAGTACGGGGTTAATTTTGACATCATATCGGAGGCAGCCACCAAAAAGGATGAGCGGGGAAATCCCATGTTTGTGGAGTTTATTCCTCTGTATCAGATGTGGATTTATGAGGCGGATCTGACGCTTCAGTGGACCAATGGGGAGAATCCGGAGGATCAGTTCCAGGTAACGGCCCATGCCATTGGCTTTCACCAAATGCCGGAGAAGGCAAAGGGAAGCGGGTGGACGTATTGTCTGAAATATTATCTGCTGAATAAGTTCTGTATCAATCAGGGCGGGGACGACCCGGATATGAGGAATGTGGCCCCAGTCTCTGAGGTAGGACAGGAAGAAACAGACGGGACTTTAGACGGTGCGTGGAGCTATGGGGAGGAGAACGGGTATCCCCAGGGAGAAGACATGGAGCCGGCGGCATTTCGGGAGCCGGAAGGCGGTTTCCGGGAACCGGGGGAATGTGTAGAACATGGAGTCATGTTTGGCCAGGAGCCGGGGAATGTGGAAGATGAGGCGATAGCTGATTTGCAGGAGGAGGACAATGGTTTTCAGAATGGAGAAGGAATGGCGGAAGAACAAACCGGGGAAATGACTGCGGAATATGTGGCAGAAGAACCGGCAGATTATGCTGTGAATCCGTCCCCCATAGGACCGGAGCAGGGGACTATGGTGACGTTACCGGAGAGTGCAGGAGAAATGGCGAATGTGGGAAGAACCAGTCCTGTAAGTGCAGAGTCCAACGTCAAAGGCAGGAGGAATACCCAGAGAGGCAGCCAGAGTGTTCAGAAAGATGTTGCGGATCGTGGAGATGTGCGGAATGCGGCAGGTGCAGCCAATGGGAAAAATGTAACTGGCCATGGGAACCGGGCGAATACAGCAAGTCTCCCAAATGCGGCAGGTATGTCCAATGGAGCCGGAGCGTCTAATGCGGCAGGTATGGCCAATGGAGCCAGCAGGTCATATGCGGCAAACCAAATGAATGGAGCCGGTTCGATACAGCCGCCTGGAAACACGGCTAAAAGTCTGGAAGGCATGACGGTGGAGGAGGCCAGCAACGTGATCTGCAGCTGCGGGTTTTACCGGGGGAAGACCCTGGGAGAGATCGCCAGGAGCGGAGAGGACGGTATCCAGAACCTGAAATGGTTTGTCAACTCCTACCGGGGGCGCAACGAAGAACTGCGAATCGGGGCCAGGATTCTGCTGGAAGCAGCAATGGCGGCATAGGAGGTTACTGACAGCTGCACATGAAGGAGGAAAAGCCGAAGGGTGTATGAACCGAAATTCGATATTTCAGAAGTGGCAGACCTTTTGGGGATAGAACGGCTGACGGAAGGAAATTCTTTCAATGTCATCTGTCCGTTTTGCGGAGACAGGCGGGGGAAGATGAATTTCCGTGTCTTAAAAGACGGGAATCCCTGCAATACATACCGCTGTTTTAACTGTGGTTCCCAGGGCAATATGCTGACCTTGTATGCAGAAATAAAAGGCATTTATGGGGAAGACCGCTACAAGAGGGCTTACCGGGAGATTTTGGAGTCTCTTGGGAGAGCGGGATATGACGCAGCGTCTCACAGAACCAATAGACCGCCTGTAGTTTATGACAGGGGAGAGCAGGAGGAACCGGATTTTGAAGCAAGGAGCCGGGTGTATGAAAGTCTTCTGAATCTTCTGCCCCTGACAAAATCCCACAGAAGGAATCTGCTGGACCGGGGCTTTTTGGGGGAGCAGATTGAGGAATTTCAGTTTCGGAGTACGCCTGTTTCCGGCACGGAAGGGATTGCCCGGAGACTGTTGAAGGAGGGACACTCTCTTAAGGGAATCCCAGGCTTTTTTGTCAACAGCCGGGGAAACTGGGACGCTGCCTTTTATGGACGGAACCATGGGATTTTATGCCCGGTCCGGAGTATCGGCGGGAATATAACCGGTTTTCAGATTCGGCTGGATTCTCCTTATGATGGAAGGAAGTACCTGTGGTTCAGCAGCACCAATAAAGCTCAGGGTACAGGCAGTAAGAGTCCGGTTGGTTTTTTCGGGAACCCTTATGGAAAGGTGGTGCGGGTGACGGAAGGAATCCTGAAAGCGTCCGCCGCCTATGCCATGTCCGGTTTCAGTTTTCTTGGAGTGCCTGGGGTGAACCAGTATAAAGAGCTGGAAAGAACCCTTGCGGAGTTGAAAGAAAATGGTCTTGAGGAGGTTCATGAGTATTATGACATGGACAAACTTATGACGGTTTCCTGCCAGGGAGATTACAAGGAAACGGTCTGCGGGAAATGTGGGGATGTGGATTGGGAAACGGGAATCCATGAGGACTTTTTGTCCTGTCCCCATAAGAGAGCCAAGCGGGACCAGATACAGGAAGGGTGCCGGAAACTCTATGAGATCTGCCATAGGCTGGAGCTGCGCTGTATCCAGAAACGGTGGGACTGCAGGCCGGATGGAACCTGGAACGGAAACTATAAGGGGATTGATGATTACTGGTGGGGACATTTAAAACGGAGAAGGGAGCAGGAAATGGACCATGTATTTTGCGGAGAGGCTTCTTTTGGAGGCGGTGTACCGTCATGGGAAACGACTGGTTTTGGAGGATGAAAGGAAAACGGAGGAACTTAAGAAAGCCATTGTACAGGCGCTTTTGGAGGTAAAGAGAAAGGCGTCTTGTGAAGCGGAAAACGGTATCCTGTTTTATCTGGTTCTGGGAATGGCACAGAAAAAAAGCCGTATGATCTGCGAAGCGGAGAGCATTTCCCAGTTAAAGCAGATGATGAAACCCTGTCAACCTTATTGGAGCAACGGGAAGTTTAAACCGGGGCCATACCATGTGCCGGAGGAGGAACTTCTGATCTGGTCAGAGCTTTCTCTGGAGGCGGTATTGAGTGCTGATGGTTATAAGCGGTATGCAGAATTGTTTATGGAGCTGTTTCCAGGAGAAGGAGAAAAGATATTCGGAAAGAAACCATTTTCATTATGAGAGGAGAAAAAAGAATGAATTTATGCACATTTGTAGGAAGGATCACCAAGGACCCGGAGATCCGCTATTCCCAGGACGGCCAGATGGCCATAGCAAAGTTTGTCCTTGCGGTGGACCGGAATTACAAAGCAGAGGAGGGCGGGGAATCGGCTGATTTCTTCCCTTGTGTTGCGTTTGACAAACGGGCGGAATTTGCGGAGAGACATCTTTACAAGGGAATCCGCATTGCCATTAACGGGAAAATGAGGAACAACAATTACACCAACCGCAACGGGGAAAAGGTGTACGGAAATTCTTTGTATGTGGACAACATTGAGTTTGCGGACGGAAAGCGGGAGGAAGGACCGGACTTACCAGCAGAGGCGGCAGCAGCCAGACCTGCCCAGGGAGCGGGCCAGACATCTGGCGCAGGAATGTCCCGGCAGGCAGGCCGAAGTGCGGCGGCAGGAACAGGGCAGCCAGCCAGAGCGGGCCGGGCGGCAGCTCAGGCGTCCAAAGCAGGAGCGGCAACACAGACGTCCAGAGCAGGAACGGCAGGAGCAGCAGGCCAGACGTCCAGAGCAGCAGCTGCCCAGGGGACTAGCCAGGCAGGAGCCAGAAGTACAGCCGCCGGGCAGAGAACGGCTGCCAGCCGGAGTGCTGCCAGAGGGGCAGCTTCGGGGACTGGAGCGGCAGGAAGGTCTGGAGCAGCCGGGAACACAGCAGCCAGGGCAGCGTCTGCCTATGGTGACGGCTTTATGAGCATTCCGGACGGGATTGAGGATGAAGGGCTTCCCTTCCATTAATGAGATGGCATAAAGGGGAAGGCTCAACAGCAGGTTTATGGGCTGGCAGAATGGAGAGATCTGTTCTGCCAGCCTTATTTTAAATTGCAGAAGTGAAAAAAGATAAAACGAAAAAGGAGAATGTTATGCGTATAGAGAAAATCAGAAAGACCGGAACCATGATCTTGGCAGGAGCCTTTGGCATGGTGGTGATCCAGCTGGCGGCTCCTATGATCCTTGGGATTTTGGTGCAGGGAGCAGCCCTTGCAGTCCCGCTGGCTGTCTACCACGTTTTTGTGAAGGAAAAGTGGAGGATTAAGCTGGTTAGGGGAAATGGGGAAACCTGTGGAGAAAGGCAGGCAGAGAGTGAAGCTCCCTATGAGTCTGATCCGGGATTCTTGAATGGGAATCCATTTGATGGGGAAGGGACTCCCTTTGACCGTGTGAAGGAGACGGAGCCGGAAATACCAGAAACCGAATCAGAGCATGAGAAACGGTCACAAGATATGGAAAAGGGCGGCCACACGGCTGCCTGGTATGAGGAGGAGGGAAAGGATAAAATCATGGCAGTAGCTATGAAACTGATGAAGAAAGATGTGGGTGAATTCTGGATACGGAAAGACGGGATCTGCAACTTCCATAATGGAAAAGGCTACCGAAGAGCCGGGATAATTCCGGGATTTTCTAAAGCTGACCGGGAGACCCTTGTTCAGCTCCTTGGCGATGAAGGATTTATGGTACAGGATCAGGGGAAGTACCTGTATCTCACATGGGTGCTTTAAACAATAGGAAGAACGGAGGACAGAAACATGATTGTATGCCAGTATGAACGGCAGAACTATAAGAACCCGGGAAATGGGTATACAGTGGCAGTTTACCGGACAAGGGAACGCAATAAGATCCCCGCGCCGGCAATCAAGGCAGACAAGGGGAACTGGGTCTCCTTTACGGCAGTGGGAATGGAGCTTCCCGGCCTGGAGCATGTGGACATAGAGCTGGAAGGAACATGGGAGGACAGGGAACGGTTCGGAAAGCAGCTGAAGGTGGAAGGATTTCGCATCCTTCTTCCCAAGACCAGACAGGGGATCAGCAGTTACCTGTCTTCCATGGTAAAAGGGATCGGGCCGGTACTGGCGGAAACCATTGTGAACCGGTTCGGGGAGAATACCTTTGGGGTTCTTGACCGGGAGCCGGAGAGGCTGCTGGAGATTAAGGGAATTACGGAAGCCAAGCTGGAAACAATCCGGGAATCATACGGAGCCAGCGGGGAGATTCGGGAGTTAATGGCCTGTCTTGCCCCCTACAGGGTGACGCCGAAAAAGGCGGAGAAGATCAAGGAGCATTTTGGCCTGGAGGCGGTCAGCTTAATCAGGCAGAATCCATACCGGCTCTGTGAGATCAAAGGGTTTGGCTTTCTCACCGTTGACCCAATCGCAAGGGCCAGCGCCGGGTTTGCCCCGGAGGCGCCGGAGCGGGTGAAGGCGGCGGTCTGGTATGTGCTGGAGGAGGCCCAGAAGGAAGGACATCTGTATCTGGACAGCGGGACGGTGATCCAAAAAGCGGAGCAACTCTTAAACAAGGGCTTCGGACGGGGAAGGGTGGAACGCTCTGCCGTTATCCGGGCCGGAAATGAAATGGTTCTGAAAGAGAGAGCCCTGCAGGCAGACGGAAACGCCATTTTCCTCAGCAGGAACCGGGAGGCAGAGCAGACGGCGGCCAGGAACCTGGCGCGGCTTTTAAGGGAGAGCAAACATGGATTTGACGTGGAACGGGAGCTGGAGGAGGTCCAGGCGGAGCTTGGCATTGTGCTGGCTGAGAGGCAGAAGGAAGCGGTGCGCATGGTATTTCGGTCCCAGGTGTCCATAATCACAGGCGGTCCTGGAAAAGGAAAAACAACGGTTCTTGGTGTGATCCTGAAATTATTTGAGAGGAAGGAGCCGGAAAAGCAGGTCCTTCTGTGCGCTCCAACGGGACGGGCCAGGAAACGGCTTTCGGAGAGTACGGGCTACCCGGCCCTCACCATTCACAAGGCGCTGTATCTGACCGGGGAGGATGAGGCCCTTCCAGATGATGAGGCCCTGGAGGAAGACCTGGTGATTGCGGACGAATTTACCATGGCGGACATGTGGCTTGCGGGAATCCTGTTTTCCAGGATAAAAAGCGGGGCAAGGCTTGTGCTGGTGGGAGACGTGGACCAGCTTCCGTCTGTGGGGCCGGGGAGCGTGTTCAAGGAGATGATTGATTCCGGGGTGATTCCTTTTACCGTCTTAGACGTGTTCTTCAGGCAGGCCAAGGATTCCCGGATTATCTTAAATGCGGATTTGATCAACCGGAACCAGAGGTCCCTGCTGTTTGGGGAGGATTTTCAGTTCCATAAGGCGGAGGACGACAAGGAAGCGGCGCAGATTATTGGCGATCTTTACAGGAAGGAACTTGGGAACTTTGGAGGGAATGCGGATATGGTCCAGGTGCTTTCGCCTCTCAGGGTCAACACGGAGGCTGGGGTCAACGCCCTCAACCGGAGGCTGCAGGAGATTGCCAATCCGGGGACTCTGGATAAGGGGGAATGGCGCTGCGGTTCCATAACCTACCGGACGGGAGACAAGGTCATGCAGACCCAGAACACGGAGGAGATTTCCAACGGCGACATCGGGCTGGTGACGGGAATCGCCATACAGCCGGACGGAGGCAGGGAAATGAGCGTTTGTTTTGGGGAAGTGGAGAGGAAATACCAGGAGGAGGAGCTGGCAGTGCTTGACCACGCCTATGCCACCAGTATCCATAAAAGCCAGGGCGGCGAGTATCCGGTTGTGATTATCCCGGTTTTGAAGTGTTTTTATCCTATGCTGAAGCGGAATGTATATTATACCGGAGTCACCAGGGCGAAGATAAGAGTCCATTTGGTGGGGAGCAGGCAGGCGCTTGCCATAGCAATCTCCAACACGGACGCCGGAAAGAGGAATACCCTTCTGGCCCTGCGGCTGCAAAAGGAAATGGAGCGGCAGAGGCTGGAGGCAGTGCCTCCGGCGGCTTAGGGAGGGCAGATGTTTGGGCAAGGCAATGAAGTTAGCATGTGAAGTTGGCATGATTTGACAACAGAAGAAACAGAGGGAATTTTGATTTCAGAGAATGAATGAAAAAAGAAGGAGAAACGAACCTATGGGAAAGACGAAGATTCTTGAAAACTGGACATTTACCCGTTCCCTGCCGGCCCCTTTTGACGCGGAAGTGCTGAAGAGAGGAAAAAAGGATTCCACGGAGGAAGCCTGTCTGTCGGTCCACAACAAAATGACACGGGGAAGGCGGGCCACCTTAAACAGCGTCACCCTCCGGGGAATGCTTCTGGCGGCTGACATCATAAACGGAGAGCGCAGAGGGGCTCTGGGAGTGGAGACAGAAAAGGGGCAGATCTGCCGGTATTATGCGGAGATCGTGGATTCTTCAGGAGCAGGGGATGAGATACGGATTTTCCTCTATGACCCGAAAAAGGGAAGCTGGAGGGCTTCTGTCAAAAAAGAAAAGACCATGTCCCCGTATCCCAGGATTGGCGAGAACGGGGCCAGCGGGAAGGAGCTGTTTTTACTTCTGGCTTATGCCAGCATGATCCTGGGGCCTGTCTATGACGGGGAGTTTGAGGGAAGTTTCCAGACCTTTGTGAAGGAGAAGGCAAAGGGATTTCCGGACATGGACCTTGCCATGGAGTGCGCTTTTTTATGCTGTGACAACCTGTACCGGAGGCTGGAAAACCGGGATACTCTGAAAGAAATGGGAATCCCCTTCCACAATGACGAGATCGCTTCGGGAAATGTGCCACTGGTGCCCATGTCGCGTTTTAAGAAAGGTTCCTATAAACCCACCAGGGAGGATTTCGGGACATTTCAGGTCCTGAAGGTGAAGGAAGAGATAGAAACTTTGGGAACTGTGGGGGAACTGAAATCCAGATATAACCGGGATTTTTCTTTAACCGAAAATGAGAAACAGCAGGTTCCCTCCCTGCCGGACCATTACCAGGTTCCGGTGGAGGTGTCGGAGATCGTGGAAGCAGTGCTGCATACGCCTATGCGGGTGTTTATGAGCGCCGGGGAGTCCGGCACGGGCAAGACCACCAACGCCAAAATGGTGGCCCAGCTTTTGGGAATGCCCTACTATTTCTTCACCTGCGGCGAGGGGACGGATGAGACGGACCTGGTGTCCACCATGATTCCCAACATCGGGAGGAAAGAGGCCAGGCCGGCTGTGGAGCTGCCTACCTTTGAGGACATGATCATGGACCCGGCTTCCGCCCTTGCGTGTGTTTGCGGCAGTTATGAGGAGGAGATCAGTCAGGAGGAGGCGTTTCAGAGGGTTTTGTCGGCCATGTATCAGACCGGCTTTCAGAACGGACAGGGGGAGAAGGATTATGTCATGGTGGAATCCAGCATTGTCACCGCCTGCAGGAGACCTTCGGTCATTGAGATTCAGGAGCCTTCGGTCATCACAAAGCCGGGAACCCTGGTGAAGCTGAACGGGCTTCTGGATGACGGAGCCGCCATTACCCTTACAAGCGGGGAGGTGGTGAGAAGGAACCCGGAGACGGTGATTCTTCTGACCACCAACATGGGCTATAAGGGCTGCCGGGGATTCAATGAGTCGGTGCTGTCCAGAATGCGGATGATCCACTACTGTGAACCCCTGACGGCAAAGGGCATGGTGGAGCGTGTCCTGAAGCGGGTGGCAGGCATGGATAAGGATACCCTGGAGAAAATGGCGGAGACGGTATGCGAAATTCAGAAATACTGCCGGACGGAGATGATCACGGGAGGCGTGTGCGGATACCGGGAGTTTGAGGACTGGGTATGGGCTTCTCTTGTGCAGAAGGATATCTGCGGCGCGGCAAAAAGGACGGTGGTTGCCAAGGCAGCGCCGGAGGCGGAAGAGCGGGAGGAAATTTATAAGACCCAGATACTCACCAAGTTTGAGGTGGAGAGCGGAGCCGGAGGAGCGAAGGCTGCGTAGGCAGGGAGTGATGTTTAATCCACAGATACGGCTGCATGGTCAGGGCAGACAGGGTGCCGGAACCCACAATGGCAAGCTTTTGTGTATGTGAGAAATTTGATATGCTGGAAAGCCGGTACAGAAGGGAGAAGCTATGAATGGAGTACAACGTAAGCGGAAAGAAGTCAAAAAGATCAGGGAGCAGATGACGGATAAGGAATTGTTTCTGTCAAAAGCGTACCATGATTCTTTAAGGAAATTTGCGAGAGTGTTGGGAGGGAACCAGGCCGTGGGCCTGGTTCTTGCCTATACAAAGGAGGAGGATTCCAGGATTGCCCTCACAGACGGAAATACCATATTTTTAAACACGGCCAACATCATAACGGAGCAGTTTCTGCACCGAAAGGGAAAAATGGCAAGTCATGAGGGACTGGTGGCCCATGAGTGCGGCCATATCCGTTATTCGGATTTTGACCGGAGGACAATCTATACAAACGGTTTTTCTCAGGGGCGCATTTTTCCAAAGCCGCCAGAGGGGCAGACTCCGGCGGAAAAGCGGGCGGCGGAGGAACTGAAGCAGTTTATCAGACGGAGGGACCAGGCGGCGGTGTCGGTCATTGCCATGACAGCCGCTCATCTCAACAACCTGTTGGAGGACGTGTACATTGAGGGCAAAATGTGCCAGCAGTATCCGGGAAGCGTCCGGACGTCTATTCAGAGAAATACAGCGGTTCTTCTGGGGCGGATTCCCACGGCTTCGGAACGGAAGACGGAAAAGAACAATGGCCTGGATATGATGATAGACTTGCTCCTTCGGTATGCGAGAAGCGGGGAGACAGAGGAGGAGAAGGCGTATGACAGACAGTACCGGTCCTGCTTGGAAGCCTGCCGCAGCCGGATTGATGAGGCGGTGGGAAGTGATGATCCGGATATCCGGTATGTTGTTGCCAATGAATTGCTGCTTAAGATATGGAAATATATTAAGAAGGCGATTCAGACAGCCAGGACGGATTTGGGCAGGGATTTTTTGAAGCTGTCGCCAGAGGAACAGGAGAAAAAGGCCAGGGAATACCTGAAGGAAAACTTGAATCCAAGCTGTTTATCAGGCGGATATGACGGAGGAGGTGGAAGGCCGAAAACCATAGAGGGCTGGGATGGCAGTCTGGATTCTGAGGAAACTTCCGGGCAGGAAGGAAGTGGCCAGGAGAAGGAGGGCCAGACAGAAAAGGAAAAGCAGGAGGGCCAGACAGAAAAGGAGAAGCAGGGGAGTCAGACCGAAAAGGAGAAGCAGGAGGGCCAGACAGAAAAGGAGAAGCAGGAGGGCCAGACAGAAAAGGAGAAGCAGGGGAGTCAGATAGAAAAGGAGAAGCAGGAGAGCCAGACCGAACCGGAAGGAAAGGAGAGTCCGGGTGGTAAAGAAGAGAAGGCGGGAAACAGAGAGAAGGAGGAGTCCCGGAGTGAGAAAGGCCAAAGGAACAATGGGAGAGAGGAAAACGGTTCCCAGAAACAGGCTTCCAAGGACAATGAGTCGGAGACAGGAGAAGAAAGTTCCCAGAAAGAAGAAAAGGAGGAGCAAGGTGAGAAGGATGAGGACAAGGATGGCCGCACCAAGGTTCCTTCCCACATCATTTTACTTCGGGTTGGGCAGCTGGCTGTCCAGGGCCAGGGAGAGGAGTGTGGTGAATTTGAAGGAGAGGTGATTGGCCTGCTTGGGCAGGAAGACGGCGCCGTAAGAACCGGAGAGATCGGGGGAGATTTTTTGGAAATCCAGAATAAAGCGGCAGAGGAGGTTTATGGAAAACAGGCGGAGGTAAAGTTAAAGAAGCGTTTGGAAGATGAGGCAAAGGATCTGTCTCCTGAGGGAATCCACAAAGGCGTTCCGGTCAAGATTTACCGGGAGCTGGAGATTACGCCAAGAATGGAGGCGGGATATAGGGAGATCGAATCGGAAATAAAAAAGGCCGCCGGCCGTTTAAGACAGATGGTGGAGGAGATTTTGATCCGAAAGGAAGGGGGAGTCATGTCCGGCCTTTACATGGGGAAACGGTTAAGCAGAGGGAACCTTTACCGGCAGGATGGGAAAATCTTTGAAAAGAGGATTTTGCCGGAGGAGGGATTTTCCGTTGCCTTTGGCGTCCTGGTGGACAATTCTGGTTCCATGATAGTTGATAACCGAATCGGGCAGGCCAGGAAGGCGGCTCTGGTTCTATATGAGTTCTGCAGGTCTTTGTCCATTCCCATTACGGTTTACGGACATTCTACCTGCAGCGTGCTTTTTCATGGCGACTTCCGGGAAGGAGTGGCCATGTATTCCTTTGCTGAGTTTGATTCCGTGGATGGGAAGGACCATTTGAGGATTCAGGGCATGAAGCATTGTCAATGCAACCGGGACGGCCTTGCCCTGCGGTTTGTGGGGAAACATTTGGCGGAGCGGGAGGAAGAGGTGAAGATTTTGACTCTGATTTCTGATGGGAGTCCTTATGCGGTCAACTATGGTGGAGAGACGGCAAAAGAAGATTTAAAAATGGCGAAGCAGGAGCTTCACAAAATGGGGGTTACGCTGTTTTCTGCGGCGATTGGAGATGACCGGGAGGTGATTGAGGATATTTATGGGGACAGTTTTTTAAATATCTCAAATCTTGGGACCATGCCCCAGAAGCTGGCGGCTCTGCTTTTGCGGTATCTGCGATAGTGGAGATACATTTGAATCCATTTTGGAAACCTGACAGGGAGCGTAGAATGGGGATTCCATAGTGGAGAACATTGGGACAGCCTGACAGGGCTTAGAGGTGCATGTGGCGGAAAATTAGCTGAAAAGGTGCGGAAGGGATTGCCAGAGTGTGTAGATATAACAGGAGGATTTTATGGTGAAAAATGAGAAGAAAGACTGGTCACAGGAGGTATCCGGCCAGATCGCGGTGTGCAAGACGGATAAGACATTGCTGGAATTGTGGGACAGCTTAAAGCCTGCGTCTGAATTATTTCCGGCCCATATTCATGCGTCTGGGGAGAAGGCGGAAATGGGTGAGCGGTCCCTGATCCGGTTGAATATGCTGGATTACAGCAGCGGTACGGGAGAGAAGACGGTGAGCGTTTACGCCAACATCAGCCCGGAGGAGGCCAGGTACATCTATTCGGCTTTGTCCTGTCATCTGCTTGATTTTGGATTTTCCCAGGATAAGATTTTCGGGGAGCCGGATGAGAAGGGGTACAGCATTGTGACAAAGCTTCAGATTGCGCGGTATGATGTGGACCAGAAGGGGAATAAGCGGAATTATCCCTGGTATGTGGAGATTCAGAATGGAGCCGGGGTTTCCGTGAGAAACGCCAATGGCGGGCGGTACTGTAAGAAGGACAGCTATGTGTGCCGGAGAAAGGTGAGGATGTTTTTAAGCGACCGGGATATGTTTGTGCTGTTTTGTAGGGCGGATTCTTATATCCGGGCGTTTGAGATGGAGTACGCTTTCAGGCAGAACCGGATCGGGAACTTTGCGAATCTGCTTCATCTCCTGAATGTGGAGATTCAGAAGGTGGGGGATTTGGTGCAGGTTTATGGGGAAGGCGATGGGCTGCGGAAGGTGAGCTAGGAAGAAGGAAAAAGAGTGTAGAGTAAGAAAAATAAGGTGATTTGAGTGGAAAGCCTCTCCTGAATTTGGAAGTTCGGGGGAGGCTTTACTGAAAAAATACTATTTTATTAATAAATTCATAACTAAGGAACTCTTTTCTGAAAATGGAGTATTGATGTTATTTTGGATATATGTATAATGGTTGTAGAAGAATTAAAGTACTTATCTGGTCCTGGAAGATAAAACTGTAGATGAAATTAGCGAAATTCAATTTTAAATGAAATCTGAAAAATTCAAAGAAGATATTTTTATTAAATGTCTAAATTAACTGTGTTGAATTAGTTTTTTATGGAGCATTTACCGTTATATCCCTATTAAATTGGACTTATAACAGTAGTGATACATGTGAATTGCAAAAATAAGGTTTGATTTCATGGTTTTTGATGTTTCTGTGTGATATATTAACAAAAATACTGTGTGATTTAGTAACAATATAGTTCAAACTGAAAAACTCGTCATGAAATATATTGAAAGATAAAAGTGAACGTGATATACTAGTTTTGCTAGAAAAAATGTGATTTTGTAAAAATTGGACCGAGGTAATAGTATGCAATACATAGCCTTAACACAAAGATGTAATTATTCATGTAATTGCTGCCCATGTATAACTCATGACAGTTCATCCGATTTGGATTTTGATATATTAAAAGAAAAAATAGAATGTTTGTCCGATGATCCATTAGAAAGAATCACTTTGTCAGGAGGAGAACCGACAATCTATAAGCATTTTTTTGAGGTAATGAGATTGTTGTTTCAAAAGAGAAAAAAAGTCATTTTTTTAACGAATTCATCACGGTTGAGTTCAGATGATTTTTTAAACGAATTGAACGTTTGTTATCCTCTAAATAATTTGGAGATTATTACTACCCTTTTTAGTGTCTATCCAGGGCAACATGATCAAGAATCTGGTGTTATAGGTAGCTTTGCTAATACAATAAAGGCTATTCATAAATTGTTGCTGTACGGTACAAGAGTTACTTTAAAACTATGCATAACAAAAAACAACTACTTGCAATTAAATTCGTTTTATGACTTTATGAGAACAGAATTTTCTGATGATGTAAATTTTCAAATTAGTGGGATAGATTATATTGGAATGTCTGAAAAGACACGCTACCAAATGATGCTTACTTGCGAGCAAATACGTAGCCAGTTAGATCCATTACTTAAAAAAATCAATTATTTAAAATTAAGACATTTAGATAATAGGGTGGTTTTTATATCTAATTTACCATTATGTGCAGCGTCATTAGATTATAGTAATTATTTTGTTTTAAATGGGGAAATGGGACAAATTGATTATCTTTCAGCACAAAAGGATATGAAAAGTAGATATTATGATTCCATAAAGGGATCGGAGTTGTGTTTTCAATGTATTGCATATGATAATTGTCCTGGTACTTATTCATCAACATTTCAAGTAATGGGTGATGCATATGTGACCCCATTTAGGTGATATTTATTTATAAATTGTTAGGATGTGAATTCATGATTCAACATATATATAATGATGATAATATAGGGGATTTGTATATATCGCCATATTGTTTATTTAATATATCAGATGATAGTTTGGAAATATCTTCTTGGAAACAAAGGGAAATTGTGCGTTTGCATGTTTTACATCCACGAAAAGTTATTATGATATTAGAAAAGGGAGTCACGGCTGAGGAACTTATTTCGATATTGCAGACAGAACTTTCTTGCTCATTTGAAGATGCACAGAATACACTTAAAATGTTAGTCAATAAGAAGATAATAGAATGAAGGTAAAAATATGTATACAAAGACATTGACTAATTATACGATATGTAAAGAATTTACTATAAAGCGAGCCATCATATTTAATGAGAATGATGTAAGTTATCTTTATAACACATTAAATGGGCGAGGATTATTTTTAAAAGAGTCCTTACTAAAAAAGCTATTGAATGGAAAAGTAGATGAGAATTTTCTTTTTTTGATGATTCAGCGTGGCATATTTGAAACAAATGATAATATTATTGATTTACATGATTCAAAACCGACATTTTTTTTAATTAATTTGACAGATAGCTGTAATTTGAGATGCATGTATTGTTTTAGAGATGTCCATATTAAGGAATCTGTTAATATAAATTCAAATGAGCTAAAGAAAATTTGTCAAAAGATTATTGAATATTGCAAAAATCATAAAGTTAATCGAATTTTTGTACAACCATGGGGTGGAGAACCACTAATATCATATGAAAAAATCATTGAAATTGATGATATATTCCGACAGACTGATTTAGAATATCAGATTGTTCTTTCTACAAATGCCACATTAGTTACAAGTGAGGTAGCAAGAGCGCTTTTTCATAGAAAAGTTCATGTTGGTATTAGTCTTGATGGTAATGAAGAATTGCAAAATCTTCAACGTCCATTTAAAAACAGAGAAACGAATAGTTTTCAAGAGGTTTGCAAAGGAATTCAAAATTTGCGAGATGCTGGTTATGGTGATATAGGGGTAATATGTACAATTACTAAGATAAACATAGATCGAATTGAAGATATTCTAAATGTTTTTATAAATGAAATTAAACTACATACAGTGAAACTGAATTTAGTTAAAACGAACCCATTCTCACCAGAAAGTGAATATATTGCTGTATCAGACACAGATAAAATAAACCGTTTTTATGATGTTTTAATTGATACTATTATAAATACAAATAGAAGGGGATATAATTTTTTTGAACGAAATTTATGTGATAAAATAGTAAATTTGTTTGGAAACAATACAGGGAATATTTGTGTATCAAGGGGGTGCTTAGGTGGAGATAAGATGATTGCGGTTAATCGTCAAGGAGATATATTTCCTTGTGACTTGGTTGATGTTGAAAAAGTGAAAATTGGAAATCTTTTTAGCGACTTTACTGTTCCAGATATGATTGAGCAATCGAAGAAGGAAAATCCTTTTTTTCAGTCAAATGTTATGGAAATATGTAATGAATGTCCTTGGAAAATATATTGTGAGGGAGGTTGTTCTGCTTCTGTTATATATAATGGAGAAAAGGGACAATGTGTTGATCATTTAGAATGCCGTATTAATCAGATTTTGTATCCTAAATTGCTGAGTTTAGCTTTAAAAAATCCAGAAGCTATTTGGTATCTTACAAATAAGAAGATAAAAATTTTATAAAGTTAGGAGGATATAATGTATGAATATGGAATTATTAACAGGTGAAGAAGTTACTATTAACAATCAAAATGTAGAGTTGATTTTTTATGATGGTATTAACACTGCTGAAGATTGGACTGCATGGCCTGCATGGACTGCATGGGATGCATGGACTGCATGGGATGCGAGCTAAAGAGTTATTATAATTTTTAGGTGAAATGAAGGATGTTATAAAACTAACTAAGTTAGTTTGGTGACATCCTTTTTAAAGAACATTTGATATTTAACATAACCCTTGATATAAATAGTTTACATCATTTTCTAGTATATTTAGCATTGACAACCACAATATATAGTGTTAAAATAACCATGAAAGTTGATTTATGCAGTCCACAGACCGCACACACTTTTTGTTCTGGTTCAAACACCAGAAGCACAGGGCAGGGAAAACTCCCTAAGCCAAGACATCACATTTCAGTCAGAGACACATTTGTTTCTGCCTGATAAAAATTCAAGAAAACCAAATAACAGCGGCTATTTTGCTGCAGGTCAGAGAGACATCCCATACAAAGAATGGAACGATGTCTCTTTTTTGCGTGCAAAATCCGCCGGAAAGGAGGAGACAGAAAAGACTAATGAAAAAAGCTCAGGGACAAAGGGATATGATACAGACGGCTGTTTCTGCCTGTTCATCGCCATTTTAAACGGTGTCGGCGCCAGCGCAGCCCGAAGGCTTTATGACAAAGGCCCAGGACAACAAAGGCCCGGCAGCCCTTTGCCAAGAGGCAGGCCGCCGGACCGGACAGCAGTGCCGAAAAGCGCAGAAAGAAACCGAAGGATTTATGCACTAAGGAAAAAGGGATACAGCCTGGAAGCGATTTCCGATATTCTTGGCTGTGACAGTTCTACTGTAAAGAGAAATCTAAAAAAGCGAAGGAGGAAACGTGAATCATGACATTGAAAACATTTGCGGAGAAGATGAGAGTCAGGGTTCAGGAAAAGGCAGGGGATCATTATGAGGTGAACCTGGAGCACAGTTTGGGAAACAATGGGACAGAGAATATCAGGCTGACTGTAAAAACGGACAGCGACAGCAACACTGCCCCGGCAGCGCTGTTAAATGGATATTATGACCAGATGACAGATAAGGAATCGGAAGATCTGTTGGAGAAGATAGCTGACGAAATTGTAAGGCTGTGCTTTTTTTCCGATTATGTGGAAAACTATGGGGAAATGCTGGCAAGACAGGTTATGGATTATGACTTCTGTAAAGAAAAACTCCTGTTTAAGCTGGTCAATACCGGTTTGAACCAGGAGCTGCTCCTCAATACGCCCCATATTCCCTTCCTTGACCTTTCCATTATCTTTTATGTGAGGTTGGAAGAAAAGGATGGAATGGAGATGGGGGTTACGGTCAATGAATATCTAAGGGAGACATGGAAGGTGACAGCGCAGGAGTTATACCAGCAGGCATTAAGGAATGCTCCTGAAAAAATGCCGGCCAGGTTTGTCGAGATGGACGAGACTGCTGTGTCCTTATTAGTAATAGATGGAGAAATCACACCGGAGCTCTTAAACATTCTGCCGCCTGTGGAGAACATGAAGGATAATACTCTGTACTGCCTGACGAATCGTCTGATCAGAAATGGGGCTTCTGTTTTGTTATATCCCGGAGTGTTAAAGGAATGTGCCGCAACATGCGGAAAAAATTTAGTGATTCTTCCAAGCAGTGTGGATGAGGTCCTTATCATGTCCCTCAGTGATGAGAACAGGCTGAGTGATCTGACGGAAATGGTTCGGGGTATCAACCAGTCGGTATTGGAGCCGGCTAAGGTGCTTTCCGACCACATTTACCGCTATGACTGCCAAAATGACCAGATTGTGATGGCGTAACCCATAAGGAAAGGAGCAGTCATGCATGTTCATAAATATGCGGATTTAGCCTGTTTTCAGGAGATTGGAGTGGGAGGCATGCTGCCGGCTACAGAAGAGTACCGGGAGTTCATCAAAAGACTCCACCCGTCCCAGTTCCTCTCTGGAGGCGTTCGGGCCACGCTCTATGAGATTTCCTATTCCTACACCACCATAAGGGGAAACGGGAGGACGGCAAAGAAATACACGCTGATGAACCCGGATCACGAGGAGGCAGGCATAGAAATTGAAATGAAGCTAAGAGACTGGGTAAGCAGTCATAACGCAAAACGTCCATACCGGATAATTTCCAACGTGACCATTCTGGAGATGAAACCAATGGCTTTTGCGAATATCCGATTTGAGATTTAGAACCGTTTCATTCCCTCATTTCCTGGAGAAAACTCCGGGTTGTCCCTTAGAGGCAGGGCTGCTGTGAGCTTTGGCCTTGAAAAAGAACGGTAAGGGGCGTAAAAAGACACACCGGGCAAAGAATGGCTTTTCCGTCAAGAGCAGACAATTATGCAAAGGACGGGAGAGAATGGAACAATATACATTTATAGACGAACTGCCAAAAAAGATTGCCAGGGCCATAAGTTTCTTCCAGATGTTTGAGAAGGCAGCGCTGGGATACCGGCCGGAGGGATATTACCTGGCATTCAGCGGAGGAAAGGACAGCGTGGCGATTTACGGGCTGGCAAAGATGGCTGGGGTAAGATTCACGGCCCACTACCATTTGACAACCGTGGACCCGCCGGAATTAGTCCGGTTTATCCGAAAGGACTACCCGGAGGTACAGGTGGAAAAGCCGGAGCTTACCATGTGGGAGCTGATCGTAAAAAAACAGATCCCTCCTTTGAGGAGAGCCCGCTACTGTTGCGAGGCATTGAAGGAACATGGAGGCGAGGGAGCGTTTACCGTAACCGGAGTCCGCTGGCAGGAAAGCAGGAAACGACAAAAACGAACCAATCTGGAAATTCTGACTTCTAAAGATCCCATTTACCTAAACTGTGATAATCAAGAATCCCGCCGCCAGGTGGAAACCTGCGCCTTGAAGGGAAAACGTGTGCTGAATCCTATCATTGACTGGACGGAAGAGGAAGTGTGGCGGTTTATCCGTACCTATGGTCTCCCTTACTGTGTCCTGTATGACCAGGGATTTAAAAGGCTTGGCTGTCTGGGCTGTCCCCTTGCAGGAACGAAAAACCGGGAACGGGAATTTGCCCGTTATCCCCAGTATGCCAGGGCCTATATCCGTGCCTTTGACCGGATGGTGGAGGCACGCGGGGCTTCGGGCAAACCCAAGGGCAGCTGGAAGGACGGGGAGAGCGTGTTCCGGTGGTGGATGTACGGAAATGGAAAAAGGGAGAAGCAGGTGGAAGGGCAGATAAAATTAGAATTTGGAGATGACGCCGGAACAGCGGCATAGGAAGGAGGCACTGATCTTTTTGGAGAAACATTCATGCAGGAGCTGCAGGAATCTGGAGAAAGAAAGGAAAGAGGTGATGGAAGGCCGTCTGAAAGGGCGGTACCGCTATGGGTGCAGCAGCCAGAGCAGTGGATTTGTCTGTGGTTTTTTGGCTGGCGATGAGGATTTGGAGACACTGTCCTGCAGGTTGTGGCAGGGACAGTCTGAGAGGAAGACGGAGAAAGAGGCACAAAAACTGGAGAAAGAGCTGGACGCAAACCTTCAGGGGCTGTTTGACCGCTGGAATGAGTGGCACATCAGGGGCTGTCCGGAGGCAAAGGAGACGGATGGGGTGTATTTAAACCGCCTCCGCCTTGCCATAAAGGGGCTTATGGAACGGATTGAGGAGACGCTTGAAGAGTCCCAGTATCCGGAAAGCTATTATTCCCCGCTGCCGCCGGAGATTTCGGAAGATTACATAGCGGATATGGATGGTTTGGCAAAGAGTGCAGAGAGGGCTTTACACCGCTACAGAAACTCCCCGGATTATCTCTGGCTGGAAACCTATGTGAAGGAGCAGAGTGAGAAACGGAAGGAGGACGAGAGAGCGGCGGTATTTCTTGACCATGTGAAGGTTTTGGAGGAGGCGGTCAGCCAGAATCAGTTTCTTCTTATGAAGCAGGAGGTACAGCAGGCAGGGCTTCTGGCAGAACTGGAAAAATATAGGAGAGCTGTTTTGCAGAAGGAACATAAGGCGCCCAGAAGAACGGGCAGGAAAGGCAAAAAAGAAATGTCCGGACAGTTTGCGCTGTTTGAGGAGAAGGCGTCCTGACGGGGGAAAAGCTTTGGAGGGCGCGTAAGCATTGGCAGCTAAAAATGAAAGACGGTATGGGAAGGAGACAGGAATGGATGATCAGATGTTGGTAAAGAACCTGTTCAATGACATGTTTGTATTTTTAAACGGGACCCAGCCTCTGGGACTGGAGCCGTTGATTGACGTGTATCAGGACGAACCGCTGCTCATGGCATTTATCGGCAGGCTGGATGAGGCGGTAAAGGTTCCCTACAACCAGGTGATGAAAGAGTGTTACGCCTTTTTTAAGCAGTACGCAGGGGGAGGCTACACGGATGAAGTCTGGGAGAGGATTGTGAAGGACATCCGGGACTTTGACCAGAAGTGGCAGAATCCCTGGTGCCGGGGAATTATCCTGGCGCTGCTGGAACTGCTGGAACGGGAGGACAAGGAGAGACAGGGGCTTGAAAACCAGGACGGTTTAGCAGAAAACGGAGTACAGGAGCCAGGGCTTCAGGAAACAGAAGAACCCTATGAACAGGAGCCTGGACAGGAAGGAATGGAGTTTATTCAGGAGGCAGACGGAGAAATGCCCTTGACGAAAATGGAATATGGGGAGGACGGGCAGCAGGAAGGCAGCCTTGCGGCCTGATCTGCAAAAAGGCTGGGAAAAGATCACATTCCCGGCCTTTTTGGCCTTTGCCTCCCCGGCGAAAGCCTGCTGTGCCAGACAGGCGTTTGACTTAGCAGCAGGCATTTGTGAGTGGTGAAGGCAGAGAATCATCAGGGGCAAAATTCTATAAACAGTAGGGAGAATGAACATGGCCAAACGTATTTTTGAAAAAATGGAGAACATCCATGAAGTCAACCGCATGGCAGCAGAGCTGCGGCGGCTGGGAATGAGGGGGAAGCTAAAGGAACTGGCAGGAAAAAACCAGGTAATCGATGAGGATTTTGAGGCATTCTTTCTGGGAAAGCGGTATTTTCTTGTAGACGCGGGAGAGACCCAGAAGACCTATGACACAGCCAGGGCCAAACTGATGGATGAAATGCTTATGCTGAACGATCCTCTTTTTGGAAACGTAATCTGCGGTTATCTGCTCCGGTGCTGCGTTGAACCGGAATTTCAGGAATCCGTGCTTCAGGCCCATAAGACGCTGCAGCGGTGTATCGAATATGTGATGGAGCAGGCTTACGGACTGCTGGATGAAAACCAGAAAGAGGCCAGAAGGAACACGGCGGTGGCTGTAGTATCAGACCAGGTATTTCAGTGGGCAAAGAACTATTATACTCTGGACGACAAAGCTGCCCTGGACAAAAAGTGGAAAAAGGCAGAAAAGGAGTTCCTGGACCGGAATAAGCCAAAGGAAAACAAGGCAACGGGCAGGGGGACATCGAAAAAGAAGACTTCCAAAACTTCCAAAGCCTCTAAGACATCAAGAACATCAAAAAAGAGTTTGGAGGCAGGGACGTCTGTAAAATCCGGAGCCAGTGGCAGCGCGGCAGATTCGGAGAAAAGTCTGGCAGAAAAAAAGGAAACCGAGGATAGGCTATCGGAGAATATCCAGGCAGAGGATTTGCCGGAGACAGAGCCGAACACTTCAGAGAAAGGGCAGATTGAAGGGCAGGTCTCCATGTTTAACATGGGACCGGCGGCATAAAGAAAATAGAGCATAATTATTTCAGATAACAGCTGGTGGAAAATGAAACCTTGTATGAAAAATGAAAAGAAAGGAATAAAGGAGAATCGAGAAATGATACTTGCCTACAAAGGATTTAACCCGGATTTATCCTGTACATCAGGGGGAAACCGTTTCCAGTACGTCCTTGACCGCTGGAATGAGGAGCCTAAGGCCAACTGCGGCCAGAACGGTTTCCACTGTGCGGAGAATCCTCTGGACTGTCTGGCGTATTACCCCCATATGGAGAAATCCGTCTACTATCTGGTGGCAGCAGCCGGGGACATCAATGATGATCGAAATGGCAGCAGGATCTCCTGTACCAGGCTTCGGCTGGTGAAGCGGCTGAACCGGGAGGAATTTGTGGCTCACAGCCTGAACTACATCTGGAATCATCCCCTTCGGGAGAATAACAGGCGGGTGTGCATAGAAAGCGGGGAAGGGAAGGACGGCTTTGTGATCGTCAGAGGAAAAATGCCAAGAGCCTGCGGGAAACTGGGGGATGTTCTTGGAATGGTTAAGGAAAAAAGAGGAAGCAGAGAGGGAATGGAAATGGGGCTTTATATCGTTGACGGCAAGGAGATTTTGCCGGATACATGGTATAACCTCCACGGAAATCCAGCGAAAAGCATGGGGAAAGGAGCGGCTGTTCCAGCATGAAAAAATCACAGTTAAAGAAATTGAAAATCCTGTACGCAACAAAGCAGATGATTGAGATGGCAAAAAAGGAAGTGCCAAAGAAGCATGAATATGACAACCAGGAATCCTTCGGCCTAAGCCTTTTTATGAGGTGCCAGGTGGAGAAGGGAATCTTAAAAGCGTCACTGTTTTTTACAAGGGACCTGCGCATAGGCAGCCATAAGCCGGCATATCAGGTATTTGTAGACAGAGAGTCCGGAAATTTTGTGACCTGGGACTCTGCTTTGGGGAAATGGAGAGAGGCAAAGGTGGATTCTCTGGAGTGGCCGCGGGCATTCTGGTGGACACAAAAATATATCAGTCCCAAAGATAACAAGACCCTGCAAAATTATCTGGGTGTTTCAGAAGACGGCTATGACGGGCTTTTGGAATATCAGAGAAAGATAAGGGAAGAGCAGCTTGTGAAAAGGCACAAAAAGGAGACAGACGCCTGGGACCAGTATCTGGCTCAGGTTCCTAAACTGCCAGCGGACTGGGACCGATGGGTCGATAAGGAGGGGATTGAGCAGAATTACATCTTTTACGATTATTCCCGGAAAAAGAACCAGAAGGGCTACTGCAGCTGGTGTGAAAAGGAAGTCCCCATTGAAAAGCCCAGGCACAATAAAGAAGGTGTGTGTCCGGCCTGCGGCAGAAAGATCCAGTTCAAAGCCAGAGGGCGGGCCGGAAGATTCTGGACGGATAAGTGGTACGTCTATCTGCTCCAGGACTGTAAAGACGGAATGGTGGCGCGGAGGTTTTCTGCATGGCGTTATTATAGGAAGGGAGAATACGAAACCCCGGAATATACCTGCAGGGAGGAACGGAGGGTCATCTATGGAGACGGCCTGACATCCAGAACCTTCTGCTATGGGTTATACAAAAAAAGAGATTTCCGGTGGATGGAAGCCAACAGTCAGAGCTATAACCGTTCCGGTTTTTACTGGCATTATTTTAAAGAAAAATATGAGGGACGGTTATACGGCATTTCCCTGTCGGACCCGGAATGCAGGGGGCTTGAACGGACGGGACTGCTCCAGTTTACCCAGCAGAACGAACAGGTCGATCCGGAGCAGTATTTTTATCAGTTAAGGAAAAAGCCCTATCTGGAGCGGCTGGTAAAATGCGGCCTGTTCCGGCTGTCCGGGGAGGTTTATGATGGAAAGGCAGACCTGGAGATTAAGGAGTCTTCGGATTTTGCGAAATCCATTGGCATAGACCGGCACCGGCTGAAGCGGCTGAGGGAGCATAACGGAGGGAGCCGGTATCTGAGATGGCTGATCTTAGAGAAAGGCCAGGGAAAAGAGATCCCGGATTTGGTGATCGACTATTTTTCCAGCCACAGCATAGAAGCCAATGACCTGGATTTTATATTGGGTCAAATGAGCGTGATACGGATTAAGAATTTCCTGGAAAAACAACATAAACTGTCCGGCCGGCCGCCAAAGGAGCTTCTTTCCACCTGGAGGGACTATCTTTCCATGTCCGTAAGACTGAAACGGGACATTACCAGGGAGCTGTTTTTCAAACCCAGAAACCTGTTGGAGAGCCATGATGAGGCTGTGGCGCTGTGCGGGAATAAAGAGATTGCCATGCGTGCGGCGGAAGTGACAGGAAAGTATCCGGATGTTGACAAACTATGCCAGTCCATGAAAGAAAAGTTTGAATTTGCAGATAAGAAATACTGCATTGTGGCGCCGGAGAAGGTGGAGGACATCTTATATGAAGGGCAGGCTTTAGGGCACTGCGCCAATTCCAGCGATATCTACTATGAACGGATTCAGAATCGGGAGTCCTACATCCTGTTTCTTCGGAAGGCAGAGGAACCGGACAAGCCCTACTATACCCTGGAAGTGGAGCCGGACGGAACAATCCGGCAGAAACGGACAGTGGGAGACAGGCAGAATAAGGACCTGGAGGACGCTGTGGAATTTTTGAGGAAATGGCAGGAGGAGATCCAGAAACGGCTTACCCTGGAGGACTACAGGCTTGCAGAGGAAAGCTCCAGGCTCCGAGCAGAGGAATTTAAGAAGCTGCGGGAGGAAAAGGCCAAAATCTGGCATGGGCATTTGCAGGGACAGCTGCTGGCGGATGTGCTGGAGAGAGACCTGATGGAAGCGGTGAGAAGTGCCAAGGTGAAAGACAGAAACTTTGAACCGTCCGATGAGAGTGAGGAGCGCATAAAGGATGGGGACCAGGAGGCAGAGCAGAAAGAGGAAATGGTTCTGTCTCCGGCCGCCTGATTTTCTCAGAGGATATGAAAACATCATGGATTGCAAAGCAGATGAGCAAAAAGGAAGAGAGAGGAGAGGCGTCATGGAATTTTATCAGACAAATGCAGGAAAGAATTTTTTTGAGGGCCAGCTTCCGTTATTGATTCGGGCGCTGGAAGGTATGACAGAGGCTTTGAACCGGAGACAGACGCCGGTGGCGCTGTCAGCAAAAGTAGGAGATGATTTCTTAAGAGAGCTTTATTACGGAAATATAGGCATTGGGGTAAGTTCCATGGAAGGCTTTGACAATGAGAAGCTGAAAGAGATCACAATCCTTCAGGAGGAATTAAGAAAGGAACTGAATGAGGAGCAGTGGAAGCTGTTTGAACAGTGCAGCTGTAAGATGACAGGATATACTTCATCGGAGAGCTGCCGAATGTTTCAGCATGGCTTCCGGCTGGCGGTGAATCTGATTGCCGCTGGGCTTGGCATGCCGGGAAAAAATTAAGTAGGGGTTCTTTGTTTTTCCTCAAAAATTAAGAAAGAATAGAGATACTGTGAAGAAAGGCCGTGGGAAACTGCGGCCTTTTGTGATATCTCAACAGGTGGAATATTGGGAAAAGGAGGAGGAACCTATGGAGCCAAAGGGAAAATGGCTTGACGAATACTGCAATAGCTGCGGCAGGCAGATTAATACCTGGGATAAGCGGATATCAAAGGTACTGGCTTACAAATATCCCTGCTGTGAGAACTGTATCGCAAAGGAGTATGACATGGAGCCGGAGGACTTGCGAAGACGCATGGAAAATGTGTTTGGCATGCGGCCCTGTCTGGGATTGTAGGTGCCTGCTATGAGAGAATACAACCGATTTACAAAGAAGCTCTTTGAACAGGGCTATACCTTTGAGAACTATCCTGCCTATGCCAGAATGCCAAACCCGGTTTGTGATAGGAAACTATTTGACACTATGGGAGGGTTCCAATATGAAAACTGGTATCGGAACCAGAAAGTTTATTCTACTGGCTGCGGGCTTTTATGCCGGGGGTCGGATTTCTCAAACGGATCTATGTCTTATATGGGGATTGACTGGAAGCCGGAAAATAATAATCCTGTGGTTTCCTGTCCGTATAAAAAGGAACACTGTACACTCCGCAGTCCTTTGTTGGATCATACTGAGGGAGGCGGTATTTGCAAAATCAGCCAGTGCGACTGTCATGAGGTGGATGTCCCCTATGAATATAAATACAGTAAGGACCGGGTCTGGGATGAACGTCATAAAAGAATCCAGGAAAAATATGAGGAGTTAAAAAGACAGAAGAAAAATCATGTCTGCTACTGGCAGGCCAGCTATAATGAATGGACGGAACAATGGGAGCAGAGGTATGACCCGGTGGAATGTGCCAGAAGGTGTTTAAATGTAGGAAAAACCTGTGATTTAATACATATGCCGATCTCTAAGAAGAAAGGAAATGTATTTTATGACGTGAAAATCACAAGAATTCGCCGTGACGGGACTCTGTTTGACGGACAGAAGGAAGTCAGTATCCAGAAGGGGTGTCGGCTTCTGGAAACAGGAAAATCCATAACAATCTGCGAGAATATTGTGCGGTATGGGAAGAACTATATCATCCGTCATGAGCAGATGAAATATCACAGTGAGATTTTCATTTACGGTTGGAACGTGGAGGTGCTAAACATTCGGGCTGAACACAGGGAAAGCCGTGATCTGCTTCAGGATTTGCAGGATATCCGTGAGGGGATTACCATTGTCCACGCTTCGGACCAGGAGAAGCGGAACAAAGAACTGAAAAGGCAGAACCGCGCAGAGCAAAAAGAAAAGCGGGAGAAAAGGCTGGAGCAGAGGATTGTGAAAAATGGCTGGGACAGCCTGGAGCCGTTTTCTCTGGATTATTACCATGCCTTAAAGTGGTTCGGCCAGGAGAAAATAAAGGCTTTGGAAAAGCGCCACCAGAAGTATGTGGAGGAGGAGCGGAATAAGCCGCGGCAGATGAGTCTGTTTGAATTTTTGTAGAATGTATGAGCGGGATGGCAGCTTTTCAATAGGAAAATTACCCTCTGATCATAAATGAATCTGAAATTATCTGAGAAATATTCCAAAAAAGTCTTATAAGAATCCTATTTATTTTATGAAAGGCTATAAAGGCCAATGCACTTTGACAGCAGAATAGGTTCAGTTGTCTTGTAACGCAGGCAGATTCTGAGCATGCGGGGGATACGCTATGGCAAGATTAGATTGCCGCGATGAAGATCCACTCAAAATAGGCCCTGGCAAGGGTCTGATGGCTTTGGCAAGTATCCGGTAAAGTGTGTTAACAGCACATTTTGCTGGATTTGCCTTCAAAGCTGTGCGAAGACAGGAATCTGCCGGAGACTTGTGGGGACTGCCCCTCACCGAAGGAGGGGAGGCGAGGCCGTGATGGAAAAATCCGGTCTGGTTTAAGCCGTTTTGCAAACGGGCAGGACAACTCCAGTGCCGGGGGACGGGGAAATACGGCACAGGGATTTGCTTTGGAGAATAAAACTAAGTGACCTGGGAAATAATTCAAATTAACAGATTGGAGATGAGATTATGGAAACAAGTATCATTAGTGCTGAGGAATTGCGGAAGATGAAAGATATTGATATCCGGACTGTAGACAAGAATCAGCTGGTTGACTTGAATTCTGTAGTGATTGATGAAAGTCGGCCTGTCCAGGAACGGATGGTGTCTTTTATACAGCAGATTGGAAATCCCTACTGCTTCCGGGTTGGAGATGTGGCGGTGAAAGTGGTATATAAAGAAAATGGACCGACATTCCAGCAAAATCTTGAAGATATGCTGATGAATCTGTAGATGATGATTTTTAGCTATGATGGTCTCTTGCCTGCTAAGTGGCAGCCCAGGTTACTGTTTACACCAAGGCTAATCACTCCGCTGATTAGCCTTGGGCCAGTACCGTTACGGGAGCAAAGCCCAAAGTGGTGAAATCTGGAAACATCAAGTTTTAGTGGAATTACAGAGAAAGATATGCTATACTGTATTTGGGCTAAAACAGCATATTCACTCTGATTTTTTGCTGATGTTACGACAGAATAGCAAAGGAGTGAACGTATGCGAAGTACAGATCAGGTTATTTCAGAATATCATGCAGCGGTTTATGTTCGGCTTTCCAAAGAAGATGAGGACATGACTCGTAGAAGGAAAACCGAAAGCAACAGCATTTCAAATCAGAAAGAATTAATTTTTGATTTTCTCAAAAACAAATCAGATATAAAGATAGTTTCCGTTCGGATTGACGATGGATATACCGGGACCAATTATGACCGGCCTGCCTTTCAGCTTATGATGGATGATATTAAGGCAGGTCTGGTTAATTGCGTGGTTGTAAAGGACCTTTCCCGATTCGGCAGAGAGTATATTGACGCCGGAAAGTATATTGATCGTCTTTTTCCGTTTTATGGAGTGCGGCTTATTGCGGTCAATGACGGGATTGATACCATTACAAAGGATACGGCAGATGAGTTCGGAATCACTGTGCGGAACCTTTTTAATGACAATTACTGCCGGGATATTTCTATTAAGACACGAAGTAGTTTGAAGGTGAAGCGGCGGAATGGGGAGTATACAGGGGCATTTGCGCCTTATGGATACATGCGTTCAGAAAAGGATCATAATCGCCTGGTCATTGATGAATATCCCGCTTCTATCGTGCAAGATATTTTTAAATGGAAATTGGCTGGTATGAATCCAAATGGAATCGCAAATAAGTTAAATGAAACAGGGGTTTTGTCACCGGCGGAATATAAACGCAGCCAGGGACTAAATTATAAATCAGGTTTCAAAATGAAATCAAATTCCATGTGGACAGCCGTTACAGTAAGGCGCATTTTGACCAATGAGATTTATGCGGGAAATCTTGTTCAGGGAGTGCGGACGACCCCAAACTATAAATTAAAAACATTAAAAGTGAATGCCAGGGAAGACTGTTCGGTTGTGGAGGAAAGCCATGAGCCGTTGATTTCCCGAAAAAGCTTTGAGCTTGTCGGGAGATTGCTTTTGATGGATACACGGACATCGCCAAAGGAGGAATATGTGTTTCCTTTAGCTGGGATGATGGAATGTGGAGACTGCGGCAGTCCCATGGTTAAAAAGAGTTCTGTTTGCAGAAATAAGATGTATTTCTATTATATGTGCAAGGAATATAAAGAGAAACATATCTGCAGCAGTCATCGAATGCCTGCGGATCAGCTGGAAAGAACGGTTTTGGCAATTTTACAGAAACATATTCAGTCTGTTGTGGACATGAATGTGATTTTAAATGAGTTGGGAAATCTTCCATTTCGGCAGATTCATCTGAAAAAAGCGGAGGAACGGTTAAAGCAGGTGGAAGGAGAAATAGACCGTTACCGGAATCTGAAAATACTGTTGTATGAGGATATGAAAGAGGAGATCGTATCGAAAAACGATTATCTGGAGATCAATCAGCAGTATGAAGAACGAATAGGGGCAGCACAGAAGTCGCTGCTTCAGATTAAGAAGGAAATGGACAGACTGCTTCACAACACGACAGAGGAGCAGTTGTGGATACAGGATTTCATGAAATACCGGAATTTAAAGACTCTTACCAGGACAGCGGTTGTGGAGTTGATTGAGAAGGTTCGCATTTATGAAGAGAAAAAGGTGGTAGTGGAATTTTGCCATTTTCAGGATTACGAACAGCTTGCTGGCTATATTAAGGAATTGTATGATGCGGGAGAGATAAAGGAGGTCATCTAAATGGCGAGAAAAAGCAGAAAAAACAGCGTGGTTTCAGGGGATAAGCCTTTCGTATCTCAGGGAAAGATTTTTCAGACAGCCATTTATGTGCGTATTTCTGTGGAGAATGAACGAAAGATGGAGGCGGATTCCATAGGGAACCAGATACAGATGTTAAAGGATTTTGCGTCACAGATGCCGGAACTTCAGATATACGACATTTACTGTGATGATGATATTTCGGGGACGACTTTTATTCGGCCGGAATTTTCCAGAATGATGAGGGATGTAAGGGATAGGAAGATTAACTGCATTATGGTAAAGGATCTTTCCAGGCTGGGCAGAAATTATCTGGAGAGTGGGGAATATTTGGAAAAGGTATTTCCGTTTTTTGGAATCCGGTTTATTGCTATTAACGACAGAATTGACACTTTGGATCGCCCTATTGATATAGGGGCGCAGTTGAAAAATATGGCGAATGAAATGTATGCCAGGGATATATCCAGAAAGATTTGCAGCACCATGAAAACGCTTCAGGATCAGGGGAAGTTTGTGGGAAGCCAGCCGCCCTATGGGTATATGCGAAATCCTTCGGATAAGTACGCTTTGGTTGTTGACCCGGATACG
This sequence comes from Clostridiaceae bacterium, assembly GCA_910575585.1. Classification (GTDB taxonomy): domain Bacteria; phylum Bacillota; class Clostridia; order Lachnospirales; family Lachnospiraceae; genus UBA3402. The sequence goes on from CAJTGF010000008.1 coordinate 87,036, forward strand.
GCTCCTGTGGTGAAGGAGATTTTTCAAAAAATTTTGGATGGTTATACGATACATGCCCTCACGTTGCTGCTAAATGAGAGAGGGATTCCCTCTCCTGGCCGCTATAAGTTTGAAAAGGGGCTGGTAAAGAATGAGAAATTTAGGAACTCTGTCTGGTTTTTTTCTACCACGAGAAAATTGTTGTCCGACCCCATTTATCTTGGATGGATTCAGAACGGAAAGTATGAATCTCATTTTCATAAGGGAGGAAATAAGAGTGTAAGGATACCGAAGGAGGAATGGAAAACCATAAAAGGGGTTCATGAGCCGATTATTGAGGAGGAAGTGTTTCATCAGGTACAGGAAATTTTGACTAAGAACAAGGCCAATGTGGGGAGGTATCAGTCTAAACATAATCAGAACAACATATTCAGGGGGAAACTCCGCTGTGGGGAGTGTGGAAAGTCTATGGCTTTAAGGCAGAGGGAAAGCCATGGAAAGAAGCAGTTCTGGTACATTTGTCCCATGCATGAGAATTACAATTCCGGCTATTGCCCGAAAAAAGCTATAAAGAGGGAGTATCTGGAACATATGGTCTTGACGGTGATTAAAAAGCAGATGGAGCTGTATGTGGAGGCAAAGGAGCTGATCTGTAGTTTGAACAGGCAGCCTGGGGGAAAAGGAAAGTATGAGATTTATCAGGAGCAGATTCGGAAAACCAGGCAGCAGATTACACATTTTACGGAGCGGAAGGCGGCATTGTATCAGGATTATGCGGATGGTCTGATCAGTGAGGAGGATTATATTGCCATTGGCCAGGATTACGGAAAAAAATCGGATGACTTGAATATTTATCTTGGAGAACTGGATAAGGAGGCAAAGAAATATTCGGCTGATTATCAGGGGAGCGAGAAATGGGAACAGCTTTTAAGGGAATACCGAAACCAGGATGAGTTGACCAGGGATATGGTGGAGCGGTTTGTGGAAAAGATCGTGGTGTTTAATGACGGGAGAGTGGAGATTCTGCTGAATCACAGGGATGAGCTGGAATTTATTTTTTATGAGGCGGCAGTGAGAAAAAGGGAGGGAGTAAAGCGTGCGGTGTAAGGTGATTGCCACATATATCCGGCTGTCTGTGGAGGATGGGGATTTGACTGGCGGCTCTAAGGTGGAAAGCAATAGTGTGGTCAATCAGAGAATGCTTCTTTCGGAGTTTATTCAGTCGAGGGAAGACTTAACGGGCTGTCGGGTGGTAGAATTTTGTGATGATGGCTATACGGGAACGAATTTTGAACGTCCTGGATTTCAAGAGATGATGGTGCAGGTGAAGCTGAAGCAGATTGACTGTATTGTTGTCAAGGATTTATCTCGGTTTGGCAGGGAGTATCTGGATGTGAGTAGTTATCTGGAATTGATTCTCCCGGTATTTGATATTCGTTTTATCTCTGTGAATGACGGGTTTGATAGTAATGATTATGTAGGAACTACAGGGGGAATGGAGCTTGCGTTCCGCAATCTTATCAATGGAATGTACAGCCGTGATATATCTATGAAAGTGAAGTCTGCCAGAAAAACCAGGGAGAGAAGGGGGGAGTATATGGGAGGACACCCTTTTTATGGATATCTGAAGGATTCCCTTAACCGGCACCATTTGGTTGTGGATGAGGAGGCTCGGCCGGTTATTGAACGGATTTTTCGTATGTCGGCGGATGGAGTGTCAACCATGGCCATTGCAAAGGTGTTGAATGAAGAGGGGGTTCCCAGTCCGGTGGAACTGAAGAAATCCAGGGGAATCGGCTACAGTAAGCCTTTGGCGGAGGAAAAAGCGCTGTGGATGCAGGCTTCGGTGCGGAAGATTTTACGGGATGAGCGTTATACCGGGAAGATGATTTCTAATGTGAGAAGCAGTGCATTTGTGGGAAAAAACATTATGGTCAATAATAAGAAAAGTGACTGGATCGTGGTGGACAATACCCATGAGGCTATTATTTCCAGGGAATTATTTGAAGAGGCCAATGGAGCTCTGTCGGCCCGTGCCAAGGCATTCAACCGCAATACCAACTGGAAGGTTTCTGGCAATCTTTTTGTATGCGGTTTTTGCGGGAGGAAACTGCTGAAGTCGTCAGGCAGGGAAACCTATCTGTACTGCCAGAAGGCAAAGTATCTGGAGGATACGGATTGCAGCCGGATTCATGCGGATTTGGAAAAGATACAGAGGAAGGTTGTGGATACATTGAGAATCTTAGGGCTGGCGGCGGCAGAACGTGCTGTGGTGGAACGGAAGAAAGTGGTTTCTGATCTGAATATGCTGAAAAAGCAGGTGAATTCTCTGGCGAAGCAGTTTGAGAAAGGAAAACTGGAAAAGAGGTATCTGTATGAACATTATCGGGAGGGAGGATTGACCAAAGAGGAATTTATGAAAAAGAGGGAGCAGCATGAGGAGAGGCTTGGGCAGCTGGAGATTCGGATCGGGGAGCTGGAGGTACAGATTTTGGCGGAAGAGAAGCGGCAGCAGGAGGAAACCCAGGTTCAGGAGGAGCTGCGGACGGTTCTGGACCTGCCGACATATGACCCTGGGGTAGTCGGGCAGATTGTGGAAAGGATTGTGGTCTATGAGGAAGGGCGGATGGAACTGGTGATGAGAAGCCGGGATGTGTATGAGAGGATGTTTCGGGGAGAGACAGGGTATGAAATGTTAGGGGCATAGATGGATGTTGGAAAAGGAGCTTCAATCTCCCGGTCAATCGTTTAGGGCGATGGGCCGGGAGGTAGAATTGCATAGGAGTGTGCAAGTCTACATATGCGAATTTGACTGGGATATTGCATGGAAAATTAAAAAATGTTATACTGATGGTACAGAGGTATTTTATGAATGGCCATTGGTATATCCTAAATGGATAGCAGACTATCTGGAACCTGGAAGGGAATCCGGATGGATATGCTGTCATGTCACACAGTAGAGCACTTTTGAGTATGACTGCAGGATTTAATGACAGAGGAGGGATGAAATGCGCCAGGACACTTATACTTCGCAGGCGATTAAGGCAGCAGAAGATAAAATTAACAATGATAAAGCGTGTAAAAAAATATTGGCTTCCAAAGAAATTCTTGCGTACATTTTAAAAGGTGTGGTTCCTGAGTACGCAGAGTGCGGTTTGGAGGAAATCGCGGAACAATATATTGAACCTAATGAAATTTTTGGGACCGTTCCGGTGGCGCCGGGACTGACAGGGAAACGGGAATATATAGAAGGAATGCAGCAGGAAGACGGTATATCAGGGGAAGCAACGGTCTTTTTTGATGTAAAGTTCAGGGTATTACTGCCAGGTTCCCAGAAATCATCGGCACAGATTTGTTTGTATGTGGATATGGAAGCCCAGAACCGTTATCGGCCGGGATATCCTTTGGAGAAGAGAGGTATTTACTATCTTTCCCGTTTGATTTCCTCTCAGATACAGAAGATATCAGAGGATACGGACTATGGCATTTTGCAGAAGTGCTACAGTATCTGGCTTTGTATGGGAAATGATATTCCAAAGGGAGAGCAGCAGAGTATTACCCGATATTCTTTCAGAAAGGAAGACGTTTATGGCGTTTCTGAGGTGGCTAATAAAGATTACGATATGATGAGTCTGGTTATTTTGAGACTTGGAGATAGCCCGACAGAAGAAAAAACTTTGGGAATGCTTCAGACCTTGTTTTTAGGAAGCATGATACCGGAAGAACGGCTGAGAAAGCTGGAGGAGGAGTATCAGTTAACGATATCAGAAGAAATTGGAGAGGAGGTCAGGAATATGTGTTCGTATAGTCAGGTGATTGAAGATAGAGGTGTGGAAAGAGGAATTGAAAAAGGAATTTTCATATATCGGACATTGATGGAAACGAAAAGTATTCAACAGACTGTGGCAAAAACCAAAGAACCGGCAGATAAAGTAAAGAAGATAGCAGAGTTGTATCAGGTGGAAGTGTTGGAGTAATAAGAAAGGCAAGGTGGTAGAAAAAATTTATCATCTTGCCTTTGTATCTATGTGTCGAGTTGGTCAATGGAGACAAATAGAATTTTGGTTAAGAGGAGCATTGGATGTTTGGGGATTTTATAGAATAATGTGTGGGAGATTCAAGAAAAATTTTAGGAAAATCATTTTTGGGAAGTAATAGTAAATAAATAGATTATTGTTTACATACATATATATTATATGTGCATATAATATTTTTGTAATTAAAGTCTGAAAATTAATAGGAATATTTGAATAAATCTGTGATTTTATCGTTTTTCTATAAAATTTTTTTGTGCCTATATTGACACACTCGGAGGGACAAATTTTTGGAATAGGCTGCAAAATATTCACAATTGCTGGGCCGGTGATACTTTATGGGATTTTGAGCAGCTGGGTGTTGGGAGTGATTTATTGGATTGGAGGAGTGATGGGGGTTATTTAAAAATCACACATAAAAATAGTATCATAAATATAAGATTTAGGCTTAGAAAGCAGGCTAACGGATTATGATAGTTCGTTAACCTGTTTTTTTGAAAGACAGAGGCAGATAAAAACTATTTTGAGTGCAAAAAGTTCTATACAAAGTGATAAAAAGTCAATATAATAGTTTTAATACCATATAATATATGCATAGTATACGGATGTGTTGATAAAGAGAGAATTATAGAAATTTGTTGTTTGAGAGGGCTACATAGATTTGGTATTTGTATAATATGGGGAAGGAAATCCAAATATGAAATATATGGATTGGTATAAAACAGAAGAGAATTTATATACAAATGATGGAAATAAGATAAAAGTTCTATGTTTGGATTCACAGGATAATGACGAAATTCTGGATGAATGGGCGATGCATTTCAGGGAGAATTACCGTTCACTGGATGATTTAGATTTTGACAGGCATGGTACAGGAAAGACAAGGGAAGAATTTCTAGAAAATGATGTATTTCCTGACAAAAAAATAAAGCCAGGACCATCCGCCAGAGTTGGGGATTTTTGTGAGCTTCTGCTTGCGGATTATATTGAATTTATATGTGATTATTATGTGCCAAGAACAAGATATTGCAGGAAAATAAACCGGAACATGTCTTCACCTGGAAGCGATGTAATAGGGTTTAAATCAGGTCCGGATATTTCGCCAAAAGATGAAGTCTTTGTAATTGAAGTTAAAGGGCTGGCAAATTCTAAAAGCCGTATTAAAGGATATGAGAGACTACAAAAAGCCATTGATGATTCAAACAAGGATATAACCAGATATTCAGAGTCTTTAAATGCAATTAAACGGAGGCTTAAGGATGCGGGAGAAAAGGATAAGATATCTTTGATTGAACGATTTCAAAATTATGCTGATAGGCCATATGTAGTTAAATATGGCGCCTCTGCCGTATTGACAAACAGTAAATTTATAGCCGAAGAAATGATTTATACAAAAACGGAACAACATAAAGAGAAGCCTCTTGAATTAATAGTAATTCATAATCAAGACCTGAAAAAACTAATAGATGAGTTGTATAGGAGAGCAGCAAAATGTTGATAGGGGATACATCAAAGTACTATTTGAAAAAAGTTCGCGCCAAAGCGAAGCTATATGAATATCATATTCCCGAAAGTTTACATGGAACTACAGAGAAAGAAGTTAATCAATTGATTATTTCAGCGATTGCTATTATTGGAGATTTTTCGGATAGAATTATTGATAGCTTTAAAGGAGTGGATTTTTCTCACACAAATTATCAGGAGAATTTACAATTTGCTTCCAGGTTTTTTGATGGATTTATAAATTCTCAATTATATTCAGGAGATAAGGATTACTACGTTTTGTTGGGTTCAATTGTATACTATCTGTGTGACCGCAATGGGAGTTCCAGAGTGTTAGCTTTGCAGGTTGGGGATAACATTGATTTAGGGATTAATGGAGTAGATTCAGTTCTGACACAGATCCTAAAGGGATGTAGTCATATAGATTATTTAGGAAACTATAAAATATTATCAGAGATATGCGAAGAATATAATTGCTTTGCGAAGACAGGGGTATTTCAAAGGTTTGATAAATTGGTTGATTTTAGAAAAATGATATATGCAGAGGGAAGTGACAGGGAACTGTTGTTTGCGGATGCGTTTATTGCAGTGATTTATCTGAAGATAAAGCATTCTTCTTATGAGCTAATGCCTTACTATACAGAGATTGATCCTGAATTATGGAGAGAAGCTATAAGGAAAGGGACTTTAATAACAGAATTGTGGCAGGGTCAAAGAAAACTGGGAGAGATGGGGGTATATTCTGGAAATTCTGCTATAATACAGATGCCAACAAGTTCAGGAAAAACGAAATCAATTGCATTGATTATTTTATCAGCTTTTCTGAGCAAGAGGACAAATTTTGCAATTGTAGTTGCCCCATTTCGTTCGTTATGCAGGGAAATAACCGAGGAATTAGAAAAAGTATTTTCTTTTGATGAAAGTATCCACATAAATGAACTGTCAGATGTGTTGCAAGTGGATTTCGCAGATATTTTTAGTCAAGGAAATTCAAACGAAAAGAGAGTGTATATTGTTACCCCTGAAAAGTTGTTATATGTCATTAGACAGGGAATATATTTTTTGTTAAATGTGGGGGTGGTGATATTTGATGAGGGGCATCTATTTGATGATCCTAATCGTGGTATTACATATGAACTGCTTATTTCAACAATAAAACACTATTTGACAGATGAAACACAGAAAGTATTGATTTCTGCTGTAATTCCCAATGCTGGGGAGATTAATGAGTGGCTCACAGATGGGAGTGGAGAGGTTATTGCAGGTAATGCAATACAAACTTCTGATAAAGCTATAAGTATTGCGGATACCAAATTTAATAGGAATAATCAAGCAGTATACATATATTTATATTTTTTGAATTATGAAAATATGGAGGAAGAAGAGTTTTTTGTACCGAGAGTTATTACGCAGACTGGGCTGAAGAAGTTTGGAAAAGAGAGAAAAGAAAGACTGTTTCCAGAAATTAATAATGGGAAAAATGAGCATAAGAATGATGTGGCTTTAGCATTAGGAATCAATCTTTGCATAAATGGTGGTGCTGTTATATTTTGCGGCAGAAAGGATACTGCGGATAAGGTTTTAGAACGTATTTTGGATATAGAAAATAGAGGATATGATATTTCTAATTTAATCCAATATTCAGATAAAAAAGAAATCTCTAAAATCAGGAATCTTATTGAGAAAAATTTTGGAATGGATAATGAATATTATTTAGCTTCCGGATTAGGTGCATTTGTTCACCATGGGGGAATACCAATGGGAATCAGGTGTGCTGTGGAATATGCCATGCAAAAAAGGCTGATTGTATTTCTGGTATGTACATCAACCCTTGCACAGGGGGTAAATCTGCCAATTAGGTATTTGATTATCCCCACAATCTATCAAGGAAAAGAACAGATTAAAGTGAGGGACTTTCAGAATTTAATAGGAAGATCCGGAAGGGCTGGTATTTATACAGAAGGGAATATTATTCTTTCTGAAACGAATGTGTATAGGGTGAGAAGAGATCCATATAAAAATTGGAAGTGGATAAATTACAAAAAACTATTGAGTAGCAATCAGGCGGAACCTTGTTTAAGTGAATTTTTATCTTGGTTGCGTGTTGATAAAGAAATGGAAAATTATTTGGAAAATATTATGGAGATATTTGAACTATATTATCCTTCAGGAGAGTTCCCTATAAAGATTCAAATGTTTTTAGAAAGTTTGAAATTGGAACAAGAAACAACATATATAGAAGCTGAGAGAATCGTTAATAGGATGAACTATAATATAGAGGCAATTGAAAGTTTTCTGTTATTTTATCTTATGGAGAAAACGTATGAAGAGTCAAAAGAAAATATTCATAATATTATTGAGGGAACATTAGCTTTTTATCTTGCTGATGAAAATGAAAGAAAGAGATTACTGCATATTGTAGATTTGATTGGAGAATTTATTGTAAAAGCGATAGATTCGCCAGATAAAAGGCAGCGATATAGCAAATCTCTTTTAGGGGTAAGAAAGGAGATAGAAATAGAGCAATGGATTGATGAACATATTCTGGAGATTATTGGTTGCGGGACAGTGGAAGAATTGCTAAAAACAATTTTTTCTATACTTTTGCGAACAAATAATACAATAGTAAAAAATTGCAATAAACCGGATATGCTGATTGAACTGGGAATAAAATGGATACATGGAGAGTCGTATATAGATATTTGTCATGCAGCAATATCTAAAGATATTAGAATTCTAAAAAGAAGGAGATATACAGGGATATCTTTAAAACAGATAATAGATTTATGTGATGGATTTTTTGGTTATGACTGTACGCTAATTTTGGCAGCAATAATTGAGAATGTGGATTATAAATGTGATGATGTTGATTTAGTAAATAAGTTTAAAGCCTTATCAAAGCAGATGAGATATGGTTTAACTGATTTATGTAGTATTGTAATTTATGAGATGGGATTTAATGATCGTGTAATAGCGGGTGAGATTGCATCAATCATTCAGGAACGGTATCTAGCTGGGAATGTAAAAGAGATTAAAAACATAGTTAAAAAAAACAAGGATATTAGAGATAAAATATTTGTTTATTTAGAAGAATATCCTTCTTATTTTGAGGATAGGGTCAGAAGTAGTTTTGGATAATATAGGACTATCAAAAAAGTAGTAGGAGAGAGTGAAATATATGATTACAGGACAGCAGGATTATTATGTCAGCCTGATAGAACGATTGAGAAGGCTGCCAGCAGAGACAGAATGGTTGGAATACAAAAGCAATAATACAGATCCCCAAATGATAGGAGAATATATTTCTGCCATAAGTAATTCTGCCGCTTTGGAACGAAGAGAGAAAGGATATCTCTTGTGGGGGATTGATGATACAACGCATGAGGTTTCAGGAACGGATTTTTGCCCTAGGGCGGCGAAGAAGGGTAATCAGGAATTGGAGAACTGGCTTGTAGGATTAAGTAATCCCAGATTAAATATTCAGTTTATTGAAGTAGATGTGAAGGATAAGAAGGTAGTTATTCTGGAGATTCCCATGGCTTCAGTTAAACCTACGGCATTTGCGGGAGAGGAATATATCAGGATTGGTTCTTATAAGAAAAAATTAAAGGATTTTCCGGAGAAAGAACGGGCATTATGGCAATCATTTGAGACAACACCATATGAGATGCGAACTGCCATAGAGAATGTAACAGAAGAAGAAATAACACAATTGCTGGACTGTGCTGCCTATTATACATTGATGAAACTTCCGTTGCCCAGTAATCGAAGCAGTATGATGTATAACATGAAGGACGAGGAATTCATTCGTGAGATGGATAACGGACAATATGCAATTACTAATATGGGGGTATTGTTGTTTGCGAAGGACTTGAACAAATTTTCTCATTTAAAAAGGAAAGCAGTTCGTGTGATTCAGTATAAAGGAACAGGCAGGACAAATGCGATTCGTGAACAGGTCTTTTTGCGGGGATATGCGCTTTGTTTTGATGAAATTTGCAGATATATAGATACCCTCATTCCGCAGGAAGAAGAGATTCATATTGGACTTCGCCAGATACACAGGATGTTCCCGGAGAAGGCAGTCCGTGAGATGCTTGGAAATATGATTATTCATCAAGACCTGACAATGCGTGGAGCCGGACCAATGATGGAGATTTTCGATGCTAGGGTAGAGGCATCCAATCCTGGATGTCTGTTGGTGGATGTGAATCGAATTATTGATACGGCTCCACATTCCAGAAATGAGGCCATGGCTTCTTTTTTGAGGATGATTCATATTTGTGAGGAGCGGGGCAGTGGATTTGACCGCATGGAAGAGGGGATGAGTGCTCTGAAAATACCGGCTCCTAAGGTTGAAACGGGAGATGATTTTGCCAGGACGAAATTATATTGGTATGAGAATCTGAATGAATGGACAAAAGAGGATAAAATTCGTACCTGTTATCTGGCGACTTGTTATTATTATGTAAATGAGATTTCGGTGGCAAATGCTGTGTTAAGGGAGAGATTCGGTGTAGAGGCAAAAAATAAGGCGATAATATCACGAATTATCAAAGATACGGTAGACTCTGGACTAATAAAATTAGCGGACGAAAATGCCGCTCCTAAGCTAAGGCGGTATATTCCGTATTGGGCATAATTTTAGTTGATGGGTAGTTGATAGAATAATGGCTTTTGTTGTGAAAGATAAGGATAAATGGCGGTTTTAGCGGATTTTTCAGGACAATTTTAATTGATGGGTAGTTGATAAGATATACTTCTTAAGAAGATATATAAATTGCCGCTATTTGTATACAGATTTTTCCAATCTAAATTTGGAAGAATGGTATATCAGAAGAAAATAACTTCTCGGAATCTCAATGAATGTGATTCTAACTGAAAATTGACAACTGAATATCGTGCAGGAAAAGAAATTTGAGAAAAATGGACATAAACATTGGACATAGCGGATACTATGCCTTGAAAAATCTTATGGAATCGCTTAAGATATCATTATTAGGCGGCTAAACCTAAGAATGATTTTTGAAATGCCTCAGCAGAGGGCATTTCCCAGGCATCAAGATGCTGTAACATCATGATGCCGTAGAGGCGGCAGTACCACATCTTCGTCGAGCGGTGCCTGCCGTCTTCTAATTTATAGTCCTCTTTCTCGCGCTTGTTGGAGCGTTCCACAGAAGTCCTTCTGTCATATTCCTTTTCCCATGCTTTAGAGTCCCTTGGCGGTATGTTAAATAACCTTGGATTATCATCGGTAAAAATGTGTACGGTCCTGCCGTATTTTGCCGGTGAACAAGGGTGTTCACAAAAGCAGCCACGTTTCCGGTTTGATTTTGGGCACCGGTATTTTGCCCGGTGTTTGGCAGCTTCATACCCATCTTTATGCATACGTAAGCCCAACTTACAGACAGGGACACCATCGTCATCGATTGAAAAATCGTCCTTATAGGTAAAATGCCCGGTATGTCCGGGATTGAGGTCGATAAACGGTGTGATATGTTCCCGTCTGCAGTATTCATAAACAGGGTAAGCGTCGTGTGCGGAATCCAGAAGGAGCTTTTCAATGCGGAATTTCGGAAGATACGCTTTCATAGTGAAAAAGGAATGCAGGAAGGAAAGCATGTCATGCCGGGAGGCCCGCTCTAAAATCGGAAACACAGGGAGATCGCTGAAGGAATCGGAAGCCACATACATGTAGAGGTGGTATCCGAAGAAATAACATTCCCGGTGAGAGTCCCATCCCCAGTTACAGTCGGGCTGGGAATAATGGCGTTTACAGTTACAAGAAGAACAGCCTTTGTCCTTACAATAGCAAATGCGCTTTTTGCGCTGCTGTGCGGCAGTACGGACAGGGGTGCCGTCACCGGCAAGAGCCAGGTGCCGGGGATTAACCAGCCCCCTGTGGATGGATTGGTCCAGAAACTGCTGCTGATAAAGCCGGAAAATGAGGAAAAAGGGATTCTCAGGCTTTAACTGCCAGCGTTCCAGCAGGGGAAGAAGTTTTGAAGCAGTGCTGGAAGAATCGCAGGGAGTCTTATCACCTTTCTTCTTTCCCTTGGGAGTTTTCTTCATTTTAGGGAACCGGTCTTTCGGAGAAAGGTTGTTGGAGTCATCCTGCCAGACGCGGGAAAAGAAATCATAAAAAGTCCCGACACCAGGGGTATCGCCAAAAGAGAACCCGCTGAGGATGGCATAAAGGGGAGATTCCTTAAGCATGCGGCACCAGACAGTGATGGAAGTAACTTTCAGTTTCAAAGCGAGCAGGTAGGAGCGCAGCATGCAGGAGGGGATCCTTGGTTCCGGGCCAAAAACAGAGTAACATTCCTGCATAATAGAATCCGTCTCGGAAAGATCGAGAAACCAGAACTGGACGATATAATCCCAGGTGCTTTTGGGAAGCGCAAAGGGATCCGGGTAAAATTTAAGGAACTGGGATACGAAAGAATCCTGAAAGGCGGCATGACCGCCAGGGTTACAAGGTAACATCAAAAATCGCCTCCAATCAAAAAAGTACTTTTTGATCAAGGGCGCGAAGCGCCGCATTTTTTGACTGGTTTGTCAAGTGTTTTTGAGAAAAAAAGTGGGTGATTTTTGAAAAATAGGTTCTGAAAGCCCTATGAAATAAGGGCTGAAGATTCCGAGAAGTTATCAGAAAGGTAACGGAGGAACAGGTTCCATGTGTCATGTATACTCTGTATGGTGTTGTCACTGCAGCCGCGTTGTTTTGGAAGAAACACGGTAAAATACGGCCTGAGATGTTTGCGGACCAGAACCCTTGAGGCATCAGTTTTCATGCGGCACCTCCGGGATAATCCCCTGGATGTCCATGAACTTCTGGATACCCAGCTTCTCTGGCAGAAGGTGGATGTAATAGAAGGTGCTGTTAAAAGTGACATGCCCCATGTAGGTGCTTAAGTATGGCGCATATGCATTCAGGTTCTTTCCTTCCTCCCCCCAGCGCATGAGCGTCCTTGTTGCGAAATTATGTCTGAGATCATAGGGGGTACAGCTTTTGGAAGATGTATTGTTCCCGGCATTTTCCCAGCATTTGTGGAATTTTTCCGTCATCCAGCCATGCGTGTATGGGCTGCCGTCAGGGGACGGGAAGAAATATGTCCTGCCAGGATGGAGGGATTCTGCTATGGCGTCATATTTCCTGCACAGCTCCATCACATTCGGCAGGGTCACAATCCTGCGGTCCCTATGGCCTTTTGCTTCATCTATATATATCGTGTTTTTCGAAAAATTAAAGTCGGCCCGCTTCAGGGTCCTTGCTTCCTGCGGCCTCATTCCCGTAGCGAACTGGAGCCTGAAGATTACCGGAACCGTATATTCGAGCAGGGGGCTGTTGTCTGCATGGGGATAACGGTCTGCTGCCCCGAAAAATGACCGGATCTCATTATCTGACATGATATAGGGAAGGTCTGCTTTTTTCTGCGGGAAGAAATTCATGGGAAGGATGTATGCCTCTTTCCCTATGGCAGAGAGGTAACGGCCGAATTCCCGGACTGTGCCTGCGCGGTATCCGCAGTTTTTCCCATCTGTCCCGGCCTGACAGAAGCCAAAAGCGATCTCCTGGGTGAGCGTGCCGGAATCCGGATGATGGGACAGGCAGTACCGGTCAAAAGTCTGCAGGGCCCAGGCATAGCTTTCGCATTTATGTCCGAGCGCGGCTTTGTATTCCACCATCCCCTGGATGTCATCGGCAAAAAGGCTTGCAAATACAAATGTTTTCTGTTTTGTTTTCATTGCAGCCCCTCCTTCTCTGTAGCGAACATGCTGATGTCCATGCAGCATTCAGCCAGCATTTCATCATGGAGGGATATATAGTGCCTGGACGAATTTATATCGCGGTGGCCCAAGATCTGTGACACCTCTTCCAGCGGGGTCCCGTTCCTGACGAGATTGGTTCCCATAGTCCTGCGGAGCCCATGAAATGTCTTTCCATCACCGAAATGGTGTTCTATACCATTTTTCTTGAAGTAACGTCCCATGAGGTCTTTTGTGGGAGACGCAGATGAAAGCATAGGAGAGTAAGGTTTTCTGAGGCGGAGAAAAACATATGGACTGCTGCATTTCGGCCTGGCCTCTAATTATATAGTCTGCTACAGCAGTCCCTGCCCGGAGCGTCAACGGAAGTGTAAGCGGAGTGTCCGTCTTTTCCTGTTTCACCCGGATTTCCCGCTTCTCTCATAAAATGTCGGAAAGCTGCATCTTGGCAATGTCCGACCATCTAAGGCCGGTGTCAAGCGCAAGCATTACCAACGCATAATCACGCCTGCCCTGTTTTGTTGATGTATCTATGCTTTCAAGTATTGCCTTTGTTTCATCATCATCAAATGCCGGAAGCACCCTCTCATGTACAGGTGCCGGGTTTGCCAGAAGGAAATCGAATGTTCCTGAGAGGGCAACGCCGCTCTTTTTGACATAAGCAAGGAACTTTTTCAGAGGCCATGTGAGGTTTACGTAATTGCCCATGTGTTTAGGAGCCTCTTGGATCACATATGCACGCAGGATATCAGCTGACAGATCCTGGATAGTGAGGCAGCCTGCTTTCTCAAGATACTTCAGAAATTTCCGGATTTCATGAATGATGTTATAGACTGACCCTTCGGCAAGTTTTCCGGAAATAGACTCCTCAAAAGAACCAAGAATCTGCTGGTAATTTTCAGGTAGTTCCGTTATTGTATACCTGTTGCGTTTCCATTCAAGCGTACCTGTTTCGAAATAATCTGCCACATAGTAAGCGGCTTTCCGCATGATCAGTGCATAGATTTTGCCGAATTTACCATTTTCAGCCAATTTCAGCTGTTCTGCTGTGAAAGAAGCCGCATCTTTGTATGAGAATTCCTGTAGGGCATTGCGCTGACAGTAATCCCTGACATGCGAACAGCAGCAAGAGTAGTACGTTACTGTTGCAGGAGCCATAGGGATACTTTTCAAAAAGGAAAGCACCTTTTTGATGGCTTCATCAATTGATAGTGACATGGATATGTCCTCCTTTGCTATGGTATGTACTCTCGGAATCTCTCTTGCACCTGCCTTTGTGGATGATTTTCCGTCAGATGTGCATAAATTTAATCAACGTACGTTCCACGTACGCTTCATAAATTTATGCACATCTGACAAAAAATCATCTCACAAAATCAGGCACAAAGAGACTCCGAGAGTACATTGGTTTATTTTAATAGCATAACAAAGGAGTAATCACTTAGGCAGGGGATTTAGAATTATTCCGTTTTTTTCTTATGGGGGGACTGTTAATATCAAGGTTTCTATGCTAAAATCGGAATAATCAGAGAATCGGAATAATCCATAGTAAGGAAGGGATTGAACGGCTGGTGAATCTGATCAGTCTGTCCTATAGTGCCATGACCCTGCTTCCTTACAATGATGAAACCTTTTCTGGATATCAGTCTGCCAGTGCCCAGGAAACCAGATACAAAATTGGCCAGCAAATCCAAGCGGATATAATTTTATGCAGTTTCGGGCAATTTCTCGAAACTATTAAAAATTGTTCTGCCTTGATAAAGGTCGTAGAAGACTACATTTTATCAGGTTTTAGGAAATTCCAAAAGTTGTAAACTGGTGTACTATTATTAACCATATCAAAATTCAGTCGGGAGAAATTTTTCCTTGTGTATCTTGTGGCGAAAATATCTCCATAACCAAAATGACAGCTGCTTGGAATAATAATGCGTGTCCTTATTGTGGTGGCAAAATTAGAGTAGAATAATAAATAGAGCCGGGAATCTGGCTTTTAGATTTCCCGGCTTTAAAACTTCGTCTATGCACTTTTATCAGCTTTAAGTTGCTTTACTTCTTCAAGAGAAAGTCCTGAAATATTAACGATTTCCTCTAAAGCATATTTGCCAGCTGCCAGCATACGAAGCGCAACCTCTTTCATTCCTTCTTTCAATGTCTGATTCCTCATATCTTCCATAGCTCGGCACATAATCTCGATTCCCTCCTTGCTCTCTTTGAAAAATCTCACCCTGTCTGCCAGTGTTCCATAGTACATGTCCGCTGCGTCTGTGCAGGAGAAGTCATGCATTAACTTCCCGATTGGCGTATCTCCACGGTAAGCGCCATTTACATACAGTATGTGCGAACCGTCCTCAAATCTTTCCCCGGTTCCTAAAAAGCACCGCTCAATTGGATAGAGCGGCAGCCCTTTTCCCATTACGTCATTCTCTGTGATAAAGATTACCCACGTTTCCGGCAGCTTGTCGAAGTCCTCGCCTTTCTTCAAAAGGTTTGCGTCCATCATGCTGCTGTTGTACCTGGCTCTTTTTCTCCCGGCTCCTTTGTCGGAGCGCTGTACCTCCACGTTCAGTTTTGCCCCTGTGCTGTCCGTAGCCAGGATATCCAGCCTTACCGAACGGTTCAGCAGGTTCTCCACAAATACCTGGGTGCGGACGTCCAGCACCTTTAGATCCGGCTTTTCCAGTACAATCTGCAATACCAGTTCTATGCTTGCCGTATCTCCCTCAAAACACTTTGTGAGGAAATCATCATCAAGCAGGCGAAGACCTCTTAGCCTCTGTA
Organism: Clostridiaceae bacterium; assembly: GCA_910575585.1. Classification (GTDB taxonomy): domain Bacteria; phylum Bacillota; class Clostridia; order Lachnospirales; family Lachnospiraceae; genus UBA3402. The sequence continues at coordinate 103,100 of CAJTGF010000008.1, forward strand.
AATCTTCCTGATGTTTCTGGTCTATCTGTTCCGTCACTGTCAATCTTCCCACCTGCTTTCCCTTCCGTTTTTGTATCTCTATACTACCATACAATCGAAATATTTTCAATCATATCCAAACTTGTCCAGCACTGACGCTTAAAAATTTTTGTAAACAAAAACCACAAGGAAAGAGTCACGGAAACGCCTGGAAGAGTTGAAGCTTGCCTGTGAACTGACGAAGCTAATCCATCATTTTTTCCCGGACCTGCTCCTGCTGTTAAAAAAACTGCCCGACCACCGGAACCAAAGCTACATTACCTATCCGGCGGTTGTACTTCTTATGACCCGCATCCTTTCCTCTATATTTTACATCAGCAGCATGAGAAAAACAAGCGAGGAATTCAATTCGGACACAGCAATTGAAAACTTATGGACGCTGTGTGGGGAAAAAACTCCTGCCGTGGAAGAACTGCCATATTGGGAAACGGTCAACCGTTACTTGAAAGGGCTTGATTCCGGACAACTCCAGAAGATTGTCTGCCAGCTATGCCGCAGGCTGCTGCGGAGCCGGTCATTTGAAGGGAACAGGATTCGTGGGAAATACTGGCAGGTCCTTATTGACGGAACCCAGATCCACAGCAGCCGGGGGGAACTGGACGGGAAGTGCTTGTACCGTGTGCGTAAGCGGGGAACAAAAGAAGAATACCGTGAAAACTACTACTATGTGCTTGAAGCAAAGCTGGTGCTGCACCCGAAGGTGGTGGTAAGCATCATGACGGAATTTGTAGAAAACCCGGAGGGGAAGGAGTCTGAAAAACAGGACTGCGAATGGAAAGCATGCTGGCGTCTGATGGAAAGACTGAAAGAGGAGTTCCCCCGCCTTGGGATCTGCCTGTGCGGGGACAGCCTGTATGCATGTGAACGCTTTTTTGAGGAATGCGAAGGGAAAAAGTGGAAGTATATCGTGCGGTTTAAGGAAAGGAGCATCCCCTATGTGGCGGATGAGTATCAAAGCCTGAAAAAGCAAGGAAAAAATCTACGCAAAAAGAGAGTTGGCAACAGGGAGATCAGGCATGATTATATAGAAGGGATAGCGTATAAGGGATATGAGGTCAACGTGGTAGAATATGCGGAAGAGTTGGAAACGGAATACCGTAAGGGAAAGAAAAAGGGGAAAAAGCGCGGGACGAAAAAAGAATTCCTGTTTCTTACAAATCTGACAGTAAGCCAAAGGAATGTGGAAGCAGTGGCAGAGCAGGGAAGGATGAGATGGAAAATAGAAAATGAAGGCTTTAATACGCAGAAAAGGCAGGGGTATAACCTGGAACATCCGTACAGCAAAGATTACCAGGCGCAGAAATGCCATTACTATCTGATTCAGATAGGGCACATGATAGCGCAGCTCATGGAGGCATGGGGTAAGATATGGGAAAAAATAGGGCAGAGCAGGGAACAGAAACATCGGAGAGTATTGGAATCGTTTAAAACGGTACGCATAAAACAAGAAAGCAGAGAAACAGAACAAAAGTTCCAGATACGGTTAAGCTAAAAAAGGATGAGGAAGGAGGTGGGATTAAAGACAAAATCCAGTTACAGAGAGATTCCGATTCCTGATTATGTTTTTGAGGCAATCTTAAAGGAACGACAGGTTTATGAGAGAAACAAAAACCGCAGAAAGAGAGAATTTCAGGATATGGATTATATCTGTTGTTCCAACTATGGCAAAGCAAGGAGCAAAGGGTTCCATTGCAGGTATTATAAACAGCTTCTTGCTGAAAATGGCCTGCCGGACATCCGCTGGCATGATTTGCGCAGTACATACTGCACGCTCCTGCTAAAAGAGGCATTCAACCCCAAAGCGGTATGGAAGCTTATGGGACATGCCAAGGAACTCATAACTATGGACGTTTACGCCGATAATAAAGGTATCATAGCGGATGGGGTGCCGGAAATTGAGGAATATATGAAGGAGCTTTTACCGAACCTGAGAGAGATAGAAAGTTTTAAAAAGGAACTGTTGGAGATTGTTGTAGATGTAAAAGAATTTCTTCCGGATGCAGGGTGACAGAAAGGATAAAAAGAACAAAAGTTCGATTTTGCATCTATACAAATTTAACGATTTGTGGTAAGATAAAAAGGCTCTTTGGTGCTGCCACGTCCGTATGGAGTTACAGAGGCGCGCCAAGTTGCAAAAACAGCAAATTGTGAACGGGATTCGTCGTGGGCCTGTTTTTCTCCAATTTAAGTAAATGCCACGACGAAAATAAAATGTTCTACGACGAATTTTTGCCTAATAGGCGTCTTTTTTACTATGAAATCAGAGGTGAGCATTTGTGCAAAATGAACAAAAAATCTTCGAACTTCACAGCGAATACAAGCCCACCGGTGACCAGCCCCAGGCCATAGAAGCCTTGGTCAAAGGGTTCCGGGAAGGCAATCAATTCCAGACTTTACTGGGGGTTACGGGCTCCGGAAAGACCTTTACCATGGCCAACGTGATCGCACAGCTTAACAAGCCGACTTTGGTAATAGCGCACAATAAGACATTAGCGGCACAGCTCTATGGTGAGTTCAAAGAGTATTTTCCGAGTAATGCGGTGGAATATTTTGTGTCCTACTAAGCGAAAGGACTTTTGAAACTACATCTAGTATTATTTGGTTTCATTTATACTATATATTGTGGACTAAATGGACTGTATGGATAGAAAAAACAGGGTGGAATCATAGGAATTGTGAACAAAATTCGTCGTGGAAAGTATTTAAAAGAAGAATATAGGAGCTAAATAATGATCTACAAGGCATAGGAAATTTGTCTTGTAGATTTTTTTTACAGAAAACTATGAGAAATGAGGAAAACATTATGTCAGAATATCAATTAGAGATCAAACAGATTGTGGATTATCCACGCTGCCGGATCTACCGGCAGTTTATCCAGAACTTAATGGCAGACCGGAGCATTCGCACAAGCGGGGGTTCCGGCCTTTTTTATTATACGGTGCTTTGCAACTACGCAAATTTCCGTACCTCCTATCTCCGCATAGACGGTATCGGCTATACGGTATACCCCGGTGAATGGATCTGCACTGTGAAAGAACTTACAGCATGGTTCCGTACCCGTTTCCAGTGCCAGGCAGTTTCTATCCTGGATGAATTGCAGAAACGCCATCTTATATCCTATCTTTTCCTTGACCGGGGAAAGGTAGTCAAATATAAGGTGCGTGATTGGAAAAAACATAATACCGTGTTGGACTACAACTGCCCCTGTCAAAAGGATACAGGATTTTTCTTTATGCCGACTGTGATTGCAACAGAACTGGTCAGCGCCGGCCGCTGCTCCGAAATGGATATCCTGCTGGATCTGTGGATGTCTGCTGTCTACAATGACAGCCAGGTACAGGGTTCAGAAATTGGTCCAGTTGTCTATTTCCGTAATGGCACCGGCTCCCCGCTGGCCGCCTACAGTGAAATGGCTGTCCGTTGGGGCATCTCCAAAGCTACAACAGGGCGGATACTAAAAAAGCTTGCCGACATGGACTATATCTCTTTAATGTCATTCCCCGGAAGGACAGGCAGCGTGATCTATCTGCATAGCTACCTTTCTACCATGTTCCAGATATCAGATGTCCTTGTTGATAAAGAGGAGGTTGCCATGGTCCTGAAAATCAATCTTGCACTGCCGGATGAAACAGATTCACAAGATGATTCTACTGTTACAGAGCATGAGATATGCGTTTCAGAGGAATTAACCAGCGTTTCAAAATCGAACATGGAAACTGTTATCACAAAAATGGCGCAAGTCCTTGATGCACAGGGCATTTCCTGTTTCCGGTGTCCCAAATCCATATATAAGTTATATCCTTTATCAGACGCCTGCAGGGAAGAGTATATATCCCACATACTGAAAGGGGCTGTACGGTTTGGAATGACTGTATCCTGTGGGGAGGATAAGCCAGTCTATACCTTTGAGCTGACGCTTTCCCCAACCGAAAAAAGCAGAGAGGGAGGTGCCAGGGCATGAAAAAGAATCAGGAAGAAATGAACATTGCCGATAACCCACTGTACCATGATACTTGGAAACTGCTGAAGAAATACAGGGACGTGGTGTGGAGTCTGGAGCTGTCTGTCCAGCAGGTGCGGAGCCGGTTTGAGATCGAATATGGGAGTTCCATTGAGGATTTCCTGGAGTCCGTCTATGTGGCCGGAATAGACCTGTCAGACCGCAGCATTGAGCACCATGCCAAATGTATCGAGCGGAGCCACCGGATGCTGAAACTTCTGGATACCTCCATCGACCTGCTCCGCACCAAGCATAAAAATGGGGAGAGCTATTACTGGCTGCTGTATTTTTCCTTCCTTTCCCCGCAGCAGCTGAGAAATGTGGAAGAAATTATAGAGAAACTGCGCCCCCATATCCGGGATATCAGTTTCCGCACCTATTACCGCAGGAGGCGGGAAGCGATTGACGCACTCAGTTCTATCCTGTGGGGATATACGTCCAAAGACAGTATTGACATTCTGGAGAAGTTCTTTCCGGACGATAAGGAAGCCAGGGAAGAAAAATAAGTAGCTATAAGATATTTTTAGGTGATCAGGCCGGATTGGAGGAAATATATGATAACATTGACTGATGATGAAAAGAGGATGGTGTTCCAGCTGGAAGGCTGCCACAGGTATGATGCGATACAGGAGATCGCTGTGCTCTGCCGGTATACCCGTGACCATGAATATAAAAGCAACTGCAGAAAATTTGTTAAAGAAACTTCGTGAACTTTCGGAAGATGACTGCAGGGAGCTGATCTGCGACATTCAGAGAAATTATCACCTGCCCTGGAAAGCAAGGACCGTTGGGGAGATGATTGCTGTGGCAAGGCAGGAGTCCAATGCCCAGAAGCTGGAAGGGCATGACATTATGGCACTGGAACGCTTTGACCCGGAAGTGAAGCATATGATTATATTTGATGTGCTTTCAGGGGAATCTCCCATAGGAGATAAAGGGCATAGGATGCGGCTGTTTCTGACAGAAGCGGGCTATAAAAAGGCGGTGGAGAGTCAGGACAGGTCTTTTATTCGGATTCTGAACCATGCAAAAGTGTCACAAGGGCATCTAAGATATGACCGGCTGGATGGAGAACGATAATTTGCGAAATGTTGTAATGTAAGAGATTATTTTTCTAATGGGGAATGAGGGTTCCGATAAGGAATGACGAGGTTGCTGCTTTTGTTTCATAGTGCATAATCAAATTGATAATCGGCATGATATATGAAAGAAAGATAGTAAATACAGGTTTAGCATATCGGCACTTGATAAAAAAAATGCCGATATGCTAATTGACAAATGAAAAGGAAAGATTTAGAATATAAATAGAAAATCGGCATTTTCAAATAAAAAGTGCCGATATGCTAATGGAGATGATTTTATGATCAATGACAGCGGTATATTTCTATTAAAAAATAAGGAGCCTTTTGACAGGCAGGAGCTTTTTCGGGTTTTAGAAGAGCAGTACAAAGGGCTGAGCCTGGCGTCTTATAAATTGAAAATGCAGCGCTTGTTGGAATCAGGGATAATTGCGAGAGTTGGGAGGAATCTGTATTGTATTCCGGATAACCAGGTGCCGATATATGATTATGAGTATTCGGAGCTTGCAGTAATTATTCAAAAATTGATTTATGAAAGACATCCTTTTTTAGAATACCGGATTTTTGAACTGGTACAGATGAATGAATTTTTAAACCACCAGATTGCTCATAATACAGTCTTTGTGTCTGTTGAGGCAGATCTGGGTGATTTTGTGTTTGAAACATTGAAAGAAAAATTTCCAGGAAAGGTTTTATTAAATCCTTCTGTAAAGGAATATCATCTATATTGGCAGGATGATCTTATCATTATAGGAAAGCTGCTGACAGAAGCACCAAAAGGAAAGAAGGCTGTATGGCATACCTGTCTTGAAAAAATGCTCGTTGATATGACCGCAGAGAAAGTGATAAAGACAACCTTTAGTGAGGCAGAATATCCAGGTGTACTGGAGCAGGCGTTTCAAAAATATATTATTGATGAAAGCCAGATGTTCCGTTATGCAAAGCGACGACATGTAAAAGATGATATTATGAAAATCATCCAGAGTCAGACAAGAATAAAACTCAGAACGGAGAAATAAATTTATGCTCACGAAAGAAAACTTTAATGAATCACATATCCGGATGTTACAGAAACAAAGCAAAAAAGATCCTGCGCTTTTAGAAAGGGTGGTATTTGCGTTTGGCTTGTTAGAGGCAATCAGGCGGGTAGAAATGCCGTTTATTTTTAAAGGAGGCACCTGTCTGATTCTTTTGTTAAAGCATCCTATGAGACTGTCTACGGATATAGATATTGTTGTTGAGCCGGATACTGATGTGGACACATATATTTCTAAAGCATCAACAATATTTCCATTTAAACAATGTGAGGAACAGGTGCGCATTGGTAGAAACAGCATGGAAAAGAGGCATTTTAAATTTACCTACCAGTCTCCGATCACTGGAAAAGATATCTATATTCTTTTGGATATTTTATTTGCCGAAAATCCTTATACCAGAGTGGTGGACTGTGAAATAAGGAATGATTTATTATTAACTGAGCCAGAATATCTGCTGGTAAAAACGCCGGATATCAACTGTATTCTTGGTGATAAACTGACGGCATTTGCGCCACATACAACAGGGATTCCGTTAAATGCAAAAAAAGATATGGAAGTGATGAAACAGATGTATGATGTCGGAACATTGCTGGATGAATTTACAGATTTTAATCTGGTATATGATACATATTTTAAAGTGGCAACGGAAGAAATTTCTTATCGGGGGAATAACATAACAGTAGGGGACGCAATTAAGGATACATATATGTCGGCAGCCTGTATTGCATCCCGCGGCACTCTTTCTTCGGAAGAGTATCCTTTATATGTACAGGGGATACGTGATCTGCGGGGGCATATTTATGCAGAGAACTATTCTCCGGAAACGGCAGTGGGACGAGCTACAAAAGTCATGTATATGGCTGCATGTCTGTTAAAGAGACAGCCTTATGAGAAAATCGTAGATCCTATGGAATTTTCCACGCAAAAGTTTTATACCGCAGATATGACAAAATTAAAATATTTGCGTAAAGTCAATTTAGAAGCATATGGGTATGCAATTAAGGCAGAACATTTGATGAATTCTCAATCATAATGGACAGGAGACTGTGAATACCGCATAAAATGTGGGAGGAGATCACAGGGGGGCTACAGTAATATTCTTAATGCAGGTATTTTATGTGACCATCTGTGCTATTATGTTAGTTTGGCTATGCTTAATAAAAAGCAGAAGAAAACTATGGCATAAGTAAGGAGCTATTTAATCAGATAAATGCCTGCTATATATTATGCAGAAGGAGGTGCCTGTCATGTCAACATTACGGAATCAGATAATACAATCTTTGGAAGGGCTTTCGGATGATAGCCTGCGTTTTATTCTTGATGTGATACAGAGATTTATACTGCCTGTGGATCATAGTACTGTCATGCAAGGGACAAAACGCAGGCTTGGAAGTATGAAAGGGCAGAAATTTATTGCAGACGGCCATGATATAGACGAGTGCAATGATGAAGTTGCCAGATTATTTTGGGTGGATGATGGATGAAGATGTTGCCAGATATACATATTGCAATATAGGCAGTTCTAGATTTGGAGGAACTGCCGGATACGACCAAGACAATAATACTTGACGAACAATGAAAACATATAGATTTATAGATAGCTAAAGGCATCCAATCCGTTATCCTCTCTATATAATTTTGCAAAAACATACAAACTATATCTTGACATATCTATTGACCTTTTTGGTATAAATATAGTAGTATAGGAGGGCGTGGAAGGAGTGGATACTTGTATGCTGAAGGAATATCTGGAAAAAAACTATGGTTACAACGAACCGATTTTCATTAACGAGATCCGTCTGGATGGGCTTAATGACAATGCTCTGCGCCAGTATTTCAAACGGATGCTCAAATCAGGCGACCTAGCCCGTTTTGATACGGGGATTTATTATCTCCCCAAAGCGTCACGGCTACTGAAAAAAAGTTATTTAGATCCCATGAAAGTTATTGTACGCAAATATATCCAAAGTACAACAGAAACCTATGGATACTTTGCTGGAGCCACTTTTGCCAATCAGATTGGTCTGACAACTCAGATGCCGGCAACACTGGAGATCGTAACGTCAAAAGAATCGACAAAGGGGCGTACTGTTACCGTAGGTTCCCAGACCGTCCGGCTGAAACGGCCCGTTACGACTATAACATCGGAAAACGCCGGGCTGCTCCAGTTTTTGGATGCCGTTTCCCAGGGAGAAAAATATTCCGAGCTTTCTGATCCGGAAACCGGGATTCTTCTGAAAAACTATGCAAAACAACAAACTTACAGTAAGGAGCTTCTTTCCAGCGTGCTGTCCGGTATTACGGGTCCGACGGCAAAAAAACTGATTAAATGGGGAATTATTTATGAATTTACATCATGACCACGAATAATTCAATAGGGGCATGATTATATAGCCTACGCTCTATTCGTTCCATAAAAGCTAACAACACTCTTCTTATAGAAATATATGGAAATATATGTTACTATATATTTTCCCTTATCAGATCAAGACCATTATTGCGTTATTTTCTAAATTTTTGCTAAAATGCTGGAACAGACAGCTATCTATAATTGATAACTGCCCAATACACCGGAATTTGTTGTGAACAACAATCAATTAAAAAGGCTAATAAGAAAATTTATTATTCTTTAATAAATCAGTACGGAAAGTGAGGGTATGAGGCATCATATTGATTTTGAAATTTGTATTTATCATTCATTTTATTAAATGCTTTATGAAAAGTGGAAAGTAGTTCATTATCTTTTTGAAGTTCCTCAATAACCCAGGGTTGTAACATATAAGGAAAAACAGCATTGTTTAAATCTGATACAGCATACTGATTTGTGGTTTCCGTGATTATTATATTTTGTTTAAGTAATTTTACAGCTCCATCATGTAATGGTAATTCGCCAGTATGGTTATCTTCCATATATAGACTATACACGATTGCTTTTTGGTAATCATTCAACCCTTGTAGTCTTGGTTTTGCAGTTGCTCTGAATTTCTTCATAAAATATAAATGACTAAAATATTTGTATACGCTTACCAAGACTGTAACTATAAGTATTGAAAAAGAAATTAGAAATAGTAGTCCAATAGCAAAACCATATTTATTTCTGAAATCAACCATATACATTTTTGTGACTATGCTATCTGGAAGAAATAAAATTAGACCAGAAGCAAGGGCAATAGCAAACATGATTTTTGTCGGCAATTTAAAAAAATCCGCAAGGTTAAAATCTAAATTCATTCTTTCACTCCTAATTTATCGATTTGTTTTATCATAGTGTCTAACCGTTTCTGTACCTATTCGTTCGGATCGGCGTCATGATAATTTAATTACAACACATGCAATTTACAATAGTGGCCACATCGCTCATTTTTAAGTTTGACTCAGCAAAAATCCTATTTATATTTTTGGCAAACTGGATTGCGTTCCAGTCATTATCAATATATACCATAATCAATTTAGATTTTGCTCGTGTGGCGGCAACATAATAATTATATATATCCTGCTCGCTTGATAACCTATAATCTGATACAAACAAAATTACCTGTTCAAACTCCAACCCCTTTGACGAATGAAATGTAATGGCAATTCGTTTTAACCCATCAATATTAAATGCTGGATGATATCGCTTATCACAAATTGTTCTATATAACATCTCACAATGATCAGCTTTTGCTTCGTATCCTAAGTAATTGGCCATTAGCATAATTTGTTTTTCAAAGCCAGAGGTATCCTCCTGCTTTATACATTCATCTAAAATGCTCAATGATTTTTTGATGTAATTCAAGATTCTCTTATTTCCGACTACTTCGTTGGGTATTTCGTCTCTAAAGTCATAAGCTGAATACTTCGGCAGAATAAAGAATTTAGCGATAGCATTGTAAAGCCATGCTGTTTCTGTAGTTATATCAGCAATAGGTGTTTGCGGGATATAAGTAAACTCTATATTTCTATCTGTTAAATCTTTAGCTCCTGCTTCAGCATTTGCCTTGCTATACCTTAATAATGCACATTTCTTATGGAGATCTAAATACGGAATAACCGATGACACCCAATTAGCTGAGGTAGCACATACCATTATCACAGAAGATAAATCTTCTACAGGTTTATACAAATCTCGGGTTTCATAACACAGTAAGTTTGAATAATTTTGTATTTGCTGGCAAGAGCGAAAATTATCCCTCATAAACTTTTTTGAAAAGTCTTGTCTATTCCAAATATCCATGAAAGCTTTTGGATATGCGCCACGCCACATATAAATTGATTGTTTTTCATCGCCCACAACAAAAGTGTCTATGTTCAGACATACACAGATATACATAAAAAGGGCATGCATATCTTTATCACAATCCTGGTATTCATCAACATAGATTTTGAAATACTTTGCCTGTAAATATAATTGACACGCTTTAGACTTTTTCAAAATATCTAAAGCAAGCTGAAATATGAAGTTTTCCATATTATTCTCATACGAACATAAAACCTGTTCATCTCTTATTTTTGCTACTCCTTCATTAAATGTGTTTACTTTTACCGAGTAGTCTGTATTCATATCCTGTTTATATGCCTTACCGAACACATCCTTCATAAAAGGTTTAATAATTTCCTCAATAACAAAACTATTATTTGTTCCAATAAAATGACTAGATGTATCTATTGTTAATCGTTCTTTAATTTCATTGGCTGCTTTAATTGTAAATGTGATTGCTGCAACCACCTTGTGCGTATGCTGGTGTTCTATGTCATACATAATTTTAGATACCATGGTATGCGTCTTTCCTGTACCAGCACTTGCTCTAACAATCAGATTCCCTGGTTGTTCGACAATTTCCTTTTGTATAGGAGATAACATTACTGCATTACCTCCTTTAAACAAGCAAAGTTATAGTGCTCATAAATGCGTTTACAATCCTCTACTGTAAGTTTTTCAACAAGTTCAACCATATGATTATTTTTAGCGTCTTGCAAATATCCAATTACATCCCCATCTGCATTAGGTAGGTATGAAATCATCTGGTCATGAATTATTTCATCCAAATCTTCCTCTAAACTACATCTTGATAGATAAATTGAATATTCTGCTCTAATTTGATCAAGTTTTTCTTGATTATTGTCATATAGTTTGCGCTTTGCTTCAACGCCAGTTTCATCAATAGGAGTATCTGGAAGGATTTTCTTTTTGGTAAAGTTGTTTAATCTTGAAAAACCTAATACACTATATTTTTCTTTTCCCTTTATCTTTCTTAAATCATTATCAGTTTTGATAATATTATCAATTTGTAGAGCATCTAATATATGATAATATGGCTTGAATCCAAATCCCCCTACTGGAAGTATGTAAATTCCGTCTGCTTCATAAAATGGGTTTATCTCGGACAACACTTTTCCAAATAAAACATTTTCAGATGGTCCCTCAACGAGCAATACTTTATCAGCAAAAATAGCTTCTACAAGTCCTCTATTTAGCATCTTTCTCTGGCTCTTAAATTTAGTAGGAACCCTATAAAGAACACTTTTGCTTACGATTTTGTCTTCATTATATATGCGAACCAGATTTATCTGATCCATTTCTGCCAGCACATATGGTGAATGAGTTGTTATAAACAAATATTGATACTTGTTATCAAGAAACAAAATATGGGATAATGCTATCTGCATGGAACGATGCAGATGGTTTTCTGGTTCTTCAATTAAGAAAATAGTAATCTTCTTTTCTTCTTCCTCTTTAGAAAGCAAATCAAAAATAGCATATACCAAAAGTTTTTTGCGACCCTCACCAGAAGTCGGATACAAAGAATTGTCTGTTTCCTGTTTAATATAAGGAACGATATTCGAGTATAAACCTTTTACCGCTATTTCTGATTTTACAGAGACTGATATATCATCATGTCTAAACTTTTTATATTCCGGTGCAATTTTTTCTTCAAATGCCTTTATGCCAGACAATCCAGAAATTTCAGCATTTAATTCGTCACATATCTTATCAATACTTTCTAAAATATCTTTATCCTGTTCGTGATCATTGACAAGTAGTGTATTAGCATTCTTTTTGAATAGCGCATACAAATCAACATATGCATCTATGTAAATCACATTAAAAACGTAATCAATTTCAAAGAATGTGCCATGAACTTTCATTTCTTCCAGATCTTCAATATCTCCACCCCAGTATAAAACTGGAACACCAACCATTTCTTTTTTGTTATAATCGGCTTTTACTTTGATATAAACAATATTCTGGTCTGAAAGAATAGCACCTTTCAGCTTTGCTCGAAGCTTTTGACTATCTGCATCCTCTGTATCGCTGATATCTATTGAAATAATGATCTCTATTGGATTAAATACATTCTTTTTGTAGTAATCCGTATCATTAAAGTTTTGTTTTCTAATTTCTTTATCGAAAATAAATCTTAACGCATATAGAAAATTTGTCTTACCTACGTCATTCATTCCAAAAAGGACGTTTTTATTGGTTAAATCTATGGATATATCTTCAAAATTTCGGAAATTCTTTATTGTTACAGAATTAAATTTCATTATAAATCCCTCCATATCTTGTTGGTAATGCTTGTATTATATCACGAAATCCCAACAATATATAGAGAGAACTGAATATCATATCAAGGCGACATCTGGTTTTTCTGTATTATCTGAAAAAGATATATAGTTTCTTTTCATTGACTGGTTCCATATCTTGTGTTACACTTCCCTTGTAATTGATTTTTGTGCGCATCCTTTTATGGAGATACGGATAGAAATGTCCGTATGCGGCAAAGTTCCGCATTGCACACGCTGTTAAGTTTGTATGACCGTGCTAGCAGTATCACTACGCCCTGTGGTGACATACCGCTGGTTTTTGTTTTAGAAAATTTAATCATCTCTTTTTAGAGCAGGAACGACAATGGTTCATAGGAATTTATGGACAACAGGAATATCAGAGAGTCATTCCTGCTTTTTTGCTGCCTGAAAGCCGGAAGGCATATAAGGATACAACAACATTCACAAGAAAGAAAGGAAGGTGGAGAGTGATTGCAGAAAGTAAGATGGCTGGATCAGGACTGTAACAAATGTGGCAGACAGTTAAACAGCTGGGATGCCCGGTTATCGAAAACCCTGGCGTACAAATACCCGTGCTGTGAACCCTGTATTGCCGGAGAATATGATATGTCGGCAGAAAGGCTGCGGGACCGCATGGAAAACTATTTTGGGATGCGTCCCTGCCAGGGATTATAAGGAGGAACAAAATGAGGGAAAAGGAATATGAGGAATACAATGCTCTGACAAAACGGCTGCTGGAGGAAGGTTATAGCGCAGAGCACCATCCAGACTATGTAAGGGTTGACATACCCATGTGGCAGGAAAAGACTCTTGATAATTATGATGGGGGTTTTACTTATGAAAAATGGTGGATATTTGAGCAGACCTTTAAGACACCCTGCGGCCTGCAGTGCAAAGGGCTCCAGTGCCACAGCAACATGAGCTACATGGGGATTGAGTGGACTTTTGAAAATGATATGGCTACCATCCACTGCCCTTATGAAAAGAAAGAATGTAAGCTGAAACATGAATATCTCCAGGAGCATGGCATACTCCGGTATGACTGCGAGGTCCATATGACGGAGGAAGAATACTGTTATGAGGGGAGTGTGGAGCATATCCTGAAACTGCATGACGATGAGATACGAAGGCAGGAGATCAGTTTCGGACTGCAGAAGAAAGGACGTATCTGCCGGGAGCATATGCGGTTCAACCGGGATACGCTGGAATGGGAGATGAACTATGACCCTTATGACTGCGGGAGGAACAGATGTGCAGGGATGTGCCCGGTCCTGGGACATGAACTGGATAAGAAAAGGGGGAATGTATTTTATGATGTAAAAATTTCCTATCTTAGAAATGACTTAAGCGGCACGCTGTTTGAAGGACAGGTGGACACCCGGATTATCAAAGGGAAAAAGCTCTTTGACCATCCGGTGAGCATGGATATCTGCAGGATATGCACCAGGCTCTGCCAGGACAGAATAAAGGAGAAAGTGCGGAACCATTATTTTACGGAACTCTTTTTCTCCGAATACCACGGCAGGTATTTTTCCTTTGAGATCCAGAACGTCCGTGCCGAACAGAGGGAGAGCCGGGATCTGATGCAGGACCTGGAGGATATCCGGAACGGAATCCAGATCGTGCATGCTTCCGATATGGAAAAACGGGATTTAGAGAATAAACGGGAGAGCCGGCGGCAGTCACGGGAGTCCGCAGTCAGGCGCCTGGAAAAGAAACTGCTGGAGAACGGATATGAGAGCCTGGAGGAATACAGCACAGACCGGCGCCATGCAGACAAATGGCTTGGACCAGAGAGGATAGCGGAACTGGAAAATCTGCATCGGCTAAAAGAAAAGGAGAGAAAAGAACAGCCGGTACAATTAAGCCTGTTTGATATATAGGACAGTTGGATAATTAACTTCCAGTTTATAAAACCAATTCGTAAACTGTTCCGAAGGTGTGGACGGATAAACATTCACTACCATGGCATTTAAAGACATTGGGAATATGAGAGAGAATTAGGAAATATTTATAACCCATAATACTAAAATTCTTAAAAACATGAAAAAGTCCACTTGTTTGTTTTGTATATAGCAGGAGGGCTTTTTTGTTTTGTATAAAAACGATTGTCTTAATGACATTGGGGTTCTTTGTCTCTTTTTCTATCTTTAGAATATCGTATCAGACCGGAAAAGACAACGATGCTGCCGGCTGGGAAATTTCAGGTTTCGGCGGGAGCCGGAACGTGGAAAATTCGCAAGTGTATAGACACTTGGAACGCTTGCCGTTTAGAGCCATGGCCGAAACATCCCTTTTCTATTGGGCAGTATATGCAGGAAGAAATTTCAATCTTGACAAGCGACCGTTGGTCGCTATATAATTAAAATGTAATAAACGACCATCGGTCGCTACTGGGAGGTTTTGTCAGATGCCAAAAGGAATTACACTTACACCCGAACAACAGGCAGCACGTCGAAGCGAAATAGTTGATATTGCGTTGCGCCTTATTGCTGAAAATGGGTTTCAAAAAACATCTATGCGGGAAATTGCAGACTTAGCGAAAATGGGAAAGTCCAGTCTATACGATTTTTTCAAAACAAAAGACGAGATTGCTGTATATGCAATGGAGAAAAAATTTGAGGAAATCATAGAGCAGGTTCACAGAATTATTGACAATGAACCTTTGCCGGAACTATGCCTTAGAAAAATCATGCACAATCAGCTTAAAGTGCCACATCAGTACAGGACTGTACTAATGTGGCTTCATGCCGAATCTGACTACTTGGAAGAAGAGTATCGGAAGCGTCTGAAAACAATACGTTACGAATACCACAATACTATCAAGACCGTGATTGAAGGCGGAGTGGCCAAAGGTGTTTTTCGCAAAACAGATTCTGACCTTGTGGTGCGCCTGTTGATTAACTCCATGCTCTCCATTGTCTATACTTCCCGGCCATCAGCCAGTGAGGAAAAGATGCTGGACGAAACAATCAATATATTTCTACACGGAATTATGAATGAAGGAGGTGAAAAAAATGAACCCCTATATCCTGTCTTTGGAGCATAAACAGGCATCACTTGAAATGGTTGGCGGAAAAGGTATGTCTTTATCAAAGCTATTGACAGCGGGTATCCCTGTGCCAGACGGTTTTCATGTTACGACTGCTTCATACCGGATTTTTGTTGAAGCGAACCAAATTCAGCCTTACATCAAAGCATTGCTGGAGGGCACAGATTCCAACAGTACCAGCCAACTTGAAGATATATCCAAGCAGATTGGTCAACTTTTTCATAATGGAAAAATGCCGCAGGAAGTATCGGCGGCAATAAAAACCGCTTATGCCGGATTAGGAAATGTTTCGGTGGCTGTCCGATCCTCCGCGACTGCGGAGGATTTACCCGATGCTTCTTTTGCGGGTCAGCAGGACACGTACCTCAATATACAAGGTGAGAACGAAGTCCTTGACGCTGTAAAGCGATGCTGGGCATCCCTGTGGACAGCTCGTGCGATTGCTTACCGCATAAAGAATCATATCAGGCAGGAGCTTGTGGCCCTTGCCGTAGTCGTACAAAAGTTGGCGTTTTCTGATGCTTCTGGTGTTATGTTTACAATCAACCCCATGAACGGCAGACGTAACGAAATGATTATAAACGCCGCATGGGGGCTTGGTGAAGCGGTGGTTTCCAGCTTAGTCACCCCTGATACAATCGTTACGGACAAGAGCGCCGTCCGAATCGTGTCATATGAAGTGGCAAACAAAGAGATTATGACGGTTCGCACCTTAGACGGAACGGAAGAAATCCCTGTCCCCGGACGGCTCCGTAAAAAACCTGCCCTTACCCGCAATCAAGTCATGCGGCTGACGCAGCTTGGAAATAAAATTGAGAAATATTATCGAATGCCTATGGATATAGAATGGGCGCTGGAAAAAGATAAGTTGTATATTGTTCAGGCCCGCCCCATTACTGTCTTACCGCCGGAGTGGGTATTGCCGGAAAAGAATGTAGTTTACACAAAGGGCAGTCTGGCAGAACACCTGCCAAACCCAGTCACGCCTCTGTTCGCCACTCTTGGCCTTGAATTAGTCAACCGTGCGTCGGCGCTTTTATGGGTGGATATGTTTGGTACAAGCGCAAAAAAGCTGCTGCCAGACAATGGGGCATACACGATCATCAATGGTTATGTCTATCTTTCCGCTAAGGCAAAGCCTCTTTTAATTGCTGTAAAATCCCTTTCCCCCCGCTCTTTGCATCGGACGCTTACCAACAGCATGATGCGCTTTGAAGCGGCAAGAAAAAAATTTGAAGATGTGGTGAGGCAGTGGGACGAAACATCCCTGCATACGTTAAGCGCCAAGCAGATTATGGAGGGCATTCAAGCCGTATTTTACGCCGCATGTATTTATTTCACAAGGATTCAGCTTACATTGCCCGCCGCATCGATCAGCGAAACGTTATTCACAAAATTCTTTCAGGGTGCGGCCCGCCGTGCTGGTATAACGGACATTTCCGTTCTCTTGCTTGGGTTTGATACGATTGCGCTGCAATCGGAAAAGAACCTGTGGGACCTTTCGGAATGGGCAAAGCAAAGTAACACTTTAGGCTTCTATCTGAAAAGCAATCCTGCAGCAAAGATAGCAGAAGATTTCAAGTCCTCCATTTTGCCTGCGGAAGTTTCGCAGGAGGTATGGATGGAGTGGAAAAGCCGGATTAACGCCTGTTTCAAAGAATTTGGCTGTACTGCGTATGAATTTGATTTTGCATATGCCACACCACAGGAGATGCTTACGCCAACCTTTGAATCCATAAAAGCATTTTTGGAGGAAAAAGGGGAAAATCCGTATTCGCGCCAAATCACATTTGAAAAGCGCAGGAAACAGGCCGAAAAAGAGATTTTGCAACAGATAGGCGGCCACCGTAAAAAGCTGTTTTTGAAGCTGCTCCATTGGGCACAAACTACTGCCCCCATGCGTGAAAACGCTATTTATTTGATGGGGATGGGGCACCCACTGATTCGCCGTATGTTACAGGAAATTTCTGAACGTCTCTTAACTGGAGGAGCCATTTCACATCCGGACGATATTTACTGGCTCACAAAGACAGAATTGGAAACGCTCATAACACAGCTTGATAAAAATATGCCCCTGTCTGATCTGAGTGAGGCAATCCCTACTCGACAAGCGGAGCACGATACATTCCGGGGTTATGTGCCGCCTTCCATGTTGCCGGAAAAAAGCACAAAAGCCGTATCACATGCAACTCAAATACAGAAAGATGGGAAAATTGTATTGACGGGCATAGGAACCAGCCCAGGCGTTGTTACGGCTCCCGCCTGTGTACTGAACAGCCCGGCAGATTTTGAGAAATTCCAGCCGGGAAGTATCCTGGTCGCCGTTACCACAACTCCCGCATGGACGCAGTTGTTTGCCTCCGCAAGTGCGATTGTAACAGACATTGGCGGCCCTCTTAGCCATTCAAGCATTGTTGCCCGTGAATATGGTATCCCCGCTGTCATGGCAACACACACTGCTACGCGAACCATACAAAACGGACAAATGATAACAGTGGACGGCGCAACAGGGGAGGTGACACTCAATGAATAAAAACTCAATGAATAAAACGCCTATTTTTGCCTTGAAGCTTGCAACTTTTGTAATTGCGTTAGGATATAGCCTGATTATTCCGGTTATGCCGTTTTACATGAAAAACCTCGGAGCGGGTGGCAAAGAACTTGGCTGGCTCACGGCCATATATGCGCTGACACAAACACTGTGCGCCCCGTTTTGGGGAGTGCTGTCCGACCGAATCGGCAGAAAGCCGATTATCAGCATTGGCATGTTGGGCTATACAATCAGCTTATTGCTGTTTGGCTTGGCCTCCTCCTTTTGGACACTGTTTATCGCCCGTGCTTTATCCGGTATTTTGTCATCTGCTACGTCAGTTGCGTCCCTGGCCTATGTGGGTGATTCCAGCACAGAGGACGAAAGAAGCAAGAATATGGGTCAGCTTGGAGCTGCAATGAGTGTAGGTGTTATGTTGGGGCCGTTGTTTGGCGGTATTCTGGCTGGCTATTCACTTGCACTTCCATTCTTTACAGGAGCCGGAATTTCATTTATTGCATTTTTACTCATTGTAACCGTTTTGCCAGAGGCCATAGAGAGGTCAGGTTATCCGCACAAAAAAGATTCTTTTGATTTTTTAGCCCTGAAAAGCATGCTGCTTGGCCCCGCAGGAGTTATTCTGATCCTTATTTTTATCGTAAACTTCTGTCAAACCGGTTTGCAGGGTATTACGGGGCTGTATGTCGTTGACAAGTTTGGATTTACCACCGGGCAAGTTGGTGTTGTTTGGATGGTGGTAGCAGGTGTTTTAATTGTAGTACAGGGTTTTTTTACCGGTCCTTTGGAAAATAAGACGGGCGATAAGCTGCTAATACTGACAGGCATATTTTGTAAAGCACTGGTTGCCTTTGCTATGGTATTAACATCTGGATTTATCAGTGTACTTGTTGTTTTCGGTCTATTTGCAGTATCTTCCGCTTTAACAGTACCCACACTAAACGCAAGCCTTTCCAAGGCGGCCAATCAGCGCAAACACCATCATTCTGCGTGTGGAATTAACAGATGGCCTGTTGCTCTCGCATGGTACAAGATATGAGTTTTAAATTTTCAAATTTCCTACTGTGTTAGGTCAAGTATTATTATAGCTTATCCTAACCGTTTGCAGGTAGGCTGTTTAAGGAGGTTCCATGAAAGGATTTAACCGGAAAAATCAGTTCTTGTTCCTTTGTGGTCTGAATTGTGGACTTTGCCCCATGTTTTTGAACAAAAACTGCCCCGGCTGCGGTGGAGGGGAAGGAAATCAGTCGTGCAGAATCGCAAGGTGCAGCATGGAACATGGAGGAGTAGAATACTGCTGTCAATGCAGGGAGTACCCATGTGAAAAATATGAACATATTGACGATTTCGATTCCTTTATTACACATCGCAATCGAAGGGCTGATCTGGAAAAGGTCCGGCAGTTTGGGGCCGAAGCCTACAATACAGAGCAGATGGAAAAGATGAAAATACTGGATATTTTATTGTCCGGCTATAATGACGGCCGTAAAAAGACCTTTTTTTGCGTTGCGGTAAACCTTTTGAATCTGCAGGAACTTAGGGAGGCGCTCAGGGAGATCGAGAGCAGACCAGATATGGAAACCCTTACGCTCAAAGAGAAAAGTGCTTTTGCAGCAGGGGTGCTTTCGGAGATTGCATCCCGTAGAAAGGTTGAACTGAAGCTGCACAGGAAAAAGTGACAATCTGGATACAGCGCTATTTGTATCAGAAACAGCTAACAGTAAAAGAGAATTAGAAAAAGTAAAGCGGAAAGGAATCATTCTATGAGGTACACATGTACGGTGATAGCAGTGGCCGACATTAAGGCTGCGAGGAAATTTTATGAGGATCTGTTTGGACTGGAAGTATTTCAGGACTACGGAAGGAATATCGCTTTTACCTGCGGCCTGGCATTACAGCAGGATTTTGACTGGCTTGTGAACCTGCCAAAAGAAAAGGTATTAAAAAAAACCAACAATGCGGAAATCGTCTTTGAAGAAAGGGACTTTGACGGATTTCTGCACAGGCTGGAAGAATACCCGGACATGGAATACCTGGGAGAAGTGATCGAACATAGCTGGGGCCAGCGGGTGATCCGTTTTTATGATCTGGACGGACATATCATTGAAGTTGGTGAGGATATGAAAATGGTGATAAAGCGTTTTCTTGCTTCGGGTATGACGATGGAGGAGATTTCTGTAAAAATGGACGCTTCCGTGGAGGACTTGACGAAACTTCTGGATAGTGAATGCATGGTGGACGAATAAGCAAATTGAAATGGATGGAGGAATTAACAATGAACAGATATGAAGAAGGAATGAAATTAATTGAAGAAAGTTGTGGCAACAAGAAAGATAACACCATTGCGCTCTCAACGATTACTACGGAACCGGGCGCTGATGGATTTCCTCGCCCTAGTGTCCGTGATGTGAGTGCTTATTATGAAGATGGCGTGTTTTATGTCACAACATCGGCAAAATCAAATAAAATGCAGCAGATCGCTCAAAACAAAGAGGTTGCGTTTTCCGTTTGCTTTGAGGGAATATACGGTCATGGAATTGGAGAAAACCTCGGATGGGTTTTGGAACCCAAAAACGCTGCCCTAAGAACGAAACTCCGTGAAGCATTTGCAGACTGGTACGATGATGCAAATAATGAGCAGGATGAAAACTGCGTTATTTTGGCAATCCGTATTACAAGTGCAACGATATTTAGAGACCATGGTGCTGTGCGTTATAAGTTGGATCTTGTAAATAAGGTGGAGGTTGAATAGTAGAAAATGATTATATACCAAGCTCAGCTACTGTCTTATAAGGCGACCATACGCTACATTCCAGCAAGTGATCGAACACAGGCTTCCTGCTGTGTCGCCTGTTAAAGCGGTAACAAAATTCATCCAGATAGCGCTTCAGGTACCTCTTCCCCAAGCCATGGTATGCACCTTCTATATTCGCTTTTATGTTTGAGATCATTACATGGAGCCACTTTAAACGCTCATCCTTACTTTTGGGCTCATACTTCTGCATATCACAGCAGTATTTTTTTGAAAGAGTCCCATATGACCGAAATGCATCACTATGGATTGTGCTTCCCTCCATAATGTTTCTTTCCGCAAAAGCTAATAACGTCTCACCTTTCGCATCTGGAATTACCTGCATTTTCAAAAGTTGGGGCCTGCCGCTAACATCCAGCTGCAGGGCAACAGCCACCTCTGCCTTATTTTCACTGCCTCTTCCACGCTTACCCTCTGCTTTTCCGCCGAAAAAGGCCTCATCCATTTCGACTGAGCCGCCAAGATAGTAAATATTTTCGCGCTCACCCATAGCGCTGCGGATTTTATGTAGGAGAATCCAGGCGGTTTTGAGGGTTGTATCAATGTATTTAGCCAAAGCCATAGCAGAGATACCGTCCTTATTGGTTGCCACAACATATAATGCAAGGAACCATTTAGCCAGTGGCAGTTTTGTGTTTTCCATAATAGTGCCGGTGATTGCAGATGTCTGATGGCGGCAGGCAGGGCACTGGTATAAAGGAAGCCTGCGGCCATGAATAATAGTAAAATGGTGTTCCCCGCATTTAGGGCAAACAAAACCGTCAGGCCATTTCAAACGGAATAATGCCTGCTCACAATCCTGTTCGGTACCATACTTGGATTGGAACTCAAAAAGGCTATAAGTATTTGCTCTGGGGTCGATATATTTATTCATGGTAAGATACCTCTTTTTTACTTGATAGAACTATCATACCACTTATTTAGACCCATAAAACGGACTCAGATGGTCTGGCTGAGCTTTGTATAAAATCATTTAGTAGAATTGTAGAATGGTGGACTAACAAGCAAATCGAGGGTTGAGGAAGGGAAAGAATGAAACGAGAATTAGGAATCGCAAGGTGTGGGCTTGCCTGTTGCCTGTGTTCAGAAAATAAAAAATGCAATGGCTGCTATTCGGATACCTGTCCTGACTACATCCAATGTGAAAACAGAAAATGCGCCATGGAGAAGGAACTTCCAGGCTGTTATGCCTGTGAAATGGATTGTAAAAGAGGGTTGCTGAATAAAATCAAGCCATATGGATTTACATTATTTATAAAAAGATATGGGATAGAAAGTCTTCTTGACTGTCTTGAAGAAAATGAAAAGAGAGGAATCCTGTATCATCGTAAAGGAATTATTGGCGATTATGATGATTTTGACGATGTGGAAAAGCTGATTGAATTTATTAAGACAGGGAAACGCTAAATTCCAGTTTTTAGAAGGATAAGAACTTATGAAAATGCCTAAAGAAAATATTGACACAAGTATGTTTGCTCCATGTGGAATGAATTGTCTTGTTTGTTATAAACATTGCTGCCACAAAAAACCATGTGCAGGTTGCTTAAATAGTGATAAGGGAAAACCAGAGCATTGCCGTAAGTGTAAAATAAAAGATTGTATCAAGGTCCAAAAATTACCATATTGTTTTGAATGTTCCGATTATCCCTGTAAACGGATTAAAAACCTGGAAAAAAGTTATAACAAAAGATATCAGGAAAGCCTTATGGAAAACAGCGAATTTGTCCGTCAATTTGGTTTGGAAAAATTCATGGATATGCAGAAAGAAATATATACCTGTTCCCAATGCTCATGTACGGTAAAGAAGCAAGAGACCGAAAACAAGAGATAGACCGCCAGCACCACACTATACCGAATCAAAGAACCAAAGACCAAAAGACAAGCATTGTGGAAAAATCCAAAAGTTTAGATTTTTCCACAAATCCAAACTTAGAAGAAATCCAAACTTTCCTCTGTAAATCCTTTATTCAAGGCATTTTCTGATAAAAAAGTTTGGATTTTGTTTTGTACTTCTCTTGTCAGAAATGAGAATAAATTGATTGAAACAGAGCTAAATAGTAGTGTTTTACGCATTTTGTCATAATTGGAGTATTGTACTTTGTGAAACGAAATCCAAACTTTTTCCGGCAAGAATCCCCAATTATCAAGCTGTTTTCAG
>CAJTGF010000009.1 GCA_910575585.1 Clostridiaceae bacterium
ACTCAATTATACCAAACCAGACGGTTTCATGCTATCTTATTGCCAGTTTTTATTGTATTTTCAAGGTGCATAGGCACTTATTCAAGTGCGAAGTTTGAGTCTCTTATAAAAACTCGCCTCTCTCTTTTCTCAAAGCAAGCGGAGTCTAACTGCTATGAACAATTTATCATCTGCTCATAGTCCATCTGCTCCTCCCCATAAAACAGGACTCTCGTTTCCAGGAATCCTGTTTTTATAATCCTCTTAAACTGTAACGCTTTTTGTTAGGTACGCTATAATAAGGCTAAATTATTTTGAAAACCGTTGATGTTACGGTATTTATCGAGTTATAGCGTACGTAATTTGAATTCGTTACAGATTAAATTTATCCCTTTTTGGAAAAGTATTCCTAATTAGCCTTTCTCCCATAAGGCTTCTTACCTAAGACAATTTTGGCGTTTTAATGTACCACAGAATTCTTCCATACAGCTAATGGCTGTCTCAACAGCACTATAACATACTCAGGAGCCGTCCACTCTCCCTCTCCTTCACTTGCAAAAAGTGACAATATCCGTTCCAATGTAGCAGGGCATAAAAAATAGGGATAAAGCAAGTTCATCCACTTCGTGGTTTTCCTAACTTTATCCCTTGTTATACAGCCAAATTCTCTCCTACCCCACACCCCCCATCCCTGCCCTTAACTTCTCCACCGCCTTCTTCTCGATCCTGCTCACATACTCTCCTGTCAAGTTAGGGATAAAAAATTCCTCAGCTTTTTATCAAAACTTCCTTTCCTTCAAAGGCAAAGCCATATTTCCGAATACGGTCACCAGAAAATCCCCTGCTCTCCAAATCTGCCTGATACCGCTGTTCCTCAATCTGTTTCAGCGCAGCATCTGCAGTGTCCTCCAGAGATTTCTCTTCGCCAGAATCCTTGACTTTAAATTCTATGATTATGGCATTGTCCGTTCCGTTTTTCGGCTCCATCATCACATCATATCTTCCGAAGCCACTCTCCCGGTTGGAGGTAATGATGTAGCGATCTGCCAGTTCCACGGCCAACCCCAGTACAAAGCCGTGGTAGAACCTCTCCGGCTGTGTCTCCATAGAGGGATTTCTTCCGCTGTCGAAATAGCTGAACGTGGCCAGGGCTACCCGGTTCATGTAAGCGTTCATGGACTTTACATCATCTTGCAAAAGCGCCCTGATAAAGCCGTTGTAGACCGTCCCGGAACGGGTAAACCATTTCCGAATCATCTTTTGGAACATAATCTGTACTTCCTTATTCGTCAGCGCCAACTCATACAGATCCGCTCCCGTGTCCTCATTTAATTCGTAACTCTCCGCTTTCAGGTATCCACATGCCAGGAACAGGCTCCAGATAGCGTTCTCATCTGCGTCTAACTGGTCAAAAATAATCTGTTCATCGATTTCCTTGTACAGATGCCCGCCTTTCAACAGGTTCTCCATGGATATTTTTATGTCTGTGCTTCCCTCCCGTATCAGCTTATCCACCAGTCCGTTGCTGCTGGTGTTGGCCCAGTAGGTGGAAAGCCTTTTTTTATCCAGATAATTGATAATCGACCATGGATTATAGATATCCTTCCTCTTTCCAAATGTAAAGCCATCATACCAGTCTTTTACAGCCAGCCGGTTTTCATACAGACCACATTCCTGCAATGCCGTCCATACCTCTTTCTCCGTAAACCCGAAGCTGTCTTCATATTTCTCCGATGTAGCAGTCACTACTTCCAGATTATTTAAATCAGAGAAAATGGACTCCTTGCTTATTCTTGTGATTCCCGTCATAACCGCCCGCTCCAGATACGGGTTCGTCTTGAATGTGGAATTGAACAGACACCTTATAAATTCCGCCATATCTTTCCAATAACCGTATACCCAAGCTTCCTGGAGAGGCGTGTCGTATTCGTCCAGCAAAATAATAACTTTTTTCCCATAATAACCTGATAGATAACCCGACAGATTTTTGAGAGAGTACGCAGCCTCAGAATCCGTCATTTCTACCAAAACCTTGCGAAAGCGTTCTGTTTCCCCTTCCTTCAGGCTCCCTCCTGTCAGCAGGAAATCATACCTGCGGTATACTTCTTCGATAAGCATACAAATCTTTTCCCTTGCCGAGGCAAAGGTATTGGCCTTTACATCCGCAAAGCTTAGGTAAATTACGGGCATACTTCCCTGAAGTTTGTGGTATTTCTCATTCTTCCATATGGATAAACCCTGAAACACCTCTCCCTGCCCCGCATATTGTACAGATAAGAATCGCTCCAACATGTTCATATTCAGGGTTTTTCCAAACCTTCTGGGACGAGTGATCAAAGTTACATCATCTTTGCTTTCCCACCATTCTTTGATAAAATCAGTCTTATCCACATAAAAGCAATGGTTTTCTATTAACTTTTCAAAACTCTGGATTCCTATCCCTATGGTTCTGGCCATATGATTACCCCCATTTATCTGAACTGCTTTATGAAATATACCTCATCTCTATTCTCAACAAACTTCTCTGATTCTAATAATCTCTTTACCATACTGGTCTCCTACCCATGACTTGCTGATTGGCATAATTATAATCGATTTCCTACCCTTTTACAAGAAAAAGGATAAAGCAAGTTCCAACTTCATTTTCCCCTGCTTTACCCTATATTCATTCTTCTTACCCCGCACACTCCATCACCAGGTTCCGTCCACAAAGTCATCATCTATTTTTTCCGGCGGCTCAGACCACCCCAGAGGAAAACGGTAAATTTCACGCCCACCAGCCCCGCGTCCCTCAAATCCGCCAAATCCCGCTGCAAAAGACACATATTATAGGGAAATATTTCACAGACATCAAAAAACTGAACAATGACATACTGACAAACCATTTCATAAAGCCGCAGCTGCCGTTCAATCCGCGGTAGATTTTCCCTTTCACTCATAAACTTCCTTAATTCCTCTCCCCAAAAAGAAAAACTGGTACTTCGCGGGTTACCGTTCGCACCATGACTAATCACTCCGCTGATTAGCCATGAACCATCGTCCCGCAAAATCATTTTTTCGGCGGGAGCATCCTATTGCGGCGGCTTTGACTAGCCGTTTGCTCACTGCCATGAACTGGAGTATTTTGAAGTAGAAGAAGGAAACCAGGAATTTTCCGCCGAGGACGGTGTCCTGTTTGATCGTAGCAAATCCAGCCTGTTTTGCTGCCCTGCAAAAAAATCCGGCGGCAGTTACCGGATTCCTGAAGGGGGCATGGACATTGACAACTGCGCCTTTCAGGGCTGTTTGGGACTGACGGAGATCATCATTCCTTCGACGGTGACATTTATCGGGGACTGGGCTTTTGACGGCTGCTTTGGGCTGAAAGTTCTTTGTCTCCCACAGCAGATAAGAACGAAAAGCCTTGGCGATTTCATTTTCCGCAGCTGTGTCTCCCTGGCGGAGATGACGATTCCAAATGGCGTGGAACTTATCGGCTGGGGCGCATTTCAAGGCTGTGTGTCGCTGAAATACATATCTTTACCCGGCACGGTGCGGTATATCCGTAAGGACGCCTTTCACGGCTGCGCTTCTCTGTCCAGAATACTATTTCGCGGGACGCCGCAGCAATGGGAGAAAATCACGATAGAGGAAGGCAATGGAGTGCTTACCGCCGCCAAAAAATATACCCAAAGGACACCCCTACTCCGTTTGACGTAAAACTCTCTGATCATCCCCTTACCATTGTCCAGCCCGACATCATGATCGTATGTGATAAAGACAAACTGGATGGGAATCGCTGCAACGGCGCACCCGATTTTATCATTGAGATTGTTTCCCCTGGCAATCCGGCAGATGATTATATCCGCAAACTCTACTATTATAAAAATACCGGAGTCCGCGAGTACTGGATCGTAGATCCCCGCCGTAAGATAGTGACAGTCAACTATTTTGAAGGAAATTTGCTGAACATTCAGTATTCTTTTGAATCTACAATCAAAGTTAATATCTATGATGATTTGTACATCAACTTCTTTGATATCGCTGATTTGCTAACTATTTAGCCCCCAAAAGGGGGGGGCGGGGTATTTCTGGTATGCTCCCTTCTAGAGTAGACAAGTGAAATAAAAATTTGTTACTTAGGAGGAAGCATATTATTTCCTTTACCTTATCTTTCATTGCCTTTCCCCGTCTTTGGGCAGGCTTTACCAATAACTTTCTGCCAATACATACATTCTAAAAAGTCAAAAACAGAGATAATGTGCATTAATTATCTTTCGATCCACATTATCTCTCTTATATAATTTCAGCCTACCCCAAACACTCCATCCCCACCCGCAATTTCTCCACCGCCTTCTTCTCAATTCTAGACACATACTCTCCTGTCAAGTTAGGGCTAAAAATTATTGTATCAGCACGGTTTTTCCCTCAAATGCAAATCCATATTTGCGAATCCGTTCTGATGCAATCCCCCTGGCTTCTAAAGCTGACGCATATTGCTGTTCTTCAATCTGTCTCAATGCGGCATTTGCGGTATCTTCCACAGACCTCTCTTCTCCGGAATCCCTGACCTTAAATTCTATGATTATGGCATTGTCTGTTTCATTTTTCGGCTCCATCATCACATCATATCTTCCAAAACCGCTTTCCCGGTTGGATGTGATGACATAGCGGTCTGCCAGCTCCACAGTCAGTCCCAATACAAAGCCATGGTAAAACCGTTCAGGTTCAGATTTCTCTGATGGTTTTGTCCCGCTATCGAAATCTTTTCTTAATATACGGCTATCCAGCAAAAAATCACCGGACAAGTTCCCTGGAGTTTTCGATATTTTTCATCATTCCATATAGCCAGGCCCTCAAATATCTCCCCCTGCCCTGAATACTCAATAGATAAAAAGCGTTCCAGCATACTCATATTCAGAGTTTTTCCAAACCTTCTTGGACGGGTAATCAGGGTTACATCATCTCCATTTTCCCACCATTTCTTGATAAAATTGGTCTTATCAATATAAAAATAGTGGTTCTCTATTAATTTTTCAAAGCTCTGGATTCCTATCCCCACTGTCCTTGCCATGATACCACCTCCATATATGTACCTTTTCGTGTGGAGTATTTATCATTGACTGCTTACTTTAATCCCTGCCTGTTCTAATTGGATATCATCAAATCTCCCCTTCTGCCCATCCCCACCCGCAGCTTCTCCTCCGCCTTCTTCTCGCTCCTTAACACATACTCTCCTGTTAAGATAGCGGGAATTAAATGTTATGACGCGCCAATGTCTTTCCAGACAGATGGATTCTACAGAACATCTGAAAGAAGAGTCATCACAGACTGAATTTATTCCTCGTTATTCCCCAAATCAAACTAATTATTAAAAATCACAAACCTGACAATGTCCTGATATTTCCCATCTGCATCCATAGCCTCATCCTTCAAAATCGCTTCTGTCATAAATCCGGCGCATTTGAGCAGATTCGCTTCATCCAGAAACTTATAGAACACATAGGAATAAACTTTATGCATTCCCATTTTCCTGAATGCCTTCTCCAAAAGCATCCTCACAGCGATACTCTGGCTTTCTGTATCCCATTCCTGATCATCACTTGTAAAAATACATAATTCACAGCGCTTGTTTGTACGATCAATATCTTTAAGATAAGCTGTTGCAATGGGATAAGACGAGACACCAAAATCCTCATCTATCCGCTCTACAATATATTGCTGATACAATCCGGTCTCAATGTAAGTATGATAGAACGCCTCATTAGATTCCAATGTAATTGGTTGCTGGTTCAGGCAATGTGCCGACACGCTGGGCGTATTCCGCCATTTTACGATATTCGGTCCGTCATCTAATGTAATGGATCTTAAATATATCCGCATGATAATCTCTCCTTAAATATTGTTTTTTCAAACAAACTATTGATGCTTGATCAGAACGTAATTCATTTCTTTTATGTGGAATCCATATTGTATATGCAGACGTAATATGGGCAAATTATTAGAGGACACTGTGCTAATAACCGTTTTCCCGCCAAGCCTCCTACAAGATTCCAGTTCTGTATATAAAACAAGAAATCCCAATCCCCTGTCCATGGCTTCACCAAACACTCCCCCCAGCAAACCATAACATATTTGCTTAGTATCAGGCTGACTGTTTATATTAAAAGCAACGGGGGTATCTTTATAGAAGGCCACCTCTAAACTTGCGCCTTTATTTATCGCATCACAACACCAGTTGTAATATCTCTTTCCCGCAAGTTTCTTTGAAAATATAGGATCCAAGGCTATTCGGTCTGTGGAAAAAATTGCGCCTTCGGCAATCTCATCAAGTACCTTTTCCCTAATCTCTTTTACAGCAGTTTCTACTCTTAAATGTGGCACAAAACGATTATACATAGAAGGTAATTTTGTATTTCTAACATCCCCAGCCAGCTTAAAAGCCACTTCAATGACGGAATATCCACATTTTTGTCCTGTGCATAACAAATTATAATTGTCTGTAGGAATTTTTAAAACACTATATGGCACGGATATTCGGTTTAACTCTGTCTCAAGCTTATCTCCACAGTCATTACTGCTGCATACTATTTCGATAACGTCGACTCCTAAATTCTCTTTTTCCCAAAACGCATTAATTATCTTCATAATATTCCTCTTGTTAACTACCTTCAATCCTTACGTTTAGATGTCTGCTATCTTGGCCACAACAATGATGCTGCTTCCGAACGGAACCCGATCAGACTTTCTCATGAGTCCCCGCTCTATCATCTCAAATAGTTCCAAAACTACATTTATAATTGCAGAGTTTGACTTAAACTGTGACTGTGCAATTTTTTCCCGTTCTTCATCTGTACGGTCATTCCGCGTTTTTAACATCCCTATTTTTTCCATCAGTACCCTGATAAACAAAACAGGCACGAACAGGAAGCTCATAAAATAGCTTCGATAGCAAATATGGAATCCACAAGCTGTCACAAGCTCACACAGCGGGTTTATTCTGTATCTTCGAAAATGGCCTGTAGCGTTATCTTCTCTGCTCCACAGACACATAAATGCCGGAACAGTGATGATACAAGTACCCCCCTAGCCATCTTTTTATACAGTAGTTTTAAGAATCTCTCATCACCATCTGCATGCTCGGGAACATCCAAAAGAAGCAGCTGATTGATACATTCATCATTAACTATGTCATCTACTACAGTACCGCATAGGTTTCATTTCCCTTCGACGTTAATCGTATTTTTTATAACATATTGTGGTGATTCATTTATACAAATATAAATCTTTCCTAAGTATTCCCCTATTAGTCCTAACAACAGCATCGTCAAACCCGATGAAAATAAGATAATAGCCATAATGGAACTATACCCAATCGCTATAGATGGATCAACTATTTTCTTTATTATGATGGAAACACCAAATAAAAATCCAACTATAGCAAAAGTAATACCAAGCAGTGATGATATCCTTAAGGGTTTGACAGAAAAAGCTGTTAATCCATTGATAAATAATGATAGTGATTTTTTTAATGTAAACCCGGATGGATTTTCATCTGCTCTGTCTCTCTGCTCCATTGGAACAGAGCTCACATTTTTCGTTACTCTCAAGATCAGTCCCTCCAGGTACGGATAAGGATTCTTGTACTTGATTATTTCATCGCAGACATATTTTCTCATAGCACTGAAGTTTTCCATTCGTATATCTTCCGGTTTATCCAACAATATTCTTGTCATCCATAGATTAATATCACTTCCAAATCTCTTATAAAATTTTTCTTTTTTTTGATAATACACAGCTGTTGCCACATCGCACGCCTGATTTTCCAAAAGTTCTATCAATTTCCATAATTCATATGCAGGGCTCTGATAATCATCGTCCAGATTTACGATATAATCTCCTTTTGCATAGGAATACCCGGCCATTACAGCGCTATGCTTTCCCATGTTCCTGGCAAGATTTACAATCTTTATTTTATGATCTTTTTGAGCTAAGCGTTTCAGCACTTCATAAACCAAATCAGGAGAATTATCATTGACCGCAATTATCTCGTAATCGTATTCCGGCCTTTCCTTTACCGTCTTTTTTATTTCATCAATAACTAATTCAATCGTCTTTTCACTTCTATAGCATGGTATTACAAAGCTAAGCAGGCACATCCTGTCATTCCCCCGTTACAAATTAAATATCAAAATACCAAACAGAATAACTCCTAATCCCACCTGCTTCTTTCGCATAATCGGCTCCTTCAAAAAAAGCAGTCCAAACAACGGCACCCAAAAATATCCTGTAGCCTCAAGAGCAGCTCCCATAGACAGGGGAACAACTCTATACGAAAACGTTGTCAGCAATGTTGAAAAAAAGAACAACGAATACGCAAAAAACACCCTTAGGTTGAGATATTCCCGCAATACATTTTTATATTTTTGTTCGGCGCTCTTTTTCAGAATAATCTGAGACACAGATGAAATGGCTGCTGAAATCAAAATCATTCCTATATACATCCTGTTATCTGCCATCTGATTTCACCACTATCATAATTCCTGTCACAATAATCGCAGCACCGACAATCTTTTGAATTGTGATCCTTTCATCAAAAATCAGCAGCCCCCATATCAGCCCCCATATTACTGTAACCGCCCTGTTGGCATAAGCCGTAACCAATGGAACGCGCTTCAAAATCTGTTGCCACAATACGGCATATATCCCCATATTCAGAAAAATTAGTCCGTAAAAGAAAAAAAAGGGCAATGAAAATATCTCAGACTGTCCTGCTAACTTAGAGCAAATTCCACATAAGGAATATATCAGCAAAAGCATCTGTAATACTATGTAAGCACCTGCAGTTTTTATATCTTTGCTATTCTTCCTGCTCATTTCACAGTAAAAAAGGCTTTAACTGCCTCAATAATGATTTCCCGGTCTTCTTGTGACATATTGTAATACATAGGGAGTCTGACCAACCGCTTAGACTCCGCAGTCGTATGTTCATCTTTCCCGTCAAAATGTCCATACTTTAGTCCTGCCGGTGCGGAGTGGAGCGGAATATAATGGAAAACACACAGTATTCCGCAACTCTTCATATATTCAATAAGCTCTGTCCTCTCATTGATATCTTCGCACTTTATGTAATACATATGCGCATTGTGAATACATCCCTCCGGAACCGACGGACATTCTAATCTTCCTGCTCTCTCCAGAGGACGAAATGCTTCATCATAACAGTTCCATGTTGCAAGACGATTCTTATTGATCTCCTCTGCGTGCTCTAACTGCGCCCATAAATATGCCGCATTTAATTCAGACGGCAAATAGCTGTCCCCATAATCAACCCAGGTATATTTATCAATCTGCCCTCGATAAAATCTAGAACGGTTCGTACCTTTTTCCCGCAGTATTTCAGCCTTCGCGATATATTCCGGTCGATTGATAACAATCGCTCCTCCTTCTCCCATGGAATAGTTTTTTGTCTCATGAAAAGAATAGCATCCAAAATCACCTATAGTCCCAAGGGCTTTCCCCTTGTATGTACTCATAACTCCCTGTGCCGCATCCTCCACTACAAACAGGTTATATCGATCTGCTATATCCATAATCGTATCCATTTCACACGAAATCCCGGCATAGTGAACAACACAAATTACCTTTGTTTTATTGGTAATAGCTCTTTCTATTTTCGTTTCATCAATATTCATAGTGTCAGGACGAATATCCACAAACACTAATTTATACCCCCCCAGAACAAACGCATTAGCCGTGCTGGAAAACGTATAACTTGGCAAAATAACTTCATCGCCGGGCTGACCTCCGCAAAGCAATGCAGCCATATCCAATGCGGCCGATCCGCTGGTAGTCAGCAGTACTTCTTCTGCCTGAAATCGTTCCCGAAACCATGCGGTACACTTTTTCGTAAATATACCATCACCGCATATTTTATGAGCCTCAATCGACTGTTTTATATAATCATACTCTTTTCCGATAAAAGTCGGAACATTAAACCCAATCATTCCTCTTCTCCTTTGCGCTCAGCTATACATTGTCAAAGAAATCCCATGGCACACAAACACGAATATGGTCACAAAAGACAGGTACTTATTGTTAATAAAGTACGGTCTCTTCTCTCTGTCCAGAATACCCTCCAAAAAGCAATACCCGCATGCATAACTTAAATAGAACAAGTACAGCAGCATTCCCTGTCTCCACTCTAACCTTGCCGCAAGCATAGGTGCTATGGGACCAAACAGGGAAATTCCCCAGAACAAAAAATCATGTCTGCAGAAAACCAATTCTCTTGCTTTTCTGTTTAACATTGTAAATGCCGCTGTAGCCAGAAACAGATAGTTAATTGTACTAAACAGATAGAATTTTGTATTTGCGCTCCACAGTTCATTCGGAAGTGTTATATTAAACTTTATATCCACAAAAGCAAATAATCTTTTTGCAATAGCAACACATGCGTCTAATGGCTTTTTTGCATAGGCATCGAATCCCTGTGCCATAGTAATCTCTTTTGTATCCAGATACATTGCGTTTTTCCTGATTGAATGAATCTGATCATCAAAAACCTGTGTAGGATATCCTGTAATCCAGCCACTTAAAGCGGAATCCATGCCTTGTTCTAATAATGTTGTTGTTTTCGTTATGTATGCGCCATCTTTATCATAGGCAAACAAACCATAATGTCCCCGCTGGTTGTTTATGTAAATCTGCGGCAGACAAATCAATAAAAAGGCCAGGGAAAATGCCACTGCAGCTAAAGTGAATTTATGTATAGACAATTTATCTATATTCTTAAACATCCCCGTATTGCTTTTAAGAGAAGAACTCATAAATACAACTATGGAAATTATCAGGATTATCATTACACCAATCAAGTAGCTGGTTCTAATTGCCAGCGAAAGGGATAAAAACATGCCGCTCAACATAGCATATCTGATATGGCCGGTAAGAAAAACCATTACTATAAACAAAGCGCCTGCCAAGTAAAAAGTCATTCCAAATAAATCTCCGTCAATACTAACAAGATTTCCTTTATAAAAAACAAAAAAGTTTATGTATGCCAATACAATTTGAATAATATATACTTTTCTGCCGTGGATTACTTCATAAAGTTTTGGCATTACATATCCAAATAAAAACGCAGATGTTAATGCCGGAAGAGTAAAATAAACAAGGTATGAATCAATATTTAATCTATTTCCAATAAACTGAGCAATAAAACTGGGCAGAAAAACGCCATACCCGCGAAAACTAGGAATCCTTTTTATGGTTTCTCTGATTATTTCTCCTGTCACTCCCGATTTTGCAAATACACCACCGATCTCCCAATATCCCGGTTGGTCTCCAAAAGCATTAAAATTTGTAATGCCATGTTTATACCACAAAACATCAAATATATAAGTACATATAAAAACAGCCAGGACAATGCTTCGATAATAATATTTACGATCTTGCAAGGTGAAATTAGCAGAATACATTAATTTATAGCAAATCAATAAAACAGCCATTATCAGAGCACTGAATAATCCATATAGAACAGCCCTGATTCCTATGGATATTAAACTATCTTCATATGGGGTAATCTGTAAATACTCTCCCTCTTCAGAATATAAATCGTAGTTACTTATGACATTATCCACTTCCATATTAATAGATGCTGAATATGATTGCATCCATATATTAATTCCACCGCTACATGACTTATTTATCGGTATTACGATGGTTCCTCCAACCGTTGACCCAATAATAGTATTGTTTGCCGCGCCATCTTCCTGAGACATAAACGACCATTCTCCTGTTTTCTCCATGGATTCAAATGTATTTTTTTCAATTTCCTTCCCATCTATAAGATAGATCCACACCTCATGGCCTTTTGATAATTTACCAGGGTCTGTTATCGTAAGTTTTATTTCAGTCTTCGGCAATAATAAATCTGCAATCTTATTGATGTGTGTAAAAAAACAACTGCTAATAAGAACTGCAAATAAGACAAGCCATATGTATTTTTTTAGTACAACCCTATATTTCATCAAATTCATTCTCACTAATAGACCATCTCCATTCTTATGCGCTCCGCTGCGTCAAAAAACCCTCTGTATTCCTCCGGAGCCCATTTTTCACGGATCCGCTGCTGAACGCCTGACGGGCCAACAACAGACGGAACCGAAAGCGCCACATCCCTGACGCCATGCTCTCCCAGAAGAACCGATGATACTGACGCGATTATAGGGCGAAAATTAATAACCGCATCTGCAATTTGACATACGCAAGTGGCAATACCATAATGAGTCCGCCCTTTTGCGGCAATGATCTCCGAACCCATATCCCTTGTTCTTTCTGATAAATCTGTCTTTATTTCATCATCCCATTTAAGCCCCGCATCACAACAGTACTCAGCAACAGGGACCCCTCCAACCGTCACATGGCTCCAGAGGGGAACCTGTGCCTCTCCATGTTCTCCGACCACATATCCGTTTACAACGCCGGTACTTAATCCCACATAGTCTGCAATGGCGCATACAAAGCGAGAAGAATCAAGGATACATCCGGAACCGAACACTATACCGTTTGGAAGGGACATCCACTGCGCCGCTTTAAAAGTTAAGATATCAACCGGATTTGAAATAATAAGGATTACGCCCCGTGTATAATATGGTTTTATTGAATCTATCACAGACTTCATAATCTTCACATTCTCATTTGTCAGATCAAGCCTTGTCTCCCCCGGCTTTCTCCCCCTTCCGGCCGTTATGATGATCATGTCGCAATCCACACAATTACTGTAATCCCCGACATACAGATCAGCCGTACCCATGCCGGGAAGCCCATGCCTGATGTCCTTAGCCTCCCCTTCGGTCTTCTCAACATTAACATCAATAAGAACGATCTGCCGCGCAATATCACGAAGAGCTAATGCATAAGCAATGGAAGAACCCACATAGCCGGCCCCGATAATCACAACCTTTCGATTTCCTAAAGAATAGTTTCTCTTCATATTATCCTCATGCCAAAACCACAATTCTGCTCAAAAGAGCCGGAAGATCATAACCATCCCAGATAAGGTCAAAATCCATTGTTTTGCCAATGGGCACCACACGGTCAACTCCCTTAATTCCAGACTGTATCAGCGGAAGGACCGCTTTCCTGTTTCCAATGTAACCAATAGTCTGACATCGCTTATCATCACAAAGGGGGGCAAGGCTCATAATATCCTCACAATCATATTCATAGAAATAGCCGCTGTTATCCCGATACTCCATAAGAGTCTTTGTAATCTCCGGTACTGATACGCGGACGATCCGATTGTCCCCATGCTCCTCAACCTTAACTCCGGGTACTGCAGCAGCAATAAGATAAGACTTCGTCAGTTTATTGACTCCCTGGATTGCCTGAAATATATATTTCTGCTGTGCCAGCTTATGCTCCTCATCCCAGAAAATCCTTTTTGCTTCCTCTATCCGGCTGCCCGTCCAGACCACAAGGCGGGGACTTGTGCAGGCGTTCTGATCTGACAAAAAAGTATCGTTATAGAAATCCTCAGCCACATGGGCTTTGTCCTCCATATCCATGTAGATGTCTGAATCAATAATGGCCAAAGAATAGCGGTCAGCAAAGGTGATCTCTCCCGAGCGGGGAGGCAGCGGGGACTCCCTCAACTCTGCAATGGTCTGATCTCCGCCCCAGACAACGCGCACATCAGCAATAGAACTGAATAAATCATTAATATCCTTGTCTCTCCCATAGCGGACAAACAGAACATATGGCTTCATATCCTCATACTGCTCCAGCACCTGATTGAATGCATCGATGATAATCCTCACCTGCGGGAAATCCTTAGATGGCACCCGGACTATATTCCCATTGCCGGAAAGAAGCCCGGCCGCCATGGAATATGCAAAATTCACAGGAACGTTGGAAGGCGTGATGTGAAAGGCTATGCCTTTCCCAAGACGCAGTTCTCCATCCTTCCCTTCAAACCGCTCCTTCATCTTCCGTACAGACCCCCTGCGAATCCAAAAACCAAAGGTTACAACATCTGGATATGCTT
Organism: Clostridiaceae bacterium; assembly: GCA_910575585.1. Taxonomy (GTDB): domain Bacteria; phylum Bacillota; class Clostridia; order Lachnospirales; family Lachnospiraceae; genus UBA3402. Next base: position 14,006 of record CAJTGF010000009.1, read on the forward strand.
TAGCGTCTTTATTCTTCATAAGTACTTTTGAGACATGATCCAGAAAATCAAGTATGCTGTCATCAAAAGCAATCTTCGCCGGAATATTTAAAAGCTGTGCGGCAATATCAGCGGAACCAGTCAGATACATTACCCTTCCAAGCACATCAAGCTTCAAATTTGTCTGCATATGTATCACTGCACCCCCTTATCTCAGCATTCCGAAGCCGGCCGTTAATCTTAAAATACTTACCTTTACGTCCGCATGGACAATCATCAACACCAAGAACTGCCCCTTCGTCCTCTGTTAGCAGACTATGGCCAGGGTAGGACTCCGGAATTGCGGAAACCACCTGGATGATGCCAGGCTCACCCATACAGGCCTCCGTAAAGTCCCCAGGCCTGCGTGTGATCACATCGGAAAAGATGCTGGCATGCAGATGTCCGTATTGGCATTCCATATAGATACAGCCGGTCTGCTCAACCATTCCATAGTAATCATGGATATGCTCCAAACCGCAGACATCTTTCAGCCGCTCATGAAACTCCTCCCGGCTCACCGCCTGGGACACAAGCTTTTTCCAGCCGCCGCCATGAATAAGGATACCATTAGATAAGTCAAAGGTTATTCCTTTTTCCTTAAGCCTTAACAACTCCTTATAAAAATGCTGCCAAATCATAAAGGTAAAGCCAAATAATAAGATCCTCTGATCTCCGTATTTTTTAAGAAATTCCTTTAGCCCATCCACATCCAGCTTCATATCATCATCAAGAGCATATATTTTTTTTGCGCCGAAAACAGAGAATCCAAGGATTCCAGCGCCGCGGGCCGAGAACATTGCCCTGTTCTTTATGACACCAGGACAGTCAATGATGATCATCGGCATACGGCTTGAGCCTGTAAAATCAGACACGATCTTAACCATGGTCTTCTGCTGATTGGAAGATGTCGTTCGATCAAGATAAATTCTGCTTACAGCCTGTCCCGTCGTGCCGGAAGATGTCATGGTCTTTACCACATCTTCTGATACAACAGACTTCAATTCCAGTTCTTTAAACAGCCGCACTGGGAGAAACGGAAGCTCCTTATAAGACTTAATCTTTTCTATATTAAAATTGACCGCCCCAAGCATCCGTGCATACTCCGGGCAATTTTTCTGGTGAAGCTTTGTCAGCTTTGTAAGTCTATCTGTCAGCAGCTTCTCCTTTTCATCCGCATCCAGTGAATACGGGGGAATATTGATCATTTCTTCATAGGTCATAACACATTCCTCACAAAACAGTCATCGATATATCATCTTCACCAGTTTTTCCCTTGCCGGCGCATAAAGGTCCTTTGTCAAAGAAAGAAATATAACTCTGCGTCCCCGCTCTTCATCGTATACCGGTTCTTCAAATTTCCAGCCGAAATATCTGGCAAACTTTAACGCGGAATCATTATTCTCATCGACATCACCCAAAATCTTGGTCATATGCAGATGTTCAAACCCCCAGTCAATAATCAGCATCTGAATCTCAAAACTTTGAAACGCGTTCCCAACACCGATCAATCTGCTGGAAAATCCACACGTTCCCTCAACATCGCACATTCCAATTGTTCCTACTGGTTTACCATTTTTGTCTTCAGCTATGAAAAACCAGTCTCCCTCCCTGCTTTGCTGTTTCCTGATCCAATTAGCCTGTTTTTCCACATCGCCGTCTATATTATGAAAAAAACGGCCGCTGCTTTTAGGATTTAAACGCATATCCATTGTCGCCTGAGCATCTTCCGGTTCAACTGCCCGCAATGTGACGTATCTGCCCTGGATTCTCTTATCATATTTCATAAGGCTTCTCCTGTCTTAACTCTCTTATACTGACTAATAATCATATCAGCCATATTATGATAATATGTTTCAATAAAAAAATGAGAGCCGGTATATTCAATAAACTCACATTTTCCTACGAAATATTCAGTCCATCCAGCCATCTCCTCATATGGCGTATCCTCCTGAGAATAGAATACTGTGGCTGGAATCTCAGTCTTAAAATAAACAGACTCAAAGTCATAGTCTGCTATCATTTGATAATCAGCTTTAAAAATCGGAAGATATACGCGCCAGAAGCTTTTATTTTCAAACAGTCTCCGGTCTATCCCTCCAAAATCAATCGTTCTCTCTTTAACCCAGTCATCTATACTGTCAGCCGGTATACTCCGCAATGCTTTTATCGGATGCGGCTGATGTGCCGACAGAAAAACCCCCCATGGTTTTCTGCATCCATGATCCGCTGCAATTCTCATAAGCACATCAAACATAGCAATGCTCCCCATGGAGTATCCCATCATGGAATACTCCATATCGGGATTTTCATTAAGAGTGTTTATGATTTGAGGATATAAGTCACTGGTCAATTCGTCAAAACTATGACATAATGGTTCTTTCATCCTCATTCCATGACCGGAATACTCTAATTTGACAAACTTCACATTATCACCGCATGCGCTTTCGATGTTATTATAGAAATCAGCCGTTCCTCCGGCAAACGGAAAACAAAACAGCAAAAATTTATTATCTCTCATAATATTTTGTTAATTCCTTATACAGGGTTTTTCCAGAATCATTCTTAGGAATCTCATCAATAAAAAGAACCTTAAACGCGGCAGGGTTCAGTCTGGTCTTTCCAACAATAAAATTCTTTACAGGCTCCACATACTTCTCATCAGTCACAAAGATATACATATGGTCATCTACGCCAACGCTGGCCGCTTCTATTTTAAATGCGCCTTTAATAAGACGATCCACCTCATCAAGATTTACCCGATTGCCGTATATCTTAAGGAACCGCTTCTTTCTCCCGACGATATAATAATACCCGTCCTCATCAAACTGAGCCATATCACCGGTTTCAAGGATTCCGCCTCGTTCATCACCTTTGCCAAGGTCATCTTTACATTCGGCATAGCCAAGGGTTACGTTCTTTCCCTCATAGACAAGTTCTCCGGTAATATAAGGATCGGTTATCTCTTTACCATTGACATCAATGAGACGGAACTTACCTCCGGGGATGACAATCCCCATGGAACCCTTTTTTTCAACAGCTTTCTCGTAAGGCAGATAACCCATGCGGGCTGTGGCTTCACACTGACCATACATGACCACGAACCTTTTCCCCTGTTCCTTTGCATACTTGGCAAATTTCTCATGAAGTTCCGGCAGAATTTTTCCGCCGGCCTGTGTCATGGTACGAAGACTTGGCAGTTCCATTCGATAAAACCGCAGCTTGTCCAGCATCTCATAGGTGTAAGGCACACCGCCGAAGGATGTGGCCTTGCTCTCTTTGAAGAAACTCCAAAACTCTTTCTCCATCAGAGTCTTATCAGTTACAAGAATGGACGCGCCAACCAGCAGATGGGAATTAATAATGGAAAGACCGTAAGTATAATTCATCGGAAGCGTGGTGATGGGCCTCTCTGTCTCATCTAACTCCAGATATGTTACAATAGACCTGGCATTATCAAGAATATTTGTATAAGACTGCCTTACAAACTTTGGGCTTCCCGTAGAACCCGATGTGGTCAGAAGAAGACCAAGCTCTCCATAAAGCAGGCAGTCTTTCACATATCCCGTTCTCAACAGCACATATTCGTATGCCTCATACATCTGCTCCATTCCGGAAAACTGATCCATCTGCTCCTTAGGAACCCACAGAAACCCAGGCTCATAGGCAGCCATCAGATCATTTAGCAGCTCCTCCTCCAAATGGCTGTTTAAAAGAACCGGGACAATACTGTTGTTGATAAAACTAACATAGCCCAGAATGGAGCCGATTTCATTACGGCACAGGCAAAAGACAAGACACCGCCTTCCAATCTGTTCAGCCAATATATACGATTCTGCCTTAAGTAAACCATAAGTCAAAACATTTCCATGCTCATCAATAAGAGCTGTTTTATCCTTATACTTTCCAAGATCCCAAATACTGCTCATTAAAATTCAACTCCATAATCCGCTTTCGCCAGAATCTCTTTACCCTTTTCAAATGAATTGAAATCAATAATGTCATCCGTATCCAGCATAATATCAAACGCATCTTCCAGCGCTGAAACAAGTCCCATATGGCCTACGGAATCCCACGCCTCAATATCCTGGTACTTCAAACTCTGAGCCTCTTTGGCACTTACAGAAAACGTCTCCTCAAACACCTTTGTGTACTTCTCCAGATTAGTCATTTTAAATTCCTCCTACTTTTCTTAATTAATGTGTTCAGGCAGGATAATCGTATCTGCCTCAATGTCCTTAACAGCTTTCTTCCCTGTTACCTGATCTATTTGATTCGGCGCAAACCCTGTTCCTGGTCTCTTGGCACAAAGATCAGTCTCTTCAATGATCTCTCCCGCTGCTATATCTCTTGCAGATACAATGCTTCTGCGCATATTTCTCCGCTGATCAAATTCCTGTTGAATCAGAATCCGCTCTTTCCCGCCCATGGCGATCTGCATATGGCGGCACTTGGAAACTAATTCCGTAAACTTTGCAGGTTCCGTAGCCATGCCGTTATCCATGCCGACTTTACTCTTATCTAAGGTCAAATGCTTTTCGATAACGCCTGCCCCCAAAACAACCGCAGCAACAGCGGCAGCATCCCCCTCTGTGTGATCAGAATAACCTATGGGGTGCATGCCAAACTTTTCACGCAGTCCTATAATGTTATTTAAATTCACATTGGTCAAAATCGTCGGGTAAATCGAAACACAATGCAGAATAACCATCTGGTCTGCACCGACGCCATGTAAAACATCTACTGCTTCTGCCACCTCATCCATGGTGGACATCCCAGTCGAAAGAATAATGGGAACATGCTTTTTTCCTATATACCTTAAAAACTTAGGGTTATTCAGTTCCATTGAAGAAATTTTGATGTAAGGCACATCGCATTCCTCCACCAGAAAATCCACTTCTTCTTCCGAGTAAGGGGTTGAAGAAAACGCAATTTTCTTTAACCTGCAGTATTCTGCCAGCTCCTTAAGCTGCTCTGGAGCCATGGAAAACTTCTTCACAAATCGCTTTGAAATTGGATTTGCATCATAGTATGTCTTGGAATACAGAGACGAAACAGACCATGACTGAAACTTCACACAATCGCAGCCTATATCCACAGAAGCATCTATCATTTGCCTGGCAGTCTCCATGCTTCCGTTGTGACTGCTGTTTAATTCTGATACTATGTATGGCCTTCCATAATCGGAAATAACCGTTCCGTCTCTCAATATACACTCAGCCATTATCATTCCTCCATCATATCAATAACCATTTCTTCCCTTACCAGATCTCTTGGAAGGAATGGCGACATATCCTCAATAGGACGATGCACTAATTTCCGTTTCTCATTGATTGCATAGGATTCGTGGAAGTACTTCTGCTCCGGCGTACAGATCACCTCAATAATTTCCGCCCTTCCATCAAACAGGCCCGGCAGCGTTTCAAGAAATTCCGTCCAATCCGGTATTATTCTGTATTCAAACCCGAAACAGCGGGCAATGCTCTTAAAATCCGGTTTTGGAACTCCGTCGCTGGGGTCATTTCCAATGGTACGTTTTCTAAAGAGGTCTGTCTGACGTTTTCTGATGACTGCGTACATATTGTTATTAATAACAAAAATCTTTACAGGAATCTTTAAATACGATACGATCTGAAGTTCCTGCAGATTCATCATGATGGAACCATCACCTACTATGCAGCAAATATTCTGCCTGCCCGCTTCATAGGCTCCGATAATAGCCGGAATCCCATAGCCCATTGCGCCTTGAGCTGCGGGGAAGACACACCGTTGACCTTCTCTGTACTTCACTGACGATGGAACAATTAATTCTTCTAATCCGGCATCTGCAATAACTGTTGCATTTTGGGGAAGAACAGTACTTAGCTTATCCATAAAACAGTACAAATCAATCTTGTTCTCTTCTTTCAGTTTCCCGATAAACTGCTCATTTTCTAATGCAAATACGGATTTCCAGTGAATACATTTATCCGGCCACTTGCTGCCATGTACTTGAAGATTGCTTCCAAGGAGCATTGAAAGAAATTCTGCCGCATCACTGATAACAAGCTTATCAATCTTTACACCATTCTTGGTGTGTTCAAACTCATCAATGTCTACTGCTGCAATCTTTGCTTCCCTGGCAAAGTTATCTTTTATGCCTGTTAACTGTGAACAAAGCTTAGAACCAATCACAAGAACATAATCACTATTCTGAATCGTAAAATTACCTGCCCGAGATCCTCCAAGACTGCCTACTGTTCCGATAGACAGTTCATTGGCAGTTCCGTATACGTCACAAGCAGCCGGAGAACACACAGCGGGAATATGGTATGTCTCGATCAGATTCCGAATCTCTTCTCCCGCCCCTCTTGCGCCTCCCCCAATCAATACAACAGGCCTATGCGCTTCATTCAGTCCACTGGCAATCAATCTTACGGCTTCACTTATATCAGGCTTTTCACAATGAGGAGGCACGTAATGCTCCAATTCACTTTCTTCTATCCTCATGTTCTGGACATCCAGGGGAACATCAATCCACACCGGTCCTTTACGGCCATCTTCAGCAATGAACAGCGCCTTCTCCACCTCATAAGCCGTACGCTTCGCATTATCCAGCATGACGGCATACTTCGTTACCGGCTCTACAATGCTTATAATATCTGCCTCCTGAGAGCCATAAGTTCTGATCGGGACGCCGGTATAACGAACATTCTCATTCAATTGATTATTTCCAGAGATAAACACAACCGGCAGGTTATCCTGATATGCACACAAAACAGCTGTCACAGCGTTGGCTGCAGCACACCCGGTAGAAACCAGGCATGCAGACACACCTTCATGAAGAGACGCATATGCCATGGCCGCATAGGAAGCACCCTGCTCATGAAATGTGGAAACTGGTGTTATTTCCTTATTTTTTGCAACCGCATCCGTAAGATACAGAATCCCCCGCCCCGTAATAAGAAAAATATGTTTCGCACCAGCCTCATTCACTTTTCTGATTATGTAATCTGCTACTCGTTCCATTTTATCCTGCTTTCTTTGACGCATTTGGTCTAAACTGTTCCATAATTTCAGGAATAACGAATTTAAGTTTCGCATCACATACAAGTTTTCCGTCAATATAACCCCATGCACAGCCGACAGCCACGCCTCTCCTCCAGGACTTTACTTCAGCCCTTACTTCAAGCCTTGCTCCCGGATAAACATCCGCATAAACGTGGGCTTCATCAGCTGAGATAAAATTGGTGATCTTCCCCTTATTATCATCCAGCGTCAGTACAGGCATTAAGAATGCCTCCGTAAGCACCTCTATCAGCATTGTAAACGGTACAGGCTGGTTCTCTTTGCTGCTGCAGTGAAACAGCCACTCATTTTCCGAAAAATACTTGTATCCACGGGCAGATTTTCCAGGTTCAATACTTTCTATGGTATCAATCAATATATATGGATACCTGTGCCTGTGATACTCCTGAATCTCCTTATTATCCATAGGTTCTTCCTCCATTGTCCATACCCTGATCCGGCATCACAAATTCAAACTCAGCACTGCAGGCCTCTTTTCCGTTTATCAATCCCCGGACATTTCCCCTGCCTTTTACTCCATCCCATTCCACAAGCCTGGTCTCTATGTCTAATCGGGAACCGGGTACAACCCGCTCCTTCAACCGTATATTTTTGGCAGCTACTGCACGCACAGTTTTTCCCTCATTGCCATCCATTGTAAGAACAGTCAGCGTGAGCATCTGAAACAGAGCTTCCATTTGAATCATTCCGGGCATCAGTGGACTGCCAGGAAAATGTCCCTGGAAATACCCTTCATTTACCGTCACATTTTTATAACCAGCCGCAGAACTTCCCGGAATAACTTCCTCTGCTTTATCAATCAATAAAAATGGGTAGCGGTTCGTAACATATTTCTTAATCTGGCATATTCCTAAATTTTTAAGTGTTCTATTATCATCCATACAATTATGTCCTATAACCTTTCCTGATCATACTTACATGAAAAGTCCGCCATCGACTCCTATGATTTCTCCTGTGATATAGCCCGACATGCCTGATGCTAAAAACAAAACTACTTTAGCCACTTCTTCAGGCTGTCCTAAACGTTTTAAGCCGATTGCCTCTATACTCTCACGAATCTTATCAGGACTCATCTCATAAAACATATCTGTATCTATGCTTCCAGGAGCAACGCCATTCACTTTGATGTTTTGCTGCGCAAACTCCTTTGCCCAGCTTTTTGTAAGGCTTGCAACCGCTCCTTTGGTAGCTCCATATACAGACTGTCCAACATTTCCCCTTAGGCCAACAATGGATGAAATATTGATAATGGAACCTCCATCAGGGTTACGCTTCATCAATCTCAATGCACCCTGAACCATATGGATTACACCGACTATATTAACCGAAAGCATTTTTTCTATTTTGTTGTCATCAATCATTTCAATAACGCCGTCAAATTTTACTCCGGCATTATTTACAAGGATATCCAGTCTTCCTTCTTGTTCTGTCTTTATCTTTTTTATGCAATGCATGATAGAGGGCTTGTCCGTAATATCAAAAACTACAGGTATCACTTTCCCGTCAAGAGTATCACACTGTTCTTTCAGCATCTTTGATGACTGTTCTTTAAGAATATTCGCATACACCACTGCCCCCTGGTCAGCGAAAAGGCTGCATATGCTTCTTCCTATGCCCTGATCGCATCCAGTGACCAAAGCGACCTTATTTTGCAATAATTTATCCATTAAATCTCTCTCCAATCATAGAACTAAACCGCCGTTTACACGTATTACTTCACCGGTAACATAACTTGCCATATCAGAAGCTAAAAACAATACAACATCTGCGATTTCCTCTGGTTTGGCGATTCTTCCCAATCCGATTTTTGAGAGTTCAATTTTCAATTCCTCTTCACTGATGATATTGAACATGTCTGTATCGACATTACCTGGTGCAACCGCATTAACGCGGATTCCTTCAGCCGAATACTCTTTCGTCCATGTCCTCGTCATACTCTCAACAGCGGCTTTCGTTCCGGCATAAACAGTTTGTCCAATATCGCTTTCCTGCGCCATAATTGATGACATATTGATTATGCATGGAGAGTCAGATTTTCTGAGCAATCTGATTGCTGCTTTTGTTACATTCAGCAGCCCGAATACATTGGTATCATAAATCTTTTTTACCGATGCATCAGCTACCATCTCCAAGCGTTCAAGAATAGTAATTCCCGCATTATTCACAAGAATATCTATTTTTCCCGCTTCTTTCTTTACTGTCTTAATACACTCCTTTACGCTCTGGGGATCACATACATCCAGCTGCACAGGGATGATCTTCCCTTCCCTGTTTTCAACAGTTCTAAATCCGCCATAAACAACGGCTCCCTCTGATGCTAATTTCTCACAGACAGCATTCCCGATCCCCCTGCTTGCACCAGTGACAAGGGCCGTCTTGTTTTCCAGCATCAACATACACGTACCTCCTGTCACTATTTAATTTTCGGTTTAAACTGGTTAAATACATCCGGAATGATTATGGTCGATTCCAGCTCACATGCCAATTCATCTGCGATGTAGCCTTTTACCTGTCCATGGCAAAGACCGCGTTTAAATGATAGGATTTTGGCACACATATCAAGGCGGTCACCTGGCTTTACTTCCTGATGGAATGTTCCTGCATGGCGGTAACCATGGACGATCTTCCCTTCCATCCCCTCAGTAGTCAATATGGCAACCGTAAGCATCTGTGCCATTGCCTCTACCTGAAGACATCCAGGCATATTGGGATCTCCCGGAAAATGAGCGGGAATATACCATTCATTATTTGTTATATTCTTAAATCCTTTTGCATACTTGCCAGGAACTACTTCTGTAACCCTGTCAATAAGCAAAAAGGGGTATCTGTTTGGCTGATATCGTAATAATTCAACAGCATCTAATGAAAATGCTTTATCGCCCATCTTAATTCTCCTCCTTACTAAACGATACATTTGTGTATTAAATCAAAATCAAGATGCTCTCAAAGCATTCATTATTCTGTTGTTGTAATTTCGCCATTGCAGCGCTTCAAAACAAATTACTTCAGCTCTGTACCCCCCCCGAGCTAATAATTCTGTTTTATTCCTTGGTTTAAAGTCTTTTAACACATCGGGAATTGCGATAACAAGGTCAGCCTTACAGGCAATCTTGCCATTAAGAAATCCAACAGACTTTCCTTTCGCCAAACCTCTTTTATATGAGTCAAGTTCCGAAACGATATCAAGCCTGTCACCGGGAATGATCTTTTCTCTAAAGTCAGTCATTGTCTTAATAAAAGCAGTCTTCTTTCCTTCATTACCTGGAATGGTTAAAAAAGACATAAGAAACATCTGGGTTAAAGCTTCCATTTGTACAAACCCTGGTACATTGGGTTCATCCTCAAAATGCGCCGGAAAGAACCACTCGTTATAGGAAAAATTCTTATAACCGCTGGCTTTCCTTCCTGCTATGACCTCTTCAACATAATCAATAAAAAGAAGAGGGTATCTGTTCTGCTGAAATTTTTGAATTTCGAAAGCATCCATATCTTTATATGTAATGATGCCCTCCTTTTCAACTTTTCGCATCTTTTTCGTCTCCTCTCAAATATCAGTGCTTTTTCGTCACAAATTTGATAACCTCATCACAGATTCTCTGAACATCATCATAGGTCATATATAAATTCATGGGCAAGCTGACAATATGCTCACTGACATAATCAGCATATGGACAGGTTCCCTTAGCATAATCATACATCTGATAGTTAATGTTATTGGTGTAATGAACACCCGGGTAGATTTGTGCCGCATTCAATGCCACCATTAATTCATCACGATTTTCAACACAAATCTGAAACAGATGGCAGGCGCTTTCACATCCGTCTTCAAGCCTTACCAACTTAATCTCATCAGGATACCGCAAAAAACGGTCCTGATACCACCGGACCAGCTGACGCCGGTATGCATTGTCGCGGTCAAGATACTTTAGCTGTACCAGGCCGATGGAAGCCATGACGGAATTGCCGTGTCCCTTATCTCCCACATACTCTACATCATACCGCCACTTATAGTTGCCGGAGTCCGAACTTCTGGCATATGTATCCTTATTAATCCCAAGCCAGCATTTCTTCCGGACGATCTCGTCAAACTCCCCTTTCTTGAAGCAAATCATTCCGCTGTCTGCTGTAGGCAGATTCTTGACCGCCTGGTAGGAATAAACTACCACCTCCGCCTCCCGTCCCGGAATCTCCCCTTTATAGCGTGTTCCAGCCATATGAGCTGCATCCAGGATCAGTTTCAAATCATGCTCTTCACAGATCTTCACTATCTCATAGTAATGTCCCATGTTGCCGCCAAGACCTACATACATGACCGCCCTTGTTCTATCCGTAATATGTTCCAGCACTGACTTGGGAGTCATGCACATGGTATCATCAATATCGGCAAACACAGCCTTCATGCCTGACTTAAGGATAGCATGATTGGAAGAAACAAACGTAATGGGTGTTGTGATGATTTCATCGCCGTCCTTCCAGCCGTACTGCTCCTTCAGAATATCAACCGCCATATAAAGTCCAATGGTAGATGAGTTCAGATAGTGGGCAAACGGCATCCCGGTATATGCTTTCCATGCATCCTCAAACTTCACAGTTTTAAATCCCATGCCGGTCCATCCTGCTTCCAGGCACTCCCGAATCTCTGCCAGGCACTCGTCAACTTCATACTTTGCTTTAAATAACTGAATTCCCATTGAGCTTCCCCTCCTTCTTGAACGCTTTTATTTTATGGGCGGACGGTCCCAAAAACAACCGACTATCCGTTTACCTCTCCCGCCCTGAAACCCGGTCGCAAAGGCTTAAAATATAGGCGCCATACTCTGTTGTGCCATATCTGTTTCCATGCATCCTCAGCTGTTTTGTCGTAATCAGTCCCCGACGCCAGGCCACCTCCTCCAAACAATAGACATTCATGCCACACTTATCCTGAACGATTTTCAAAAAAGCCGACGCTTCCTGAACATGATCGAAGCTATCCACTTCAATCTCTACAAAGCCTCTGTCCAGCATCGCCACATACATCTCATTTTCTGATGTATATTTGTATATAAATGTGGGAATATCCTCTTCTTTTGCAACATCATGAAGTAATCGTGATGGAAACAGCAAAATTGGGATATCCGAATAATCGTACTGTGTACGTAAGGGTTCATCCTCATTGGAACTTACGATCTTCTTATTCACGTCCATCTGAATATGAGATGACCTGCAATTTCTTTTTGGCAGCGCCAGCACGGTAAAGCGTTCTTTATCTATCATCGCTTTCTGAAAGAATCTTGTCTGATCAACTCCATAAAGAAGACACCTTCCATACACGAGCATCGTGTTCATTGCCTCTCCATCCCATTTTTTTACTGCATCACAGAGCTTTCCCGTAAAACTAAAAAGCCTGATCCCATACTCACTGCCATCTCCCATTGTCTCATCCATGTATCTCTTTTCCCGCTCATTGCAGACAATCAGTATATTCCGAATTCCCACAAGAAGAAAATAACTGAGCAAAAAGTAAACGATTGGTTTATCGTAGACCATAGTATGAATGCCAATACCATATGGATTTTCCTCTGTAACAATAATCCCCTGCCAATTCCCGTCATGGTGAACCACATCTCCCGCCAGAAGACTGTCTGAGTCCGTGTCCAGAAGAATCGACAGCCGCCTCAAATATCCGATTTCCGGCAGGCCTATGCCCCTTTCCCATTTGGAGACTGCTTTATCGCTGATGCCGATACGGTCTGCCAGATCTTTTTGAGTGTAGCCTGCCCGTTTGCGCAGGCATGCTATAGCCTTTCCTATCTTGTTCACATCCATGGGCGCCTGTATACTTTCTTTCGCGCATAAGCTTTGCGTTCACGAAAATGTATCTTTAATTTCTCTAAAAACACTTGAATGCCGCCACTCCTTAAATAATAGAAACTAAGGTAAACCAAATCTGCCGGGCGAAGGAAACAATACCAGATTTTGCTTAGATAAAACCCTTTACAAGGATTCATCTCATTGTTATACTCCACTGCCTCCGGAGTCTGTTTTTTGAAGTTTTGAATAATGGATTCCTCTGTAAAGTTCTCTCTCAAATTTTCCTGTGACGCCAAAATACAATTTGTCCGCTGTTTCCCATCCAGTACCGCTGTTTCCAGCTTATCTAACCATGACTCACTGGTATTTTCTGCCAATAATCCATTTATTCCATCCTGCACTGCCTCTACGTAAGGAATCACTTTTGAATAAACCCCGCATACTCCAGACATGCTGTACTCGATATACTTATTAAAATACTTACATCTGGTAAACCGGTTATCTCCAAGAGGAGCTATGCCAATGTCAAATTTTTCTTTTTTCATAAACTCACGATACTCAAGCAAAGGCATTCCCTTTACATACCTGATTTTTGTTCTGCCTTCATATTCTGAAAGGTCAGGTTTCACACCTATAAATGTGATTGAAATTTTATTTCCATATTTCCCAATCAGCTTGCAAACCGCGGTTTTCGCATATTCATTAAACAGTAACAAATGCCCGGGATTGGCAGCATATACGATCTTCACTCTATCGTTTTCAGACTTTGTATGTTCCGCGATCTGCTCCGCTCTGACGATTGTATCTGTCTTTATGAAACGCTTTCCAACAGTATGCTTTTTGTAATCCTGTCCTATAAAATTACTTGATGACCATATCGCGTTAGAGTAATGCAGAGTTTTCTTAAGACCACTTCGTCTCCAATACGCCATTGGATTATAATGGAGCAGATCGTCATCACAAAAGGTAATAACAAACCGTCCGGATTCCGCGGCTCTCTTAGCCACAGCAGCAGACAACACATCATTAGGCCGTAAGAATACAATAATTTCATGCCCATGGATGTCTGCCGGTTTTACGTCCCATAATAAAATAAAATGAGAACGGATGCCATGATCAGGGTTAAGATGTAAAAATATATCCTTCATTGTGCTGATTGTTGGCATGTCACGCTCATATATGAATAAAAGACTGCTCATTTTTAATCCATCCCTTTAATTATCAAGTTTATCGTTTCTTGCGGCTCTTTGATCATGAATGTAACTTTGGATTTTGACAGCGGTTCCCCGGATGCCTGCTAATTTCATATACACAACGACTAAATAAAAGCATTCTATAAATCTAAACAAAAGAAACTTAGCCTTTGATGATATTATGCAAACCCGCTTATTTTTTCTCCTGCATTCCAACTCTGGAATATCTTCCTTAAATTTCTGAATAATATGATTTGGTTCCATCTGTGTAGTAATTAAATCATATGCATTTTGATAGCAGTTTTTTCTCAGTTCACAATCATCAATTGCTTTACACAGTGCCTGAAACCATGAATCTGCATCATTGTCTGCCAGAAATCCGTTTTTTTCATCTTCGATAATCAGTGTATAAGGTAATGCGCGGCTGTAAATCCCTACTGTTCCAGCTATGGTATACTCAATAAACTTATTAAAATACTTATACTTGGTGAACTCATTTGACTCTAAAGGCGAAAGACCAATATCATAATCGCCTCTTTGAATCTCCTTTCGATATTGATTAAGCGGCATTGCACTTATATAGCGTATCTTAATCTGCCGCTCAAACCGGGATACATCCGGATGAACGCCGAAAAATGTAAATGAAACTCTCCTTCCATATCTTTCAATTAATTTGGGAATCGTCGGAAGAATAAACTGATCAAACATTCCCTCATGGTTTGCCCCTGCTGCGTATACAATTTTAACTTCTTCTTCAGCACATTTTGTTTTCTTTTCCTCGGGAGATATTAACAGGTTCTGTTCAACTGCTGTATGAATTGTAACTGACCTATTGGCCGGTATTAATTGGGCGTATTTCTCCCCTAGTGCCTTATTGGATGACAATATCAAATCCGTACAAGTGAACCCATCTCTGACCGCCTTTTTTCTCCATGGGAGATACTGCACTCTATTTACTGCCGATCTGGGCAGGCTCAGTACATCATCATCAAAAAACTGTATGCAGAAAGCACCTGATGAGCGGGCTTTCTTAATAAGCATTTGCGCAAGAAGATCCTGGTTCCTTACAAAAACCACAGCATCTGCCCAATGCAACCATCTTTCCGTAACTTTATCCGTTGTCACAAACCTGCTCTTTAACCCATGCTGTATCGCCGTTTTTCCCATAAATATCTCGTACATCCCCTCAGATGTTGCCATCTTTCTTTGATATACAAATAAAATATTTGACATAAATTCCCCTCTGTCATATATCTTCAAATATTTGTTGATTTATAATGCGGTCAAACAATTCAACGGTAAGTTCCGTTGTCAAAAGTAAGTTCCTGTTCTCTTTTGTAAGCTGTTTAATATTATGCAGATCGAAATTTTCAATCTTTTCAATTACTTCATTCGGCAGCCTGCGCTTTATGACTTTCCCATTAATAACGATGGAATACTTTGGAATGTCTTTTGATACTACCGAACCTGCGCCTATCACACTTCCTTTTCCTATAGTAACACCTGACAAGATTGTGACGCCCTGGCATATCCATACATCATCCTCGACAATTATAGGCCCCTTGGAACCTGTTGGTTCTTTTACCGTTTCGCCTAACACATGACTTATATAAGGAAAAGTTGTAATCCTGTCCAGAGGATGTACCCCCCCCAAGCAAGAAAGAAACATCCTCTGCTATTGAACAGTAATTGCCAATAACCAGACGTTCCTTTGGGTTGTCCCAGCAGAGCACCCTTAATCTCCCATATGTACTGTCACCTACGATCACTTTCGAGCTGTCAAATTTATTAGCAGCTGTGGTTCCGTTGTGACAGTTTTTCTCTCTCCAGTTCTTTTGAAACGCAATAAAGTCCACTTTAATTTTCAATGACAGTATAATCTCTTTTCTGCATTTCCAGAAAACTTTTAGCTTTTTAAAGAAACCCATATATTTTTAATCCTCAAAAATCATCTGCCAGCCTGTGATGTTTTTATCTTTTGCTTCAGCAACCCAGCCACTTCCTGATAACATACATTTTTCGTCACCATTGAACCTGCAAGATAAACTGCAATCCCCACAAATATTTGCATAAACATGATCACACTGTCATTCTGTATAGGAAGCCTCCCGGTCAAGCCTACTGCAATTGCCATACACAGGCACAAAAATACCACAGCTGCCATATCCTTTAGCCATTCAAAATATTTGTATTCAATTTTGTTTCTCGTAAACAGCTGCGTAATAATCACATTGATAATTGCAACTCCGGCAGAAACAGCGGAAATACCATATATATCCGTCTCCAGTACAAATACCGCAATACTAACTCCTATGATAAGAAGCAGCATTCTTATAACCTCAATAAACACCCCCTTCTTTGGCTCTCCCAAGGCATATATTAGCTGCATATTGATTGACCTTAAGGGGTTTAACCCATAATAAACACAGGCAAAAATTAAAATCGGAACGCATGCACTCCATTTTTCAGTAAAAAGGAAAGGAATTAATTTTTCTCCTATGAGAGCTAAACCGGTCATCATGGGAAAAATTAAATAGCAGGATACCGATACAATTTTTTTACAAATCCTTTTTAATGCCACAGCGTCATTTTGACAGGAGGAAAATGCAGGAAGCATTACACTGCTGACAGCGCCAAACACCTGGAGACAGATCATCTCTGGAAGCTGATTGCCCTTGCTGTACAGCCCCAAATCAGACATTGAATAACGCTTCCCCAGCAAGGCGCTTGAATAATTATTCCCTATAAAATCCACAAGTGTCGCCATAAGCAAAAACATGCTGAAGCCTGCTAATGATTTCATCCTTTCTCTCTCGATATGCCTGGTAGGTCTCCACTTGATCCGCATAAAAAGAACTGCATTAGTAATAGCATCCCGCGATAATGTACAAATAACCAAAGCCCATACACCGGCTCTTAAACAGGCAAGTATTACTCCTGCCATGCCACTGACAGAATTTGCGATTACATTGGCAATACACAGTTCTCTGAAACGGAATTCCCTTGTGATTATCGCTGTCTGTACATTTCCAAATGCGCATAAAAATAAAGACAGCATTTGAACCCTAAGCACAATTATAAGAACAGGCTCTTCATAGAATGATGCGATCACCGGAGAAATAAGAAAGAACAATATATAGCATATTGCCGCAAAAACAAATCCAATATAGAACGCATTATTATAATCTATCTCATCCACATACTCTTTCCTGATCAACCCTGCGCTAAGTCCGCTCTGAACAATAATGGTTGTAAGACTGATAAAAATATTGGTCAAAGCTATTATTCCGTAAGCTTTCGGAAACAGTATTCTTGCCAGGATAACCGATATGATCAGGGAAACTCCCTTCGTAGATACAGCTTCTATGATTTTCCACATAGCGCTTGCCGCAAATGTCTCTTTTCTGATCATAATTCAATACATCTCTCCTCATTTATGGAAACATACTATTTTCCCCAAGAAATACAAAAACAGATGATGACGTCCCTAAATACGGCAATGTCTGATAAAAAGCAACCACATACATCCATGCGAAAACCATTAGTATATATACATTAATTTTCATTCCTCTACACATACGAACCTTTTTCCTATGCTCTCGAATTATATAGGCCGTCATAGCATACAATACAAGATCAATACCTGTCACAACGTAAAGCAGGCGCATATATGTATCATTCAGCCTTAAAAAAGGAATATACAAAATCGTGATAATGTTGAGATTACTTATTATTTTCGCGGCATACCGTCCGCTTCCCGTAACATCATATCTGCTGACTATCTTTTTTGATCTTTGTGTCAGATATATGTTCCCAAACAAAATCATAAGTTCTGCCGAAAATCCCTTTAAATTCGGAAAACCTTCTTTTCCGATTCCTCCGCTTAACCAGGTTATTATCTTTTCTCTGCTGGTAAAGCATCTGACCAAATTAAGCAAAATGTCTGTATACCGAACCACCAATATTCCTATGACCACAAATATAAAATATAAAACAATATTTATCCTTTTAGTATCTTTTTTTACCAAAAGCATAACGGAAAACAGTACGGACGAATAATGCACCAAAACAGCCATTATCAGAAATATACAGTAAACTTTTACATTTGTTTTCGATCTGTCAAACAAAAATGTCATTCCATACATCATGATGACACACGCTAAAGCCGCTCTCATACCCGATACGTGCCACGGGAATAAAGCTATCATGTACATCGCTGCTGCCAAAGTCTTTGGTTGATTAATTTTCCGAAATGTAAGATTCAGAAAAAAAAGCAACAGCGTCGCTTCAACCATCCGAAAGCTTGTAAATGAAAATCCCATTGACCTGCAGGTAAGCATTAAAAACGTGAATAATGGCTCAAAAGCATCCCGCATACCCTCATTGTAGATCCATTCATAAATAGAAGTATCCGGCGCTCCTGTATTCAGCGAAAACAGAAGCCACATATAAAACATAATCCCCCAGTACAGCAGCTTCGATCTGGGCATAAAAAACGCAGCAGCAAACAATACGACTAATATTATTATTGACATATTCATTTCTCATCCATGGATCATCATTTTTAATTTCTGATCAAAATCAAATTTCTTTATCCTTTCATTCGAAACTTCTTTAACAGCTCTATTCAGGAAGACATCCAATTCATCAAAACTGTCCTCTCCCAAAATGAAATAAGTATTCTTATCATAAAGTTCAAAATCATGTATCCCACGGTTATTTGTAATGCATTTAATCCCGTCAAAAACCGCTTCCATTTCTCTTTGTGTGATACTCCTCTGTCCCTCCGGGACAACATTCAAAACTGCCTTTGTGTCAATCAACAAGTCAAGATACTCCTCATAAGTCAATAGCTTCTTATAATACTTTCTCTTAAATTTTAAAAACTGTCGGTCAGCGCAGATATGGAAATAGGTTCGCAGACCTTTATCATTCAGTTCTCTTTCCAACTGAAGCAGCTGCCCAGCTCGCCCTTTGTCTCGTCCCACATAGACAACATCATATTTTGGATTTTGTCTTGGCGTTCTTTTATATTCCATAAAAAAAGAAGGGCTGCTCCATTTCATTGAGTAACGTTTACAATCATCCTGATCATAAGACCATTTTTCTACGAACTTACTAACACAGTCCGGATTAATCGTCCTATCTGCTCTATTCTCATAAGATAATATAATTTGGGAATCGGGATGATTACCTTTAATCCAGTCTAAATAGTCCGGTAAGATTAAGGGATCAAAAACCACAAACACCTTGCAGTCTGCTTTTCGTACACGGGCATTGTACCAGATCTTCTGATAAGGCAGTTTCAGTCGAAACCATGCCTCGCGCATAATCCTAAGCAGAATACTATTCCCCTTGTAGGGAGTATATATTTGATATCCATAATGTTGAATCGCATCAAACACATAGTCCTTCTTTAGTTTTGCTCTAACGATGCATACATCCTTTTTATCCATGCTTTTTCTCCACACTTTCAATAGTTTCGGATATCAATCACTCACAAGACCATATACTGTCTTCATCTGCTTTTCTACCGCGGAAAGACTATATTTTTTTAATGCCTGCTTATTTTTCTTTACACTGTCTGCGGATGTCTTTTTCAAACAATCACGGGAATTATTTGTAAGGTTCTTTAAGGTCCTTACAACATCATCAACCCTATTTTCATCAAATATATAATCTCGATCTTTGACCAGATCCGTATTTCCCCGTATATCGCTGCATACCACCGGAGTCTCACAGGCTATCGCCTCCATAAGAGCTAAGGACAGCCCCTCCTGGTGTGACGGGAATACAAACAAATCAGCCGCCTGGCACAGTTCACTTATATCTGTTCTGAACCCAAGAAACATTACCTGATCGTCCAACTCTAAACTATGGACAAGGAACTTCAATTCTGTTTCCAACTCGCCTTTGCCTGCAATCATGTATCGGATACCGGAATTCTTCATTTCTCCCAAAGCCTTGATCACCACTTCATGATTCTTACGAGGTATCAATTCACCCACTGAAAGCAAAAGTATTGTCTGAGAATCCGCACCTAACTCTCTGCGCTTTTCTTCCGGATCTGCCATACCGCTGTTAAATTTATCTGTATCGATCCCCACTCCGGGAATATACACAATTTTCTTAGCAAAAAATTTATTCTTCGCCCTATTATAATCTTCTTTATTAATTGTAATAAGAACATCCGTAATCCTGCTCAGCTCCTTTTCTATTGGATAATAGATCAGCCAGTTTTTCTTGGGAGCACCGTCATAGAAATGAAAGCCATGAGCTGTATATATTTTTTTTATTCCGTTTTTCTTTCCTATGATACGGCTGACAACACCTCCAACAGGACTATGTCCATGAATAAAACTATAACCGTCATCAGCGGTAACGCAATGATGTTTCCGATGATTTTGCGGCGCCGCACTCCCCTTGACCACATCATCAAGCTGTTTTAACGCCTTTAAGACTCCACGGACATCCGCAGCGTTACGCTCAAAATCTATGTGGTAGCAATCAACCTTCAGTTCATCCAGCTGAATCAGAAGTTCCTGTATCTTTTCATTCGTGCAGGTGCTTCCTTTCTTAAAATTTGCTGCAACATCTACGTCAAATCCCATAGAAATCAGGAGTTTGATGTTAGGGATATTAAACTGATCGATCATTGATGCCACAGACGCAACGATCAGCGCTTTTTTATTATACTTGTCAACCTTCATTGACTCCGCGGCAAATATTGACTCTTTGAGACCACAGACCTCATAGGGAAAGGAGTATCGGGACAGCGCCTGATCATAGCAGCTATTCCCAAAAGCCTTATTAACCAATCCGCTGATCTTCCCTGGAACATGACACGCCATCCTCACTGCCGGATTTAGAATTTTGGCGCTCCGCACCGGATTGCCAACCGCCAAACCAATCTCCTCCACCATCTGACTCGTTTTTGTATACTCCCCATTCTGTGGAAAATACACGCCATTTTCTCCGGATAGTATTAGCCCGCACAAAAACTCGCACAAATTATCAATGTACAGCACAGAGCGGGCATTATCAATATCAGGAAAAATCGGCAGCCTATGAGCCATCTTGCTTAATATCTGATAATTCCCCTTGCTTCCCGGTCCGTAAATCATGGGAGGTCTTAGGACAGCAACCTTAAAGTCATCCGTTTCAAGGCTTCTCACCCCCTTATCTGCCTGCCACTTTGAATCTCCGTAGAAATTAGACGGTGATGGCTGCGTATCCCGTGTGATCATCTTTTCATGTCCTAATCCGCCGTTCTCACCATAGATGATCATAGAGGACATGAAAACAAATTGCTTTACGCCTGCATCTTTAGCCTTCTTAGCTGTTTCTATGGCTAAATCTGTATTTACCTTATAATACATTTCTTTAATCTCATCCGATACGTTTCCCACATCCGCGTGGGCGATTCCAGCCACATGGTAAACCGTATCATAAGGAGCGAAAACGCAATCTCTCCATCCTCCGTCCGTCATATCTATCACTTCTATAGTCACAGTCGGATAATGTTTGGCTGCATATTTTCTGAGGTATTCGCCTATATAACTGCCGGCTCCTGTTATGAGAATCTTTTTCTCAGCATTCCTGTCAATCTTTATTTCCTTATCACAGCCCAGCACAACTGCCGGGTCAGCAGCGGGTACACCTGGCCGCAAAGCTTTGTATATTTTTCCTGTACCGCCCTCAACTACGCCATCGTGACGCATAACAGAGCTTATGGTTTCAAAAAAACAAAGGATATCCGTCATCAGCCCCAGCCTTTTCACATATTCTCCATCAAGCCGTGCTTTCTCTGATATCTCCAATTCATCCCTGCCATTGATCTGTGCCAGCCCGGTCAGTCCGGGCATAACACTGTTGGCGTCATATTTTTCCCGTTCAAACACTAAATCGTCCTGATTCCACAAGGCAGGACGGGGACCTATGATACTCATCCTGCCACAGAATATATCCCAAAGCTGGGGAATCTCGTCCAGGCTAGTCTTCCTTAAAATCCGTCCAACTTTCGTTGTATACTTGTCTGGATCGGTAAGCTGGTGTGTTGGAACATTATGAGGAGCATCGGTACTCATAGTCCTGAATTTATGGATCATCACATAATGCTTGTCCTTCCCAATCCGCTTCTGTACAAAAAAAACAGGCCCAGGATCATCAATCCACACTGCAAGACTGATTCCCACAAATAGAGGCCACAACAACACAAGACCGCCGAAAGACAGTGCTTTATCCAACACAGGTTTTATTTTTCTCTCGTATGTGGTTACTTTCCTCACATTGCGGCAGTCCTTATCTGTATCCACCGTCATATTATAATGGAGATATGGATTATCATCATCAATACGATTGTCCTCTGTTCTTTTCTTTGCCACGGCGCTCATTACTCCATAAACAGCCCCTAAGCCTGCTGCTGTGACCAAAAAATTTCTAGTGTTCCTGCCCATATGCAACTACCGAGTCCCTTCAACTATTTTATTAGTCTTCTCCGTGATTTCCAGCCCCAGCTCCGCCAGCTTCTCTTCTCCATGAATCCTCATGCTAATATATCCTTTCCGCTTGTGACGGTCTATTTTTTTTACTCTGGGCTCCATTCCCGTCAGCTCTCCCTGAATCACTTTCAAAACTCCATCCCGAATCACTCCATAGGACATCCCAATCTCATTCCGACCGCCTGTCAGTTTCATTAAGAACTCTTCTTCTTCACACAAGACAGGACAGATCACCCTGCTGCATCCAAAAATCTCTTCTGTCTCCAGCATCGCATTCCATTCGTTAAAAATAAGTCCTTGTATCTTTGTGACTACAAATAAATATCCCGGCAGAAATCGCGCTCTCTCCTCATGCCACGCACCCAAATATCTTTTCTTCCTGACGCAGTACAGAATTCTGCAGTCATCAAAACTTCCACCACGCGCCCGGCTCTGAATTTCCCGTTTTACAGTTTCCTCCAACCCCGGTTCGGTCTGAAGCACATACCACATCCGACTATCACTCCAATTTGAAAAGGAAAATCATTATATGTTCGCTTAACTGTATATTAAGCGACACTTTTTATTCGTTTTATTAACGTTAACGCTTGTAAAATTCTAATATTTACTTCGAAAATTAAGGAATTCTTTGAAGACTACTGAAAAAAATGACATCTTGACACAGTTGACATCCATTAGAATTGATGCTATAATCAAACTCATTAAAGAAAATTGAAACTTTTTATATAAATTTAAATAAAAAGTGTCGCTTAATATACAGTTAAGCGACACTTTTTTACATAGTTTATATCAAAGTCCCCTTCTACCCAGAACACTCCATCCCCACCCGCAATTTCTCCACCGCCTTCTTCTCGATCCTGGACACATACTCTCCTGTCAAGTTAGGGATAAAAATTTCTCTTAAATCTTGCACAATCGACAAAATCTCGCAATTCTTACATAATCGTTATAGAACTGTGAGTAGTTTAATCTATTTATCTTATAGGACAGGAATATATTATTGTATATGCATCTGACATTTGCGTCCGATTCAAACGCTCCATAAAGCAGTTCAAGTTTTTTTGTTATTATTTTATCAAATAATTACTCTACACTTTCTATATCTACAAAAATAATAGGTAGTTTTTCTTTCAGAATTCTTAATAACTTACATGCCACTTCTCTCATTTGTGGGTGAGCTCTGAGAGATGTTCGCAATTTTAAAAAATGTCTCATTTCTCTCATATTCATTGTAACTACAATTTCAGTTTTTAAACTATTTGGTAAAATACTTCTAGCCTCCTCAGGGCTTGTTCCCAATAAAATTAATGAGTTATAGCTATCCTCTATCTTTTGCATTGTATCTTTCCATATTTTGTATTGTTCTTGCTCCTCATCCCAAAAACATGGCCTTATTAAAGTTAACTCATTCCCAAATTTTTCTTTATTATAATTACAATATCTTGTACTTTCTTGACTATAACTGGCAATCCTATGCCGTACAATCTCATGTGAAACCCCTCTGTCACATATAAACTTTACTGTGACTTTTTCGTGCTCTAAAACTGATTCATGTCCATTTTTAATAAGCATTTGTATAAATTTATTAGCAGAATCTTTTGTAATCTTATCTTCACTTTTATAGCAAACCCTTCCATAAAGTTCTAAGTTTTTTGATATAATATCTGAATTAATATCTGACAAAATTTCCACATTTGGTTCAATTATTCTCATATATCCTCCTGATTTATCACTTCACTAATATCAAATACATATGTATTTCCATAATTTTCACTGATTCTGCCTTCTGCAATAGGGTTATCATACAAAATCTCAATATTTTGTTTGCTATTTAATGAAAACAATAATGCACCTAATGCATTTATCTTTGTTCCCAAAGGGGATACTCTTATGTATAGTTCTGGAGAGGCGCGGACTACTCTTTCCAAATAATTATACGATGATAAATAACTGTTTCCAATTATATATTCTGGTTTACGGTCGGCCTGCTTTATTAAATCCAAGTTTTCTTCAAATACATAATTATGCCATCCTGGTTGATAACTGGGTAATGTAATGACAGGTACAATATTTTCAAATTCATATTTTTCATTTATCTGTTCTGTTCTTTTCCCTTCAAATCCTAAAAATACTATCCACCGTTCATTTAAATTTTTATCATTCTCTCGCAAAAAGCCGGGTATAGCTTCTATACCACGAAATTTTTTATATAGATCAAATCGATCCGTATATTCCAAGTCTTCTGATGTAAGTATATTTTTACAATATCTAAGCGGTTCTGTATAAATACAATACACTTTTCTAAAATGTATCTTCTTTATATGAAATAGCAGCGTTCCCAATAACCTTAAATTCATAGCTGTTATATTTAACATAAGAGGAACGTTTACATCTAGGTTATTGAAGATTTTTCCTGTTTCAAATTTTAAGTCATAATCTTTCCCATTATATCTAAAATTATCCTTTACATAATCATAATTAAACAAAATTGGAAAACATGAACATATCTTTGTCAATTCATTTATCTTTGGATTGTTATCCGCTCTAGGCTCATCGCTGACATTTCCTATATAGCAGATATTCTTATCTGCTTTTAACTTAATAAACTCTTCCCAGTAAAAACACTTTTCAAAATATTCTTCCATATTTCACCCATTAAAAATTCAATTCCATTTGATAATAGTCCCATTTTGGAAAATCATTTTCCTCTTTCAAATATTTTTTCTCATATTTCTTTATTATAGTATTTATTGCTTTAGTATCATTACTGATTAATACATTTAATTCCTCTAAGTCAAATTCTGTTTTTTGTTTTCTTCTCCATGAAATTTGAAAACTTGGAGTATATATAGGATGCAACATATATAGATATTCATCGGCACTTATCATATATATGGATTTATTTTTATTATTTTTCTTCTTTAATAAAACGCCTCGCATAACGCATTCCTTTAAAAATAGCACTATATTTTCGTCTATACTTGCTTTTGATGTTTTTATCGAAAAGTGATTTGGTTCAAATTTAGCGATGTTATCGTCTCGATGAAAAATCCTATAAATTTTTCCCAAAGAAATAACAAAGGTTCTCATATTTAAACCAATTTGTGGAATAGCGCTTATTTGATTTACCCGCTTATTTGAAACCAGCATCACTGCTTCCGTTTGAATTTTACATGAAATCATATCTGGTTTTTCATAATTAAAATTACTATCTGATATTGCCCGCTCAAAAATCTCATTGCAAAGTTCTAATAAGTAACGCAAAGTCCCTCCAGATATATTAACTAATGTATTAAATCCCGAGTACTTTTTTTGTATGGAAAATCTCAGACATAAATAATAAATTAATGCATATTTATAATTGCCTACTGCACTAATGTATTTATCATCTTTATTTATAACATGTTCATATATTTGCTCAAAACTTTTTCTTTTGCTATTTTTTAAATACATTAGTTTACATATTAAAAAGTCAAAATAATTTTGATAGAAATAATCTTCAATCTTTGATTTTGATAAATTTAGTTCTTGCATGAATTTCTGTATATCTTTATCCAATTTAGAACTTTGCTTTTTAAAAATCATTTCAAATTCTTGTTCCTCCGTACATTTTTCAAACAATTCCTCGAATCGTATATGCGAAATATTTTTTAAGTTATTCTTTTTATAGAATAGCTCCATTCGCTTTTTACATACATCTAATGCATATTCATAGTAATCATCTCTTTTTTCAAGAATAAGTTCATTTAAGTCAACTATTCTGATATCATCTGTTTCTCTTACATACTCTTCCCCGATGGTCTGAGAAGTTTTCAACCCATCAGGGCGCATACATATTTTATAGGAGTGAAACTTATCCGCATATTTCAAAAATGATAAGATTAACTTTTGCTGCCATTCAAACAATCCCTCAAACTCATCAATCAAATAAAATATTGTTTTCTCATTTAGCCGATACATTGATGACATCATTAATAAATCTTTTGGAAAATTTCTTATTATAGTGGCATAATCTCCAATATGTGGATATTTTTCATAGGCGCAATTATTAATATAGTCACGGATTTTATATAATTCATGAAAAATAACATTCGCCAAATCATTCAAAGAACATACATTACTGTCATTCGTAAACAGCACAGCATATTTTCTACATAGTTCTTCTTCATTTTCAATCATCAATTTATCTTTTAATTTTATAAACTGATTTATAAGCTCAAAACTTAATTTTGCAACTAAATAATAAGAAAATAATTTTTCCCATTTAACTTGTTCCAAACCTTGTCCCTGAAAAGAGGTAGTGATATTCAAATCTACTCTATAATATATACCTATATAATTATTATCATTTAAATAACTTTCTAAATCTTTTGTTTCGGCTAAAGTTAAAACCTTTAAAATTGTTGTTTTCCCCGTTCCTCTTGAACCAGAAATTAAAATTGGTTTTGTATCGCAAAATTTTTCAAAAAAACTTGGTTCAACAAAATAATCAAAAATATTTACTTTTAATTGTTCTTCTCTGTATTCAGCAAATGGGGTGCTTATCAATTTTTTCATAGTTTACCTCTTATATAATTCTTTCCATTTATTTTCCTTTTTATACCAATACAATGACAACGCAGTATTTGAGGCTCTTCCATGTTGAAAAAGTACTGGCAAATTTTTACTAAATTTACTTTTGTAACCCAGTTCACATTCTTTCTTCCTCACATAGTCAAGAACAATATCTTTCTTATCAGGATTTAATTCCCAATATTCATTTGTTTCATCAAACAAATCAATATTTTCGCCAAAATGCTCCGAAACAATAACAACCAAATTTGGATTTTTTTCTTTTAATTTATCAATTCCTTCCTGGCACCCCCCATAAGCAAGATAATAAAAAATGATATCTGGATTTTCTTTTGCTAAATCTCTTAATCTAATTTTTTTACTTTTACCAAAAATTCCTTTTTCCCAAAACTCGTCAAACTGCGTTCCAGTTCCGATTAAATCATCATAAAAAACAAAATATTTATAATTCATAGCAATCATCAAAGGCAAATCCTGTATATCTATGTACGTTATAGCAGATGGTACTTCTCTAGTCTTTTTAAACTGTGATGTCAGACCAAACGAACTGGCTGATGGATCAGATTCATCAACTGGTACAAAACACATCTTTTTATAAATATCATGCAATTCTGAATTTATGGTAACTGAAGATAAACCTTTCTGAGCCATTTTGTTTCTTATCCAAATATCTCGTTTCATTAGTCTCATCAAATTGCAAATGATAGATTCTTCTTGTTCACTACTATAATAAATCAGCATATCCAATAGAACCCATCCAATAACTTTTTCATTTTCATTAAAATTTCCCATAAATTCTTCAATACTAGTAGCGCTCAAACCATCCCAAACATTATTTGCCATATAACGAATTTTCTTTTTTACAGAATCTTCCCACTCTTTTAAGTTTATCATTATTTAACTTCTTCTCTTTCTTTTGGAATATTTTCAATCCATACTGTTAAGTCTTCTTGCATTATTATTTGCAATTTACTGTTTATTATTTCAAAGTCTTTTCTTATATCACTGAATTTAACACTAAATTTGTATTCGCGTCTTAAAGCAAGTAACTCTACTAAAGTTCTTGTCCTTTGCTCATATAAATTTTTATAGTTTAAAAAGCTCATAGCACCGTTTGCTACTAATAAAGCAGAACTAAGGACTAATGCTACAATTTTAAACAACAACGTTATCTCTTCTATAAAAGAAATACCGACAGAAAAAGAAAGAGCAGCATTCATAATAACAGTAATCCAACATAAATTTATATATTTCTTATGATATATTTTTCTTTTATTTGAAAAATCATCAATTAATTTGTCTAATTCTTTTTCAAATATTTCTTTTTCCAAGTCTAGTTTATTATCTGTCATTCGTCATATCCTCTTCATCAAGAAATAGTGATTTAACATCATCTGCTGTAATATAAGATACTGAAACGCCCCTCTTTGGTATTTTAAGCCTGCCATTATGATCACTGTTCTTTTTAAGAATATCTAACATCTTTTTCGTGATATCTTTCAAAATCAGCAAACAATCTGATATTGCTATATCATCCACTTCATTAATACACCAATAACCAGCAGCTTTCCCGATCCTATTTATTAATACATCACCCTTTTTTGCTTTGATAACATTCTTTTTGATTATAGTATTATCATAATATCGCTTAGATGGTTTCCATATTCCACACTTTAGGGTAGCACAATGGAATATCTCTTGCCCATCTTCTTTAAAACTATCGCTTGATATATTCCCGCGCATTATTTCTATCTTGTTCTTTTTTGAAGATTTTCTTATGAACCACCAATCTCCATTTTCTATTTCTTTTCTGTCAATTTTTCTAATTTCATTAAATTTCCACTCATTCTCACAAATAGTGTTATAAAGAACAGTTTTATCACATTTTTTACCCTTTTGAAGAATAATAACAAAGGTATTGATTTCTCCTATCTCAAATGCTGTGGATGGTAACTTTACAATTTTTAAAACAGCATAATCCATTGCAATTTGACGCCGTATATTCTGAAAACTTACTCCTGCGACAAATGTATATGGTAATATAAACACCAAAATGCTTCCTTCATGTGCCAATAACATGTTTGCTTGCACTAGTTCACATTCATATCGTTTATTCAGCAACTTGGAATAGAATACTTCTGTCATTTCTCCTTCCAAATTATATTTTCTTTCATTTTCTGAAATATATCCAAATGGCGGATTTGACAAAATCAAATCATAAGTTCTATTTTTTCGAAATTCCTCCTTAGCAAACTCTCTTCCATCTATACTTTCAAATGTTGAACCGCAAAAACTATACACTCCTGATTTCCCCTCTATATCTATACCTGTAATGAGAGCTTTCGGATATTTCTCTTTACCTGCTTGCAATAAATTCCATGAACCACAACATATATCTACTATAGACCCAACTTCTGTTTGAGGTATAATAGTGAGTATACTTCTTGCTAAATCAATTGGTGTATAATAGGCATATCTTTCCATACTTTTCTCCGCTAAATATATAAAATAATTTTATCTTATTATTACGCTCTATACAGATTAGTTTTGTCTGTTCTGCATGTCCAATGGTAAACAAACTTCTTTAACATTTGATTTGTCAATCTTTCTCTACATGTTTGTTTCTGTGTATGCTTATATAATACTGATAATGCCCATAATTCTACAACATAATCCAGACAGCAACGTTTCTGACGGACAACACTAAGTTTGATTATATCACATATTTTAATATAAAGAAACTCAATTTAACCCGTAAGATACAAATCTCTCATAATCGGTAAAAATCCTCAAAATTCCACTCAATCCTCACGCTCCCATCTCCCAGGACCACCACCCGGCGGACAAACGTCTCCACCATCTCCCTTGTAAGGCTCTCGAAGGGCAAAAGCCTTTGTATCATCCTGCCCCCTTTTTCCTGTCCTTCCTCCTCCATCCTCGCCTCCCATAGTTCCTTTTCCAAGCTCTCCCTATCAGCCGCCAGCCTTTCCTCCTTCCCATCTAACCCCTTTTTCGCCTCAATAAACTGTTCTCTGCTAATCCCCCCATTTTTATACTCCTTATACTTCCCATGCCTCATCCCCTTAACCCTCATAATCTCTGTCTCACACCGACTCAGTTCTTGTTCCGCCTGCCTGATTTTTTCCGCCCTTTCCTCTTCCGTATGATCCGCTTCCCCCTTATCTTCCACTTCCCCGTATGCCTCCCCCAGCCGACCCAGCATACCTAAAACCGCTTCCTCCATATCTTTCTCCCGGATTGACTTACCATAGCAGCCATATCCTCCCGCCACTCTAGGCATTTGGCACCGATACCTGCCATGCTTTCCGGTAATCCTGTGATTACAGCTTCCGCAATATACTTTCCCCACAAAAACAGATATTTCCGATGTTCCCCTCTTCCCACATCCGGAATACTTCTTTCTCATCCCATTTACTTTCTCAAATACCTCCCTGGACACCAAAGGCTCATGATTATCCGGAACAACGATCCACTCGTCCCTCGGAACCGCCACATCCTTTCTGCTCCCGACGGAGGCCGGCTTTACCTTCCCATATACCGCATCCCCCACATACCTTTGATCCTTTAAGATACGGGATATGGCAGAGCAGCCCCAGACGCTCCTTTCCCCTGCCTGTTCCTTAAAAAAATGCTCCCCTCTCTCTTTCCTCAAAGCAAG
Organism: Clostridiaceae bacterium; assembly: GCA_910575585.1. Lineage (GTDB taxonomy): Bacteria > Bacillota > Clostridia > Lachnospirales > Lachnospiraceae > UBA3402. Next base: position 44,830 of record CAJTGF010000009.1, read on the forward strand.
CGGACTGGGGATTCCTTCCTGGTTCAGTTTCCTGGCAATACGGGTTTTCGGAACCCCCTCCGCCGCCATTTCAAAAATCCTCCTGACTACCGGCCCTGTCTCGCTGTCAGCTTCAAGCTTCTTATCCTTAGACTTTTTATACCCATAGGGGGCAAACGCCGTAACAAACTGCCCCTGTCCGGCCTTCATCCTGCGCACGCTGACGATCTTCTCCGACAAGTCTTTACTGTACAGGTCATATACCAGATTCTTAAATGCCGTATCCATAAATTCACCAGTTGTGCCGCATACCTTACTGTCATATCCGTCATTTACCGCTATAAACCGGATGCCAAGGAAGGGAAATACCTGTTCCAGATAATTGCCGACTTCAATATAATTTCTTCCGAACCTGGAAAGGTCTTTCACCAGGATACAAGATACGGCCCTTTGCTTTACCAACGCCAACAGGTTCTGCATCTGGGGACGTTCAAAATCGGTTCCGCTGTACCCATCGTCACAAAACTCCATCCATCTGTATCCCGCCAGTTCTTCCTGGCCTTCCACATAAGATTTCAGCAGTTCCCTCTGTACGGATATACTATTGCTTTCATCCGAATTTCCATCCTTGTCCTCATCCGAAAGTCTCAGATACAAAGCGCCAATTTTCTCCGCCATCCTCTACCTCCGTCCGTATCGTACCCATCTGGCCCCTGTTCCCATACCATTCCAGAACCTTTTCTGTTTTCTCAAACTCATCCATAAAAGGAAACATCACCTGTATCCTGTCCTCGTATAAAACAACCTGTTTAATCATTGCCTCACACATAGCGCTGGTGAAACAGTCAGAATCCTTAAACTTCAATAAATTTTCCATCCACCCCCTGTCAGTTTCCAAAACCTCTTCCGCCTCATTCATCCGCTGCCTTATCTCTTCCATCCTGCTTTCTGCCTGCTCACAGTCACTAATGTATTGATTCCTGGCAAACCGATAATCCTGTTCCGACAAGAGGCCCTCCTTATAATCCTCATAAAGTTCCGTCCTTCTTTTGCGGAGATTTTTCTGTTCTTTTTCCAACCCCTGCAGTTTTATTTCCCATTCGCTCAGGTATGAATCCGATTTCACTTCTTTTTCCACCCCGGCCAACACCTCCGCCATATCAGCCAGTACCTCCAACTCCTTTTTACACACCCAAAATACGGCGTCCAGCAATTCCCTCTCCTCCACTGCCTTTGAGGGACAGCCATTCTCACTCATATACTTTCTGGTACAATAGAATGAATAATGGTTCAAGGTTCCGTCCTTATTAAAATAACCGCTGTCACGGTGTACCCCACTGCCGCACACTCCGCACTTTATCCGTCCGGCCAGTATGTTTTTCGTCCGTTTCTTATGCCGGTTAGCTTCTATCTGCTGATTCCGCCTCTCCTTGCTCCTGTCCATCAATTCCTGAACCTGATAAAAAATATCCTCTTCAATGATAGCTTCATGAGTACCAGGGATTAGATTCCACTGCTCCCTCGGGATAGATGCCTTTTCTTTCCCCTGATACAAAGCCCTGCCGCTTTTCCTCTCTACCATACAGCCAAGATAACAAGGATTTTTTAATATCTCCGTTACGGAAGAACCCCGCCACAAGGAATCCGGCTTTCCATCCCCATGCCCCTCCTGAAAACGGATTTGAAACTGTGTAGGAACCTTTTTATCATTTAACTTCCGGGCAATGGCCACGGCTCCCATCCCTTCCAGTTTCCACTGAAAAATAAGCCGCACCACTTCGGCCCGCTCCCTATGTACCACCAGCCGATACCTGTCCTGGGGATCACGCACATAGCCATAAGGCGGAATCTTTCCCATAAACCTTCCGCTTTTCTTCTTAACGTCCAAAGAAGTACATATCTTTTTTGAAATATCTTTCGCATAATTGTCATGAAGAATAGCCTTAAGAGGCACCAGCAGCCCATCCGCCGTTTTCCCATGCAGAGTGTCAAACCCGTCATTTACCGATATAAACCTTACACCAAGGTACGGAAAAATCTTTTCCAGATAATTGCCTGTCTCCAGGTAATTCCTCCCAAACCGGGACAAGTCCTTCACTGCGATACAGTTGATCTTTCCTTTCCGCACCTCATCCATCAACGCCTGAAAGCCTGGACGCTCAAAATCCGTTCCCGCCTGCCCGTTATCCACCCATGTACTCACCAAATTCAGTTCCGGGCATTTTTCTATGTACTGCCGTACAATAAATATCTGATTTTCCAGAGAATCCCCCGTAGTCCCATTGTCCTCTATGGAAAGACGGGCGTAGATTGCCGTATTATAAAAAATCTTTTTCTCCTCTGACACAATCGGTTCCGGCACGATACCTTTTCTGCTTTTCCTCGCCATCTCGTCCCGCCTCCTTTGCCGCTGTCAGAAAAGAACGGATCGCTTCTTCATCCCTTTCCGACATCCGATTTTTATCCGAAGTTTCCCCCATAATCTCCTCCAGGCTTCTGACCGCAGCCGCAAATTCATTTTGATATCGGAAATGAATACGCACCACCCCGTGATCAAACACCAGTATTCTGTCAATGGTAAAAATGAGAAGGCTCCGGCTCAGTTCCTCCACATTGCCCGCTCTCTTAAAATGGTCAATCCAGTTGTTGCGGGAGGATTCCCCTTGTACAAGAGAATCAATTTCCTCTTCCAAAAGCCGGATGGCTTCCTCCATCTCCAGGCAGACCTTTTCATAATCCTCCTTCATTTCCATATAGTCTTTTTTCGTAAGGAGCCCTTCTTTATAATCCTCATACAAGGAAAGCTTCAGCTTTTGAATGCGCAACAGTTCGTCTTTTCGCTTTTTAAGCTGCCCCTGCCTTTTTTGTACCTCATACTCCTGCAAAGGCAGTTCCTTAATTGCTTTTAACAGGTTCTCCAGAGAGCACACAAGAAAGACATGGATACGGATCATTTTAAGAACCACTTCCTTTAAGTCATTCTCCCTGATACGGTGGCTGCTGCATACGGTTTTATCCTTTTTATTCCCGGAACACATATAGTATGTATATTCTTTTCCGCCTGTCCGCTGTTTTTTCCGCACCATGGCCTCATTGCAGTCCCCGCAGTATAAAAGCCCTGCAAAGAGATACACTTCCTGCTCCTTCGGCGATGTCCTGGTGTCCCACAAAAGCAGCTTCTGGACAAGGGCAAAATCCTCCTTTGACACAATGGGCTCATGGGTATCCTCCACCCGTATCCAGTCCTCTTTTTCCACCTTGATCCGTTTCTTTACCTTATAATTTAATGTCTTCTCCTTCCCCTGAACCATAGTTCCCGTATAGATCTCATTCTTTAATACCCGTTCCACTGCCACCGCCGACCACTTTGCCTTGGGGTTAAGTTTAAAGGATGTACTGTAACGCCAATTCAGCAAAGCCTTGTACTCCATGGGAGACGGAATCCCCCGCTCATTCAGATAATCCGCAATCCTTTTGTGGTTTTTTCCGGCAATCTTCATGGCAAAAATATCCCGCACCACCGCTGCAGCCGTCTCATCAATGACTAAGTGCCCTTTGTCCTCCTTATCCCTGAAATATCCGAAAACAGGGAAGCTTCCGATATAATCCCCTTTCCTCTGCCTCACATCAATCTGGCTGCGCACCTTGATGGAAATATCCCGGCAGTAGGAATCATTCATCAGGTTGCGGAACGGCAAAATCATATTGTCCGCCCTGCTTTCCGGGCGGGCGCTGTCATAGCCGTCATTGACCGCGATAAACCGGACTCCCAGGAACGGAAATATCTGCTGGATATACCTTCCTGTCTCAATGTAGTTGCGGCCAAAACGGGACAAATCCTTCACCACAATACAGTTGATTTCCCCTGCCCTGACTTCCTCCAAAAGCTGCATAATCCCGGGTCTGTCAAAATTAATGCCGCTATACCCGTCATCCACTCGTTCCCAACAAACCTGAATATCCGGTTTGTTCCGCAAAAACCCATAGATTAATTCCCTCTGGTTGGTGATACTGTTGCTTTCCTGCTTATCTCCGTCTTCCTTTGACAGCCGGATGTAAATGGCCGCACGGTAAACAGCTTCTTCTCCCGCAATCATTTTTTTATTTTGCAAAATAAAAGACCTCCTAATGGTGTAATCCGTCAGAAAAACACATTAGAATGGCCTGATTTTCTTTATCACTATTTCTATTCGCCCTGTAGTTAGTTTACCATAAAATACAGGCTCTGTCCATAGATTTCTAATATGTTTCCTTTCCCTTACATCGTTTTAAAATACTGCTTCAGCCTGTCTGTCAGCGTCACGTCCGTATCGGCAAATACGGACTGCACCACCAGGTTTCCGCACCGGAACAGATATGGGTTTTTTATCTGCATAATAAAATCCGCAATCCGTTCTTCCTTCCCCAAATCCGGATCAATCCGTACATCTCGGATATCTGTCAGGGCCTCTCTATTAAGTGATTGAACATCCATTTGTTTTAGGTCTTCCCATTTTGGTGATCCTTCCATATCAGTCACCTCCCGCTTCTCTCCTATAAATATGAAAATATCCGATTGTCCTATGATAATTATTGATCTGCCTGATACAAGATTCTCATAAGTTCCTGTTGATTTTATTTTTGTGCCGTATTCTCAGGCAGCAAGATTGCCCTATTGCTCACCCCCGGCACGGGAATATTCAAGCCGCTTGAGGTTAGCCAATACCCCCGCTGCAAGCAATGGGACATTAAACTTGCAAGTTTGCGAAACATCAGGATTGTTGACCCTGCGGGCACCTGCCAAAGCCAAGCCAGTTAAACCAGTTTGACCTTGGCACATTGCCTTTGCAGGAATAAGCGCCACGATACCGACAGCAGGCAGCGGCAGATGACTAAGCTGCCTACGCCATGCCCACAGTATCCCCCTTTCACCCTGGGGTACGGGAATTTTGGTTCTTCACTTGCCGGCGGCTCATGGCGATTTTGGCATTACCAGTGCCAATACAGGCCCTTCGGGTTCCCGCTCGTGCCTTTGATGTCATCTTATTGACGGCCCGTGACAGAAAGCTGGCATCACCTCCTTATCCTGTCCGGTTCCGCAGGCAGTCATCGCGCCCGTGCCTGGGCCGCTTGCCGGTCTCCCGGCCCCGCCCGGCAGAAGAAACTTGAATACTGATTACTGATGAGCAGGTACATGCCCTGTTGTTTTTCAAGGTTCACAGGCAGGCATAAAAACCCCCTCATAAGGTTCGGTAACGAAAAACGGGTTTGAAAACCAATTTACTCAAAAAATTTTTTTAATTTTTTCAGTATCTTCTTTTTCCGCTTGTGGATAAGCTGCCTGCGTAAGACGAAAGGCAGCGCTGATCTCCCGTTCTGACTTTTCCAGATAGAAAATTTTCTGAATCAGATCCAGTTCTTCATCCGTCAGGGTTTTCAAAGCTGTCTCCAGTGTTTCCATAAGCTGCGCCTTAATCATGATGTTGTCCAGCGACTCTCCCGGAGCAGCAAAAGCCCATTCTGCTTCCAGAAGCTGTTCATAAGAAGCCTCCCTTCCGGGAACATAGGTAACGGTCCGGTTCTTTTCATCCACCACAAACCGGCCTTTTTTCAGATGTTTCATGAAGTAGCGTTCCTTATCCTCCGCACGTTTGTATTCCCGGTAAACTTCCTCGCTGACCTGCACCGCCAGCCCCTCTATGAATAAATAAAACTTTTTTTCTGACACTATGTTATCCTCCGAAATTCTGAAATGTTAATGGGTTTCAGAATCCCGAAGGCGGCGAGCGACACCGGGGAATTATGACAAAATCCTCCAAAAAACGACAAGAAAAAAGCCACATCCGACATATATCGGATGTGGCTGATAAAACAGGCTGCCCAAACAGCTTATGAAAAATATACAAAAAAATAAAAGCAGACACGACTACCTTTCCTTATGCCGCATCTCTTTCTATAAAGTAACGGCTTCGATACTATCTGAAACCGTTACATATTTATATTGTTTATCATAGCGTCATGCTACTTCAAACCAATTAATGATCTTGCAGTTCCAGCATTTCTAAAAATGTACATGGTTTAACTCATTTGTCACTATATCACTTTTTGTTAAATATCAATTTTTCATATTTACTATCAGAAAATAAGCGCAAGTTCTCTGGAAAATTCATATCTATCCTCTGACAACAGATGTATTTAAGGCTGAAACCCAAAGAAATATTAATGGGTTTCAGCCTTTGATAAAAGACGATAGCTAGTAAAGTCACCAACGGTGCCTTTTGATTCTAAATTATAAAATTCAAATTATAAAATTTCCCCATTTGTTTCAATGACTCTCTTATACCATTCAAAAGAATCCTTCTTAATTCTGGCAAGAGTCCCATTTCCTTCATTATCCTTATCAACATAGATAAATCCATAACGTTTTTTCATTTCTGACGTGGATGCGGAAACGATGTCAATAGGCCCCCAGTACGCATAGCCCATAATCTCCACGCCGTCTTTTACCGCCTCCTTTACCGCCTTCAGATGTTCGCTCAAGTATTCAATCCGATAAGGATCATGAATCTTCCCATCCTCCACCTGATCCTGCGCTCCCAGCCCGTTCTCTACGGGAAACACCGGAACCTGGTATCTGTCCCAAATCTCGTTTAACGTATAGCGAAGCCCCACAGGATCGATCTGCCATCCCCATTCGCTTGTCTTTAAAAAAGGATTCGGCGTGCTGAACTCCCCTCCCGTGTCAAAGAAAGACGGTTTTCCGGCCTCATGGGTAGAAGTCCGGTAATAGCTGAAGGCTACAAACTCACTGGGATAACTGCGAATCAGCTCCAGGTCCCCCTCTTCAACCTGAATATGGACATTGTTTTCTTCCCAGAGACGGAATATATAATTGGGATAATATCCCCGCACCATAACATCGCTGAAAAACAGTGACTTCCTGCGGATATCCATGGTTTCAAATACAGCCTGGGGATCGCAGTTATAAGGATAAATATTGCTAAGAGAAAGCATACAGCCAATCTTCGCATCCGGTATAATCTCATGGCAGAGTTTATTTGCCATGCTGCTGGCCACAAACATATGGTGGGCCGACTGATAAATCAGCTGCTTTAAGTTTCCTTCCGTTCCGTCAAAAATCACCCCTGCCACATAATCCGCATTCCGGCGCATATTGTTGATTTCATTAAAAGTAAGCCAGTATTTTACCTTATCCTTATAGCGGGTAAAGATGGTTCTGCAGTAATGCTCAAAAAATCCAATCAGCTCCCGGCTTCTCCATCCTCCATACTGTTCCACCAGATAAAGAGGCATTTCGTAGTGGGATATGGTAATCAAAGGTTCTATATGATACTTTCTCAATTCATCGAACAAATCATCATAAAACTGCAGGCCGCACTCATTAGGTTCTTCTTCCACCCCTTTCGGAAAAATCCTGCTCCAATGGATGGAAGTACGAAACACTTTAAATCCCATTTCCGCAAACAGTGCGATATCTTCTTTATACCGATGATAGAAATCAATGGCTGTCTCATGAGGGGAATAGCTCCCCTTTTCCGGCTTTCCCTGAAACTTATGATGAACCCCTTTGGAAAAACAACTGGCCAAATCCCAGCCTTTCCCATCCTCCAGCCAGGCCCCTTCCGCCTGGTTTGCGGCAATGGCGCCGCCCCACAAAAATCCTTCGGGAAACGAATCTCGATAACGTGATGTTAACTCCATGTTCTTTCCTCCTCGTTTTTATTGAAAATAGTAAAGCATATCCTGTGCTTTTACTTCCCCGATAACGGGGCTACTCATTTCGCCAAGTACGGCAACATTAGAAACCAGCACCATGGTTGTGGCCCTGCATCCGGCTTCCTTGATTGCCTTAAGGTCAAACTCAATCAGCGGATCTCCTGCTTTCACCTGCGTTCCCTGCTCCACCAAGGGACGGAATCCTTTCCCCTCCATATTCACTGTATTGATTCCGATATGAAGCAGGATTTCCATGCCATCCGGTGTCTGAAGGCCCACGGCATGGCCTGTGGGAAACAGAGCTGCCACCACCCCGTCAGCCGGCGCATACAGCATTCCTGCCTCCGGTTCTATCCCCACTCCTACGCCCATAGTTCCTTCTGCAAAAAGAGGGTCGTCTACCTCACGCAAAGGGATTGCTTTTCCATTTAATGGGCTGTATACTGTTTTTTTAGTTTTCCCGTTTTCTGTTTTTTCGTCCTGCTTTTTTGTTTCTTTTCCTGCATCCCCATTTTCCTCAAACCCCAAGAAAAATGTTACTGCTGCCGAAACCACAATGGTTACCGCAATTCCTATCACCATAGCAAGGATGGTATCCTGGAAAATCGGGAGAGCCATGATCGTAGAGTATCCCATGGTATACGCCCTGGCTCCCAGAAGCCCGGTTACAATTCCGCCCACCGCTCCTCCAGCCATTACCCCGTACATGGGTTTTTTCAGCTTCAGGTTCACCCCATAAATTGCCGGCTCTGTCACTCCCGCAACGATGCACCCAAAGGCCAGACTGAATACTTCGGAGCGGAACGCCATATTTTTGGTGCGCAACCCTACGCCCAGGCAGGCCCCTCCCTCCGCCATATTATGTAAGATAAAGGACGGACGGAAAATCGGGTCATAACCAGGATCCGCGATGGATTGTGCCATAAAAGGCGAGATTGCATGATGCATTCCTGTCATAACAAGCCATGGCATGCAGCCCGCAAGCACTGCCACTGCCGCAAATCCCGCATAAGCCCCCAACCACACAAACACTCCCGAAATAGCGGAGCCTACATAACTTCCCATAGGGCCAAGAACCGTAAAACCCAATATCATGGACAATCCCATGGCTCCCATTCCCACAAAGATGGACTTGAAAATTCTCGGAACGTGTTTATTTAGCCATTTTTCAATATAGCAGCAGGCCACCGCAATCAAAAGCGCCGGGAGGAGCTGCTGCTGGTATTTTACCAGACGGACAGGAATCCCCAATATGGTAATGGCCTCCCCAGATGCCACCATCTCCGTAAATGCGGGTGTCAGCAGGCTGGCTGCACCTGCCATGGCGTAAACCGGCGTGGAATTTAACTGTTTTGCCGCACCATAAGCCACAAAAATCGGCATAAAATAAAACGGCGCATTGGCTACCCAGCTAAGTATCACATAGGTACTGCTGTCGCCAAAAGCAGGAAAAGCATAAGTAAGCAGCAAAAGCAGGACTTTTAACATTCCGCCCCCGATAAGTCCGGGAACCAGGGGAGACACTGCTCCGGCGACAAATCCTACCACATCATTAGCGTATCCTGCCAAGGTTTTCTTTTCCTTTTTGGCCGAACCATCCCCCATGGCAGTCTCTCCTCCCCCTGCGGCATCGTAAATCTCCGCCGCTGCTGTATAGACAGGAATCAGTTCTTTCCCCAAAACAATCTGAACCTGTCCTGTGGCATAGATAGCTCCCAACACGCCGTCCACTTTTTTAATAGCTTCCATATCTGCCTGTTCCTTGTCGAACAATGTAAAACGGAGCCGGGTGGCGCAGTGGCCTACCGCTTTTATATTCCCAATCCCTCCTGATTTTTCCATCAGTTCCTGTGCCGTACCCTTATAATCCATATCCTGTTCCCCCCTTTTCTATCCCATAGTTCTTTTCATTTCCTTTATCCTGTCCTGAAATGATACTGCAGTGGTCGCTGCGAAGCTTATCATACATCCATTTCAGATCAAGACGTCCCTTTTCTTTAATATCCCTCATCATTCCTGCTTCCTTTTCCATAATGGCACACGCCTTCTGATAGATCTCTTCTGCGTCCTCCTGGGCGAAGGAAACCAAACCATTCCCATCCCCGATGAGAATGTCTCCCGGATTGATAATCCGTCCGCCGATATTAACCGGGACATTGATTTCCCCAGGACCATTTTTGTAAGGCCCATTGGGACAGGAACTTCTGGCAAATACGGGGAAAGACATCTGGGAAATCTCAACTCTGTCCCGTATTGCGCCATAGACCACGAATCCGGCCAGTTTCCTCTTTTCCGCATAAGAAGCCATAATCTCTCCGCAGAGCGCACGGTTTTCAAACCCTCCGCCATCCACCACAATCACGTCACCTTCCTTTGCCTGATCGATGGCATAGTAAAAAAGAAGATTATCTCCCGCAGGCACCCTTACCGTATAGGCACAGCCCATCAACCGCGCACCATTGACGGAAAAAACATCCCCGGATGTAGCCGCCGTGCGGTTCATACTGTCCCCGATATTTGGAACCGGGACAGAAGCAAATTTTGAAATCAGTTTCGGGGAGGGGCGTTTTATCTCCTCATTAATCACATATCCAATATTCATTTTCTCCTCCATTCTTCCCCTAGGCGCCGTGGGATTTTGCTGTATTTCTGATCCGGTATGGGATTGAAACTCCAGCAGGTCTGTTGATGAGAAAATCATAACACAAGATTAATTACTTGTAAAACGAATAATATAGGTATATAATATTAAGTAATCTGGTATTTAAAAGGAGACACTTATGACCTACGAACAAGTGGAAAGTTTCCTGGCCGCTGTAACATGCGGCAATATTTCCGCAGCGGCAGATTACCTGTTCGTTTCACAGTCCACGGTAAGCAACAGGATTCAATTAATGGAGCAGGAACTGGGAATTTCCCTTTTTATCCGAAAAAAAGGGCATAGAAATATAGAATTGACTTCTTATGGAGAAGCGTTTATTCCCATTGCCAGCCAATGGGCCGCTTTATGGAAAGATACGCAAAATTTAAAATATGCGGCGGATATACAGACTCTGCAGATTGCGGCGGTAGATGCTGTCAGCAACTGTACCTTTGTTCCGCTGTTTAACCGTCATATTGAACAATATCCCAATATCCGACTTTCCGTAAATACATTTCATTCAGAAGAAATCCATGATATGATCCAAAACCGTACCATGGATATGGGCTTCGTTTTTAAGCAGATCCGTTATCCAGATATCCTGTCAAAACCTGTTTACCGGGAGCTTATGTATCTGGTATGCCACAAAGACAGCAACTATCATAACCATATCCAGCCTGGTGAATTAAACCCAGAAGAAGAAATCTTTCTTTGCTGGGAAAATGATTACCAACAGTGGCATGACCGTCATTGGAATCCGGCTGTCCGTGCCCTGATCACGGTTAATACCGGCTCCATGCTGCAGCACTATCTGGGAAAACCAGGCCGGTGGGCCATCGCACCCATGTCTGTCATCCAATCCATCAGCCCATTAAACAACTTGACCTGGTATTCTATTGATGATGGACCGCCTCCACGTATCTGTTACCAATTGACTAACCGGTACTCTAAAGCCAGCCGTCTGGCTCCTATTGAAACATTTACCAATGAATTAGAGGAATTTATTGAGAAAAGTCTCAGCATTTGCCGATTTGAAGATTGGATGCTGGCATAACCATATCCTACCATTTCCTGATTCCCCTATTTTCCTATAAATATTTTTAATTGGTTCCGTTTTGATCCAGTTGGATCATCTTCACAAAAAGTGTCTACCAGCATCTTCCAAAACGAGTACGGTAAGGGGCAGATTCCCTATAGGTCTGCCTCTTGCCTTAGTTATAATCTAACTGTTTTTCTTTTTTCACTGTTTTTTCCATCTGCAATGTTTTTTATACCTGTTTTCCTCCTTTGCCAGCATAGTAGTCCCATCTCTTTCAATTCTCCAAACATCGCATCAAACTTCTGATTAATCTCCTGCCGTTCTTCCCCCATAGGCCCTCCATAGACCTTATAGCCATTTTCCTTCACAAAAACCGCATCCCCTGAATGTGCAGTCAGATACTGGCTCTGGTTCCCCTCCTTTTCCAGTTTATCTGCCACATAACACGCAAACGCCCTGGCCATCTGCTCACAATTATCACAGTGCCTTCCATGTACCGTCCTTGCAAACCGTTCATGCATTTCCCAGGAATCTATTAAAAATTTCGTATGCTCCTCCTTCCATTGAACTTTATGGAAATCTGCAGGTAGTTGTTCTGTCCTGTTTAGAGATGCAAACTGGTAGTTGAGCCGCCTCTTTTTATCCTTGGGAATGACATGACCGGTAATCTCTTTATGTACCCTGGAAAGTTTCTCTATAGCCTTGTTAGGATAATCCCTCAGAACATACATATCCAGAGTTGCGCCATATCTGGTATCATAAACCTCCCAAACTGCCTGATTCCAGGTTGTCTGCTGTTCATCCGTAAGGTTCTTTGGAGTAATCTGCTCAATCATGTTCCCACACAATATTTCTTCCCTCCTGACCTCTTTATCGTGGTTATCCTTCATAACCTGGAGCTGTTCCTCCGGTGTAAGTTTTTCCCTTTTCGATGACATCCTCCGAAGCAAGGCAGTCACGGAGGCCGGGACTCCCTTTAACCCTGGGCAACCAGAAACCGGAACCGGGATTCCGGTCGCACTTAATCTGCATGACTGTCCAATATAGTAATCAAGGGCATGGGCCAGGCTTCCCGCCCCTCCTTCCCTGGTAAAATTAATTACGTGGTATTTTGGGTCATACATGGCAGGCCCGCTGCCCCCGATTCCCCTGGAACCAAAGGAGAGAGAGACAGGGTTCCTCCAAGGGATACATCTTTCTTATCCATCTTAAGGATACGAGCCAGGTCGCAAAATGCCACATAACATTCATCCAGCAGGGACTGGGCCTCTTCATCTGACAGGCTTGCCCCAAATTCCACTCCCTGAATTCCCAGTTCCTTAAAATCATTTTCGTCTGCATGCCGCCCATCTTTTAAATATTCCGGGCCAGTTCTGCATACGGAATCCAGCTTGGAATATGGCAATGGCTTTTTCCTGCTATCCGTCTCTTTTGTCCGTTTCTTCTGGGCTTCATAGTCTCCTTTTTCTTCCTTTATCCTGTCTGGCGGATCTGTATAAAAATATTGTTCCATACGGTTCTTGCCACTGCCTTTTGCATCCCCGGCATTCTGTCCCAAAATACGAGCATTTCTTCTCTTTCTCTTGCCTCCGATGGGAATTCCAAAATCCTTGATCGCTTTTGTCATGATTTTCCTCCATACCGTGCATGTTTCAAAGCACAAACAGATATCCTGTCACTGGTAACGGTGACCGTTTATTTTTCTCCAATAAACAACACTTCCGAATACCAGAAAAATCAATACAACAAGTCCTATGCCTGCAGCAGCCCGGATATCCGCTAAATTGGCGGATGGCTCTGGTTCCCTTTCCCCTTGATACTCCAGTTCTGATATTTCATTTTCAATACTTATACCCTCTACCTATTTTATAATTCCAGTATAGAGAGAGAAGCCTTTTTAGTCCAATATGAAAACAGCAGTCCGGGATATAGGGAATATGCAGGAATCATTCAAATGCTATTCTCAATCTTTTCATTTTATGTTATACTTAACGGAAAGGAAAGGCGGTGAGAAGCTTAATGAAAATCTATTTGGATAACTGCTGCTACAACAGACCTTTTGATGACCAGAGTCAAATAAAAATACATCTTGAGGCACAGGCAAAATTATATATTCAGGCAAAAATCAAAGAGGGAGTCTATGATTTAGTATGGTCTTATATTTTGGACTATGAAAATGGAAAAAATCCTTACGAGGAAAAACGTCTGGCAATTGCCCCCTGGAAAATGATCGCCTCCTCCTGCATAACGGACGAATCGGAAGATATCCTCACATTTGCGGAATCCCTTGCTTCAAAAGGAATAAAAACATACGATGCCTTACACATCTCCTGTGCCGTAGCTGCCCATTGCGAATACTATTTAACTACTGATAAGAAACTGTTAAATACTCCTATACCGGAAATCAAAATCGTAAGCCCTATCGTTTTTGTAAATGAAATGGAGGAATAACTATGATAAGGACAGATACTATCGTGAAACAAGAAGGTATCAATGCTTTAATTTCTAAATTAGGCTATGTGGATGCCGAAAGATTTATTGTATTAATAACCAAAGAGCCCTTTGATTATACCAAATGGCGCGAACACTCTTTAGATGAAGGGCTTAATGTCCGTCAGCTGAGTCAAAAAGCTATGATGTATTCTAAAAATATGTAATCACCAAACGTATGCCCCTGCTCTGTCCGTAAATTCAAGGATTAAAAAAATAAGCAGCCCTGCCAACATAAGTTCCTTTCTATGGCAAATGCTGCTTATTTTTATCATAATTTTTTACGATTCCTGACTGTTACGATAGTAGTTAATCAGTATTGATGTATACGAAAGGCCAGTCTTTGCCGGCCTTTCATATATATTAGCTCTCCATATAGATTCCCATTTCATATCTTACACCTGTTTCAGGATACAACACCACACACTCAGGGTCTAATTTTCTTGCATGTTTGTTTACCTGATCAAAATATTCTTCTATGGTAGTTCCCTGCAAACGCTTTTTAATATTTTCTGTATGGAAAGGAATGATAATCTGCCCTCGGTATTAAACCAATATCTGCGCCAATTTTTCGGGAAATACCTGTTTCCCATTCTCTCTCATCGTCCCCTGACGAAGTACTACACTGCTTCTCTGATCCTCGCACCGCAGAATACCATCTCTCCATAAATGGATTCCGCTGATAATCGATATCGTAAAACCATTATCCGTGGTAATCCGATAATCCGTACTTTCCAGAGAACCCCAGATATCACATTCATGATGCCCTGGCCGGCCTCCCATCAGAGGGGCCAAATCAAGATCCGGGTCATAAGTTTTACCTTGCATCTCATTATGTTTAGCCTGACTTGTTTCCACTCTAAAGCCATCCATATGATAACACTGCCCAGGTAATACAGGAATCATATTGTCAAGTGGAACTCCACCTACAAAATACGTGTAAATGTGGAGAAGTCCATCAATCACTTCAAGGACAGCTTCTGTGTTGCGGGGTGCAAGACGCAGAATGAAAAAACGCTCCATGCGGATCTGCTGCTTGCCGGAATCACACAGCTTATAACCGTTATAGTGGCTGACAAGATCCATAAACACCAGTATATCCGCAGCCTAAAGCCCCTGATTGCCTGAAGCCGTCCATTCCATACACTTCCTTTGACAGGTGCATCCTCCTGTCTTATTGCGTTGCCATAAAATCCTGTTTCCTGCATACGACTCCCTGCCATGCTCCCCCTGACGGGATTTTTGACTATTGGGCACCCAATTTAACATTTGTTTCGCAATTACCTATCTGATTTTAAGATTGTTTCTGATTTTCTAAATAGGGCAGGGTAAAAAAATAGGGATAAAGCAGATTCAGCCATCCAAAGGCTTTTCTAACTTTATCCCTATTATAACAGCCGAGTAAGACCGCGAGATCCCCAACGCCCCCGCAATCTCCCTCTGCGTAAACTCCTTACTCCCAAACAACCCATACCGCATCCGGATCACCTTCTGTTCCGTAGGCTTTAAGCACTTTCGAAAAGCCTCATAAAGCTCCTTAATATCCTGGCTTAGGATCAAATCTTCCAGGGCATCCTTAGTCTCCATCTCGATCACGTCCACCAGGCTCACCGATTCCCCGTCCTTATCCACCCCAATGGGGTCATATAAAGAAACCTCTTTCGAATACTTCTTGTGGGCCCGCAGAAGCATTAAGATCTCATTTTCCACACACTTGGCCGCATAGGTGGCCAGACGGGATCCCCGGTCCACATTAAAAGTATTTACCGCTTTGATCAGCCCGATGGTCCCCACAGACAGCAGATCCTCAGTCTCATAATCCGTGTACTGATATTTCTTCACCACATGGGCCACCAGGCGCATATTATGTTCTATAAGCTTATTTTTCGCTTCCTGGTCGCCCTCTTTTAAGAGTTCCAGGCACTCCCGCTCCTCGCGGGCATTTAATGGTTTGGCAAAGGTTTTCAAAGAAAGCCACCTAAAAGCAGAACTTAATAAAAGTTTATGCTTCGGTGGCTTTCAAAGTGCTTTTACACCTTCCTGCGCAGCTTATACTATTTTCAGGCCGAATAAGGTTATGGCATTTTCGCGAAGGATCATCTGCTTCTCATGGCTTGTCAGCCGGGAATCCGTGACCCTTGCCCGCATCATGCCGATATGGTGAAGGGGGGTGTCGGTGCCAAAAAGGATGTGTTCTGCCCCGATGCGCTCCACGGCCCACTCCAGGATGCCGGGCAGAATACTCTTTACGCTGGATACATCCGTATACATATTTCCATGTTTACAGCTTTCTATCGCCCGGACCTGATGACCGGGATCTTTATCGCTGCCGCAGCCCAAATGGGCTGCGATAACGACAGCCTGGGGATATTTATCGGCAAAAACCACCATATCCTCCGGCATGCTTTGTTCCTCTCCGCTGTGGATCTGCATAATGGCCCCATGCTGGCTGCAGAAAGCAAACAATTCATCCCCATATTCCTTGATGGGATAACCATGCGCTTCCGGGTGGACCTTAACCCCTATGCATTTGGGATTTTTCAGGATTCGTTCCGCCTGATAATAACTTTCAGGCTCCAAAGGGTTTACCACCACCCACTGATACAGCCAGTCTGTCTCTGCGGCAAGCTGCTCGAGGCGCAGATTGCCTTCCCGTACACCTATGCCGTCTACATGAAACAGGCTTTCCATGGAAGAGGCCATGGCAGCCCGAACCCCCGCCTGTCTGTATTCCCTTTCCAATTGTTCCATGGACAAGGCGCATAACTGACGCTCCAACGCCATTTGGGGCAGCCCTCCAAGCTGCCCCAAATGACCGTGGGTATCGACGGCCCAATCGTACGCTCTTTTCTCTTGGCGTTCCATTAATTATATACAACAGAAGACTTCCTCGCCTCATCAAGGATCGCGTTTCCGTTCTTTACATAATCATCCAGGGCCTGCTGGGCGCTCTTTTCGCCTGTGATAGCTGCCTGGAGTTCGGGGAACAGCACGTTCCTAAGCTCCGTGTACCCGGGAAGGTTCTTGGAAAAGTTAAACAGGTACTGATCGTTTTTATTGTAGGCTTCCAGGTAAGGAAGCTCACCAGATACCTTGGCTACCACGGAGGAGCGCACCGGCGTTCCGTTTTTCGAAGCGGTCACCAGCTCTTCGTCCGAGCAGAAAAACTTCACAAAATCCTTTGCGGCGGCAATCCTGGCCTCATCCCCTGTGTTCATGATCATGGCTCCCGTCACATAGGTAAAGCCATTGGGGTGAGGATCCCCCGGAATATTGGCCAGGCGGTAATCAAATGCCGGCAATGTCCCTGACTCCATGTCCGCGGCCAGATTGGCTAAAAGCACGCTGTTGGTAAAGCTGACGGCGATCTGCTGATTCTGGAACATGGCGTTGTTGGTATTGGAATCCAGACTCTCCGCTCCGGGAACCGTAAGCCCTTTGTTGTACAAACGTATTTCTCACTGCGTCCGTCTGAAACAAACTGATGCGAAATCCCTCAAAAATAGGATAGATCGTGAATATGGCAAAAACCAAGAAATTTTTTTGTCAACATTAAGAACGAAATAAAATTTTTCTTTTTCTATTCATTTTGCAAAATAACGCAAAAAAATCAGAAGAACATTTTGTCAATATGGACAATAATGTCTTCTGATCTTCCCTTGAATATTTTATGCAATTTTCATATGTCTATCGGGCCCGGAATATGGTTTTCCAATGGGACTCTTAATGATGGAACAAACGGATCCCCGTAAACGCCATGGCCATGCCGTACTTATCACAGGTTTCGATCACCTGATCATCCCTGACAGACCCTCCGGGCTCCGCGATGTAGGCTACGCCGCTTTTGTAAGCGCGCTCAATATTGTCTCCAAAGGGGAAGAACGCGTCGGACCCAAGGGATACCCCCTTCATCTGGTCAAGCCATGCCCGCTTTTCCTCCCTGGTAAATACGGGAGGCTTCACTTTAAAGATCTTCTCCCAGGCTCCGTCCGCCAGCACGTCCATATACTCCTCGCCGATGTACACATCTATGGCGTTGTCCCTGTCTGCCCTCTTGATGCCGTCCACAAAGGAAAGGGACAAAACCTGGGGAGCCTGCCGCAGAAACCAGTTGTCCGCCTTATTTCCCGCAAGCCTGGTGCAGTGGACTCTGGATTGCTGGCCCGCGCCGATGCCGATGGCCTGGCCGTCCTTTGCGTAGCACACGGAATTGGACTGGGTATATTTCAGAGTGATCAAAGAGATCAGCAGATCCCGCTTGGCCTCCGCCGGGATCTCGGTATTCTTTGTGACCACATTGGCCAACAGCTCCTCATTGATATCCAGCTCATTTCTCCCCTGCTCAAAGGTGATGCCAAAGACCTGCTTGCGCTCTAAGGTGGCAGGCGCGTAATCCTCATCAATCTGGATCACGCAGTAATTGCCCTTTTTCTTCTCCTTAAGGATCGTTAGCGCCTCCGGCTCATACCCCGGGGCGATGATGCCGTCGGACACTTCCCGCTTTACGATCCTGGCCGTATCCACGTCGCACACATCGGACAGGGCAATAAAATCGCCGAAGGAGGACATCCGGTCAGCCCCCCGGGCCCGGGCGTAAGCACAGGCTAAGGGAGACAGTTCTCCCATGTCGTCTACCCAGTAGATCTTGGCCAGCGTTTCATCAAGGGGCAGTCCCACCGCCGCTCCCGCAGGAGACACATGCTTAAAAGACGCAGCCGCCGGAAGTTTTGTGGCAGTTTTCAGCTCCCGCACCAGCTGCCAGCCGTTAAAAGCGTCCAGAAAGTTGATATACCCCGGCTTTCCGCTAAGCACCGTAATGGGCAGTTCTCTGTCCTCCTCCATAAAAATGCGGGACGGCTTCTGATTGGGGTTGCAGCCGTATTTCAGTTCCAGTTCTTTCATGTTCCAATATCCTCCTTTAATCCAGTTTTGGGCGTTACTGGTTCTTGTTGACGATTCTGGTCTCATAGGCTCCCGACTGAATATCAATATATCTTACAAAAAGCGAAACCTTATTTTCTACATTAAGGCTTTCCCACACCATGTCCGTAAATTCCTCCATGGAATCCGGGATCCCCACCAGTTTAGGCTCCCCCTCAAAGCTTGGCAGCGGATTTCCGTCCCCCATATACGTGTGGATGAAATGCCCCTCCCCCGCCGCCGGGTCATTGTAGGCAAAGGTATAGCGGTTGCAGCCTTCGGGCTTTCCGTTGTTGCTCTTTAAAATAGACATGGCGTAATTGTAGGCGCCGTTTTCGATATGCATGATCCCTGATATTCTTGGGGTGTAGTTGGGTCCGTCAGGCTCAAACTCCCTGGAGCGCAGGGACTGTTCAAAGGTCAGCTGCTTATCCATGCCCTCATAGATGGTGTCTGTCTGGTCCCCGTTGGTCACAATGGTCTTATTGCCCAGCACCCGTACCGGGGCGTAGATAATAAGGCTGGGATCTTCCATCTTGGACGGGTCAAATGCCTCCGTGCGGATCCCCTCCCCCTCTGTTACAAATATCCGGTTCCTGCTGTTTTCGCTCCTTCCCATAATAAAGTAGGCGGCCACCGCCTTGGTTTTGTCCGGGGTCTTTCCTAAAATGATTCCCCGGCCAGGGTAAGGATTGCCTTTTAACTCTTCTGCCAAATTCCGCATCTTCATGTCGTTTCCTCCTTCATGTTCCCATACATCCGCAGACGCAAAAAGACCTGGACGTCCCTTGCGATGGCGCCCAGGCGGTCGGCTTGTTTTTCCTACGTGCTCCCCTGTGGTCCTCCACGTTTCCGCCAGTCGCACGCTCTTGTTTCATCATATCCGATTCCTCTTGGGATTGCAAGTCCTTTTTTCAAAAAGGTATAGCCATGGCGTCCACAATTTGATACAATAGGACTAAGAAACTCGTTCGGGCGTATTTGTATAACACTCACACACAGTTCCGGCAAAACGCATTTTCAAACACGCTCCAAACACGGATAACCGAATACGCAGGAAAGGAATATGGATATGAACGGCACCGGATTTAAAAAAAGGCTGGCAGCCTTCTTAAGCTTTGCCCTTGCGGTATGTATGTTAGGCGGTTTGGGAGCCGCCCCTGTCTATGGAAAGGAGAAGCGGACGGTCAAAGTGGCTTTCTTCCCCATGAACGGTTACCATGAAAAAGAAGCGGACGGAACCTTTTCGGGCATGGATGTTGAGTATCTGGATGAACTGTGCCGCTATGCGGACTGGGATATCCAATATGTGGACTGCGACAGCTGGGATGCCGCCCTGGAACTTTTGAAGGATAAAAAGGTGGACCTGGTGGGAACTGCCCAGTACTCCCCCCAGCGTGCCGCCGTCTACGACTACTCGGAGCTGCCCAGCGGCTACACCTTCGGCATCATCGCCACAACCCCTGACAGTTCCCTTGCCTACGAGGATTTTGAGGCCATGAAATCCGTCACTTTCGGAATGGTGAAGACCTATGTGCGAAAAGACGAATTTCTCCAGTATCTGACCGACAACGGGGTCCATTCCCCCAAGATACGGGAGTATAACTCCACCGCCCAGCTTTTGGAGGCTTTGGAAACAGGCCAGATCGACGCCATGGTACACACCTTCATGGAGATCAAGGAAGGCCACCGTCTGGTGGGGCGTTTCGCTCCACGGCCCTTTTACTACATTACATACCAGGGCAACGAGGATGTGCTGCGCGAACTGAACTATGCCATTGCGGACTTAAAGATGAACGCCCCGGAGCTGGAAACAAAACTGATGAATAAATTTTTTCAGAGCCGCCTGGATAAGACCATCGTGTTTACTACGGCGGAAAAAAAGTACATCGCCCAGGCCGACCGGATCGCCATCGGATATTTTGACGGCTATTATCCCTTCCTCTATGAGGAGGACGGCGAGTGCAAAGGTCTCACCAGACAGCTTTTGGAAGGCGCCGCCGCCGTGTCCGGGCTGACCCTTTCCTGGCAGAAGATGGATGATATCAGCCAGGCCCGCAGCGCCCTTGAGGACGGGACCATTGACATCATATCCTACAGCGCCGACCCAAAAGACATTCAAGATTCGTCAACTCTTCTACGGATGAAGGATTACACCCAGATCCCCCTGGTGCTGGTGATGAGGGAAAATCGGGAGTTAAGTACCGTGGAGACTCTGGCCACCGTTCCCTACCTGGCCGCCGACGCCGCCCAGATGGTGAACCTGGAGAACATTTCCCTGATCACCTATGACACCCAGCAGCAGTGCATGGACGCAGTCAAGGACAAAAAGGCCGATGCCGTGCTGTGCGACGGTTATCTGGCGGAGTATCTTTTAAGCTCCCAAATGCGCTACTATGACCTGGAAGTCCGCAGCGTTCTCAACGGGGAGCACGGCGTAGCGCTGATGGTGCGAAAGGACGAGCAGCAGCTTACGGGCATCCTGAACAAGACCATTCTCACCATTGACGCCAAGGCTGCCAATGACTATATGCTGGAACACAACATCCACTCCATGACCAGCGTTGCCCAGTTTATGCAGGACCACAGCGCCCTTATTATCCTGATCCTTTTGATGGTCGTTGCGGCCACCATCCTGGCAGCCACTCACATTGTCAAGGACAGCAAAAAGATCCAGAATCTGATGTACAAGGATGTGGAGACCGGGATCTGGAACCTGAACCATCTTCTGTTCTGCGGGAAAAAAGCTTTGCTGTCGGACCGTCAGAAGTCCCGCTACGCCATCGCCTATATCAACATCGCCCAGTTTCAGCGGTACAAGGTGGTGTACGGGTGGAGCAACGGCCAGAAGCTTTTAAAGTCCATGGCTGACGCCCTCTCCCGCAGCATTGTAAGCCGGGAAGAATTTTACGCCAAAGCCGACGGGGACCATTTCGTCCTCATGCTGTCCGCGGACAATGACGACACCTTAAGCCGCTTAAGGAATATGATCGCTTCCATCAGGGACAATGTTTTCCAGGATACGGGAAACCGCATTGAACTGCAGGCAGGCGTATATTTTATCCCCCAGGGCAGCAGTGACATCAACGGGGCCATCGCCTGCGCCAGCCAGGCCATTGACTTTGTCAGCGAAAACAGCGTCCAGAATATCAAGGTCTATGATTCGTCCCTAAAACAGGCTATCATGGAACGCCACGACAGGGAAAATCTTCTGGATTCCGTTGACATTGACACCAACTTTGCCACCTACTATCAGGCCAAGACCGATGTAAATACGGAGCGGATCGTAGGAGCCGAGGCTTTGGTCCGGTTTTTGGATCCGACGGCCCAGGGCGCCGTCAGATCTCCCGGGTTTTTCGTGCCTTACTATGAAGAGACGGGAAAGGTGACGGATATTGACTTTTTCGTGCTGCGGTGCGTCTGCAAGATGCTGCGCAAGCGGCTGGATATGGGGCTTCCGGTGGTGACCATCTCCTGCAATTTCTCCAGGCTCCATTTTATCAAAGACGATTTTGTACAGCGGTTTGAGGATGTTTTAGACCAATACGAGATCCCTAAAGACCTTATTGAGGTGGAGATCACGGAAACCCTGGTCATGGAAGAGCTGCAGGAAAAGGCAGCCAAACAGACCCTGGACGAACTCCACGTCAAAGGTATCCGGCTGTCCATCGACGATTTTGGGTCCGGTTACTCGTCCCTTGGCGTCATCGAAAAGATACCTGCCTCCGTCATAAAGCTGGACCGTTCCTTTTTGCTGAACCAGCGGGACCGCGCCCGGCAGGTGAAGATCATGAAGAGCATTGTGGACCTTGCCAACAAGCTGGGCGCCCAGATCGTATGCGAAGGGGTGGAGACCGACGCCGATGTGGAACTGATGCGCGAGATCGGAGCATGCGTGGCCCAGGGATACCGGTACGCAAGACCTGTGCCGGAGGAAGAGTTCGAGAAAAAACTGTCAAAAGATCAGGCCCGGCTCTGATAACCGGGCAAAAAATCACCCCGCCATTTGGCGGGGTGATTTTCTATTATTCGTTTCTGATGGCTGCCAGAGGGCTTAGCTTCATGGCCCGCAAAGACGGGAAGAAGCCTGCGGCCATGCCTACAAAGACGGCAAACACCACGCCTGACGCGGCAAGCCACAGCGGGATCCTGGAGATATCTCCCTCCACCCCCATCATAGCCTGACCCAGCCCTAAGAAATTATTCATGGCATAGGATACGCCAAAACTGATCATAAGGCCGATGACGCCGCCCAGAAAGCCGATAAATCCCGATTCCATAAGGAACATATTGCGGATATTGCCCATGTCGCACCCCAGCACCTTGATGACGCCGATCTCCTTGGTCCTCTCATAGATGGACATCATCATAGTATTGGCGATGCCAATGGCCGCCACAAACAGGGAGATGGCGCCGATGCCTCCCAGCACCAGCTGGATGATGTCGTAAGTCTGCTGGGACTGCTCGATCCACTCCATCTGGCTGTTGGCCTGATATCCCATATCATTGATCACTTTCTGCACTTCTGTCACATTGGCCATATCGTCCACAAATACCACCGCGTTGTCATAGATAAAATACGGGTACGGCTTTCCCTTTTTGTTGGTAGGCTGGTTGGGGATAGGCTTTTTCTTAAAGATCTTTTTCAGCTGGGCCTTCAGCCCCTCGATCTCCGTGTACACGGAGTAGGCGTAGCTGTTGTAATCGTCAACGCCGCCCTCCACCACGCCGGCTGTCTCCACCATGTACTTCTTAGGCGGCTTAGGCGCGTTCTCCCCTCCGCCCTGGGACTGATAGTAGGCGTCCATGTCAAAGATCACGAACATGGGCTTATCCATAAAGTCCACATCCGGCAGCTCCATGGTATCCCAGTAGCCTTTCCCCGTCTTGCTGTTGCGAAACCACTGGATCACGCTGTTGCCGTAGATCAGCTTCATGGGATCCCCCTCTTTTGGGGCCTGGCCCTGTCCAAGGGGGATCTTTTCCAGATATTCCTGGCTGACCCCTGTGATATCGATGCTTGTCTCGTAGACTCCCTGCTTAAATAAGGCGTAGCAGCTGAGCATGGGGGATACGCCGGTCACATGGTCCAAATGCTTAAACTGCTCCATGACCTCATCGGTCAGATACATGGGGTCCGAATCAGACCCGGAATCCGAGTAACGGGCATTGGAGAATATGGAGATCGTGGTCATATCTCCGTAGGAGGAATACATCTCCAGCATCAGCTGGTTCAGGCCAATGCCCAAAGACACCATGATCACCACCGACGCCACGCCGATGATAACCCCCAGGACCGTCAGGGCCGTGCGCATCTTCCTCCTCCTTAAATTATTGACGCTCATCATGAGCAGATCAAGAAATCTCATTGTCTATCTCATCCTCTTCCTGCCGGGCCTTCCGTTTCTTCCGAACGCGCAAAACGCCGAAGATGCCGGCTCCTGCCGCCGCGGCTGCGGCAATGATCATGGGAACTTTGTACTTGGAAAAGGCCGACGGCTCCTCCATGGGAACATCCGTAAAGTCTCCCACCTCAATGTCCATGCCCATATCCTCGCCCATATCTTCTGTCACAAAGAGGGAAAGCTCTTTCTCCTCCGCCTCCTGGACCTCCCCGTTTTCATCCTCATAGGTAATGTATACTTTCACCTTGCCGTCGTCCTGGGTCGGCGCCGCGCCGGTGACCATCACATCCACATTGCCCGTCTCCCCCGGCTTTATGTTCCCTACATAGGTGTCCGTGGTCTGAATGGAATCTGCCTGAAATTTCACCATCACGTTGTACAAGATCACCTTGCCGGTGTTGTTTATGGGGAACATGATGTTGCTCTCCGAGCCCACGGTAATATTGTCCGGCATTACCTCCATGGTGCCTGTGTTCAGCCTGGCGATCTGCTTGATGGGAATGTCGATAGTCACCGTCTCCGACGCGTTCTTAAACTCCGGGCTGTCGTACGTCTCTTTGATGGTCAGGCCGTAGGAGCGCTGGTCAATGCCGGCTCTGGACACCAGGTCAATGGCCAGCTCCGTCACCTCCCCCGCTGCCAGGGAATTGACCACCACCGACGACGAACCGGAGGCTGTGGTAAAGATGGCGCTGTTGTCCACCTTCTCCGACTCTAAGGAGAACAGGATATTGCTGGCCGCAATGCTGGAGGACGCGTTTTTCATCCGCAGGATCAGACGAAACGGCTCCCCGGCTATGATGGTTTGGGGGATGGTCTCAAAGCTGTCCACCACGATCCTGGCCTTGGTCCTGTCATTTTCATTAAACTCCCCGCTGGAGTCCTCGTCCTTTTCTTTATTTTTGATCCGCACCCAGAAGGTCTCCTCATCTTTTAAAAGCTCCCCTGTGGCGGTCTCCCGGTAATTGATCTCGAATTTAATCGGGTAATATCCGGAGTACACGTCGGAGCGGATGGCCATGCTGTAAGGCAGCTGCACCACCTCATCAGGCCCCACTTTCTCAAAATTCCTGTCATAATTTCCCTCGTTAATGTCAAAGGGAAATTCGGCGCTGTCCTTACTTAGCACCATGGCCACATTGACATCCACTGCCTCGGAGTAACCGCTGTTGCGCATATTAATGGTGAAATCCACTACATTGGGGTACACGCCGTAGGGCGTGGACTGGCCCTCCCCAAGCACAAACCCTACATCCCGGTCCTTCTCCTTGTCCTCGTCGGAGGCTCCCGTGGACTTGGACACCCAGATATTGACCGGCTCCACGGCCACTACCCGGTTGTCCTTGCTGCTGACCTCCACATTTACATGGTAATACCCCTCCGGCAGATCGGCCCGCACCTTCGCGGACAGAGACACGCTCTTTTTCCCCCCTGCGCGGATGGTCCCCACATACTTCATGTCAAATAACCCGGACGTAACCTCAAAGGGAAACACATACTCCCCCTCCACCGCGTCCGGCCTGGCGATGTAGGACAGATCCTCGGAGAATCCCACCTCCACGTCTTCCCAGTTCTCCCCGTCATTGTTCTCCAGGGTAAAGGTCACACTCATGCGGCTTCCTGTCCTGCCTCTTGGCACGTTGGGGGTGATGACCACATGGTTATCGCCGTTGTTCACAAGATCGGCCCTGGCCGTCACAGGCGGCGTCCCTGCCATGGCCGCGGCAGTGGCCACAGCCAAAAGAAACGCCTTCCCTCTTACAATAATGCTCTTCTTCATCCCTCAATCTCCTCTTCCTGGTGGTGATGACATTCCTCGATCTTAAAGATCTTGCCATCCACGATATGAAACTGCCTGTCCGCGTAGGACGCCAGATGATTGTCATGGGTGACCATTACCAAAGTCTGCTCCTGCTCCCTGACGATCTTCCTCATCAGCTTCAGGATCTCCATGGTGGTCTTGGAATCCAGGTTGCCCGTAGGCTCGTCGGCAAAAATGATCCTGGGCTTCACCGCCAATGCCCTTGCGATGCCCACCCTCTGCTGCTGTCCGCCGGACATGGCGTTGGCCATGTGGTCCATCTGTTTTTCCAGCCCCACCAGCTTTAAATACTTTCTGGCGATCTCATTGCGCTTTTTTCTGGGCATCCCCCGAAAGGAAAGAGGCAGCGCCACATTCTCCACGGCGTTTAAGGTCTTTAACAGGTTGTAGGACTGAAAAATAAATCCCACCCGCTTGCGCCGAAAGGCCACCAGCTCATTTTCCTTCATCTTCTCAATATGTACCTTGTCAATGACGATCTCCCCTTTGGAAGGCTTCTCCAGCCCTGCCAGCATGTTTAACAGCGTAGACTTGCCTGAACCGGAGGGCCCCACGATGGCGCAGAATTCCCCTCGGTACATGGTAAAATCCACGCCTCCCAGGGCGTAAACCTTGGTTTCGCCTACTTTATAGATTTTGTACAGGTTCTTCACCTCAATAATGGGCGTCCGCTTCTTTAAGGGGTCAGAATCGCTTCCCTGACACACCTTATCCTCCAAGGCATCCGTCTTTTTTCCCTCTCCCACTTCTGTCACCTCCCGCCTTTACAGCCTTTCCTTCTTAAATTATACTCTATCTTACCTCTCCAAAGGCAGCTTGTCACAGCTTTTATTCTTAATGTTCTTTAAACTTTTCTTACAGCCGGTCCCTGCCTGGGCATCACCGTAATCAGTATACCACATTTTAAGAAAAAAGTAGTAGAAATCTATAGTAACATTCGCTATAATGATAAGGACTAAAAAAGAAAAGGAGAACTCCCCATGAGACATCTGTTAAATCCCTTAGACTTTTCTGTGGAAGAGATAAGCCGTCTTTTGGATCTTGCCGCGGACATTGAGCATGATCGCCCCCGATTCGCCCATGTCTGTGACGGTAAAAAAATCGCAACCCTTTTTTATGAGCCAAGCACTCGAACTCGTCTGAGTTTTGAATCCGCCATGTTAAGCCTGGGCGGAAGTGTTCTTGGCTTTTCTTCTGCCGCTTCCAGCTCCGCCGCCAAAGGGGAGAGCGTGGCCGACACCATCCGCATGGTCTCCTGCTATGCGGATATCTGCGCCATGCGCCATCCCAAAGAAGGCGCTCCCCTGGTGGCCTCCCTCCACTCTTCCATCCCGGTGATCAATGCCGGCGACGGCGGACACCAGCACCCCACCCAGACTCTTACGGACCTGATGACCATCCGCTCCCTTCTGGGCCGTCTGGACAACATGACCGTGGGCCTGTGCGGAGACTTAAAATTCGGCCGCACCGTCCACTCCCTGATCAATGCCCTTGTCCGCTACCCCAACGTAAAATTTGTGCTCATTTCCCCCACGGAGCTTAAGATCCCCGAGTACATCCGCGAGGACGTGTTAAAAGCAGGCAATATTGAATTTATGGAAGTGGACAACCTGGACGCGGCCATGCCCAAGCTTGACATTTTGTACATGACCCGGGTTCAGCGGGAGCGCTTTTTTAACGAGGAAGACTACATCCGGTTAAAAGACTGCTACATCCTGGACAGAGCCAAGATGAAACTTGCCAAGGAACATATGTTTGTCCTCCATCCCCTTCCCAGGGTCAACGAGATCTCCGTTGAGGTGGACGACGACCCAAGGGCAGCCTATTTCCGTCAGGTGCAGTATGGAGTATATGTGCGCATGGCGCTTATCATGACATTACTGGAGGTGGAAAAACCATGTTAAATATCAGCGGATTAAGGGAGGGTATCGTCCTGGACCACATCCAGGCGGGAAAGAGCCTGGATATCTACTATCACTTAGGGCTGGATAAACTGGAGTGCCAGGTTGCCATCATCAAAAACGCAAAAAGCAGCAAAATGGGCCGCAAGGACATCATAAAGATCGAAGGGCCTCTTGACAGCATCAGTCTGGAGGTGCTGGGCTATATTGACCACAATATCACCGTCAATATCATTCGGGATGACAAGATCGTGGAGAAAAAGCGATTGGAGCTGCCCAAAAAGATCACCAATGTGATCCACTGCAAAAACCCCCGCTGCATCACATCCATTGAGCAGGAGCTTCCCCATATCTTTTATCTTGCCGACAAAAAAACGGAGACTTACCGGTGTATGTACTGTGAGGAAAAATACGGGAAATAACCGCCCTTTTGATCCCAAAGAAAAAATAAGCTGCCCCGCCGGCTGTCGCGGCGAAAAGGCAGCTTATTTTCTTTCGGATCTTTCATGAATCAGAGCAAAACGATAAGCCGGGTTATGTCGTTGAATGGCCATCTATCTAGGCCCGGCGTCGCCGCCGGGCTCAAGCGACCTACCCGAAAGCAGACGGGCCGCCTTATGCTCTCTGTTCGGTCTTGCTTCGAATGGGGTTTACATATGCCCTGTCTGTTACCAGCCAGGCGGTAGTCTCTTACACTGCCCTTCCACCCTTACCGGTGACACCGGCGGTATATTTCTGTTGCACTGTCCCTGGAGTCGCCTCCGCCAGACGTTATCTGGCATCCTGCCCTGTGAAGCCCGGACTTTCCTCTCCCGCCGCCTTTCGGCGCTGCGGCAGCGGCCATTTGTCTTACTCTGATGGATCCTCTTAAATTATAAAGGAAAAGTCAAACCTTGTAAAGGTAAAATTCCCCTTACACCCGAAAACAGCTTCCGCCGATAAACTCCCTTACAATGGAATTGTGGGGGATATCCTCACTGCTGATGCCCAGGAAATAATCCAAAAACTTCAAAAGCCTTTTGGCCTCCACATACTCGACGGCATCTTTGGGGATCTGGAACAGCAGCGGCTGGGCATACTGCTTTAACACCGCCAGTTCATACACCAGGGCCGAATTGAACATCACATCCGCGTCCTCCTGGAAGGGAAAGATATTCTCCTCCTCCCCCTTGCGCACCGACGGCCACCTGCGGATGGTATCCCGGGCCGTGGCCCCTCTGGTCCTGGCATCCCTTACCATGCGGCGGATCAGCCTGGCGTCTGTGGTGGGGATCCGGTTGTGCTCGTCAATATTCAGCTGGGTCAGGGCGCTTATGTAGATCTTAAACTTGCTCTCTCTGGGAAGGCTGTAGGACAGCTTGTCATTGAGGCAGTGGATGCCCTCGATCACCAGAATATCCTCCTGTCCCAAAGTCAGATAGTCCCCTTTATACTCCCTTGTGCCTGTGAGAAAATTAAACCGGGGAAGCTCCACGGTCTTTCCCTCCAAAAGGTCCGTCATGTCCTCATTGAACTTCTTAATATCCAGACACTCCAGCACCTCAAAATTGTAATTGCCCTGGGCATCCCTGGGGCTGTCCTCCCGGTTGACAAAATAATCGTCCACCCCGATGGCGTGAGGCTTTAAGCCTAAGGCCCGAAGCTGGATGCACAGCCGGTGGGAAAACGTAGTCTTGCCCGAGGAGGAAGGCCCCGCGATCATGACAAATTTTTTCCCGGCCCCCTCCGCGATCATCTCCGCGATCTGCCCGATCTTTTTCTCCTGCAGCGCCTCCTGGATCAGGATCAGGTCATTGGCGTTGCCTCTGGCGATCTCATTGTTCAGCGCCCCCACATTGGCAAGGCCCAGCTTATCTCCCCACCGGGAGGACTCGGTCATCACCTCAAACAGCTTCCTGCTGGTCTTAAGCTGTGGCACATGCTTCGGATCATCCCGTCCGGGAAGCATCAGCACAAAGCCGTGGCCGTACTTTACCAGGTCAAAGTACTTCACATATCCTGTGTTCTGGACCATATACCCGTAAAAATAGTCCTCAAACCCGGCCAGGTTGTACAGATTCACCCTGGAAGCCATGCGATACCGGAACAAACTGGCCTTGTCCTGCATCCCGTGCCTGGTAAACAGCTCCACCGCCTGGTCCGTGTTGACGCTGCGCTTCATAATCGGCAGTTCCTGGGCCACATAGTCCTCCATCTTCTTCTTTACCCGCAAAAGAAGCTCATCCGTAATGGCCACATCCCCCTTTACCTCCACGAAAAGCCCTTTTCCCAGGGAAAATTCCACACAGATCCGCTCCACCCTGTCCCTGCCCACAATGTCGTAAAAAGCCTTCAGCATGATCAGCTTGGCGCTGCGCTGGTAAGCCTGCATCCCCGGCTTATGCCGCGCCGTAATAAACTCCACCCGGCAGTCCTCGTCAACCGTCTTGTGCAGCTCCATCAATTTCCCGTTTACCGAAACAAGTAAGATATCATCCTCATATTGGGACTGATATTCCTGGGCAATCTGCAAAAACGTGGTGCCTGCAGCGTACCCTTTCCGTCTCTCTCCTATGGTTACGTATTCCAAAATACCCCTCCTTTGTGATGTAATGTACTCTCGGAATCTCTCCTGCACCTGCCTTTGTGGATGATTTTCCGTCATATGCACATAAATTTAATCAACGTACGTTCCACGTACGCCCCATAAATTGATACCTTGTGGCGCAGAGTGCCGCCGCTCCGTAGGAGCATGTATTACGGTATGCCCTTGGGTATGCGCATCTGACAAAAAATCATCTCACAAAATCAGGCACAAAGAGACTCCGAGAGTACATTGTAGCCCTCCGGATATCCCCGGACCGGCTTCTGGTCGTATGTATTTCCCCCTACATTGCCGTGGCCGGAAATGCCTTGGGCGCCGTCCTGATCACCAGGTTTGAATCAATCCGCTCCCGGATATATTGCTCCATAAAACCCATAAATATGTGTTCCAGCCCGTAATGGCCGCCGTCCATGATAAAAAGCCCCTGAGCCGCCGCGTCAATGCCGTCGTGATGGCCCATATCCCCCGTAATGAGAACCTGGGCGCCAAGGGCCAGAGCAGGGCCGCTCATGCCTTTTCCCGACCCCGGGCAAATAGCCACCCGGCTTACTTGTCCGTCAAAAAGCTCCGCGCCGTAAACATTGACAAAGGGCAGCCCAAACCCCTCTTTTACCATCAAAGCCAGCCCCTTTAGATCCAAAGCCTGACGCAGCTTTCCGCAGACGCCGATCCCGTAGGGCTTTCCGGTGCTTGCGTCCACCCCTGTTTCCTCCAAAGGCGCCCGGTCTTTCAGCCCCAGGATGTCCGCCGCCAGATCGGCCATGCATCCCGGCGCGCAGTCAAAATTGGTGTGCATGCTGTAGCAGCTCATATCTGCCTGGATCAGTTTTACCAGCCGTCTTCCGATAAAGTCCTGATCATTGACCTGTTTTATGGCGCCGAATATCAGCGGGTGGTGGGTCAAAAGAAGATCGCATCCCTCCTCCACCGCCGCCTCCACCACCTGATCTGTGGCGTCCAGGGCAATGTATATTTTTCGCACTTCCTTGTCCCCTCTTCCCGCCAAAAGTCCCGGGTTGTCCCAGGAACAGGCATAGGATACAGGAGCCAGACGCTCCAGATGGTTTATCAGTTCTATGCATTTCATAAATGTTTTTATCCTTTCTTTTTACAGGAATCCGGGTAAACTGGAACTTTTATTTTGCCTTATTGCTATTTAGTTGAGTGAGCAAAGTAGGGGCGGGGATTGTCGTGAGGCCAGTCAGAGGAGAGCTGTCCCGTCCGGGTCCAGATATGCCAAACATTCCGATGAGCCCAAAGCGGAAAACACTCGGGGTGAGGCCCTCCTGTTTTCCTGGTCTCATCTCCATGGCATAGATTCACCCTGCCGGGACAGCTCTCCTCTGCCTGGCAAAACCAGAATTCGCTGGCTAAGGTTTGCTCACTTAAGGTGGTTTCGGTAGGGGACGCTGCCTCAGCTTTGCAGCGAAAAAACAGCTTCTTTTTATGGCCTCAAATATATTGTTGAGTAAGGTTAAGGCGGGGTTGCTGTGAACCTGAAAGGATCTGCCGCCTTGCAATTGAAAGCAATAGCAAGATTCCGTTCTTCCGCAGATTCGGGTATTCGAGTTTTTATGTTCCTATACACGCATGGATACTCCACGTCCTGCTTTATAAAATATGGAAAATTATAAAAAGGCCGTGTTTTCCGGTGTTTTTCCTCGTGTTATTAAAATATGGTGTTGGTCAGTATCTATATTAGCCGCCATATTTCAACCATACGAAAGGATTATGTTTATGGCATTTGCGGACTCAAACAACATCCTTTTGGCTAACACCCAAAATATAACAGGCAGGATCTGTTCCAATAAATACCATGCGCAAACTTTACTGTCGATAAAACAGATATCTTTCCGCCGCAACGTTGAAACAGCGCCCCTATCGGAAACACCTTAAGCGAGCAAATCCCGGCCAGCGAATATCTGCTTTTGCCAGGGCGGGAAGGGTGGGATGGTACCGGCAGGGTGAATATATGCCATGAAGATGAGACCAGGAAAACAGGAGGGCCTCACCCCGAGTGTTTTCTGCCTTAAGGGCTCATCGGAATGTTTGGCATATCTGAACCCGGACGGTACCATCCCACCCTTCCCGCCCTGGCTCCACGACAACCGCCGACTCTGCGCACTTAACTAAACAAGAATTTAATAAATATCCTTAGCCGTAATCTCCTGTCCCTGATCTCCTCCTCATTCTTTTCTTTTTCTGTCATAGGCACATACTTTGACGTCTTGGGTTTGTCTGGTTTATTTTTTAAATACATTATCCTTCCTCCCCTCTCTCAATAAAAATAATATTCACATTTTCGCCATGATCCCGAAGTATTTGCCTAAAAACCCTCTGTGAAATAATATTTTCCATCAATTCCCTGCTTTCTTAATCCCCCACCCCATCACTGCGCGGATCTCCTCAATCCTCCCCGCCAGTTCCTCTCTCCTGTCTCTGGCCTTCTCCCCCTCATTCCCCTCAATCCCTCTTATGATCTCCAAAAGCTCCCTCTCCTCTCTTCCAAGGAACTCCATCAGCACCTCATTCTTCTCCTCTATCAGCTTAGGCCCGTACCGATACTCCATGTCAGTCAGCTCCCCTTGGCCCATATCCCCCTCATTTTTATAAACCGCGTCCATGACCGTATAATACTTCCCGTCCTCCTCCACCATAGCCTCCCTTGCCAGCTCAAAGCCGCTGCCGTACAAAAACCGCCGCACCCTGTCAAGCTCCGACTGGGGAGATAAAATCCAATGCTTTACATCCCTCCACAGATGCCGCCCGTTTTCCAGAATATGTATCACCAGCTGTCCGCCCATGCCGGCTATGACCACGGTGTCCGCTTCCCCGGCCCTAAGACCCTCTACCCCGTCTCCCAGCCTGGTCTCGATCTTCTCCTCAAGCCCTCTCTTATGGATATGCTCCCTGGCCCGCGAAAGAGGGCCGGCCCCCACATCCATGGCAATGGCCTTAAGGGCTATGCCCCGCCCTACCAGCTCCACCGGGATAAACCCGTGGTCCGTCCCCACGTCCGCCACCCGGCTTTCCGGTTCCACGAAAGAAGCCACCAGCTCCAGCCTTTTTGACAATCTCATAACCGCTCCTTTCCCCCGCCGTCACTCATCCAGATAATCCCTCAGCTTCTTGCTCCTGCTGGGATGACGCAGCTTTCGCAGCGCCTTTGCCTCGATCTGCCGTATCCGCTCCCTGGTCACGTTAAAATCCCGTCCCACCTCCTCCAGGGTCCGGGGCCGTCCGTCCTCCAGGCCGAACCGCAGCTTTAACACCTTCTGCTCCCGCTCCGTCAGCGTCTCAAGAACCTCCATCAGCTGCTCGTGAAGCAGGGTAAACGCTGCCGCCTCCGCAGGCACGGTTACCCGCTCGTCCTGGATAAAATCACCCAGATGGCTGTCCTCCTCCTCGCCGATAGGCGTCTCTAAAGACACCGGCTCCTGGGAGATCTTTAACACCTCCCGCACCCGCTCCACAGGCATCTCCACCCGGGCCGCGATTTCCTCAGCCGAAGGCTCCCTTCCCAGCTCCTGCAAAAGCTGCCTGGACACCCGGATCAGCCGGTTGATCGTCTCCACCATATGGACCGGTATGCGGATGGTTCTGGCCTGGTCCGCGATGGCCCTGGTAATGGCCTGACGGATCCACCACGTAGCGTACGTGCTGAATTTGTACCCCTTCGTATAGTCAAATTTCTCCACGGCCTTAATAAGCCCCAGATTTCCTTCCTGTATCAGATCCAGAAACTGCATCCCCCGCCCCACGTACCGCTTGGCGATGCTGACCACCAGACGCAGATTGGCCTCGGCCAGGATCCTTTTGGCCTCCTCGTCCCCCAGCTCGATCCTTTTGGCCAGACCGGCCTCCTCCTCCAAAGACAACAGCGGCACCTTTCCGATCTCCTTTAGATACATCCGGACCGGGTCCTCGATGCTGACGCCTTCGGGCACCGACAGATCAATCTTCTCTAAGTCGATCTCCTCCTCATTATCCAGATCCATCTCCTCTTCCGCGAAGAGATCTGCATCCATCTCCTCCTCGCCAAGCCTTAAGACGTCCACCTTGTTGGCCTCCAGAAAATCATAGATCTTGTCCATCCTGTCCCCGTCCAGAGTCTCCCCGGAAAAGAAATCCAGAACCTCCCGGTTCTCCAGCACATTTTTCTTCTTTCTGGCTTCCGCCAGCAGCAATGCCAGTTTTTCCTCAAATCCCAATATCTTTTCGTCCATACGGTCCAACCTTTCCATAGTTGTAACTGCCGCCCATGTTCCGGCGCTCCCTGCAACTCCCGCGGGCCACCCATAGTCTTCCTATAGTGTTGCCTCAATCAATGGAAATATGCAGGCTCTTCAATTCACTCTGGGCCCTGATGATCTCCTGCAGCTGCCCGATATCCGCAGCCCTTCTGCTGGCCTCGTCAAGACTGTTCTTTTTCACTTTGTACACGGTCTCCGTAAACGCCTTATTCCTCTCCTGGCCCGTCAAAGACTCCGTAAGCCTTGCGTGGAACAGGGAAGCCACCGTCTTGTACTGCTCCTGATCGTCAATAAAATGATCCAGGATCCCCGCCGGGTCCACCCTGCCCTTTTGGTGGCCCTCAAACACCATAACCGCCACCTGATGGTACAGCTCCTCCTTAAAATCATCCGGGGTGATGATCCCCTTAATCTTCTCAAACAGCCCCGGCTCCTCGATGAGCCAGGTCAGAAGGAGCCTCTGGGATTTTCTGGGGCCGTCCTCCTTCTCCTTTTTCCGGTCCTGGTAGGAGGATATTTTCTGGCGCTGCCCGGCCCCTGCGCCTGTCCCAAGCCTGCCTCCCATGGTGTTGACCAGCCTTTTCAGATCCTCATAATTGATAAAATGTTCCCTGGACACGGCCTGTATGTAATTATCCCGCTCCAGGGCCTCGCCAAACTCCAAAAGCTTTCCGGCCACTTGGTTGAAAAACCTGGTCTTCTGCTCCGGGTCCTCCAGGTCAAACTCCTTCTTTAGCACATCGATCTCAAACAAAAAGCTGTTCTTCGCCCCCCGGATCCTGTCCCGAAAGGCGTCCGCCCCCAGGTTCTTGATAAATTCGTCCGGGTCCTTGTAGGGTTCCATGTTCAGCACCTTGGCGCTGACCCCCGCCTCCTTTAAGATGGGGATAGCCCTAAGAGCCGCCTTTATGCCGGCCCCGTCGCTGTCATAGGTAAGAATCACCTGGTCCGTGTACCGTTTGATCAGGGAGGCGTGCTGTATTGTAAACGCCGTCCCCAGGGAAGCCACCGCGTTGGCAAACCCGGCCTGGTGCATGGCGATCACGTCCATATACCCCTCGCAGATCAGCATATAATGTTCCTTGGAACTCCTGGCATAATTCAGCCCGTACAGATTCCGGCTCTTGTCAAACAGCCTGGTTTCCGGGGAATTCAGATATTTCGGCATCCCGTCCCCCATAACCCGGCCTCCGAACCCGATGACCCGGTTGTTCACATCCATGATGGGAAACATGACCCGATTCCAGAACTTGTCGTGGCTCCCTCTCTCCTCAATGGTCACCAGCCCGGTCTCCTTTAAGATATGGTCCCCGTACCCTTTATCCCGCAGATACCGGTACAGATCATCCCCGGTCTTATTGGCAAACCCCAGCCCGAACCGGCGGATGGTGTCGTCGCTTAATCCCCGCCCCTTCAGATACTCATACCCAAGCGTTCCCTGGGGATGTTTTAACTGGTAATAAAAATAATTGGCTGCCAGCTTGTTGATCGCAAGCAGCGTTGCCTTAAGATCCGCCTGGGCTTTTGCCTCCTTGGACATCTCCTCCTTGGGAAGGGTCACCCCCGCCTTGCCGGCCAAAATCTCCAAAGCCTCCGGAAACGAATAATTCTCATACTCCATGAGAAAGGTAATGGCATTGCCTCCTGCCCCGCAGCCGAAACAGTAGTACATCTGCTTGCCCGGGGAAACGGAAAAAGAAGGGGACTTCTCATTGTGAAAGGGGCACAGGCCAAAATAGTTGCTGCCCTTTTTCTGCAGCTTCACATACCCGGAAACAATATCTACAATATCTACTCTGGTCCTTACTTCCTCTACGATCTCATCAGGATAAAACATAAGTTTCTCCTATCTCTTCTTCATAGCCAAATCTAAACTTCCGCCGAAATCCTGGCAGATCACAGCGTCTTCCAGGACTTCGGCACAAACAGCTCCTCAAACATGTCAATGGCAAACCGGTCGCTCATGCCCGCGATGTAATCGCACACCACCCGCTCCCGGCTCTCCCCTCTGTCCCACATCAGCCGTAAGTACTCCCCAGGCAGGATCTCCACATGATCCATATAGTATTCGTACAGAAACTGGATCATCATCTGGGCTCTGCCCTCCTCCGCCTTGGCCGCGCTGTTGCTGTACACCGTGTTGAACATCCATTCCCGCAGATTCTTCATGGCCTTCTCCATAGGCGGCGACATGACGATGGCAGGTTTATTCTGGCTGTTCTCAATGATATCCCGGATCATGGTGTTCAGCCGCTCCCTTACGCTGTGTCCCAAAACATCCGTATACTCCCCGGGCAGATCCTCCTCCTTAAAGATCCTGCCCCGGATCGCGTCGTCGATATCGTGGTTGATATAGGCGATCTTGTCGGAAAGCCGCACAATATCCCCCTCCAGGGTGGATGGCCTGGCCGAAAGCCCGTGGTTTAAAATCCCGTCCCTGACCTCTTTTGTCAGGTTCAGCCCCTGACCGTCCTTCTCCAGCACCTCCACCAGCCGGACGCTCTGCCTGCTGTGGGTAAACCCGGTACTGCAAAGCTTATTTAAGATCTCCTCCCCGGAATGGCCAAAAGGCGTGTGCCCCAGGTCATGGCCCAGGGCAATGGCCTCAGCCAGGCTTTCGTTCATAAAAAGGGATTTAGCAATGGTCCTGGCGATCTGGGCCACCTCCAAAGTGTGGGTCAGGCGGGTCCTGTAGTGGTCCCCCTCCGGCGCCAAAAACACCTGGGTCTTGTGCTTTAATCTCCGAAAGGACTTGGAGTGCAGGATCCTGTCCCGGTCCCTCTGGTACTCCGGCCTGATATCGCACAGCGCCTCCGGCTTGTCCCTTCCTTTTGTGTCTTTGCTCAGGGCGGCATAGGGGCTTAAAACCTGCTCCTCCAGCCGCTCCATGGATTCTCTGATAGTCAAACGTCTCCCCTCCCCTGCTGTCATGATCATTTCTCGGGGCTCACACCCATATTTCACATCTCCCCCGGTGAAGCCCGCTCTTTAAAGTCTTTAACTATATTATATTTCCAAATCCTTGTGTTTACCACAAAATAATAGATAAAATCCTTGGTATTTATACTATCATTATACAGGAAAGCACCCTC
Organism: Clostridiaceae bacterium; assembly: GCA_910575585.1. GTDB lineage: Bacteria > Bacillota > Clostridia > Lachnospirales > Lachnospiraceae > UBA3402. The sequence goes on from CAJTGF010000009.1 coordinate 82,672, forward strand.
TAATACAAGAAAGAAAAGCGTGCCCTCAACGGACACGCCTATTCTTTGTCGCACATCACCGCGCTGCCTGCTATCTGACAAACTTCTTTATCTTCGATCTGGGGACCAGAGCCTTAAACCCGCAGCTTTCCCCTGTGCCCGGGTCCTTTTCGCAGCACCTTTCCCACAGCCTTGTGACCGCCGCCGCCCTAAGGCCCGTAGCGCGGAAGATCTCCTTGGCCGTACGGCCTTTCAGATACAGCTCCACCGCCCTCCGCCTGGTCCTGTAAACGCACCGCTCCGCTATGGTCAGTTTTGTCTCGTCAAACTCTTCCCACTGCTCTTTTTGTACTGCCCCCAACGCTGTCAGCCCCTTTCTTGTGCCTGTCTGTGGCTTTCTGTTTCCTCTCCTCTGTCTCCTAAGGTCGGTTTTCCCTCTTCTTCGCCCTCTTTGTCCTTACCTTGGCCGGCCGGGTCCTTTTTCTCCTTCTCTGCCTTATGGACGCCGCTTTCTCTGTCTTTTCCGTCCCCGGTCTCATCCTCTTTATCCTGGTCGGTATTTGTCCCGCCTTTCTTTTTCTTCCGTTTCTTTGCCAGGACAGCCCCCATGCCTCCAAGGACAGCCCCTATACCGGCCAAAATCCACAATACCTGGTTTCTTTCCGGCTTAAGCACCGCAAACTCCCCGGAACCGTTCATCTCAAACACCAGATATGGGCCGTCTCTTCTGCTGTCTGCAAGGCGCAGGATCCCATCCTCCACAATGCCGATGACCGCGTCGCTGCCATACCCGTCAGCCAGCACGTGGACCGTAATCTGCTGCGGCTGGGCCACCGATTCCGGCTGCAGGACACGATATTCATACACGCCCTTTATCCGCAGTCCCTTCGGAACAACCCACACCGCCTCCATGGCCTTTAGCTCATCCTCCTGCCCTCCCTGCTTCTCCAGGGAAAGGGTGGTTCCCGGATAGAAATTGGCCTCCGCCAAAAGAACGGGCATCTTATCGTCCGAGGACGCGATGGTGGTGTTCCACGCCTTGTACTGCGCCATGACTTTCTGGTTTCCTTTTATGCAGGACAGATCCTTTTCCTCCCACTCATAGTAGTACCCGTCTTTCTGCGGCACCTGGGGGATCTCCCCCTCCGGCACGCCGGTGCCGTACTGGCAGTACACGGTCTTTAACACCTGATCCTCCACCTGGAATGTGACGGTCAGCATGCCAAATTCCTCCGGCATATCTTCCATATCCTTAAAACTCTCATAAGGCATTCCCTGGGCCTGGCCCTCATAAGTAACACCGTCCAAAGCGCCCAGATTCTCATCCACATAGAAATTGCCCTGAATGATCCCTTCCTCATCCGCGTCTCCGGCCACGCTGCCCATCCACTGCCCATCTGTGTTTACAAAAGACACCATGGAGAAATTGTCCAGAATGTCCGTTCCCCATCCCGCGATGCCTCCTGTATAGTCATTGCCGTCAATGGTACACATACTGTAGTTCCGTCTAAGAACGTAGGCGCTGCTGCCGGTGATGCCTCCCGCGTAGCTGCCGTCCCGGGCCGTGATGTCACCGAAATTCTGATTCTGGATCAACGCTCCTAAATTGGCTTTCCCCACAATGCCGCCCGCGTAATCATTGACCACCGTAATATGCTCCTGATTCCTGCACTCCAGCACAATGGCCTTTATGTTGCGGGTCACGTTTAAGGTCCGCTCCTCCTTGGCCTCCAGATCCTGTTCCGGATCCAGGCTGGTCTCTAAGCCGATGATGCCCGCAATGCCGCCTGCCTGGTAATCCGCGGATACCTGCCCCTGGTTGGTGCAGCCGTTTACCATGCCAAGGCCCAGCCCTTCGCCTTCTAAGTCGGACACGTCCTCAAACAGCTCCCGGTCCTCCCTGGCCCGGTCCACGCCGTCGGAGATGGTTCCCCGTATCTGGTCGATCTGGTTTTCAATCTGCTGTTTCTGGCTGCGTATCTGGTTTCTGCTGTCCCGTATCCCGTCGGTCAGGGCGTCCACGCCGCCGTAAAGGGCATCGGCCTGGGCCGTCATCTCCTCGTCCATGCTGTGAAGATCCCCTCTGGCCTTATCCGTATTGACGCGGACAATATCAATCAACGTGTTGGTCTCCACCTGGAGCTGTTCTAAGTCATCCCCGAAACGCTCCGCCCCGTTTACGGCATCGGCGGGAGCGTTGGCAGCCAGCCAGGCCACCTCTGCCCGCAGCTCCTCCCCGTATTTTGCCAGCTGCTCCAGCTGCTGAAGCCTCTTTTTCAGCCAGGCCACCAGCTGGGCAGGCTTTAGATCCTCCGCATCCCCGTCATACCCTTTATCCATCTCGGCCCGCAGATCCGCCATCTGCCCTGCCTTCTGCACAGCCGCCTGATAATGGTTCTTGGTAGCCTGGTCCATCATATCCAGATTCATGTGGTCCAGGGTGTTTTGTATCTCATTGATGGAGCGGTCCGCGTCCCGGTCAAAGCTGTCGCCTCCCTGGCGGTACACATCCTTGTAAAATCTGGCAATGTTTCGCATCCCTTCCATCTGGGCGTCGATCCGGTCCAGGTTGCCCGACGCCGTATCCCCCGCGTTTTCAATGATCCCTGACAGGGAATCGCCCATATCGGACAGCTGATCCACCTGATTTTCCAGACTTCCGAACATATCCTCCTGGTAATCTACCGTCACATAAGGCTCAAACTGGCCCACAATGCCGCCGGTATCCTTTCTTCCCTGGACCGTCCCGAAATTATGGCACTGGTCAATAAGCCCGCTCTGCCTCCCGGCGATACCGCCTACATTATAACCCATGTGGGGATACCCCACAGCACCGTGATTGGAGCAATTCTTTAGGTATCCTAAGGACAAACCGGCGATGCCGCCGGCATCATTGACCCGCTCCACCCGGATGCTCTCCTCCAGCCCCACGCTCCCCGCCGAAAGCTGGTCATCCGAATCGTCCGCAACCTCCTGTCCCGTGGTGTTTACGCCGCCCCGGTTGACGCAGTCCTCAATGCGCCCCTCATTATATCCGGCGATGCCGCCTGTTTTCAGGTTGCCCGTAAGCTGGGCTTTATTCTCGCATCCGGCAATGAGCCCTGTCTCCTCATTGTACCCGACGATGCCGCCCAAAGCCTCGTGGGCCATGATCTCCCCGCTAAAAGAACAGTTCTCCACAGTCCCCCGGTTGGTCCCCGCGATGCCGCCGATGTTGGTCCTGCTGCCTCTGGGAGTAAAAGTGCCGTATACCTGGAGATCCTTCACCACCCCGGTCTGCTGCACAAACCGAAACAGCCCCAGATCGGAACCATTCTCCTTCACCGACAGCCCGATGATGGCGTGTCCTCTGCCGTCAAACGTGCCCGCGAACACAGGCGCCGGCTTAAAATCCGTCCCCTGCAGGTTCAGATCTGTCTCCAGGACAAAGTATCTGCCTTTGGAGTAGGATTCCGACGTGCAGTTTTGGGCAAACGCAAGAAACTCCTCCGTTGTGCGGATGGTCACGGCGCCCTCATTCTGCCCATCCCCCTGGGCCGCCTCTGCCGCCCCGTAATCATCCAAAACCTCTGTGTCCTCCCCGTTCTCCTGCTGTACCGTCTGGGGCGCAGCCCATGCTTTTATGCCCCACGGTCTTTGCCCCGCGGATCCCGCTATGCCTGACGCCGCCAAAACAGCGGCCATGACGGCAGCCCCGCTTTTACGGCCCCGGCGGTTTTTTTGCCCTCTTTCTCGATTCTTCATATCCTACGCCTCCTTCTCCTGTCCCAGCTTTACCGCTTTGGTAAGCTCCGTCTTGTCAATCAGCCTGTCACCTACAAGCAGAAGCTGAGGCAGCACCGTCATAACCAGAATGATGGAAATCAATGTGCCTCTTCCCAGCACCTTGCCCAGGGACGCGATGACCGCGTTGTTGGTCAGATACCCGATGACAAACCCTGCGCTGGTCAGTATGGTCCCCGAAGTAATGATGGTGGGGAACGCCTCGTTAAGAGACTGCGCCACTGCCGCTTTCCTGTCCGGTATCCCTTTGCGCAGATCCAGATACCGGCTGGTAATGACGATGGCATAATCAATGGTAGCGCCCATCTGGATGGAGCTGACCACCAGATAACTTAAGAAATACATGGTGCTGCCTGTTAAATAGGGCATGGAAAAATTAATCCAGATGCTCCCCTGTATGGTCAGTACCAGCAAAAACGGCAGACCTGCCGACTGGAACGTAAACAAAAGGATAACGCCCACAAACAGGGCGGTCAGCACGCTGATGATTACATTGTCCCGCTCAAAAGACGTGCTGAGATCATAGTTGCTGGTGGCATCGCCTACCACGTAAACCTCGTCATAGTACTCCAGGGCAATGTCCCGTATCCGGTCAATGGTGGCAAAGGTGTCGGCGCCTTCCACGGCTCCTCTTAAAGTAAACACCAGCCTGTCATAGTTCTCTCCCTCCAGCTGCTTCCTGGCGTCGCAAACCGCCTTGTAAAGGTCGTCGATCTCATCCGACATCTCCTCGTCAAACTCAATGCCGCCCTTCTCCTTCTGCTGATAGATAAAATCGATCATATCAATGATGGACACCCGGTAATCGTCCAGATTCTTCATAAACGCGCTGTACTGCTCCCTGTCAAAGGCATAGAACTGGTACAAAACCCGCACCAGATCCAGATCCACCCCGGCTACCTCCGAGAAATCCCTGGGACCCAGTTTATCCACCAAAATGTATTTCCCGTCGTCGCTGACCTCCACATTGGCCAGCCCCAGAGCCGTATCCACCTCCTCCATAGCCTCCAATCGCTTTAGTATCCGCCCCTCCTTCTCATAGTCCCCCTTAGGAAGCACGATGGCCATGGTATTGGTCACCTCAAAAGTCTCCCCGATCCGCTCCTTAGAAGCCAGAAACTCGTTCTTTTTGCTGGACTCAATGGAGTTGATATCATATATGTAAGGGCATCTTCCGGAAAAGACGCTTGCTCCCGCCACGATCACCAGGAAAATGGGGATCCCGATAAAACGCAGCTTTACCACCATCTTCCCCCAGAAATTGATGGTAGGCACGAAATTCTGATGCACGGTCCTGTCAATGGCCTTGGAGAACATGACAATAAGCGCCGGCATCAGAAGGAACACTGTCAAAAGGCTTATGATAATGGCCTTGGTCAGCACGCTCCCCAGATCCATGCCGATGCCGAACTGCATAAACATCAGCGCGATCATGCCGGACACCGTCGTAAGGCTTGAGGAAGAGATCTCCGGAATGGCCTTGCTAAGGGCCACCGTAACGGCCTCAATGGTTTCCTTATCCTCATGCTCCTCCATAAACCGGTGGAACAGGATAATGGCGTAATCAATGGCAAGAGCCAGCTGCAAAACCGCTCCCACCGCGTTGGTCACAAAGGAGATTTCCCCAAACCAGTAGTTGGTCCCCATGTTGATCAGCGCCGCCACGCCGAATACGGACAAAAAGATCACGATCTCCATGTAGGTCTTGGAGGTAAACAGCAGCACCACCAGGATAATAAGCACTACGATCACCACGATCACCTTCATGTCTGCCTTTAAGGAGGCCGCGTCGTCCTTATCCACCGTGGTGTACACATAGGAGGGATACCCGGTCAGCTCCTCTCTTACCTGGACCATGGCGGCCTGGGACAGCTCTGTGTCTTCCTCCTCCTCAAACGTCAGGGTGTACAGCGCACTGGCATCCCTGTAATAGTCCCCGATCTCCTGGCCGTCATAAGCGCTGTCTTCTTCATCGTAGAAAGACACCGCCGAGATGCCCTTGATCTTCTCCATCTCCTCCGCCAGAGCCAAAGCTCTGTCATACGTAATATTGCTGACCAGCACCTTGGCGGACCCGAAGGTGGTAAACTCCTCATTCATGATATCCAGTCCCTGTCTGGTCTCCGTGCTCTCCGGAAGATACTCCGTCAGATCGTCCACCACTGCCACCTTGGGGATGCATATGACGCTGTAAACACACGCCAGGATAAACAGGGCGATAAACGCCTTTCTCTTATTCACGATAAACCTTGCCAGTTTCATCATGAAACTTTCAGAAGTTTTCTTCTCTCCCATCTTTCCCTTGCCCTTTCCTGAAATTAAATTTTATCATTTCCACCGGCGGTCAATGCCCCGCCGGAAATGATAACCTTGCCATATTATGTACAATTATGGTAAAATATTCAAGCATCACTTTCCCCCGATCTGACCCAAATGGGACAGATCCCGCAAAAGTGTCCATTTTTACACAAATAAGGAGTTTTCATAGAATGGGATCTACCGAAAAAAAAGAAAAGATATCCACAAGAAGAACGTATCTCCTCCTAAGCCGGGCGCTCTTTGCCCTTCTGGAGGAGACCCCCTTTGAAAAGATTACCCTGACTCAGCTGTGCGACGCGTCCTTGGTCCCCCGCTCCACCTTTTACCGGTATTTTGAGGATAAGTACGATCTGCTGTACTACTGCCTCCAGACCTTCTTTGACACCGTCCGTCTGGACAAAGACATTATGTACTTAAAAGACGGCAAAGGCCAGGCTTTTGTGGACAAGCTGATCTCTGTCATGGATCAAAACAGAGAGTCCTTTGGAAAGATCTGCCAGACCAACAAAAACGGGATATTCATGGATATTCTCCGCAACTATCTGATCCAGATCTTTGAACAGATCCTGGGCCAGCTGGAGGAAGAAGGCTGCAGATTAAAAATCAGCCAGCCGGTCTTTACCTACCTGCTGGCTGATCTGTATATCAGTATGGCCAAGTGCTATCTGGAAATCGAACACCAATGCCCGCCGAAAGCATTTGCCCGCGACGTATGCCTGTTTGCGGTCCGGGATTTTTTCGCGTGATCCCATCTGGATCACGCAATGATCCGGTTAAGAGCCTCAAACAGCAGATCCACGTCTACCGGCTTGGCGATATGGCCGTTCATGCCGCTTCGCATGGCCTCCTGCTTATCCTCCTCAAAAGCATTGGCCGTCATAGCCAGGATAGGGATGCTGCACAGCTGGGGATCCGCCAGCTGCCGTATCGTCCTGGTGGCCTCGTACCCGTTCATCACCGGCATCTGCACGTCCATCAGGATCAGCCGGTAATACCCCGGTCCCGCCTTTTTATACATATCCACGGCCATCTGTCCGTCACAGGCCACATCCACCAAAAGGCCCGCCTCCTCTAATATCGCCACGGCGATCTCCTGATTTAGTTCATTGTCCTCCACAAGAAGGAGCCGGCATCCCCGTGGTCCCGCAAATCCCGTTCCCGTCTCTTTTGGGGCTGTCTCCTGCGGGCTGATCTCCTCCTCTTTCTGACACAGACGGAACGCGAAGGTGACCGTGATCTTCGTCCCCTCCCCTTTTTTGCTCTTTACCTCAATGGCTCCGTTCATCATGTCCACAATGTTCTTGGTAATGGCCATTCCCAGCCCGGTGCCTGCGATGCCGCTTAAGGTCGTGGTATTCTCCCGCTCAAAGGGCTCGAAGATATGCTTCACAAACTCCTGGCTCATGCCGATGCCCGTATCCTCAATGCAAAACTCAAAATTGGCGCTGCCTGCAACGGCCCCCGGCTTCTCCGCAACGGTTATGACCACCTTTCCGCCTTTCTCGGTGAACCTTACGGCATTGCCCACCAGATTTAAGAGCACCTGATTCAGCCGCAGGCTGTCACAGTAAATATCAGGATGCGCCAGACCGCCGGTCTCCACCTCCATGGTCAGATCCTTTTCCAGGGCCTCCGACTGCAGCAAGTTCTTCACATCCCCGATCACGTCCAAAAGCCGGCAGGGCTTTTCATCCAGCTCCAGCTTTCCGCTCTCAATGCGGCTCATATCCAGGATGTTATTGATCAGGCTCAAAAGGAGTTTTCCCGACGAGGTGATCTTTCCTAAATAATCCTCCACCCTGGCCTTATCCTCCATGTGGTCCGCCGCCAGGGAGGCAAATCCCACGATGGCGTTCATGGGAGTGCGGATATCATGGGACATGTTGGACAAAAAGAGACTCTTGGCCCTGCTGGCGCGGCGGGCCTGCAAAAGAGCATCCTCCAAAAGGGCATTCCTCTTCATCCCGTCCCGTATCTCCTCGTCCACGCTGCGAAATCCCAGAACAATGCCAAAATTTTTATCCTGGCTTCCTATGTATACCACCTTTACCTGAAAATACCGTATCTCTCCCGATACCACGGCCCGGTAGTTTACATAGTCCAGCCGTCTGTCCGCCGCCTTAGCCCGCAGCCGCTCCACGTCAAAGAACTGCCGCATCGTTTCCTTGTCATCCTCATGGACAAACCCGTCGATATAACCGGCCACGCTGTCCGCAAGATCCGCCTCCCCCTTAAAAGCCAGGCCGAACGCCTGCCCCTCCTGGTCGTCGGCTCTAAGAATCCTTCCTATGCCTGTGGCCAGATTGAAAAAGCACACAAGGCTGTACTCCATGCTCAGAGCCTGGATCAGCTGGGAATGATACTTTTCCTTCTGCCTTTCCTTCAGCTTCTGCGCCGTGCAGTCCAAAAGGAACCGCTGGTACACCAATTCCCCGTTCTCCTCTAAAAGCTTTACATTGCCCATAACATAGAGCAGTTCTCCGTCCTTGTGGCGGATCCGGTACTCCACCGCCACGGTCTCCCCCACCCGGGTAAGCCCTAAGATAGCCTGGCGCAGCTTGCGCTTATCCTCTGTCACCACCGACGATGCCACCATGTCAAACCCGTCGGTAGCCATCTCCCACAAACTGTCATATCCCAGGATCTCCAAAGCTGCCCGGTTGGCGCTCAGGATCCGCTTGCCGTCGGCAGAATGGCGCATCACCCCGCAGTCTATGGTGGTGAAGATGGTCTCCAGCGTCTGATTCTTATTTATGATCTCCTGCTCATAGCCCCGCTCCTGAGTAATATCTATGGCAACCCCCATGGTCCCCATGACGCTGCCGTCCAGATTATACAGCGGCGACTTGTAGATGCTTAACAGTTTTAAGCCGTCTCCCGTCTTGATCGTCTCCTCGGAGATGCAGGTCTCGCCCTTGGCCATAACCTCCATCTCCGACTGGATGCAGGCCGGGTCATCCTCCAGCACATCCCAGATGTAGGCATGTCCCTGGCCCTCCACCTGATCCTTTCTCTTGTTCACCGCCTTACAGAAACTGTCATTTACCTTTTCATGGACCCCTTCCTTATTCTTAAACCAGATCAGGTTGGGGCTGCTGTTGATGGCAGTCTCCAGAAACTGGCTGGTCTCCTGGTGATCCGCCTCCAGAATACGTCCTTTCTGCCACCGGAAGAACCGAAACCGCGTCTCCTCCAGAGACATGGGCGTGATCCACACATCCTTTATCTGCCACAGCCACTGCTCCACAAGAGGCATCTGATCCTTGTCTGCCAAAACGATAAGCTCGGTCTTCCATTTCTTTGCCGTCGTCAGGCCGTCTAACAGCTCCGTAACGTCCCCGTTTCGCAGATTCGCCACGATAACATCCGCTTTTGCGGCCTCATCCTCCCAAAATCCCCTGCTCTCATGAAATTCATAAGTAAAATTTTCCGGCGGAGCCATGCTCTGGATAAGCTCCAGCTCCCTGCATGGCTGGCCAATCAAATAAAATGAAACATGGCAATGATACATGCGCCTTCTCCTCCTTAGGTCTTTGCCATATATTGCTATTTTAAAAAGCCGTTGACGATCTGGGCCTCCGCTTCCTCCTCCGTAAGCCCCAAAGTCATCAGCTTGACGATCTGTTCCCCTGCGATCTTTCCGATGGCCGCCTCATGGATCAGGGCAGCGTCCGTGTTGTTGGCCGTGATCTTGGGTATGGCGCTTATCTTGGCATTGTCCATGATAATGGCGTCACATTCCGAATGGCCCGCGCATTTGGCGTTGCCGTTGATCTCCGCGTTAAAGATCTGGGTGGAATCCTCCTTTGCCACGGACCTGGAGATCACATTGGCGCTGGAATCCTCCCCGTTTAAGTTCACCACAAAGCTGCTCTCGGCAAACTGGGTCCCGTGAGTCAAAAGCCGCTCCCGGATGATCAGCTTGGCCCCGGCGGCCAGATCCGCCTTGGTGGAGCGTCTGGTGGAATCTACGCCCTTGATCTGCACCATCTCCATCTCCATGTAGCTGTTCTCCTCCATGGTCACCTGGGTCTGGGGATCCATGATCCGCTTTCCCCTGCCGTCGCCGGAGCCGTAGTGCTTTTCCACGTATTTTACCTTAGAATTTTTCCCCACAAAAAACCGGTGCAGGCCGTCGTGCCTGGAATCCCCGTCTCCGCCGTTGTGGATGCCGCAGCCTGCCACAATGACCACGTCGGCATCATCTCCGATATAAAAGTCATTGTAAACCATCTCCGTCAGACCGCTCTGGCTTAAGACCACAGGGATGTGTACGCTCTCGTTCTTTGTCCCCGGCTTGATGCGGATATCGATGCCTGTCTTGTCTTCCTTGGAAATGATCTCAATATTGGCGGAAGCCGCCCTGGCAGCCATCTGCCCGTTGGCCCGGATGTTGTAAGCCCCCGCAGGCACCTGGTGAAGCCCTGCCACCTCCTCCAAAAGCTGCATCTGGATGGAATCTACATTGGCAAATGTTACAGAACCAGCCATATCACTGCCCTCCCTTATAAAATTTGCTGCACGCGTCCACTGCGGACGCCGTCCCCAAAAGTCCCGGAAGGATATCTTCCTTAGGACCCTGAGCCGTGATCCTGCCGTCGGCGATGACCACGATCTCGTCGGCGATGTTCAAAATCCGCTCCTGGTGGGAGATAATGAGGATGGACCCGTCGGTCCTGTCCCTCATCCGCTCGAACACGGCGATCAAGTTCTGGAAACTCCACAGATCAATCCCCGCCTCCGGCTCGTCAAACACCGACAGCTTCGTCCCTCTGGCCAGCACCGTGGCGATCTCGATCCTCTTTAACTCGCCGCCGGACAGGCTGGCATTGATCTCCCGGTTAATATAGTCCTTGGCGCACAGCCCCACCTCGGAAAGGTAGACGCAGGCGTCCGCCGCAGCCAGCTTTTTCTTGGCTGCCAGACGGATCAAGTCCAATACCTGAACCCCCTTAAAGCGGACCGGCTGCTGAAACGCGTAGCTGATCCCCAGGTTTGCCCTTTCCGTAATGCTCTTATCCGTAATATCCGTGCCGTCAAAGGCGATGCGCCCCTGGGTGGGACGCTCGATCCCTGCGATCAGCCTGGCCAGCGTAGACTTCCCGCCGCCGTTTGGCCCGGTTATCACTACGAATTTATGGTCGTCAATGGTCAGGGTCAGGTCGTGGATAATCTCCTTTTCCTTCCTGTCCTCCTGCACGCCGAATGACACGTTCTCTAATGTAAGCATGAGAAAGATCTCCTTAAATTTTTTTGTATTTTATGAAGCTTTTTTTACTTTTCTTGCTTCTCGTCCTCTTTTATGATACCCTGAATTTATAAATTTAGAACCGCGGCCCCTAGTACATCGTTGCACTAATCTTGAAGTAAATAGTGCAACGATGTACTAGGGCCGGATAAAACAGGGGGAAAATTATGAAAAAACAGGCTTTGATCCTATTGTTGGCAGGCGCTCTCTTCATGACCGGATGCGGAGGCAAAGGAAACTCCCAAACTGCCGCCTACAGTCCTATCAAGGAAGCGATCGCGGAGGAAACCATGGCCGTGGCAGCCTTTCCAGCAGAGGGGGCGCAGAATGAAGGAGAAGGAGGCCAGGCGCCGTCAGGACTCTCCTCCACCTTAGAACTCCAGCCCCCTGCTGCCTCCGCCAGGAAACTGATCCGTAACGTGTTCATGAACGTGGAAACCGATGCATTCGACACCCTCATCAGGCAGATCCAGGCCAAAGTAACGGAACTGGGAGGCTACATGGAGCAGTCGGACATCTCCGGCTCCAGCATCACCCACAACAACATCCGCCCGGACCGCTACGGCTCCATAACCGCCCGCATCCCTGCGGACAAACTGGATTCCTTCATCGCGTTGGTAGAAGACAGCGGCAATGTGACCAACCGCTCCGAGTCCACCCAGGACGTCACCCTCCAGTACAGTGACCTGGAAAGCCGAAAGAAGACCCTTGCCATGGAGCAGGAGCGCATCTGGGCCCTGCTGGAAAAGGCGGACACGCTGGAAGCTGTCATCGCCCTGGAGGAACACCTTTCCCAGATACGCTATGAGCTGGAATCCATGGAATCCCGGCTGAAGCTTTACGACAACCAGGTGGCCTACAGCACCATCCAGATCTCTGTTCACGAGGTCCTTCCCGTAGACTTTACCCCTGTAGTCCCGGAGACCGTACCCCAGAGGATCCAGAAGGGATTTGTAAAAAACGCGAAAAATGTTGCCGAATTTCTGACAGACCTGTTTGTAGGACTTATCACCGGCATCCCTGTTTGGCTCCCTCTGCTGGCCGGCCTGGCTCTTTTCCGGATCATAGCCAAGCGTGCCTTCCGGAAAAACAGATCCTTTCTGTCGCTAAGGATCTTCCGAAAGAAAACCGCAAAAGAAAGCTCTCCCCAGGACAGCGCAAATGACCAATAACGCAAAAGCGGCGGCATCCGGTATACGATGCCGCCGTCGTTGTCTTGGTCCGGCAAATATGAAAACTATGATTCCTCTGTCCAAAAGGTGCAATTATAGCAAAAAACCGAATCCTTTTCCCATAGGAATCAGATTCAGTCTGTAATGATCCAATGCAGAAGAAGGGAGTCGAACCCTCAAGGTGTTGCCACCACACGGACCTGAACCGTGCGCGTCTGCCAATTCCGCCACTTCTGCACGAACAAAACATATTATAACGCAGCTTCCATAGATTGTCAATCCCTTTCTTTTCGGTTTTTGACAAATGGATATTCAGCAAGGTAACAGTTCAAGGGTTACTGTTCGCAGGCCCTGTGAACGTAGCCGCATATGGCATACGCCGTCTCACCGAAACGCTTTCAGATATTCCTCCACGGATCTGCTCATCTCCCTGGAAAAATCGCTGTTGTACTTTCTCTCGCAAAACGCCTGTATCCAGCTGTCAAAATCCCTGCTCTCACACTCCTTGGCAAGCATCTGGCGAAGCTCCTTCCGATCCATGCGGCGGTAGCCGTTCTCGTGGACAATATGCTTCTGCTGGCATCTGTCCGGTTTCTTTCTCTCCATCTGCTGCCGGGTAGGATACCCGAACACCACCATCACTGCCGGAAACACATAGTCAGGCAGGCGCAAAAGTTCCCGGTGGGTCTCGCACCGCTCCATAATATCCCCGATATAGCAGGAGCCGATGCCCAGGCTCCAGGCCGCCGTCACCGCGTTCTGGGCAGCAATGGCCGCATCGGTCACTGCCAGCATCAGATCCCCTGTCCTGGGACGGCGGGGACTGCAGCCGCCGGCCTCAAAGGCGTCATACCATTTCTGGCAGTCCGCGCAGAAGATCAGCGCCATCTGGGCCTTAGCGATAAAAGGCTGGTGGTCACAGGTTTCGGCCAGCATATCCTTAAGCTTACCGTCCGTAATATCCAGAATGGTGTACAGCTGCTGATTGCCTGCCGTGGGGGCCTCCATAGCAGCCTGGATGATCGCTTCTTTCTGCTCTGTTGTAATGGCACGATCCTCATACACACGGACCGATCGTCTCTCTGTCAATTCCTTTATGGTATTGCTCGTCTCCATCTGATCACGCTCCTGTCCTTTTATCCAAAAAAGCCGCCTCTTTACTTCCCGGTCCACGCCCCGTCGGCTCCCAGCTCATAACCGTCCGGCGTCCGGATATTGGTGAGCATGGCTCCATCGCTGCCCAGATAAAACCACTTCCCCTTGTCCTCCACCCAATAATTCACCGCCATAGCGCCGCTGGAGTGGAAATAATACCAGGCTCCGTTGGTAAAATGCCGCCAGCCTGTGGCCATATACCCGTCGCTGTCGATCCAGTACTCCGCCTGGCCCAGGTTCAGCCACTCCCCTGCCGCCCGGCTTTTGTTCTCCTTTATGTAATACCATCCCTTGTCGTCCCGGCCCCATCCCACAGGCGCGGTCCCCGGCCCCTGGGCCTGATTCACGCCTGGACTGCCAGAACTTCCGGGACCTGTGACACCGGGCGTCCCTGAACCGTTCACCGCCCCGGCCCCTGTGTTCCCCATCACCGCAAAGCCGTAATCCAGCAGCGCCTTGGTGTCCTCATAGTGGGTGGACTTGCTCTTCATCACCACGGCAATCAGCCGCGTTCCCTCTCTCTGGACGCCTGTGACCAGGGTGTTGCCTGCCAGGGATGTGTATCCGGTCTTGCCTCCGATGATGCCGGGATAATACCGGGAATCATTGGGGTACACCATCTTGTGGCCCATGGTTATGGTTCTGGCCCCTGCCTTCTTGGTAGCAGGCAGCTGATAGCTGACCGTAGTGGCCACCTTGCACAGCGTCTCATTTTGAAAAGCCGCTCTGCCGATAAGGGCCATATCATAGGGCGTGGTGTAGTGGCTATTGTCGTTAAGGCCGTGGGGGTTGACGAAGTTAGTCCCCGTACACCCCAGCTCCGCCGCCTTTTTGTTCATCATCTGGGCGAAATTGCTTACGCTCCCTCCAACATGCTCCGCCAGCCCGTTGCCCACCTCGTTGGCTGACTTTAAAAGGAGGGCGTAAAGGCACTGCTCCACGGTCAGCTTATCCCCTTCCGTCAGGTTTAAAGAAACAGCCCCTGACTCTAAGTTGGTGGTAGCTGTCTTGGAAAAGGTCACCGTATCTCCCAGGCCGGCCTGCTCCAAAACAAGCATGGCCGTCATCAGCTTGGTGGTGCTGGCCGGATAAAAACGGGTCTTCTCATTTTTCCCGTACAGCACATTGCCTGTGGAAGCGTCTATGACCACCGCTCCCTCCGACTTGATCTCCGGCTTTGCCACCGAGGCTGTGTCCACGGTCCTGTTGTCTGCTCCCGGCCCCACAGGGGCCGCCTGGGCCGGGCCCCCTGCCAACAGGCATAATGCCAGGGCAAGGGCCGCGCTCTTTCTCCATCGTCTCATATGTCACGTTCTCCTGCCAAATTCCGTTCTTCTCTAAAGATCTTACGCCTGAAACCGCTGCGCCTGGCTTTGGATCAGCTCCTCATCCTCAAAGTAATCGATCTTCATGGCGGCTTTCACATCCGCAAGGGTCCTGGCTGCCACCTTCCGGGCCTTTTGGCTGCCCTCCTGCAGGATGCGGTAAACCTCCGGGATATTCTTCTCATACTCCTTGCGTCTGGCCCGGATGGGAGCCAGCTCGTCCTGCAGCACCTGGTTTAAGAACTTCTTCACCTTCACATCCCCAAGGCCGCCTCTGGTATAGTGGGCTTTCAGCTGGTCCAGGTTTTCATATTCCGGCCAGAACCGCTGAAAATGGTCATCCCTGCAAAATGCTTCCAGATAGATGAACACCGGATTCCCCTCCACTTCTCCCGGGTCTTCCACCTTAAGATGATTGGGGTCGGTGAACATGCTCATGACCTTCTTCCTCACATCCTCCTCCGTGTCGGACAGATAAATGCAGTTGTTTAAGGACTTGCTCATCTTGGCCTTACCGTCAATGCCCGGAAGCCGCATGCATGCCTTGTTGTCCGGAAGCAGCACATCCGGCTCCACTAACGCCTCCCCGTAGATGTGGTTAAAGCTCCTGACGATCTCCCTGGTCTGCTCGATCATAGGCAGCTGGTCCTCCCCCACAGGCACTGTGGTGGCCTTAAAGGCCGTAATATCCGCCGCCTGGCTGATGGGATATACGAAAAAGCCCACCGGGATGCTGGTCTCAAAATTCCGCATCTTGATCTCGTTCTTCACCGTAGGATTCCTCTGAAGCCTGGACACGGTCACCAGGTTCATATAGTAAAACGTCAGCTCCGTCAGTTCCGGGATCTGGGACTGGATAAACAGCGTGGACTTACTAGGGTCCAGCCCGCAGGAAAGATAATCAAGGGCCACCTCAATGATGTTCTGCCGCACCTTCTCCGGATTGTCCGCGTTGTCCGTCAGCGCCTGGGCGTCGGCAATCATAATGAAGATGTCCTCAAATTCTCCCGATTCCTGCAGCTCCACCCGCCTTTTCACGGAACCTGCGTAATGTCCCACATGGAGCCTGCCTGTGGGCCTGTCCCCGGTTAAAATAATCTTCTTTCTCCCGTTCTCTTCCATATTTTCCTCCTGAAAGTCAAATAAATGTCATTTCCAATTCTACCATATCATCGCAAAGTTTTCCACTTTCAATTCCCTTACGATTTCTGGTTCCTCTCAAAAATCCTTTTGAGCATCACAACTGCCGCGATGGTCAGAACAAACTCCGCCGCCGGCTGGGCGTAAGCCAGACCATAGAGAGGATACAGCCGGTTTAAGATAAACAATGCCGGGATCTCCAGGATGATCTTTCTCATAATGGCAAAGATCAGCGCGTTTTTGCCCATGCCCAGAGCCTGGAACACGCCCACTGCCAGAAAATCCATATAGATCAGAGGCTGCGCCAGACACATTGCTCTTAAAAACTTCGTCCCGTAGCCGATAATGACCTCATTATCCATAAACAGGGCGATAAGTCCGTCTGCCCAGATATAATATCCTGCGGTCACGGCCACCATAGCCGGCAGCATCAGCTTTACGGCAAAAAGGATGGTGTCCTTCATCCTTTTGTGGTTCCCGCTGGCATAGGTGTAGCTGACCAGAGGCATAATCCCCTGGGAGAACCCTAAAGCGATCTGAAACGGTACGGTGTTCACCTTCTGGGCAATGCCCATGGAAGCCACCGCGTCGGCGCCGTACCCGGAAGTAAAGTTGTTTAAGATGGTCATTCCCGTTACATTCAGAAGGTTCTGAATTGACGCCGGAATGCCCACGGCGCACACGCCCAGGACGATAAACCGCTGAAATTTTAACTTCTTTGGGCTGATGCTGACAAAGGTGTGTTTCCGCTTCCAATACAGCAATACAAAGAAGTACCCGCAGGCAAAACAGTTGGACAAAAACGTGGCCAAACCTGCTCCTGCCGCCCCCATGTCAAGGCCCCAGGGAAGGATAAAGACAGGGTCCAGGATCATATTCAGAAAACAGCCGCTCATGGTCCCGATGCTGGCGTGGAGAGACGCCCCTTCGGAGCGGACCATGTAAGCCATGACCACATTAAGGATCGAAGGCGCCGCGCCGCAGGTGACCGTCCACAACAGGTAGCTGTCCGTAGCCGCCCGAGTCACCTCATCGGCCCCCAAAGCCGTAAGGAGAGGGGTCTTAAATACGGTACACAGAAAAGAAAACACAATGCCAGAAAACAACGAGCAGTAAAAACCAAAAGCAGAGCTTTGCCTGACGGTCTCATAATCCTTTCTGCCAAGAGACCGGCTCATCATGCTGGAGGTCCCCACCCCAAACAGGTTGTTGACCGCGTTAAAGGCCAAAAGCACCGGGTAAGCCAAAGTCACCGCCGCGTTCTGCACCGGGTCCCCCAGCATCCCCACAAAATACGTATCCGCCAGGTTGTAGATGACCATGACCAAAGAGCTTAAAATTGTAGGGATCGCCAGTTTGGCTATGGCTCTTGGTATGGGCATCTTTTCAAACAGCAATATCTTCTCATTTTCTTCCACAGTCACACTCCCCCTTTCTCACCTGAAAAATCCCGCCGGGACCCATGGGTGGCCGCTTATGCATCCGCTGCCTCCATCATATCCTCCATCAGCTGCCAGATCTCCTCCCGTCCCTGCTTGGTCTGGGCGGAAAAGGGGATCAGGATATCTCCTTTTTCCATCCCCAGCCCGTTCCTTACCATCTTCACATGCTTTGACACCTGGCTGCGGTTTATTTTGTCCAGCTTGGTGGCGATGACCGTGGGGCGGTATCCGTTGTACACCACCCAGTCATACATGGTCTTATCATTGGCCGAGGGCTCATGGCGGATATCCACCAAAAGGAACACGCCCTTCAGCATCTTAGATCGCTTCAGATACCGTTCGATCATCTTCCCCCACTTTTCCTTGGCCTCCAGAGACACCTTTGCGTACCCGTACCCCGGAAGGTCCACAAAATACACGGCATCATTGATATGGTAAAAATTGATGGTCTGGGTCTTTCCCGGCTGGGCCGACGTCCTGGCCAGGGATTTGCGGTTCATAAGCCCGTTGATCAGGGAAGATTTCCCCACGTTTGACTTTCCGGC
The DNA here is from genome assembly GCA_910575585.1 of Clostridiaceae bacterium. Taxonomy (GTDB): domain Bacteria; phylum Bacillota; class Clostridia; order Lachnospirales; family Lachnospiraceae; genus UBA3402. Next base: position 100,780 of record CAJTGF010000009.1, read on the forward strand.
AAACGCGAATTCCGGATGGATATTGTCCGGCAGGGTACTGGTTACCCCGCAGACCGTCTCAAGCTCTGCACTTTTAATGATCATGTTTACTCCTTCTATCTCTAAGGGGCGTCCTCTGCAAATATTCCAATGCCTCCGGCCTTTTTGCCCCTTTCAAAAACGCCTTACGCCCTTTCAGTCAGCGCCTCTTTCAAGACCTGGGACATATGTTTCACATACACGATATCCAGACCATCGGTAATCTCCTGGGAAAGCTCTCCGATGTCCGGCCGGTTCTTCTCCGGCACAAGGACTTTCTTTACGCGGGCCATTTTTGCCGCCAGCACCTTTTCCTTTAACCCTCCCACCGGCAGCACCCTGCCCCGCAGGGTAACCTCCCCGGTCATGGCAAGTTTCGCGTCAATGGGCAGAGATGTCACGGCGGACACCATGGCGGTGGCCATGGTGATGCCGGCGGAGGGGCCGTCCTTTGGCACCGCCCCCTCGGGAATGTGCAGGTGGATATCATGATCGGAAAAAAACTCCTGGTCCACCTGGTAGTCCGGGCAGACGGAGCGGACGTAGGTAAGGGCGATCTTAGCCGACTCCTTCATCACATCCCCCATCTTTCCCGTCATAATAAGCTCCCCCTTGCCGGGCATCACATTGACCTCGATCTGCAGCGTATCTCCCCCTGCGCTGGTCCAGGCAAGGCCACGGGCGATGCCTGCCTGATCCTCCTCATTGGCATCCTCAAAGGAGATCTTCTCCTTGCCCAGATACTCTTCCAGATGGTCTATTGTCACTTCCACCCCCAGTTGGCCCTTCTCCAAAAAGCTGCGGGCCGCCTTGCGGCAGATATCGCCGATGCGCCGCTCCAGATTCCTGACGCCTGCCTCCCGGGTGTAATTGTGGATGATCTTTCTTAAGGCATCCTCCTGTATGGTCAGATGCTCTTTCGTAAGGCCGTTTTTTTCCAGCTGCTTTTTCACCAGATACCGGCTGGCAATGTGGAACTTCTCGTTTTCCGTGTAGCTATTGACCTCAATGATCTCCATCCTGTCCAAAAGAGGCGCCGGTATGGTCTGGGTGGTGTTGGCCGTTGCAATAAACAGGACCTTAGACAGATCAAGGGGCGTTTCCACATAATGATCCCGGAATTTAACGTTCTGCTCCCCGTCCAGCACCTCCAAAAGAGCCGAAGACACGTCCCCTTTGTAGTCGCTGCTGACCTTGTCGATCTCGTCTAAAAGCATCAGCGGGTTTCCCACTCCTGCCTGCCTAAGCCCCTCTGCCAGACGGCCCGGCATGGCTCCCACATACGTCTTCCGGTGTCCCCGGATCTCCGCCTCGTCCCGGACGCCGCCCAGGCTGATGCGGACATACTTTTTGCCCAATGCCCTGGCCACAGACCGGGCGATGGAGGTCTTTCCCGTCCCCGGAGGTCCCACAAGACACAGGATGGACCCGCCGGCCTCCTTTGTCAGGTTCCGCACCGCCAAATACTCCAGCACCCGGTCCTTCACCTTCTCCAGGCCGTAATGGTCCTCGTTCAGGATCTTCTGGGCGTGGGAAATGTCGTTATTGTCCCGGGAATACTTTTTCCAGGGAAGTTCCAGAAGCGTTTCGATGTAGGTCCGGGCCACAGCCGCTTCCTGGCTGCTGCCCTGCATATTCTTTAAACGCTCGATCTCCTTTGTCAGCTTCTCCTTTGTCTCCTTGTCCGCCTTCAGTTTACGGACCTTCTCCAGATACTCTTCCCCGTCGTCCCCGCTCTGGCCATCGCCCAGCTCCCTGCGGATAATACGCATCTGCTCCCGCAGCACGTAGTCCTTCTGATTCTTGTCGATCTGACTCCTGACCTTGCCCTGCAAATCCTGCTTGATCTGGCCCACCTGAATCTCGATCATCAGGCGGCGCACCAAGATCTCATACATCCGGCTTTCGCAGTCCGCTTCCAAGATCTCCTGGCTCACCGTGCAGTCCCAGGGCATCTCATTGGCCGCCTGGCTCATAAGCTCGCCCAGGTCCGAGAGCATCATAAGATCCGGCAGCTTGTCCCTGGCCATCTTGGGATTGCCTTCCCCGTACTCCGTCAGCTTGTCCTTCAGCACCCGCATCATGGCATCCCTGGCCATGGCGTCCGGCATATCCCGCTCAACAGGAGCCTCCATCACGTCCCCTGTAAGCATGGAATCCGACGGCGCAAGCTCCAGCAGACGGGCTCTCTCCTTCCCCTCCACCATGACCCTGATAACGCCACCCGGCAGTTTGATCAGCTGCCTCACCTCCGCAATGGTCCCCGTCCCCCACAGCTCCTCCATAGAGGGGTCCGCCACATCCGGCGATCTCTGACCCACCAGAAAAAGCTTCTGATCCGCCATCATGGCTGCCTCCAGGGCCGCAATGGATTTTGGCCTGCTTATGTCAAAAAATCTCGTTGAATTTGGAAGTACCGTCATACCCCTTAAGGCGATGACGGGAACGATCCTGATATGCTCTCCCATCCTGATCCCTTCTTTCTTGGTGTCTTATGTCCTTTTCTCCAGCTCTGATCCCTGCATTTACGCTGCCCTGGGGGCGGGACTTATAACGAAAGAAAATGGGAGCAGACGCTCCCATTCCAAACAACCGTTCCATACAAAAATCCAGACTTTGGGCCTAAGCGATCTCTCCTGGCCTGTCTTTCTTAAATCTCTGCCCCAGAGCCTTCTTCGGCACTGCTGTGTCCCGGTAAACAAGTTCCGGCTCCCCGGACTTATCCACCACATCCTTTGTGATGGTGCAGATGCCGATGGTGTTGTCAGAGGGAACTTCATACATCAGATCCATCATGGTACCTTCCATAATAGACCGTAAGCCTCTGGCTCCTGTCTTCCGCTCCATAGCCAGCTTAGCCATGGCCCGCAGGGCATCTTCCTGAAATTCCAGCTTTACGTCGTCCATCTCAAACAGCTTCTGATACTGCTTTACCAAAGCGTTTTTCGGCTCCCGCAAAATCCTAAGCAGGGCATCCTCGGATAAAAGCTCCAGAGAGACCGTTATGGGTACACGGCCGATAAACTCTGGGATCAGCCCGAACTTAATAAGATCCTGAGGCTCCACCTGCTTTAACAGCTTATCAATGTCAGCGGCCTTCTTATCCACCACCTCCGCGTTAAAACCGATGGATCCCTTGCTGGTGCGGCGCTCGATGATCTTCTCCAGACCGTCGAAAGCCCCGCCGCAGATAAACAGGATATTGGTAGTGTCGATCTGCAAAAGCTCCTGGTGGGGATGCTTTCTCCCGCCCTGAGGCGGAACGCTTGCCACCGTACCCTCCAGGATCTTTAAAAGCGCCTGCTGCACGCCCTCGCCGGACACATCCCTGGTAATGGATACGTTCTCCGACTTCTTGGTGATCTTGTCGATCTCGTCAATGTAGATGATGCCATACTCCGCCTTGTTGATATCATAGTCAGCGGCCTGGATCAGCTTTAACAGGATGTTCTCCACATCCTCGCCCACATACCCTGCCTCGGTCAGCGCCGTAGCGTCGGCAATGGCAAATGGTACGTTGAGGATCTTTGCCAAGGTCTGGGCCAGGTACGTCTTTCCCGATCCCGTAGGCCCTAAAAGAAGGATATTGCTCTTTTGCACGTCAATATCCATGTTCTTTCTGGAAGTGATCCTCTTGTAATGGTTGTATACTGCCACAGACAGCACCTTCTTGGCCTGATCCTGCCCGATCACATACTCATCCAGAAATTTCTTAACTTCCTTCGGCTTTAACAGATTGATCTCCCCAAATTCCTCGCTGACCTGCTCCTGACCGTCCAGTTCCTCCTCCAGGATCTCCGCGCACAAGTCAATGCACTCGTCACAGATAAACACATTGTTGGAACCCGCGATCAGCTTGCGGACCTGGTCCTGGGTCTTTCCGCAAAAAGAACAGCGGATCTTATCATCTATCCTGCCCGGCATATTTCCACCTCGATTCCTTATCATATTCTCCGTTACTCCCCGTCTATGGTCCGATGGCCTTCACAAACCGTCAATGCTTCTCAAGGATCGCGTCGATCAGACCGTAAGCCTTTGCCTCCTCGGCTGTCATGTAGTTATCTCTCTCCGTATCCCGCTCAATGACCTCAATGGGCTGGCCCGTGTTCTTTGCCAGGATCTCATTCAGCTTTTTCCTTGTCTTTAAGATGTTCTCCGCCGCGATCCTGATCTCCGTGGCCTGGCCTTTGGCGCCGCCGGAAGGCTGATGGATCATCACCTCGGCATTGGGAAGGGCGAACCGTTTCCCCTTGGCGCCGCCGGACAGAAGGAACGCGCCCATGCTGGCCGCCATGCCCATGCATACGGTGGACACGTCGCACTTAATGTAGTTCATGGTGTCGTAAATAGCCATGCCCGCCGTCACGGAACCGCCTGGGCTGTTGATATACAGATTGATGTCCTTGGTCGGATCCTCGGACTCCAAAAATAAAAGCTGAGCCACCACAAGGCTTGCGGTCACATCGTTAACTTCCTCGGCCAGAAAGATGATTCTCTCCTTCAAAAGCCGTGAATAGATATCATAGGAACGCTCTCCTCTGCTGGTCTGTTCAATGACATATGGTACTAAACTCATCCTGTTCCCTCCAGTCTGAGCCGCAGCCTGCCTTTGGGCCGGTTCCTGCGGCAGTATTTGTGATCTTTATCCCCGGACCGTCTCCGGCTCCGGGGGGAATATCGTAAAAACCCCTTAGTAAACAGAAAATGCGTCTATGACGCATTTTCCGCAGCGATCCCGGACTGCCGGCATCGTTCTGCCTCGGGGCGCTTTCTAACGAACGATCAAACCAGTTTGGCCTCTGCCACCAAAAAGTCAACGGCCTCCTGAACCGCCAGATCTTCCTTCATCTGCTCCAGACCGGCCTCGCCCATGCGCTCTCTGGCCTGGGCAGGATCCATGCCGTAAGCTTTGGCCATCATCTCGATCTCCTGCTGAAGCCTCTCCTCGGACACCTGGATATTCTCAGCCTTAACCACGGCCTCCAGCACTAACCTGGTGCGGATGCTCCTCTCCGCCTGGGGTCTGGCCTGATTCTTCAGCTGCTCCACGGTCATGCCTGTGTACTGCATGTACTGGCTGATGGACATGCCCTGGCTCTGCATCCTGCGGGCGGAATCGTTGAGCATGGTCTGAATCTGGGCTTCCACCATAGGCTCCGGAATATCCATGGAAGCGTTCTCCACAGCCTTCTCCACCACCCGGTTCTCGTTCTCCGTAGCCGCCTGGCGCTCTTTTGTCTCTAACAGTTTCGCCCTGATATCTGCCTTATATTCATCCAGCGTCTCAAAATCGGAAACTTCATCCGCAAACTCGTCGTTTAACTCCGGAAGCTCCTTGACCTTGATCTCTCTCACCGTCACCTTGAACATGGCTGGTTTTCCGGCCACCTCCTTGGCGTGGTACTCCTCCGGGAAGGTCACGTTCACTTCACACGCTTCCCCGATGTTCTTACCGATCAGCTGCTCCTCAAAGGTGTCAATAAAGGCATGGGAGCCGATCCGCAGCTCATAGCCCTCCGCTGTGCCGCCGTCAAAAGGCTTGCCGTCCACAAATCCCTCAAAGTCGATAACGGTCTCGTCGCCGTCCGCCACCGGTCTGTCCTCCACGGTCAGCATCCTGGCATTCTGGTTCTGGATCCTCTTTAACTCTCTCTCCATATCCTCGTCGGTCACTTCCGCCTTAGCCCTCTCCACTTCCAGGCCCTTGTACTCGCCCAAAGTCACCTCCGGCTTTACGGCTACCGTAGCGGTATAGATAAAGTTCTTGCCCTTGCCGATCTGCACGATATCCACCTCGGGCCTGGACACGATATCCAGCCCGCTCTCGTCCATAGCGTCCCCGTAAGTGGCGTCCATAACGATGTTGGCTGCCTCCTCATAGAGCATCTCCAGTCCGTACATCTTCTCTACCATGGCAAGAGGAGCTTTGCCCTTGCGGAATCCCGGGATCGAGAAACGGCCTTTATTATTCTCAAATGCCTTCTTGATCGCTTTGTCAAATTCTTCAGCCGGAGCCTCTATGGTAAGCTTCGCCATGTTCTTCTCTAAATTCTCTACCTGTAAACTCATGTTATAGGTTCCTCCTTCATCTATCTGTGAACCGCCTTCTCCGGCTTTCTCCGCTTGGGCGTTACACTTCAATTTAGCATTATAGCATAGGTTTTCACGAAATACAAGAAGCACTTCCCGGGAAAAAGGGGATTTTCCGGCTCTGTTACATCAACGGAGCAATAAGCCTTAACCCCCTACCTGCCAGCTTCTGGTAGAAGGGATAGGCCCTGCAGGTTTCCTTGGTGATTTCCACGCATTTTCCCAGAGTCTCCTGGTAATCTCTCTCGATCTCCGCCACCGCCGGACTGCGGTACAGATAAGCAGCGCACTCAAAATGGTGGTACAGGCTTCTAAAGTCCAGATTGATCGTGCCGACCACCGCTTTCTCGTCATCACTGACAAACACCTTGGCATGGACAAATCCCGGCTCAAACTCCCGGATCTTCACCCCGCCGTCCAAAAGCTCCTCATAATAGGTATGGGCCAGAAAAAAGGCGTACTTCTTATCCGGGATATGGGGCATGATGATCACCACCTCCACCCCTCTCTTTGCCGCGAATATCAGGGCGTTAAGGGTCTCGTCGTCCAGGATCAGGTAAGGCGTCATGATATGCACATATTTTTTTGCCTGATTCAGAATATTCATGTACACGTATTTGCCCACAGGCTCGTGGTCCAGAGGGGAGTCGCCGTATGGGATCACGTAGCCCTCCCCGCCGGCAGCCGTTTTCACCGCTGCCTTTTTGTTCCCCAGATACCGCTCATAGGAAACCGGCGTCCTCTCCCAGATATACCACATCTGCAGGAACATGGCCGTAAAACTCTTCACCCCATCCCCTTTCAGCATCACCGCCGTGTCTTTCCAGTATCCGAACCGTTTTCTTTCATTAATATATTCATCCGCCAGGTTCACTCCGCCTGTAAAAGCCGTGTGACCGTCAATGACCACGATCTTTCTGTGGTCCCGGTTATTGTGGACTGTGGACAGCATGGGCTTTATGGGCGCAAACGCGTGGCAGCGGATGCCCTTTTTCTCCATCTGCCTGGGATACCCGTAGGGCAGCAGCATGAGGGAACACATCCCGTCGTACATAAACCTGACCTCCACGCCCTCTTTTGCCTTCTGCTCCAAGATCTCCAGGATGGAATCCCACATGATCCCCCTCTCCACAATAAAATACTCCAAAAAAATGTACTCCTTAGCCTGGCGCAGTTCTTCCTTAAGCCGCTGAAATTTCTTCTCCCCGCTGGAAAAATAGGTGACGCTGGTGTTGCCGTACACCGGAAACCCGCCCCAGTTAGAGATATAATCCGCGATTCCTCCTGCCAAAGGCTCCTCCTTTAAAAGCCTTTCTTTCACCTCTTCATCCTGCTTTAAGTAAGCAGCCGACTCCTTTATAAGGCCGTTGGCCCGTTCGGTGATAAGCCTGCTGCCTATGTCAGCCTTTGTCAGGATATAAAACAACGTCCCGAACACGGGAAAGGCAAGGATCGGAATGATCCATCCCAGTTTAAAGCTGGGATTGTCCCTTTCATTGATAATAGATATACACGTAATCCCTCCCAGCAGGATAAACCCGGCGTAAATATAGAGGGAGTACTCGCTAAGCCACCGTATGACGCCGAACAGCACTCCCACCTGGATCAGGAGGAACAGCACCACATACGCGCTGCGGCCGAACACGATCCTTAACAGCCCTCTCAGTTTTCTTTGGTGTTCTTTCATATAAAAAATGCCTCCTCACTGTCGTTATCCGTTTATTCTAACGCAAATCACGGATAATAACAAGCAAGTTGGCATTTTTCCGGTCTTTTTTCATTTTATCCCGGTTTTCACCCGGATCAGCCCGGAGCTTTTCCGCCTCGGAAACAGAGGTCTGTCACCGATGTATGATCACGCTGATCCTTTTATAGACCAGAGCCGTTATAAGGGACACCATAATACCCTTTACCAGATTAAAGGGGGCCACCGCAAAAAGCACAAAGGTCCATACGCTGCCGATGGCAGGGTTGATGGCGGCTCCCGCCTCCAAAATGGACTCTAAAGGCATAAAGTTGGAGTAAAACGGCAGCATCACCACCGCGTTGAGCACGGCGCCCACTGTGGCCATACAGACCGTTCCCACCGCCATACCCGCGATAGCTCCCTGTTTCGTCTTCTTAAACTTGTAGATCATCCCTGCCGGCAGGATCAGGGCACACCCGATGCACACGTTGGCAAACTCCCCTACAAACCCTGTGGAAGTAGGCTTTAACACCAGTTTTACCAGGATCTTCACCAGTTCCGTGATGACTCCTGCCACCGGTCCCATGGCAAAGGTCCCCACCAAAACCGGGATCTCGCTTAGATCCAGCCCGTAAAAGGCCGGCGCGATAAAGGGCAGCGGAAACTCAAACAGCATCAGCACCCCGCCGATGGCCCCGAACATACCCATGAGCACTACATTCTTGATCTGAAACAGCTTCTTTTTATCCATGTACTTATTCCCTCCTGTAATCCTGATCCGCGCTTTGGGGCTTTGCCGCGACGGGAAGAGCGGTGTAAGAAAAAGCCCGGATATCCAAAAGATACCCGGGGCCATACCGCGCAAGATCCACGTTCAACTGCAGATCATAACCTTCTTCTCTCATCCAGACTATACTGTCGGTTTTGGAATCGCACCAAATCAACCGCCTGCGCGGCTCGCGGACTTTACCGCCGGTGGAGAATCTCACTCCGCCCCGAAGACTTATGCTGTTTTTCACATAGACATTATACGGCCGGATCCGAAAAAACGCAACTGTTTTTTTCATGGTCGTGATACGGCGTGTGAGAAACGCATTGCTGTCCATGGGGATATCTATTAGGAAGCGGACCATGTCCGGCCGTCAGGTCACAGCCGCCAGCCTTTTTACAAACATCTCATAGTACTGGGGCAGCCGCCAAAACCACTCCTCCTTTACCTCCTGAATCTGGTTTGTCCCGATCTGTCTCACTGCTTCCGCGGCAGCCTCCCTCTGGGTCATCCGTCTCCCGAACGCAGTCTGGCAGTTGGCGCCGTCAAGCAGGTCATAGGAGGAAAAGGCACAGTTAAAATCCATCAAATCGTGGAGGCGCACCGGCCTGTTGCGGGAATTATCCACCAGTACGCCCCAGTTGCCCCAGTGCCTGTCCGTGTTCCCCACAAGATAATCCACAAGATTCATCATGTAATAATTATGCTTATCCAGACCCAGGATATACGCCTCCACAGCTTCCTCGTGGTTCTGGCAGTAGATCTCAACCGCCTCCATGGACGCAATGGAGTACTTTCTTGAAGTCATATTCACGCTTACGCTGACCCTCTCGCCGTCAAAATACCCTTCTTCATACAGCACCTGGTCAACAGCAAAACACCTGCATATGCGGCTGGCAAGAAGCTCCCTGTCCACGGCGTTATCCCCGCCGTCCTTTAAAAGCTGAAATCCGCCCCCGCGCCTTTGCCACGCCTTGGGAAAGCATCCGTTTGTGGCCAGATCCCTGAAAAGGCTGTTGTTTGTCACCGTGTACTGACGCCCCCGCAGGGAGATGTCCATAAAGGTATTGTCCAGGTGGTTCTCATACAGATTCACATCCCCAAAGCCTACCGGCTCCCCCTGATTTCGAACCCAGAATACATCCGTCAGGGAGGCGCAGTGGTAGGTCAAAGCGATCTTTGCCCTGTCCCTGTCCGTTACGGCTTGGCGCAGCCCCATGCTATTTAAGATCTCTTTCGCGTACGTCCTGTCCAGCGTCAGCACCCTTCCGGCGCACCAGTAATAAAAATTGGTCAGGTTATTTACCAGGGCGTCCACATCCTCATCTTCGTCCAGATACAGATCATAGGGCATAAAAGCCCTGCAGCAGATCCCGCAGCGGCCGGATAAACTGATCCAGGCCGTCACCTTGTCTTCATGCATGATCTCATACACTGTTTTATTGAAGGGCCTTTCAGACATTGCGCCTCCCTTTCCGTGACCTTGCCTGTGGTCACTCCATACCCGGTCCGCAGCCCCTTTTCAGACGCTGCCAGCCATTTTTATCCCAGAGCCTGACCCAAATCGCTGATGATGTCCTCCGCGCTTTCAATCCCCACGCTTAACCGGATCATCGCCGGATCCACCCCTGCCTCTTTTAACTGCTCATCGCTTAACTGCCTGTGGGTATGGCTGGCGGGATGGAGCACCGAAGTTCTGGCATCCGCCACATGGGTCACGATAGCCGCCAGCTGCAGCTTGTCCATAAACTCCGCCGCTGCCGCCCGTCCTCCCTTAAGCCCAAAAGAGATCACCCCGCAGGCGCCGTTGGGCATGTATTTCCTGGCCAGGTCATAGTATTTATCCCCCGCAAGCCCCGGATAGCTGACCCAGGCCACATCATCCCTGGATTTTAAATAAACCGCCACCTTCCGGGCATTCTCACAGTGCCGCGGCATCCTTAAGTGCAGGGTCTCCAGCCCCACATTCAGGAGAAAGGCGTTCTGGGGGGACTGGATGGAGCCCATATCCCGCATCAGCTGGGCCGTGGCCTTGGTGATGTAAGCTCCCTTTCCGAATTTTTCCGTGTAGACCACGCCATGGTAGGAATCATCCGGCGTCGTCAGCCCCGGGAACTTGTCTTTGTGGGCCTCCCAGTCAAAGTTCCCGCTGTCCACGATACAGCCGCCTACGGCCATGGCGTGTCCGTCCATATACTTTGTGGTGGAGTGGGTCACGATGTCGGCTCCCCACTCAATGGGCCTGCAGTTAATAGGCGTGGCAAAGGTGTTGTCCACAATAAACGGCACCCCATGGCTGTGGGCCAGGCCCGCGAACTTCTCAAGATCCAGCACCACCAAAGCCGGATTGGCGATGGTCTCCCCGAACACGGCCTTTGTGTTGTCCTGAAATGCCTTTTCAAGCTCCTCAACCGGCGCGTCCGGGTCCACCAGGGTACACTGGATGCCGAACCTTTTCAATGTCACGGTAAACAGATTGGAAGTGCCTCCGTAAATGGTGGCCGCGCTGATGATGTGGTCCCCGGCGGAGCAGATATTCAGCACCGCGTACATATTGGCCGCCTGCCCGGAGGAGGTAAGCATAGCCGCCGCCCCGCCCTCCAGCTTACAGATCTTGTCGGCCACCGCGTCGTTGGTTGGGTTGGCCAGCCTGGTGTAAAAATATCCGTTCTCCTCCAGATCAAACAGACGTCCCATCTGTTCGCTGGTCTCATACTTAAAAGTGGTGCTCTGATATATGGGAAGCACTCTGGGCTCGCCGTTCTTTGGCTGCCACCCTCCCTGAATACAAATAGTGTCCAGTGATCGTTTATGGCTCATGATCGTTTCCTCCTGACTCTTGGTGACCTTTTCATTTCCCGTAACCGTTCAGATATCCCTTAAACCGTTACCATTTCCCTACATTGTACACAAACAAACGGCAAAAATCAATGGAAATGTAGATGAAAAAAGTCCGGGAAAACCCCTGATCCCGGACTTTGCGGCATCCTGCCAAAGAGTACCGAAAAGAGGGACTTCCTATACTCTTGTTATTTCTGCCGGATGCCTGACTATATGATATCACAAAAATACCGCCTTTTTTCCCAAATGTCAGATCCTGCCCGGTTATCTGACAAATTCCGCCATAATAAGCGGTTTTAACCGCAGCATAGCAGCGCGCCGATAGGTCCTGCTGATGGTAAAATACCCTTTTTCCCCCTTGAGACAGACCCAGTCCCTGGTAAACTCCACAATAAAATCCGTATTTACAATATACGACTGATGGATCTGAACGAACTGCTCCGGAAGGCCCCTTGCAAGAATTTCCGACAGCTTTCCATAAAATTCTTTATTCTCCCTGACCATATGGATCTCTACTTTCCTTCCCACGCTCTGAAAATAAAGAATGTCCTCATAGGGGACCTGATAGAATACCTTTTTCTTCTGAAAGGAAAACTGCTGTTCCCGGCGAAAGCCCAGCTTCCTGGCATAATCCGCGATCTGGAACACCCGTTTCCTGTGGAAAGGCTTTCTTAAAAACTTCATGGGACGGTTCTCCATGACCGCCTCCGCGTTTCGCACCTCATAGGACATATAGACGATCTCCACATCCTCATTGTCCAGCTTTCCCCGTATCTCCTCCCCCACCCGGATCCCGTCCATGCCCTCCATAAGGATATCCAGAAAGATCAGGTCGTACCGTTTCCCAAGGCTCATTTTCTCATACAATAAACTTCCGTCATAAAATAACTCCGACTCCATAGCGACATTCTTCTCTCTGCAGTACACCTCCAAAAGCTCCTCCAGATTGTCACAGTCCCTCTCATTGTCATCGCAAATGGCTATTGTCCACATTGCCCTCGTCCTTTCCTCTTTGGTGTCCGTTATTCGGGCTTAATTCTATCTGTTTTTTCGGTTTAAAAAGGGTGACAAACCGCCGTATTTGCTTCGGGTTATTACAGGAAACAGGACGTATTTTAACAGGGCCTTAACAAGGCGCGAAACCTGCCTGTTGACAAACCTGTCCAGGGGACTCTATAATTAGTAATCACAGCCCAAATCTATACAGAAAAGAGGATTTTATATGACATTTTTTATGAATACCATAAAGGGCATGCTCATCGGCATCGCCAACATCATCCCCGGAGTCAGCGGCGGAACCATGGCCGTGTCCCTGGGCATCTACGACAAGCTGATCGGTTCTATCTCTAGCCTGCTGAAAGATCCGAAAAGAAGCATTCGGACCCTGCTGCCCATTATCCTTGGCTGCGGACTTGGCATCATCGGCTTCACCTATGCCATCGAGTATCTTTTGAGCCGCCACACCTTTGTCACCTGCATGGCCTTTGTGGGACTGATCCTGGGAGGCATCCCCGTTCTTTTTTCTTCCCTGAAAAAAGAGATGGCAAAGGGTTCCCAAAAGATCGGGCTCTCCGGCATCCTGGCCTTTGCCGTCCTGTTCGGCATCGCCGTATTCCTCCCCATGATGAACGCGGATGAGGAAGTCCTAAAGACCTTCTCCCCCACCCCGGCTGTCATGATCTCCCTGTTCTTCGTAGGGGTCATCGCCTCCGCCACCATGGTGGTCCCCGGAGTCAGCGGATCTCTGGTGATGATGATACTGGGATACTATTACGGCATCATCAACACCATCAAGTCTTTTCTTGATTCCTTAAAGGCCCTGGACATGGCCGGTCTGATCCACGGCTTCGCCCTGCTGGCGCCCTTTGGCATCGGCGTGCTGCTGGGCATCTTCCTCATCGCCAAACTGATCACCTTTCTCTTTGAAAGATTCGGTGTTCAGACTTACTGCGCCATCTTCGGACTGATCCTGGCCTCGCCCTTTGCCATCTTTTACAACACCGGGGCTTTGGGCAGATCATCGTTGCCCGGTGCCGGGCAGATCATCCTGGGACTGATCCTGGCAGCCGTCTGCGGCGCCCTTACCTGGAAGATGGGGGAATGATCTGATCTCACAGCAGACAAGGGCAGCCGGCTCCCAAAAGGAACCTGCTGCCCTTGCTGCCAATCTGCCAATCTGCCAATCTGCTAATCTGCCAATCTCTTTACCGTATATTCACATTTTTACCCGCTAATCTGTAACTTTATCTTTTTTAGGTTCCTGGGAAATATCATTCCCAAAATACTTATCCGACAGCTTTGCCAGCTCCCCGGACTTTCGGATCTCGTCAATGGCCTTATTTACGGCCTCCCTAAGGCTCTTGGAATCCTCCCCTTTTCTCATGGGGATACACACCAGGGAAGCGTCGTCGGTCAGAGCCGCGATCTTGAGATTCTTCTCCGGATGGGCATTGATGTAGTCATAAAATGTCAGCTCCGCGTTCAGCGTAGCGTCGATCCGCCCCGTATTTAAAAGCTCAAAGGTCTGATTCAGATCATCAACTGCCGTCACCTGGGCTCCATAGCTTTCCGCCAGCTCCGCATAGGTGCTGGAAATGGTATTGGCCGTCTTTTTTCCGTCCAGGTCCTCAAAAGACTGGATCTCCATATTCCCGCCGTCCACAATGATAGCTGTGCGGATATACCCGTAAGGTTCCGAAAAATCATATTTCTCCCGTCTCTCATCCGTCACCTCCACGCCGTTGATCACCATGTCATACCGCCCCGCGTCCAAACCGGCAAACAGGCCGTCCCACTCGCCTTCCACAAAAGTGACCTTGACCCCCAGCTTATCGGCGATCAACCCGGCCACTTCCACGTCATAGCCCACCAGCTTATCACTCTCGTCATGGTACGTCCAGGGAGACCAGGTACCCTCCATGGCCACGATCAGTTCCCCCTTCTGCTGGATCCGGGCCAGCTGGTCGCCGCCCTCCTCCCCTTCTTGCGCCGGGGCCTGACTGCCCTGGGCATCCTGCGTATCTCCTGCCCCGCTTTGGTCTGCCAAAGTTCCTTCGGCCTTTGTCTCTCCCTCACCGCCCTGGCTTCCCCCATTGCCTGAACACCCTGCAAGTCCCACAGCCGCTGCCATCGCAACTGCTGTCATGGTCAAGATCATTCTCTTTTTCATCATTCTTTCTCTCCTTTTCTCTTCTATTTTTCCAATACGCCGTCTCGTCTTTTGCCATTGCTCACTCTCTTGCTGCCATCCGCAGAAATTCCCTGGTCCTGTCCTCCCTGGGATTCTCGAAAAAGGCTTTGGAACTGCCTGCCTCCACGATCCTCCCTTGGTCCATAAACACCACCTTGGTGGAAACATTTCTGGCAAAATTCATCTCATGGGTCACCACCAGCATGGTCATGCCCTCCTGGGCCAAGGCCCTCATAACCTCTAACACCTCGCCGATAAGCTCCGGGTCAAGGGCAGAAGTGGGCTCGTCAAAAAAGATAATCTCCGGATCGGCCGCCAGCGCCCTGGCAATGGCCACTCTCTGCTGCTGTCCCCCCGAAAGCTGATGGGGATAATGGCTCTTCCGGTCTCCAAGCCCTACCTTGTCAAGGGCTCTCCTTCCGATCTCCTCGGCCTGGGTCTTTGCCATCTTCCTGGCGACGATGAGCCCTTCCGTCACATTCTGCAGTGCCGTCTTGTTGGCAAACAGATTAAAGTTTTGAAACACAAAAGCAGTTTTTTTGCGTATCCGCCCGATCTCTTTCCTGGAAATATGCCCCATCTCAAAGGTTTCCCCGTCAAACACCATGGTCCCCTTGTCCGCTGTCTCCAAAAAATTGACGCACCGCAGCAGGGTGGTCTTTCCCGACCCGCTGGACCCCAGTATGGCCACCACGTCCCCTTTTTCCACCGTTAAGTCAATGCCCTTCAGCACCTCCAGATCCCCGAACGCCTTCCTCACGTCTCTGATCTCAAGCATGATCTTCCTCCCCGTCTATCCACTAATCTGCCAAGCCGCTAAGCTTCCCGGCGCCGTCCGGGCCGGTTTTTGCAGCCACGCCCTGCGCTCCTATACGGTTTCGCGTCTACAGAATGGCGCTAACTTCTGCCATACCCATAAAAATCCAGCTTCTTCTCCCCCAATCGCTGCAGCCACGTAAGCACGGTGGAGAACATAAGATAGATTACTCCCACCTCGATATACAAGGCCAATGGTTCATAAGTTCTGGCCACAATCCTCTGGGTCGCCATAAACATCTCCGTCACCGTGATGTTGGCCGCCAGGGAAGTATCTTTCACCATGGCGATCAGCGAATTTGACAGGGAGGGAAACGCGGTCCTTAGGGCCTGGGGCAAGATAATCCTCCTCATGGTCTGCAGATAGGACATGCCCACACAGTACCCTGCCTCCAGCTGCCCCTTAGGCACCGACTCCAGCGCCGCCCGGATGATCTCCGCCCCGTAAGCCCCCTCATTGATGGAAAACACGATGACCGCCGACGGAAATGGGTCCAGCACGATCCCAAGGCTGGGCAGACCAAAAAATATGACGTACAGCTGCACAAGAAGAGGCGTCCCCCTGACTACCCATATGTAAAATCTGGCCAGCTCCTTTAGCACCTTCACATTGGCAAACTGGATCAGAGCCATAACCACCGCAATGACCATGGCAATGGAAAATGAGATAATGGTCAGAGGAATGGTAGCCGTCAGTCCTGGAATTAAAATCTTTGTAAATGAATCCGTTAAAATGCCGTATAGCCGCTCATTTATCATACAAACATCCGCTCGTCCTTTCTCCGGTTTTGTCCCTTAGCTTTTTCATATGCCGCTGCTCTTAAAGATCCGCTCTCACAGGCCCCCCTGACTCTGCTGCATCCTTTTATTGGCAGATCCGCAAACCTGCCTGTATCTAAAAACCTGCGGCAAAATAATTTAAACAAGTCCCTTCGTGATCTTCGCAACCGTCGTATCCCTGAAAAAGCTGACAATAGGACCGGTAAACAGAGCCACCACCACCGTGCCGATACTGACCACGCTGCCTGTGGCAAGCCCAACGGACGCGCTTATGACATCCTGCGCCACTCTCGCCCATTTGTACTTGATCCTGCCGTGGGAATAGTTCTCCGCGATAACGGACAGACGGTCATAGGGAGCCGCTCCCAGATCGCAGGCCATGTACAGAGCCACCCCGAAGCACAGCACCAGGATCCCCAGGATCAGGGCCGGGATACGCAGAGCCATATTGCCTGCGGCGCTCTCCACAGTAATGCCCAAACCAGAGAACAGGAACATGAAAAACTCCACAAAATATCCCAAAAGCAGCATGTTGATCAGCGCCCCCACGCCGAAACTTTTTCTGTCCAGGATAAACACCGGGATGAACAGCAGCACATTAAAGATCATCTGATACATAGCAAAGCTGACAGGCAGATGGCTGCTGACCCCCAGATTCATGCAGGTAAACGGGTCCGTGCCAAAGCTGGACAGCCGAAGCAGCCCTATGCCCAGCGCCAGGATCAGGTTCGCCACCGTTACCCACATAATACGCAGCATCAGTTTCTTTTTCTTCTCATCCATATCGCATCTCTCCCCTTTGTACAAAAAAACCCTGAGCCTACAGTCTCAGAGCCTTTTGCCTATTTGCCGATTTTACAGCTTTTTGTATTCTACACGATTTTGACCATTTTGTCAATGATCATCAGCAAACTTTTGTTTGGGGTCAGCCATCTGATACAAACTCCGAACTGAATATAAAACAACCCAAAAGCAGGCTGCTTTTTGCATTTCAAAGGATCATGAACATCCCACCAAAAAGTACGAGGCCGGAAAAATTTCCGGCCTCTTCCATAACATAGCTTCCAAATCCAAACTATTCCGGCATAAACAGAGCAAACACCTTCGCCCCCACTCCATTTCCCGCCACCATCACCAGCAGATACAAAAACGCCTTCCCATCATAAGCCCCTGCCAGATGAAAATAGAACATATTGGCAATAGAGTGCTCAAACCCGGACAAAATAAATAGCATCACAGGAAACATGATAAACACAACATTCTTATTTTTATTGTAATTATCAATGGCCAGATACATCATAACGCCGCAGAACATGGACAAAAGAAACACCGCTCCCATATCATTGCCCAGTTTCCCCTGGACCAGCTCCCCGCTGGAAATCCTAACATGTGCCCCGTTGGCCAAAGCGGCGGCCAGAAACGTCCCCACATAGTTCCCCGCCACGGTTACAGCCATATCCGGCAATCCCTTCCGGCTTTTCACAAACCCGATCTTGCCTGTATACAGGTAAAACCCCTGAGTCACAATGGTCAAAAGCCCAAAAGAGAACAAAAGGGAGCCCACAACCCGGTTCTCCACCGACAAATATACAATGCCTCCGATCCCTATCATAAATCCCGCGTAAACCGCCTTTATAAAAATCCGCATTTCATATCACCTCTAAGGCATTGTACCACAACCTGTTTCCGGATTTCAACAACATATTTCGACAGCTACGGACATATCCCTTCCTCTCACGGCAAAAATTCATTGGTGTAACACCGTTCTGCCGGTATCACTTCCCCGATCACCCCGTACTCTGCCAGAAACCCGGAGTAATCATCCCACACCTCATCCTTCATGACGCCCCACCGGTCGCTGTCATCCTGATACCTGGAAGCCAAATACTCCTGGGAAGCCACCAGCATATCCAGAGAGTAATTCGGAGCGTATTTCCACAAGATCTCCGCGCTCTCCTTTGGCTTTTCCATGGCATAGGCATACCCTTTCTGGGTAGCTGCCAAAAAGCTCTTTACCATATCCGGCCTCTCTGTAAGCGTCTTGTCCGCCGCAATGATGACCGGGGTGTAGTAATCAAGCCTCTCATCCAGCTGCCGCACCGGGGTGTACTGGATGGGAAAATCATTCATCTGGCATTTGATGTTGTCCCATGCCTCATAAAACCACATAATATCCGCCTGGTCCCGCAGAGCCTCAAATCCGGAGCCGTCGGAGATCACCATGGTCAGTTTGGAAAAATCCCCGCCCGCCTTAGCCATGACCGCCTTTAGCACCGCTTCCTCCCCCGGTCCGCCCCACCCGGCATAGATCTTCCCCTCAAAATCCTTGGGCGATTTTATATTTTTGTCCTTATACGTGGCAAATCCCGACGTATTGTGCTGGATAACGGCGGCAATGGCCTTGATGGGCAGCGGATCCTCGGATGTCAGGGCAACGGTCACATCCTCCTGGTAGCTGATGCCAAAGTCCCCCTTCCCCACGGCAACGAGAGTAGCCGTAGCCCCCTGTGTCGGCTCCACAATGCGGACATTCAGTCCCACCTCCTCATAATATCCCTGATCCAACGCCACGTACATCCCCGTGTGATTGGTGTTGGCCACATAGTCCAGGATAACTGTCACATCCTGCATCGGGGCAGCTTTCTCCTTTTCTTCACCCTCATTTTCCGCTCTGCGGCTTTCCTCTGCCGGGTTTGTTCCTCCCCCGCCAATTTGGGCGTTAATACCATCCCCTGCCGTCTCGTCGCCAGCCTGTCCCTTGTCCCCTGCCATTTCCGTTCCGGTCCCCAAGTTTCCCTGGCCGCTTCCGGTTCCCTGGGCTGAACATCCTGCCAAAGCGACAGAGATGGCCGCTGCCATCCATACTGCTGTTTTTCTTCTCTTCATGGTCTTCTCCTCCTGGCATACTATGATCTGACTCAAAAGATTTGATCCCTGCAATGCCCAAAAGTAAGACCGCTGCCTGTCCGCTTTGCTCCATCGCCGCGCCTTCTGTCTTATCAGAAAATAAAAAAGACTGCGCGGATAACGGCAGTCCATAACGGTATAAAGTATCTCCCTACGTTGGCATTATCCAAATCAGGTTCATGGGTCGAAATTCTTAATTTCCTCTCAGCCTGGCACACAAGCTCCCCGCTATTCGATTCTTCTCACATCCATGAGTCTTTTTGATTATATCATTCGGCGCGGAAAAACGCAAGTACTTTTGACCGTTCTTCACGGTAACCCATGATTTGAGGCAACCGTTCAGATAACACTTGAACCAATGTCATTTAGTTTAGCGAATCCTGCCATTCATCCTAATTCCACCTTATGCCACTGTGGCACAAGACTCCTAACCCGGATAAACCGGAACTTTAAATTTGTTATGTTGCTGTATTGTTGAGTGAGCAATGGGCGGGGATTGTCGTGAGGCCAGTCAGAGGAGAGCTGTCCCGTCCGGGTTCAGATATGCCGGACATTCCGATGAGCCCAAAGCGGAAAACACTCGGGGTGAGGCCCTCCTGTTTTCCTGGTCTCATC
>CAJTGF010000010.1 GCA_910575585.1 Clostridiaceae bacterium
AAGGAAGGCACGGAAGATCCTGCTTGTTACGAAAGTCTGCCTGGAACTGAACCGTTTCGCGTTCATGGAACTGGAGGCTGGCGGGAAGCTGGCACCGTGGCAGTACCAGCAGGGCTCGCTGTACGGCTATTCCGGCATCCGCCATGCGCTGGAAGGCCAGCAGGGCGGGAAATGCCTGCTCTGCGGGAAGCGCCTGATCGAGCATGACCATCACCTGATACCGCAGAGCAAAAACGGCAGTGATACCCTGGCGAACATGGCTGGTTTATGCAGCCAATGTCATGACTTGGTACATAAGGACGCAGGGGCCGCAGAAAAACTCGCGAAACGCAAGGCTGGCATCAATAAGAAATACCATGCATTATCGGTACTCAACCAGATCATCCCGTACCTTGCCCAGAAACTGGAGCAGATGTTTGGCGCACAGGGGTTCTTTGTGACCATGGGCTGGAACACGAAGCAGTTCCGGGATAACCATAATATCGATAAGGATCATGATATCGATGCCTACTGCATTGCCTGCAGCGCTATGGAAACCGTTAGGGTACTGGATGTGCCAAAGGAAAGCTATGAGATCCGGCAGTTCAGGCGGCACAGCCGGGCGAAGATCCACCACCAGACGGAACGGGCATATGGACTGGACGGCGTTACGGTAGCCAAAAACCGCAGAAAGCGCGAGGAGCAGAAAACGGACGCCCTGGAAGACTGGTTCCAGGCAATGGAAAACATCCATGGACGCCAGGAAGCGGAGCGGATGCGCTCCAGATTGTCAGTGAAGAAAAGCACAAGGTATTACAACGATATGGATAGGGACAGGCCCGGGGCAGTATTTGTTTTCCAGGGAAAACCCTATGTGCTGACTGGCCAGCTGACGGGCGGGCAATATTACCGCGCATATGGCCAGGAAAACAGGAATTTCCCGGTTAAGAAATGTGGAGTTGTCCAGAAAAATGCGGGGCTGGTATACGTATGACAGGATACGTTCTGTTGTAGGTTCCGTCATATGGCGATTCATCAGCGCGTCTAAAGCCACGCTGTTTTCTTGCCAGATTCTTATAAAAAGCCATGGTGTTCCATCTCCGTAGAGTCGCTCATATAGGATATCAAGTGTGGGATGTATTGCGCCTCCTGCATTTTGTCTGGGTTCTGCGGGTATGGCTACATGGCATGAAGGAGGGCCGGATGAATAGGGGAAAAAGAAGAAGGAAAAACCTTGTATGCGAGTAGAACATGTAATCAGATGGGAAATGACCAGTTGTTACCAGCTTATAACACTAGATCGGAGTCGCTGATGAATATATTGCAGTGGCGGAAGTGATGCAGCACCGGTCGGATATGGATTGCTTTGTCCCATTAATGGAAAAATACCATGAAACATTCGGCTTTTATCCCAAATATCCGATTGCAGACGCCGGATATAGCTCTTTCAACAATTATCTTTTCTGCTAGGAACACGGGATGGAAAAATACATGAAATTTCCTATGTACAAGAAGGAGACAAAAGATAAAAACTATCACAATGACCCGTTCAGGGCGGTAGATTTCAGGACGAATGAAGATGGGAAGTTAATCTGTCCGAACGGCAAGGAATTTCATTTGGCCTATAGAGAACCGTGAGAAGAAGTCTGGATTCTGTGCGGTTAGAGTTTTTCCTGGTATCCATAGGGCATAATCTATATAAATTTTACAATAAGCAGATGAGGCTCACAGAAGCCGCATGATCCTAAAAAAGAATGCGTTTTCTGTGGGGTAAGGGAAGTTATATCCTTATTTGATTTTTGAATGGAATTTCTCTATAATTTGAAGAGGCTGTGAAAACCAACGTTTTTCGACGTCTATTTTTTCACAGCCCCTTATTTTTTGCCATAAGAAAATTCTGTATCGAATAAATGGAAGCGGAAAGAAGATAGCAAGAGAGATTTTGCGTTTCACGAAAGCAGCTTATATGAATTTGCAAAAAGATGGAAGCCGCCTGGAATTTATAGATATAGAAGACACAACGGAAATCAATCAAGGACGGTCAAGGCAGAATGCCAGTCTGCGATCTGCCGCCTGAACGGGCAGCGTGACCCAAGATTTAAAGATTTTGCGGCATTAAAGACGGGCGGTTGCGATGGCTGGTTTGCGCTGAAGGATCCCCGTGGGCTGGTTGATGAGGGAACGGCCCAGGCCCTGGAGGCGGTTCTCCCGTCCCGCGCCGATGCAGCCGCCTGTATCCAGTGGTATGGGTGAGGCCTTAGGTTCCCGTACTGCATCCGGAAGGTGCTGGTAGATGCGGAGATCCGGGAGAACGCCGCAAAAAGCAAGCGGGCAGCATCCGCATGGTGATGGCGGTGGGAGCGGAAAACACAGAAAAAAACAGCTATCCGCAAAACGGTCACGAAAAATGCCGGCCACACTCCATGCTTTTGGAAACAGAAAAAAATATATTTTTTTCGGGAATGGGAACGATAAAATCCGCCCACACCCCATACTGTTTTTGTATCCCGAAGCGGCCATGGCGCACTGTCAGGATCGAAGCCATCCAGACGGCAGATCCTGCAGCAGGCCGGTCCGACTCCGGCCGGGGAGCCTTGCGGGGCTTTATGGTTTTCCCCCGCAGACATATTTTCCTTCTTTTTTATAGATGCCGTGCTGCTGCTCCCCGCGGCAGTGCGGCGTTTTTGCTTCCATGCAGGAAAAAGTTCCGGGAGATATGCCATCCATTAAAGAAATGCAAGAAAGGAGCTGAAGCAGCGCCATGTTAAGGGATACCCATATAGCGGCAGGGGTCAGTGCGGCCCTTCTGTTCACACGCCCGCAGGGGGTGCTCCCCGCCATCGGTGTTGTGCTGTCCACCGTGTGCGGTTCGGTCATCAGTGACATCAATGCGGACCGGTCATGGGCCAGGAAACAGGCGGATGTCTGGATCTGTATTTCTGCAGCAGGGTTTGCCGGGGCTGCCCTCGTTGCCGCCGTTTCCGGGCAGGCATTCCGCTAAAAAAGAAAAAAATCAGAAAGGGAGAGAAAGACATGAGGGAACAGAGAATTGCCAGCAGGGAAACAACCAGGTTGGTTTCACATCACTCCGATAGAAGGGAGGCTCTACATCACCCCGTCAGGAGAATGGCATGCATGGCTGTAATAGCCGCACTGGCCGTATCCGCGCCGCTTGCCGGATGTTCCAAAAAAGAGGGGCTGGGGCAAGGGACAGCAGTGGAAACGGAAGCCCTGATGGAGCTCCGTCTGTCCTGTTATCTGACCGGGACAAGCGTGTTCACGGACGCGGACGGGCAGGAGAAGACTTCGGTTCGTTTCCTGGTCGAGAACGACGACACGGAAAACAAAGATTGGGTAAAAGGGCTTAACGGGAAGGAAACCCTGGTCACGGGGGATGGACAGGTACAAGTCTATTCCAGGTACATCAACGACCACTGCAGGTATGTGGACGGGACCGTGCTGGGGATCGTGGATGCCGATGATGTCACGTACAATGCCGGGACGTTCACCAGCAGCGGATGGAAGCAGGCAGGGGAAGAACAGTACCAGGAGATCGGTGCGATTGTGGAGGACGGCATCCCTTATTTCTATACTGGCTGCGGTGTTTCCACCGGCCTCTCCGGGGAACGAGTGATGTGCGTATGGCTGGCCGGGTTCACGCCGGATTCTGTCCCGGTAGACGGAGAGCGCCCACAGCTTAAGCGTGCCGATCGGTTCTCCCTGGTCACTGCTGATGGAGGGGAGATACTGGGATGGGAAGGGATGAAGAAGGAGCCCCAGCTCTCCGTCAACGAGTTCGGCGTGGAGGTCTCGATCCAGGCGGAGGATGCGGATGCCCTGCTGGCCTCCATCGCGGGGACGGGACTGACCCTCAGGCATGAATCGGAAGACGGGACCATATCCGATTTCGAGCTGGAAAAGAAAGGCGTCAGGATACAGGAACCCGCAGCCGGGAGCCAGGAAGATACAGCTGAAGCGGAAGATGCCGCAGAAGCTGTGGAAACCACCGGAACCGGGGAAGATACGGAAGCCAGGGAAGGTGCGGGAGCAGAAGATGTAGGAGGCGATGATACTCCTGGAATCGGGGACGGCGCAGCCGGCACAGGAGTGCCTGGAGGCGAAGAAAGCGGGGCGGAGTCATGAAGGGCGGCAGGAAGCAGGGGTTCCGGACATTCAAGTCGCAGCTGAAAGGGCTCCCTACCGCATGCAAGGCCGCAGTCATCCTGGCAGTCATCATCCTGGTAAGGTTCGGGTCATCCTATCCGCTCCCGTTTGTGGACGGGGATTACATGCGGATGATCCTTGGGATACAGGGGCTTGCCTTTTTAAACTCCATCACAGGCGGCTCCATGCAGCAGATGTCGTTTTTCGCCCTATCGATCAGCCCGTACATCACGGCGTCCATCATCATGCAGCTCATGACGGTAGTATTCCCTTCCTTGGAGGAGATGCAGAAAGACGGGAAGACTGGGAGGGAGCGGTTTAAGCATATCACCCAGGCCGTAGCCGTCACCCTGTCCGTCATCCAGTCCGTGGCGATGGCGGTAGGGCTTGGCGCAAGAGGGCTCCTGGTGTCCTACACACCGGCCACCGTGGCGGCAGCGTCCGTGATCTGGAGTATCGGGGCCATCGTCCTGATCGGGATCAGTTCCTTCCTGGACTGGATGGAGGTGGGGAGCGGGATCTCGATCCTGCTGTGCGCCAATATCCTGTCCACGTTCCCATCTGACGTGTTCGCTTTGAGGGATATGTTTGTGAGCGGGAAGATCCCTGCGGTGGCCGTCCTAAACGCATGCCTGATCATAGCGACGTTCCTAGCCATCCTTGGTGTATGCGTGGTCCTGGCGTCGACGTCCAGGGAAGTACCCGTGGTGAACTCCAGGAAGCTGGCCGGGACTCTGGACAAGTCATCCTTTCCGATCCCGCTCAATACCTGTTCCGTCATGCCTGTGATCTTCGCCAGTTCCATCTTAAGCCTCCCGATCATCGTGTCCCAGTTCACGGGGACGGCGAAGGACGGGATCCCCATGCACATCATGCGGTGCCTGACGACCGGAGAATGGTTCAAGCCGGAACAGCCTTTATACACAGTGGGGGCTTTCCTATATTTCGGGCTTACAACGCTCTTTACGTTTTTTTACCTGGACATCGGTTTCAATCCTTATGAGATTGCTGATAACCTAAAGCGGTCAGGGGCGACCATACCGGGGATACGCCCGGGGGCACCGACTGTTGAATATATCAGAAAGACCAGCACCCGCATCGCCTTGGCCGGGAACACGGCGACAACGCTGCTGATCCTCGCCATGCATGCCGTATGCAACGCTTACGGGCTGGGCGCTTTGAGCATCGCAGGGACGTCGGTCATCATCCTGGTGGGCGTCGTGATCGAGGAGCGGAGGCTCTTGGCATCCCTGGCAGCCGTAAAGCAGTTTTCCGGGCGCAGGAAGAAAAGGAGGGGTATCCTATGAGGGAGCGTGTCAAAGAACCGGGGCCTGTATCCCTGGTGAAATACGTCAAGGGGCTGGGACTCACGTTCCCGGCCAAAAAAGAAGTGGTGAAGAACACCATGATTACGGCCGCTGTCATGCTGGCAGGAGGGACGTTCCTGTTCATCATCGACACGGCCAGTATGTACCTATTTGCGATCAGCGGTTGACATAGTTTCGCATAAGGAAAAGGCCCTCCCGACCGTACAGCATAGTACAGCCGGAGGGCTTTTTTGCTGGCATCAGACCTTGTACCAGGTAAAAGACGCTTCCTTCGGTGGCTTTTTCGGTCCGTCCTCGCCCATATGCCTTTCGGTGTACCCGGACAGCATGGGCGGGTCGGTCAGCAGCCCCCGTTCCTTTAGCATCCCGTCCGGGACATGTTCAAACTGGAGGTTGTAGTAATCCATCTCGGCTTTCTGCCCGTTCACGATGGCACCTGCCTGATACCCGTGATCGCAGATGGAGATGTGGTGCCCGCCGCCCCATTCCGGGATGCGCATCTCGGATGCGGAGTAGAACTTCGCACAGCCCTGGTCATGGGTATATGCCTGCTGTGCAGCATAGTCCATCAGCGACGCGTCAACGAGCGGCTTCTGGCAGAGCGGGGCGAAACAGTAGGCATCCATATAGCCGGAGAGGACCCGGAGCTGGACGGACTCATGGGCATAAAGGCGTATGCCCCTGCTCCTTAAGAAGCGGACAACCGGATAGGTCAGTGGGATGGAGAACCCGTAAAACTGCCCGGTCTGGAAAAGCCTGTAGCCCTCATCCTTTTCCTCCATGGAGAAGAAGATATCGATCAGGGCACAGCGCATCAGGTGCTGCATGAACATAGAGTACATGGCCGGGTAGACCAGAATCAGGCGTTCCCCCCAGGTTTCCTGCGTGGTCCCGATGCCTGTCTCCGCCAGGCGGCGCATCAGCTTCGGACTGACGGAACCAGGATCCGAAAAGCGGTAAGGGATGTGGTGGAGCCTTAACAGCTCCTCCAGATCTTCCGCATAGAGGCCCTGGACGTACACGGCGGAGAGCGCAGAATTATCCGCGTAGTCCTTCGTGTACCCGAACAGGTGGGATTCCCACTGCCCCGGATGGCGGAACGCCTTTTCGATCACCCTGGGATCCCTGTCGACGCAGTAGGCACTCGTGCGGTAATCCTCCAGCGTCAGCCGCGTATCTTCCGGGCGGGGGTTCTCGGAAGCCATCATGCAGGCCTTGAAGTGCCAGATCAGCTCGTCCTCCAGGCGGTCGGTCTCGCGCTGCGTGGGGGCGGCATCAGCAGCGGCATAATACCTCCATACCAGGGAGGAGAAGGTCGTGGAATAATTGAAATACTCCGTCATCGGGATCCCGAACTCCGTCGAGATCGCCATGACCCGCTCCAGGTCGTTCATAAGTTCCAGGATGCACGCCATTTCGGATGCCGAATGGTGGAACCGGGAGAATGGGTAAGCGTTGAAGCTTTTGCGCAGCACGCTGATGCCATGGATATGCACCCGCCTCTCTGCGAAGTATTCCTGCGCACTATAGAGCGAGCCGTCAATCTCGATGAAATCCCCACCCAGGATCAGGCCCTTGTCATACCCGAACACGAAGAACAGCTGGGTCGAACCCTGGACGAACGCGCCATACATGCCGCGCTCACAGGCGGCAGCCGGCAGGTATTTCAGTTCCGGCGCATCCCGGAACAGCTGCGCAGTCGTAAAGTTACCTTCTAATTCATGTCTCAACATTTCAGATTCTCCTCATTTTTCCTTACTTTTCGCTATGTATTCCTTGTTTGTTCCTTGCTGTCCCTGTTATCGTACAAAACCCTCCAGATTTCAAGAAAAAACATTCAGAAAAATTTCCGGAAAAAGGGTAGGGATTTTTTTCGCCTGAAAGAAGGTATGGGTTTCCCATACTTACCACAGGAGGGTGCAGAAGGGATGGCTATGCCTGCCATGCCCTGCAGCGCCCGCCCGGCCCTGCCAGGCCCATCCGGACAGGCAGGCTGCCGGGATACCAGAAAAAATAGTACAAAAAGGAAGGAGGCACAGCATATGGGGCTTGATGAGAGAGCACTGGGGAGTACGGCCGCAACGATCGCATATGGGCTGACCGGGGTCTTGTCGCTGATCCCGGCCATACAGGAGATCAGCCTGGACAGGAAGCTTAATGAGGACAAAACGAAGCTGGAAAAGAACGCGTTCCACCCGGACCTGGTAGCTAGGCATATCCAGAATAACGGGGCCGTGTTCATCGGATGCGGACAGGAGGCGTTAGAGCCGGTCAGACAAGAACTGACACAGGGCGGCGTCCCGTTCATCACGGTCGCCAGCAGCATGATCGGGGATGAGGCAAAACGCCCGCCGTATTTCTACACGGTGGTCATCCGCGACATTGACGGGCAGAGGGCAGCGGAACTGTTAAAGGACCTGCTGAAGGATTTGAACAGGGAAGGCACGGGTCGGGAGGATCCCCAGGAACTGGAAGAGGACTTAGAGCGAGAGATTGGGGAGAAAGACCCGGAAGGGGACGGGGATAAGCCGGAAGAGGACGATGGGCAGGAAGAGTGGGAAACTGCGGAAAAAGGCCTGGACGACGCCCAGGAAGAAGATCAGGAGGAGGATGGCGGGGAAGACCAGGAAAAAGAGAAAAAGAAAGCCGCTGCGAAACGGAAAGCGGAAAAGCGGGAGGAACGCCGCCGACAGGACGAGGAGAGGAAACGCCAGGAGGATAAAAGGCGCGATGACTCTGCAAAACAGGATGCCACCGCTGCTGAAAGGCGCACGAAAGAGGAACGCCGGGAAGCAGAACATGCCGGATCCGGGCATGGGCAGGGCCAGGAGCGCCGGGAAGACAGCCCGGGGGAACGGGCCGGCGCAGCCTATGCACAGCCGTCCATTGATTACCGCGAAGCTTATGCGATCCGCGCCTCGGAGATCGAGGAGCAGTGCGAACGTTACGCAAAAGCGGAACTGATGCGCCGGGAACTGGAGAGGATGAAGCTTTCTGGGGAAGATACCAGCGATGCATACAGCCTCCTGCGGGACCAGTACCGGAGCGCGAACGACGACATCCGGGCGCACCATGACCATTTCCAGAGCATCGGGAGGGGTGGCTGGCAGGAATACGCTGCGGAAGCGGCGCAGAGGACTAGGGAAGCTTCGACCAGGGAACTGGAAGAACATACCTGGAATGTGCCGGAAAGCCGGGATTACCTAAAGCAGAACCAGGACGGGAGCTACAGCGCTTATACCCGGGAGGAGAAGAAAGTCTACTTAGACAATGCCTACCGGGGCGGGGAATCCAACGTCATCCTCCATGGGTATGCGGAAGAGACGGCCAGGCATGAGGCGTTAAAGCGCCAGGAGGAACTGATAAACGCCAGCCGGAACACGGGTACGCCGGACGGCATGGAGCATTACCGGGCACTCCTTGACCAGTACAGCGTTACAGACCAGGAAGTATCCCGGTACAAGAGCTGGGACACGGTGAAGCGGGCACGGGAAGAGTCCGGCAGGATGCTTGAGAAAGCGGAAAAGAACCTGGAAAGCCAGGGCTTCACCGGCGTGAAGGAGTACCGCGTGCAGTTAGAGGAAGCCTTGCGGGAGACTCCGTCCAGGGAACTGGAAGGCGGCAATTACCGGATCCTGTGCGACACTCCTGCTCCATACGGCAGTTCCAGTGGCGGGACTGTAGGGGGACGGATACCCGCAGGGCCGGACCCATCGGCAACCATCAAAGGGCCGGACGGGCACCCGGTCCTTGATTTCCGTGAGCAGAAGTTCAGCCAGGCAGCTTATGAAGCGCTCCCGCAAGGGGAAGAACGCCAGGGCAGGCCGGCGGTATCACTCACCCCGGTAGGCGCCGGGGAGACGTCCTTAAAGCAGGTCGCAAACGGGCACGCACTCCGGGCCTATATGGAAGCCCAGGGCGGCACCGGCGGGATCTCTGTAGGCGGGGTCACTGTGCCATATGCGCATGGTGGTCGGGCAATATCGGGGAATGCCCCGTCATCCTATATGCCGTCAGTATCCGCTGCCAAGACGGGTGATGCCGGGCGTAGCCCGGTGCCCGGGTGCGGAGGCATCCTTGCCAGCGCAGGGGTGTCCGTGATCGGGAGCGATGGCTACATCAGGAAAGGGACTGCGGCCCAGGAAGCGTTTGCGGGATGCGCCAGTGCCCAGCCGGTAGCGGAGGCGGACCAGAGGCCCCGCGCATCCTCCGGGTTCGCGGGCGGCACGGCGAGGACGCAGGCAGCATCCGTGAAAGCCCTATCCTCGGGGTTTCTGCCCGGGGAGCTTAAGCCGCTGCAGGAAGGCATCAGGCTGGAAGGCGATCAGTCCGTCCATACGGGGAAGATCCGGGAGATCCGTCAGGACAGTCTGCGGAGGATCGAAACGGTGAACGCCAGGACGGCCCATGCCGCCGTCAGTATGATGAGGAACCGGTATCTGGCGATGACGGTGAAGCAGGGGGCACGTACCGCTGTGCAGTCCATCATAGGGGATACAGATACGGGGCGCATGATGTCATCCGTCATGGACACTGTCCGGCTCCCAGCCCATATGGTAAAGCAGCAGCTGCTCAACATGGGCCGCACCAGCCTGGATCAGGGGGATATGGCAATGTCAGCGTTAAACCGCCATATCATCCGTTCCCGCGCTGCCAAAGCTTCCGCCCTGCAGGGAGATGCGCTGGAGAAGTTCGCGTTGAGGTCTGGGCTTACAGCAAAGGAGATCCAGGCGGTAAAAGGCGACCGGGCCGCCATGGAACGGCTGGTCGCAAGCCGGTATGCCGGTACCTTCAGGACGCCTGGGAAAGGGGACATGGAAGGTATCATCCGTGCGATGGGTATCCATGGGGACCTGGTAAAAGAGGATGCCATCGGCACGGCGGATATCCTGGGATTTTTAAGCCACCACGGAGAGACGACCCTGGCGGAGCGTTCCCGCGCCCTCAAAAACGCAGAGGACGGCCTGGAGGGGATTACCGGGAGCCAGAAACGCCTGGTGGAGTCCCTGTTCTCCCAGGAGAAGTTCCTCGATAAGGAAGAGATGAAGGCCGTCCTGGCAAAGAACGGCATCGGGGGCGACTTGGCGGATAAGCTGTCCGGTGGCAGCTGGGCCGCAAACGGGGACATCCTGGCAGCCCTCAAGCAGGCCGGGATCCCGGAGGACAAGGCCGGTGCGCTCATGAAGGAGTTAAAGGGCGTGTCCATGGAAGACCGGGCCGCCATGATGGGCCTGTTCCAGCTCTACGCCGGGGACAGCCTGGACGGCTTTGACATGGATAAGTTCCGGGATCTCTTAAACGTCCTGGATGTGGATAAAGCCCTGAAAGATGAACTGAACAACCATTACATCCACCTGTCCCATTTGTCCATAGAGGACATCAAGAAGCTGCTTGCGAAATACAAGGGCAACCCCGAAGCGGAGGCGTTCCTAAGCCGCCTCATGAATGAGAAGGTCTGCTTGGTCCTGGGGCGCAACCGGGAGATGTCCCGGTTCGAGCTCATGAACGGAGTGGAATCCCTGCTGTTCAGGATGATGAGGGGGACGGACACCATGTCCGGCCTTAACCAGGTCATGGGCCTTGGCCGGGGCATGGCAAGGGTGACGAAGAGTGGATACCGGATGCTGTACAATATGGTGTTCCGGAGGATGACCTCGCCGATCAGCATTGGGAAGCTGAAGGTGACGCCGGCGGACTTAACAGCGGACAACCTAAAGGCTGCGGCAGTAGGGAGTGTGAAGCAGACAAAGCTCGCGTCCACGTTCTCCAAGATGCTCAACCGCAGGGTGCCGGCCGGGCTGAAGCGTGCGGCGAACCACGTTCTGCACCCGGGACGGTTCATCGGGCAGGCCGTCGGGAGAAAGGTCGAGTGGATCCTCGCCAAGCATGGCGTAGACACGCTGGCGCTCAAAGCAGGGATGCATGCTGTCGCAGGGAAGGTCACGGCTGCGGCTGCATCACTGTCGGAAGTCCTGCTCATCGTTTTTGCAATCATCCTGGTGGTGATCATACTCCTCATGGCTTATGAGAGCATCGACTTAGGGGGCAGCAACAGCGAGAACGATAACTATTCCGCAGCCTATGTTTCCGCGGTGGACGGGGAAGACGCTTTCGCCAAGGAAGTCGTGGATATGCTGCGCGGATATACGGATGACTTTATCACCGAGATCAATGATGCCCAGTACAACCGCGGCATGTATGCCGGGATGAACGGCTACAACACCAACGAGGATGTCGGCGCGTTTGAGGCCGGTGCGTACCAGGTGGTGTTCCGGGGACCTGACGGGGAGCCTATCGAGGATATCACGAACGTGGACCTCAATAACTCCAAGGACATCATCTCCATGGCGTCCGTGTTCATCCCGACCGTGTTCACTAAGCCAGGGGAGAACGCTTCCCAGCAGGCCATTGCGGAATACGAGAAGGATAAGGAGCATTTCAAGGATTACTGCACGTTTTTGTGGGCAGCTTCCCACCAGATCTCCATTGAGGAATACCACCCGGGCAATGCGTCGAACCCGGACGCCAATGACACTTCGGGGCTGGAAACGGACGCGCAGACCGGAAAATGCCAGATGGATTACGGCCTGAATGGGGACCAGGGTGCAGGGGTGAACTGGTGGATCGCGACGGGGGCATCGCCGACATCCGGGGAGATCTGCAGCGTCTGCAGTAAGACAGACTGGTATGACACAGATATCGGGGAACATGCCTGTACGGCTAAGCCGGCTGCGGATCCATGCACCCATGGGCACTGGCAGACGGTCTCCACGCCGATCCGGCACCGGGCCTGCCAGGGGCACCACCACAGCTGCTCCAAACATGACTACTGGTATTCCTGCGCGGATAAGAACCGCACAAAATGGGACAAGGACAACAACGTGTACAAACGCATCTGGGTATGCGACGGCCATATGGGTGCTGTGGTGTACGCCACGATCGGGCGAATCTCCCGGATGCCCAATTTCGGCGCGGCGTCAGACTATGACTTTGACAACCCGGAGACCTACGGCGGGTCAGGCGGCATCTACAGTTACTTCGGCGGATCAGGGAGCGAAGGCAACACGGCGTTTCATGGCGATTCCTATGCCTTAAGTGACGCACAGCTGAAATACCTGGCGGCCATGTGCATGGGCGAGCAGAGGAGCTGCGCTACCAACGAGGTGACCATGCGCTACCAGGCTTCCCTGATGGCAAATGTTTATGAACTGTACGGGAAAAGAAAGGGGCTTTCCCTCTACGAGTACCTGACGCTTTTGCCGACCCAGAAGAAGAACGGAGTCAGCGGGTGGTTCGCGACAGCGTCACACACCTATGCGGACAAGAACGCCGGGGCAGTATCCGCCCAGTGCGTGGAATGGGTCCGCGACGTGTTCTGCAATGGGAACCGTATCACCAAGGCGAACGAGCAGGGGACCCTGATTACGGGCTTTGTGAAGGCGGTCTACCAGGGGAAGACCTATACGGGCAATGCGATGAAGAATGAAAGCATCTATGTATCAGGCGAAACGATCCTCTATACGTCCGGCGGGCAGGCGTGCTTGTTCGAGGCGTTCCCGGGAGGGCATCCGGCAGGCTGCGGCACGCCGGTCGTGGATCCGTTCGCCATCATTATCAATTAAGGAAGGAGGCATGCGAAATGAAGAACCAATGGCATTGGCGCAGGGGCAAAAGGCCGCCCCTGCGCAGACGGGGGCACGCAGGGCCATGGACTGCGGCGGTGGCAGCCGTCCTGGCTTTTGCCGCAGCCTCCGTCCTGGTGCCCGGGCCGGCAAGGGCTTTTGCGGTACCGGAGGATGGCCGGGTCACCCTGAGTTTTTACAGCGAGGACGGGGAAACGCTCCTGACGGACAAGCGGGCTCGCTATGGACGCGATGTCACGATCCCCAACATCAGGAAGCAGTATCTCCCGGATGAATACAAGGACCGGGATGACATCTATTCCTGCTGGGTCATCCGGGATACGGAAGAGGCGTATTACCCGGGGGATGACTTCTGGATCGAGGACTATATGGAAGAGGACGCACTGGAGGACATGGATTTCATCCTGGTCCCGGACGACACCATCCTGGACTATGATAAGACGGACCTGTACTTTTATGACGAGGACGGGGAGGAGATCGAGCGGTATACGAAGGCGGATGTCAAGGTCGGCGGGACGGTCAAGCTCCCGGACCCGTCGGCATACGGGGGATCCTTCTGGTCTTATGAGGACGAGGACGGGGAAGCACGGCTTGTCAAAGGAGGGGAGAACTTCACTACTACAGAGTCCACCACGGAGTTTTATGCGTGCGGGAACGGGACAGTCTCTATTGTGTACCGGTACCCGGTAGACGTAGATAGCCTGGTGACGGACCAGGAGCCTGGGGATGTTTACGCCACGGTTAATGCAAAAGTCGGGGATTATATCACCCTGAAGCGTTCCCCTGGGAGCGTGGTATGGGAGCATTCCTTCCGCGGGTGGGAGGATTACAGCGGGCAATATGATGGACTCCTGCAGCCGGGCCGGGTCATCCAGATCGTGTCTGAAGATGATATAGAATTTGTAGCTTATTACGAGGAGGATGAGAACTGGGACCCGGATGATGAAGATGGGGACCCTGACGGGGATGGTGGCCCGGCGATGAACCCGGACGGACTGACCAACCAGTATACGGCAAAGTTAGAGGAAGATGCGGGCGCAGGCGTGGAGGTCGTGCTGAACAATAACCCGACCGACCAGTCCTTCGGCGGGCAGATCTCAAAGCCTGGCGGGACCTATACCGGGTTCACCCAGGACAGTACAAAGAAAACCGCCCAGAACGGCAGCATCACAGCCACGACCAGGATCGACAAGACTCTGACCCATGAGCAGGAGGACCAGTACGGGAGGCCTATGGATAAGGGCGGGGACTCCACGAAGCCGCTCATACAGGATGACTCGCTTTTTGCCATGGATATCTACGGGAACGCATTCGCGTACCCCTACTGGGCATCTTCCGAGACTGAGAGGATTGCCATCGTGACGGAGCGTTTAAAGCAGTATAAGGGGAACTCCTGGCTCAACTTCATCAGCCGCCACAGTGAGCTGGGCGAGGCGGTCAGGCGGTTCGAGGAGCGGGAGTTCGACCTCTTAAAAGACTCCTGCCGCGACAAGCTGAAGATCGACCGCCAGCAGTGGCGCGGATGGATGGATTACTATTCCGATATCCCGTCGAACATCGGCAGCGCCAAGGTCAATAACGTGGACGGGGACGCCAACCGGCTCCTGGCCAGGATCAAGTTCTCAAGCAGCTGGGAGGACATCATCTTCTATCCCTATTACTATGACCCGAGCAAGGCGAGCACCAGCAGCTACGGGTTCGGCGGGATTTCATCCATGTCAGCGGAGCAGAAGGAGAACCTGACCATACTTTACAACACCCTGATCCGCAATGGGCATTCCGAATCAGCGGCCTGCGGCGCATGCGCCTATGTATGGATCAAGACGGACGGGACATTCTCGCCCACGCATTCCAGCACAGACGGCACTGGTTTCGGCGGCTGGGACGAAGGGGATACTGACTGGCTGAAAGGGATCGCCCAGGAGACCGGGGAGCAGTGGGACGCTGTCAGCACGCAGTCCGACCTGTTTGCGGTATGGATCGACCAGAACATCGGCGACATCAACGGACTCCTGGAATCCAACAGCGGTATGATGATCAAAGAGTTTAAAAAACTGAGTTCAGAAACAAATGCAGCTGACGTCCTATGTGCCGCCCTCCTGGAAGGGAAAGAGGAAGGGGAGAAAGCAGACGGGTCGCTGCAACTGTTCAACGGGAAGTACTACGAGGATGCGAAAAAGATGCGTGAGTACGCAAAGAAGCTGAAGCAGGCCCTGCAGAAAACCGAGAGCGGGTACGGGTTCGATGCGTCAGGCCTCGACCTTACTAATTGTTCGGAAACCCGGAAACAGGTCGTGGAACTGGCCTGCGCACAGGTCGGGAAGCAGTACGTATGGGGGACGGAAGGCCCGAACACCTTCGACTGCAGCGGCCTGACGCTCTGGGCCTATAAGAACGCGGCTGGGATCTCGCTCCCGCACCATTCGTCCACCCAGGCTAACTACGGGCGCAGGGTCACGAAGGAGATGCTGAGGCCCGGCGACCTGATCGTCTGGGACGGCCATGTCGCCATGTATATCGGCGGCGGGAAGAGGGTGGAGGCCGTCGGGGCCAAGTACGGTGTCCAGATCCGTGACCTGGATGCAGCTTCCAGCCACCCGTTCATCGCATATGTCAGCTTGCTTGACTGACCGTGCCGCAACGGAAGTAAGCCTGCCGGCATCTTCTGGGGAGCGCCTATGCGCAGGTACCGGGGATGCGGGCGGTTTACATCGCTCCGGCAGGGATAGGGATGCAGTCCAGTAAAAATATACAGTTGCCATCAGGCAGCCAGGAAAGGAGGGAGCGGGAAGGATACAAAAACTCCCCGCTATATCGATATGAGGATCCAGACAATCAAACAGGAGGCCCAGGGCAGGGCAGGAAGGCCGTCCGTAAGGAAAGCCGTCCGTGCGGCCGCCATAGCTGTGTATATAGGCCTTGCGTGCGTCGCCTTAACGTTCCCTGCGTTTGCCGGGAACACGAACATCGTGGTGGATAACCGGACAGGGGATGATTCCATCGAAGTGGAAGTCTCCGTGGACGGGACGCCATGCCTGGTATCTGCGGATACCGGGTTCCGCTACAACCTGGATGCGGCATCCAGCCGCGCCAGGATTGGGGCCAGGGTCAGCGGGGACATCTATGGGTATTATGACCTGGACTATGACCGGGAGGTGGACTTAAGCGATGGCGGGATCATACGGATCACCGTGGAATACAGCAGCCTATACGGGGACGAAGGGGCGGAGGAGGCTCCGGATCTTGACGCAGCGGGGGAGACCACCGCATGGGATTCAGGCTCTTATGATGACGGCCTGCCGGACACCGGGATGGAAAAGATCGACTTAAGCGGCGGCGTGGCGGACACCGGGACGCTGCTGGTCCAGTGCCGGCCAGTGAATGCGTTTGACGAGGCAGTCCTGACGCTGGTGGACGGGGAGTATAAAACCTACACGATACCCCTCCACATGGAGCCATACTTTTTTAGGGCAGAGGTAACCTTGCCTGCGGGGAAATACCGGGAGTCCGGTACGCCGGGGATCACCTTCAACGAATCTGCGAGCAGGGACAGCTCCCTGTCCTATGTCTGGTCCCATACGGGAGGGGCCGCCTTCGGAGGTTTCCTTGACATCCGGACAGGGGAGGAGACCCAGCTGAGGGACCTGGAGATCCGGACGGTGAGGGACGGGGAGATCACGGATACGGATTCCCGTTATTATTTCAACAAGCAGGCGTATGAGAAAGAAAGTGCGGCAGAAGAGGAGATCATCCGGAAATTCCAGGAAAAGAACTATCAGAGCCTGGTGCTGGACGGAGACACGGGCACGCAGGAGACAGAGGATGAGCCGGGCCATGGCCTGACAGCCGCAGACGTGCTGAAGGCCATGCTCACTGCAGTGCCATTCCTGCTGCTCGCAGCAGCGGCCGCAGGAGCCTTCACACTGTATAAATGTTATAGGGACAATAACCGCAGCTACTAGCCAGCGGCGCCTATGAGGAAAAACAGGGGAAAAGGAGGAGGGCAGGCAGGCCTCCCGCACCGGAGCAGGGAGGCCTGCGGCCTGCCGCTTAAAAAAGATGGGAAAAGGAACAGGGAACAATGCGGCATTGCAGGCGGGCAGCCAGGAAGCAGTGGGAACCAAAGCAGTCCGGGTGACACACCACACGGAACGGGTGGCGTTCCCCAAGGACGGGAAGAAGGCGAAAGCCTATTTTAAAACCCTGCAGGAAAGATATACCCGCTGCTGGTGCGTGAACCAGGTGCAGGACGCTTACCGGTCAGAACTGCAGTATTATAAGGAACGGTATTCGGCCATGGCTGAAGCCCGGAATGCGGTCTGCGTGAAGACGCAGCACAAGGAACGCATCCTGTCAGCCCAGGACATGCACGGTAGGAAGCACACCTGCCCGGAGGAACTGTCCATACAGGCAGGCGGGAAGAATGGGGACGGCATACCTGGGATGGATGTATTTAAAGGATGCGTGATAGGGTATCTTTCCTGGATGCGCCAGTGGAGCAGGGAGAACGGGAGCCATCTGCATGTCCTGGGCGCCTATGTTTCCAGGGAAGCCCCTTACCGTGCCATCATCCGCAGGGTATGGGACTGCACCGGGAAGGAGGGACTCTTGAGGATCAGTATGACTGGGGCATTAACAGAAGCGGGGATCCCATGCCCGGATCAGGAGGCAGAGGAATCCCAGTACAACAATCGCAAGATGACGTTCGATCGGATATCCAGGGAAGTCCTATACCAGTGCTTTGAAAGGACAGGGATCCTGGTCAAGCGGGAGCCGGGGATCTATACCCTGCGTCAAGCCATGCAGATCAAGAAAGGTGCAGATGCCGAGGAGCAGAGCGCAAGGGAGATCCTGCGCCGGATCATGGAAACCGAGGAAGAGGCGTCCCACCTGGATGGCACGGAAGGCGTACTGAAAGAAGCGGACGGGAGCATCCTGGTGCCTGAGCGGGGTTACCGCCTGTTAAAGATCAGGGAGGGCCTGGGCGGTGCTTACAGCTCGGAACTGGAAAGGGCCAGCAGAAAGCTGCTTGACGCACTAGAAGAGGAGATAGAGGCGGGGCGCGTGTGCGCCATGCAGGAAGGGATCCGAAAAGAGCGGGAACTGGAATACGCAGCCCTGCGGGCCGGGCTTTTGCGGTGCGGGTATTACATAGGGTAACGGAAAGGAGGCGGGGAGATGAAGGTATCCCACAACAATTCCAGGACGCAGGGTTCTGCAAGCCATAATGACCGGACGTTCGATGTCTGGAAGGCGGACCATATCGACCTGTCCAGGCTCGGGGACAACCGTTACTGGTGCGTCTACGAGGGGATGGGCTTTGAAGCGGCGGAACGGAAGTATTATGAAGAACATTACGGGCAGATGATCCATGACCAGAACCGGTATAGGGCGGAGAAGCTGGACGCCGGCGATTACCTGCGGATGGGCCGGTACTGCCCGGAGGAACTGATCCTCCAGATCGGCAGCGTGGGGGACACGGTAAAAGATCCTGCGGTGTTTGACGCATGCTTTGACCGCTACATGGAATACCTGGAGGAATGGAACCGGGAGCATGGGGGGCATATGCATGTGCTGGATTATGCCGTACACAAGGATGAGGCGACCATACATGCCCATATACGGAGGGTCTGGGACTATACCGGGAAGGACGGGGAGAAGCGGATCGGCATGGACCGCGCCCTGAAAGAAGCCGGTGTCCAGCTGCCGGAGCCGGGCATGCCGGAGGGCCGCCGGAACAACCGGAAGATGACGTTCGACCAGATGATGCGGGAACACTGGATAGGCATCTGCGAGGAACACGGGATCAAGGTAGACCGGGTGCCGGTAAAGGCTCGCCACCAGCATATCGACGATTACAAACGGGACAGGCGCATCGAGGAGATATCCAGGTCAAAGCAGAACGCCCGTACGGTAGGGGAGCTTGTAGAAAAGGCGCTGGGCGGCATCCCGGAGGAGAAACGGGCCATATCAGAGAATGGGGAAGCGTATGTCCGCCTTTCCGCCGGGGAATACGGGGCGCTTTCCCAGGCTGCGGCCCGCATGGTCTCGGACAGGGAGGAAGCGAAACGGAAGGAGGCGGAAGCGGCAGCGGCCAGGGGACGGGCAGAGGAAGCCAGGAAGCAGGCTGGGCTTTTGAAAGAAGAGAACAGGCGGCTGGAGCACGAGACGGAGAGGATAAAGGAAGATGCGGCAAGGGTCGGGGACGGGCTCCTTGCGGACGCGGTGCAGAAGGGCTGGCAGGCTGTCCGGGAGCCGGACGGCCGGGAACTGGAGGCTTTTGGGGCTGCAGGGCAGGCGTATGACGCATCGCTGTACAAGTCCGTTTATGAAGCCATGGACAGCCTGGAAAGGGCTTACCTGGGCGAAGCAAAGGATCATGGAATGGAAGAACGGGGCGGATAACAGGGGGGATGGCCTGCCCCATGGCCCCGGCGGTACTTTGGCGCGGTGCTGCGGTGTAAGGAAAATGTAAGGGGATTTTCTCTTAAAAAGTTGAAATTTCCAAAATATGTCCTATGATCCCCGTGCCAACAAAAATACACCCCAAAATGGTATCAGGAGAAAGGAGATTTTGATCATGAGTGAGCAAGTAAAGAAATTTGAGTTTGTGTTTTCAAGGGACGACATACAGAGGTTCAGCGTCGTAGATGGGGAACTGTATGTGGATGTGCATGGGCTGACCTGCCCCAAGGCGCAGCGCCTGCTAAAGAACACCATCGCCTTGTTAAGGGGGGACATCACTATCTATGTCATCCACGGCTACAACCACGGGCACGCCATCAAGGAAATGCTCAGGAACACGAAGCTAAGCAGGCGCGATTACCAGACCCAGCATGTGGACTGGAACCC
This sequence comes from Clostridiaceae bacterium, assembly GCA_910575585.1. Taxonomy (GTDB): domain Bacteria; phylum Bacillota; class Clostridia; order Lachnospirales; family Lachnospiraceae; genus UBA3402. The sequence goes on from CAJTGF010000010.1 coordinate 19,967, forward strand.
GGGCATGACCAGGCTGGTCGTTGCCTGAGGGCTTTGCATATAATACACCCTCGGATTTGAGCAGAAGTATCCTGGCACGTTGATAAATGCGAACTTCCAAAGTACTCTGAGCCAGCAATTTATTTAAGTAACATTTATCATCAGCTGTTAAAGATATAGTTTTTATTGTATTAGGCATAATTGGTACCTCCGATAGTCCAATTATACCATAATCTTCAAACAGTTTGCTATTTAAAGTGAATTATACTAGAGTCCGAAGTGCTCCTTAGCTACTGCCATAAAAATACTCCTTTTCGATAAGAATTGTCATATCTGAATTCTTACCAAAAAGGAGCCATTTTTTTCTAAAGACACAAACTATTTTACACTAGCTTAATTATAGAATTTAAGAAAATTTTGAGTCAAATCTTTTTCTTGTTTCTTCGGCTATCGCTTTTGCTATTATATCTTTCTCATCATCTTCTACATAAATTGTATTATGTGTTACTCCTAATGCACTTAATTGATGACGAATTGCTTCATAAGCATTATATGGAATAAAAATTTTTATTATTTGTTTTTGGAGTACAGTATAATAATCCATTGGCCACACTAAGGTACCAGTAGTTGAAAATTTCCCTGCTTGTCTTGAAATTCTTTTTTCTTTATTGAATCCAGAGAAACACACTGGTGGTATCATACTATGTAAACAGGTTTCGAGTATTTCTGCATCTTTAATTGCGTCAAAAATTATAGGATTCTTATCAAAATTTTTTATAGGAACTGTTTTTTTATTGATTTCTAATGGATCTATCACAAAAACTGCACCACCTCCGCTTCCAAAACCTTGTGATTCTAAAAAATGAGTAATATCATTTTCATTTGTTTTTCCTATTGGACAATCTTCAACTGCAAAAAATAAGGCATTAATTGCATTTGTTGTCCAATCTAAAACCCGTGTTGGAATACCATAATGCTGTGCTATGCACTCCCACTCAATAATCGTACCCGCATCATATTCTAAGTGATTTTTAGCCTTTTTTCTAAATTCAGCAACCATTTGATCTACTGGTAAAAATGCTACCACATTATTAGAACCACTACATGTATTGTCTAAGAGAGGGGGATCTATTTTGTATCCACTTTGATCTTCAATTGCGAATACTTTGCGAAGTGCTGAGGGAGAGAGCCTATATTCACATTTACTTTGTCCCCTATACCATTTTTCTGTACCATTACTACCTATTTTTTCTACAATCTCTATATATTCGGTGAGACTTTTAGCAACATATGTGTTCATTATTTATTGGATTCCTTCCTAATATTTTCTTTCAAAATTTACTTTTATTTATAAACTATCATCTCCTTCTGGCTTATGTCAACTTCCTGAAAGTGGCAATCATCAACACTGTGGTCAGTGTTCTGTTAGCTGCTATGGCAGGATACACCTTTACAAAACTGAAATTTAGAGGCTTTAATATCTTATTTTAACTTTATATCAGTAATTATAAGATATTTTTGATAAGAATGCAATTCCCAATAAAGGTCTTTGCCAAAAAAAGTCTTTCATCTGTCATGCGGGTTTTCACGGGTTTTCAACACTTGTAATTGAATAAAAGTTCTACAAACCGCAGAAATGCGGTATTTTTTTGTCAAATTTTGCTTGTCTATTTGTTGTATACGTTGTATAATTATGGTGGCATTCATTTTTGCTATGGCGGTGATACAATGAAACTCTTTTATAACAGAAATAGTAAAGATCCTATCTATTATGCTCAGGTTGGAATCCGAAACGGCAAAAAGGTTACGACCCGAAATGTCAAACGGTTCGGGAAACACTCCGAACTTCTGAAAATAACTGACGACCCCCTTTCCTATGTGAAAGCAGAAATTCGGAAAATGAATGAGGAATACCGTGTTGGCAAGGTGGAATATACCATTTCTACTAATTACAATGAACGGGTGGAACAGACGGATGACGAGGCTTCCACATCCACGGAGTTGAACATTGGATACTTTTTCCTGCAGTACTTCATGGCCGGTCTCCGGCTCAAGGATTTCTTCAAGGAAAAGACCGCCGAAAGGAAACTGACATTTAACTGCCACACCATCCATCGTTTTCTTGTTTATTCCAGAATCATGGAGCCGCTTTCTAAATACGCCATGCTGGACAAGCTGGATTCCTATTATGAAAAGCCGGACTTTCGCTATCAGCATATCCTGCGGTTTATGGACCTTTTGGAAGAACATTACGATGATTATCTGGCATGGCTCTACAAGCAGAGCGACACCATTGTAAAAAGGGATTCCTCCGTACTTTATTATGACTGCACAAACTTCTACTTTGAATGTGAACAGGCGGATGACGAGATCGTGGACGAAGTCACTGGAGAGGTTATGACCGGATTGCGCCAATACGGTGTCAGTAAGGAGCACCGGCCAAATCCCATAGTGGAAATGGGATTGTTCATGGACAGCAGAGGAATCCCCATCACCATGTGCCTGCATCCTGGAAACACCAGCGAACAGCTGACGGCAGTCCCTCTGGAACAAGAAGTCTTAAAAATGATTCCGGGTTCAAAATTTATCTATTGTGCCGACGCGGGGCTTGGATCCTACAATATCAGAAAGTTCAACAGCATGGGTGGCAGGGCGTTCATTGTCACCCAGTCCATCAAGAAACTGAGCAGCACACTGAAAAAAGCCGTTTTTAATGACTGTGATTACAAACTCCTTTCAGACGATTCGCCCGTCACGATTGAGGAAATGAAAAATTTTGACCGGCATGATCCGGATAACCTTACGCTCTATAAAGACTGCGCATATAAAGTCATCACGGCCGACAAGGTGCTGGATCTGGGACTTTACGAAGATGTTGTTCTGAAAAATGGACGGACGGTACAGAGAAAGGCAAAAGGAGTCTTAAAGCAGCGCATTATCATCACTTTTTCCAGAAAAATGATGGAATACCAGAGGACTGTCAGGGATCGGCAGATAGAGCGGGCAAAGAAACTGCTGGCTCTGAAGGATCCGGAGGAAATCAAAAAAGGCCCGAATGATGTAAGGCGTTTCATGAAACGCGTCTCGAAAACAAAATCCGGTGAAAAGGCGGTTGTGGAATACATGCTTGATGAAAGTAAGATTGCGGAGGAAGAAAAATATGATGGTTACTATGCTGTTGCGACGAATCTTGCGGATCCTGCAAAAGAAATCCTTGGGGTATCACAGAAAAGATACCAGATTGAAGAATGTTTTCGGATCATAAAAACGAACTTTGACGGGCGCCCCGTGAACCATAGGCTGCCGGAACGGATCAGAGCGCATTTTCTGATATGTTATACCTCACTGCTTGTATACAGACTTTTAGAAGCCCGGCTTGATGACCAGAAAACACATGTCACGCCAGATCATCTGGTGACAACACTGAAGAACATGAATGTCACAAACATACATGATATTGACTATATGGCGCTATATAAAGGTAGCAAAGCCCTGGATGCGCTGACCCGGCTGACTATGCTGCCATTGGACAGACGCCACTATAGGCCAAAGGACTTAAATCGAATGATAAAAAAATTTTTAAGTTAGAAAAAATATACAACAATTTTAGCCATAGAAAAAGCCGGAATTTCCTTATTTTCCAAGGAATTCCGGCTTTGTTAATCATTTCAAGTGTTGAAAACGGGATTTTATCACGTTTTGCCGAAAAATTCCACTAAAAAAGCCTTTTTTCATATCGAACCTTCTTGGGAGAGCTTCCCGCTTTGCTGCCGCTAATGTCGAAATCATTAAGCACATGGAACAGACCCACACTCTGGTATTCCCTATCAATGACAGGGCAAAACCAGCATTAACCGCAACGGACAAGGATCTGGTATTTGTCCTGGTAGACGATGGATGTCACGTTGATGTCAGACAGGACTTTCTTTTCCACATCGAAGATGCTGTGCCTTTCGATCTGGTTGATCAGCTTTTCGATGTCTTTTTCAAAAAACAGCATGCCCGCTTCTGTAAAATATGCCTCCGTGCGGACATGTGGATGCTCCTCATAGAACTGGGGGAACGGCAGATGTTCGTCAAACCTCCGTAAGAGGGCTTTCTGTTTTGCTGCCGGTATGTCGGAATCACCGAGTACATGGAACAGGCCTACGCCCTGGTCTTTCCCGTTAATGATAGGGTAAAACCGGTAATACCGTTGGTGCCCGTTTTCTTTTACTGTATGCGGCGCTTGGCCGCTTCTGTTATTTTTCATACCAGTATCTTTCCTGATGTGACGTTAATAGGTGAATACCTTGACTCCGCTCTTAAACCGTACAGAGAGGATGCCGCTCCGGTTGGACACCACGGTGCCGTTTCCAAGGGAAACATGATGCACAAACTCCCCTTTGGCAAATTGCCCCAGGTCATCCGTGCGGAACCCGGAACGTATGCTTGCGATATTGTTCTTGCGGATCTCCTTCTGTGCCTGGGTGGAGATCTGTTTCTTTAACGGACTCCTCATCTCCCTGATGAAGGGGGACGGCATGACCTTGGTTTCTACATCGTTCTTCCCCTTCCGGGCAGAATAGTTCATGATGTGGAGCGTTTCCCTTGCCCTTGTGCATGCCACATAAAACAGCCGGCGCTCCTCCTCCATGTCGCATGGGGTGTCCTTGCGTATGTATGGAACGGTGCCCTGGCAGCAGTCGATGATGAACACATGGTCCCACTCCAGGCCCTTGGATCGGTGCATGGTGGCAAGGAGCACACCGTCTTCCCGGTGCGCCCGGATAGTCTGATGGAACTCCCAGACATGCTCCTTTGCGAAAAGGATCCATGCGTCCAGCGAGCCGCACGCCGCCGCATCCTTGGCAAAAGTCCTGCATTTGGCATCCATAGCCACATCGGAGATACCGGACTGCTCCGCATATTCATCCAGGAAATCAGAATATTTCATCTGCTTCAGGATGAATGGGATCCGTTCCCCGAATGGCATGGAGGAAAGCCTCCGCATATGGGTGAAATAATCCGTTACGCTATTGATGGCATAACTCTTCCCGCTTTTGACCGCAGCCCGCGTGATGGCCGCCTTGTCATAAGGCATCTGATAGAACATCTTCTGGCTTAGGTACCGTTTAGGGCGGTTAGCGATGCGTAAAAAGTCCGCCATGCTGCCCATGCCGTCCGCAAGCCTTAAGTATGCACACAGGTCCGTGAAGCACCAGTGCTCGTAAATGTCCTTAACCACGTCCTTGGAAGAGAAGGGGATGCCGTTGCCGGAGAAAGCCCCCGCAACCTGCTCTAGCTGTGCGTTCGTCCTGGCGAGCACGGCGCATCCGGAAAATCCCTGCCTTGCAGATGCCTGTTTCACTGCCTGCACCAGTTGGGTCATCTCACCGTCGCGGTCATGGGCGGTGTTATAAATGACAGTTTCCTGTGCGCCGCCATCCCGGAAGGCCGTGATGTCCTTGGGGAAACGGTCCTTGTTGTAGCCGATCAGCGCACTGGCCGGCTGGATGATGCCCGGGACGGACCGATAATTGGTGGACATATGGATGACCTTGCTCCCAGGAAAGTCCTTGTCAAAGGACAACATGATGGAAGGCACAGCTCCGCGGAACCCATAAATGGACTGGTCGTCATCACCGACCACGCACAGGTTTTTATATCTTCCTGCCAGCAGGTAAAGGATCTCTTTCTGGATGGGGTTCGTGTCCTGGTATTCATCGCAGATGATGAACCGGAATTTCTTCTGGAACTTATGGAGAACGTCCGGCATTTCCGTAAAGATCCGCTTCCCGTGTATCAGCAGGTCGTCAAAATCCAGCCCGTCCACGCCTTCTTTGTAGTTCTCATATGCTTTTGTGAAAGTCTTGAACTCCATCTCCGTGATGGAGAGCTCGGAACGGCCTTTTAAGCTCCCGGTGTTCTTCCAGAGCCCGATGTCGTTCTTGATATTTTTAAAATCCTCAAAGTATTTCCCCGTCGTGCCGGCTGCGGCCTTTAACGCAGCATTCGTTTCTGACACATCCATGATGTGGAAGCGGTCCATGCCGGCTCCGTACATGATCTGAAAACATAAGGAATGGATCGTGCAGAATGTCACGGGGGCATCCCCGTAAGAATCTGCAAACCGTTTCTTCATTTCTTTCGCCGCAGCCTCCGTAAAGGTGACCATCAGTATGGACGAAGGGTCGATTCCCTGGTCAATCATGTACTGGATTCTGCGGAGCATGGTCGTTGTTTTTCCTGATCCTGGGCAGCTGACCAGCAGGACTGGCCCGTAGACCGTCCGGATTGCCTCTTCCTGGGCTGTGTTTTTCTGCATCATACGTTTTTCTCCTCCTATGTCTTAGATTGTTTTTCTTTGTAAGTATGGTTCACGGGAAGGCCGGTTTCTTTTTGCGGAGAAGCAAAATTGTAGATAAAACCCAGGTGATTTTACATGGATAAGAAAAATCGTGCAGGTTTTTTGGAAAGGGGCAGCCGCCCAAAAGCTGCAGATCCGCAACACCCAGGCCACCGTCTATGGGATAAACATCCCATGCACACGGAGGTTTTTCTTTTACCGTAAGCGTTTTCCGCACTGCCTCCCCTCTAACGAGGGACAATAGTTACAACGGGATCAACTGCACGCATGGGACGTTGATTTGGGACGGGGCCATGTGGAGCAGTGAACTGAAGGCGGCCCTGGAGATGTCTGCCGCATAAGGCGTGGGAGGGACCCCGGGGAAAACGGTCAAAAAAACCTTATCCGCAGAAAGGGGGCGAAATCTCCCGGGGGACTGTGCCAAAAGTATAGGGAGATAAAAAAACACGGAAAAACCGCATAAACTGACGGAAATAAGCGGCAAATGCGCAGCATGGATGGGAAAAGATTTATGCCGCGCATTTTTTCTCCTAAAAATCCCCACTATCACCCATGCTTTATACGGGAGAACAGAACAGAAAGGAGGAACCCATGCACTCATACCGTGCATGGTGCCAGAACTATGGCAAGACATAATGAAGTAACACTATACGGGCAGGTATCCAGCGAACCACTCCTTTTGCGGGAGTCCAGCCAGGACCCTAACAGCCGGATCTGCCGCGTACTCTCGTCCTTCACGGTCATACGTGGGATCCGGGATTTCGGCGCAAAGGACCAGAGGATGAGGCTGGACGAGGTCGTTGTCATGAGCGGCAATGAGAAGATCATGGATTTCATGAAGGAGTGGCACCTGGGGGACATCGTGTCCCTGCGCGGCACGCTGATCACCAATGACTACAACAAGTCCTGCACCTGTGCGGAATGCGGCCATACGCAGCTTTACAAAGGCTATTCGGCATATGTCTACCCGATCTACGTCCGGCTGGTGGCCCAGGGGTATACGCCAGAGCAGGGGCTTGCGGAGTTGCGCCGGAACGCAGAGATCTCCAACCGGATCACCGTGATCGGGAAAGCGTGCAGCAAGCCGGCATTCCACAGACATGAAAAAAGCGGAACGCCGATCAGCAGCTACATCATTGACATTGAAAGGAAATACCGGGTCAAGGAAGACCTTGACTCCAATCGGCATGATTTCCCGGCCATCAAGTCCTATGGTGGGATTGCCGAGAATGACTACCTGGCTATCGAGGAAGGGGGCTTGGTCTTCGTTGACGGGCAGCTTCAGGTCAGGAACTATACCAGGACCTTCATATGTGAAAATTGTGGGGCAGAGATCCAGAAGTTGGACAACGTGACGGAAATCGTGCCATATTCTACGGAATACTTGACCGGATGTCATTCCATGGCGGACGTCATGGCCCTGCGCGAACAGATCAAAGAGCAGCAGGAATTCCAGGCAACGCAGGAGATGTTCGCAGGAGGGGGATACGGCGCGGACGGCGAGTCTGGGGAGGATAGCTGAAGCACCGTGAGGCCAGCCAGGTTAAAAAAATAGAAAGGAGTTTTTGAAGTCAATGGAGAGTATTTTGAAACCAGAACAGAGGATGTACCTGATCTTGTCCCTGGTATCGGACTTAAGGGACAGATACGTCGGGAAGGAAGACTGGAAGACGGATTACCAGATTGCGTCGAGGATCTATGCGAATGCGTTTGTAAACCTGATCCGTTACGGGCACCAGTCCTCATACGAGGAAAGGGACGGGGTGGCGTTTTTGACCTTAGGCCTGGAGGGCCGCACATACAGCTGCCCTGCCAGGACGGTCAAGAATATCATGCGGTCAGAATTTGCCGCCGTTGAGGAGAAACTGCCGGAGATCCTGCCGCTCCTGGAGGCAGAAGAAAGCCGTATCGCGGAAGAACAGAAAAGCAGGAAACGCCGCAGGAAAGCAAAGACGGCAGAGGACGGCGCACATGGGACACCGCAGCCCGGGACAAGGGACGCGACACAGGGACAGCCCGCAGAGACAGCAGGGAAAGTTGCCCAGGACATAAGGCGGGAGTGTAAGGATGCCACCGCACAGGCAGCCGCCCAAAAGCCTCCTATAGCAGCCGCCAGGACGGACGTTAAGGCGGCGGAAGCGCCAGATACGCCCAAGGTGCCAGATATCCCTGCCATACCCGCTGTGCCCGCCATGCCGGATGGGAAGGATGCTGCGCCGGAGCATCCGGCTAAACCAGGTGTGGATACGGGAGCAGCCAAGGCCACCACGGAGGAGCCTGCGAAAGAGTTGGTAACGCAAGGGGCTGCGCAAGAGCCCAGTGCGGCAGGGGAGGATGCGGGCAGTCATGAAGATGGCCCGGACCAGGCGTCTGGCCCTCTCCATAAAGCCACAGTGAAGAATCCGGCGCAGAAGTCTTCGGCGGATAGAAGAGCGAATGCACCCATGGAAGAAGGCAAAGCGGGAACGGCAAAGGATGAGGCGCAGAAGGGATCGGAAAGGGCAGGGGCAGAAGCCGCACCCGTCACGCAGGAAGGCCCAGGAAGCGGCAAGCTGCCTGAAGCCACAAGGGTTCTCGGGACAGGGGAGGAGCCAAAGGGAATGGAGTCAGTAGAGACTTCCGGATCCTATGAAGGAGATGACGGGGATGGTGGGGATAACCCCTCAAAGGAAGCCGGAGCGCCCCAACCCACTCAGCTGGCTCTGACAGCGCCCCATGTATTCCGGAAGAAAGAAAAGAGGGAAGCAGAGCCGCCTGCGGTGAAAGAGGCCGGGAAACCAGGAGGAAGCCCCGCAGGGATTGCAGGATCCGCAGGAGGTGCTGTGCAGGCTGAGCCGGAGCGCAGGCCCATGGGAGTACTGTCCCGCTTCCTGCCGAAGGGCAAGAAACAGGAAGTAAGGAACACCGTGCAGGCAGCGCCGGAGCCGGAAACGCCCACGGAAAGCGCCGAGCCGGACGTGATCCCGCAGATCATGGAGGAGACACTGGGCGAGAGGATCTGCCATACCCATTACGTGATGTTAAAGAAGACCTACGGGACCCAGGTCGTCGGGCCGTACATGATCCAGGTATGGCCGACGGAAGTGATCGAGATGCACCCGGATAAGGTGCCGTCAGCAATCTTCGTCCGGGCAAAAGCCCCCAACGGGACCGTTATATGCAAGACAGGAGACGGCCATATCAAATACGTTGTCCTGGAGATCGACCGTAAGCAGTTCAACGTGTTCGGGTTCTGGGAGAACGGGTCTTTTATCACCGAGGTGGTCATGATCAACACAACGGCGAGCATGTATACCATGAACGAGGAAGTGGAGAAGGAGTGCCCGGAGCAGGTTTCGGATGCGTTCCTGGACCAGTTCCGTTCCAGGGAGCCAAGACGCCCGGAATTCTTTGTGGTTCCGGTCGAGAATGTCAGCCACGGGGAGCCATTCGTCCCCATCGCCGCATTCGCGAGAGTTGGCAATAAGAATTATGTCATCAGCAACAAAGGGAAGGGGAATGCGCTCCGTTTCACCTATGCGAACGAATTGTCCGAGATCAGCGGGCGGTGGGAGGACGGGAAATTCGCCTTCACGATCCACGCCGTGGAGCAGGAGTGACGCCCTGGGCAGGACAGTAAGCAGCCTTCGGATGGCTGTTTCTTCCGTCATGGAGCGGTCTTTTGGCCGCCCGAAAAAAACGGGAAATTTTTCAAAAAAACTGGAAAAACCGCCGGACATTGCCTATAACCGTCCAGACATCAAAAAAGGCAGTATGGCGGGAAACCATACAGAAGGAGGACGAGTTTGCAGCATGATACCAAAAAAGTGAACAGCTTCATCAGGTACGTCGGAATGTGTCCGGCTGAGACCACATACAGCGATATGCTCAACGGCTGGATGGGGGACACGGGCGGACGGATATCGGACGCGTAGGAACTGCAGTATTACATTAGTCTGATCCCGATGGCGTTAAAAAGAGGACGGATCAGGGCTACGGCTGTAGTCAGGCAGACACCAGAAAAATAACAGCAGAATAGGAGAAAAAAGATGAGGACAGAAAGACAGTGGGATTATGAGGAAAGCGTACCAGCACAGGAAGCCTATGAGGAAGAGGAGATGTGCGTGGAGGAGGATTTCACGGAACTGGAAGGGTATAGGGGCGAGTACAGCGAGGAGCTTGGGAATTACGGGAGCGACTTGAGCGGCTATGTGGAGGAAGGGTACAGCCAGGAGAAAAAGGACCGGATCGAAGGCATCCAGGACAGTGCGTTCCTCTTAAACGAGACGGCGCACTTCGCCAAGGACAAGGATGCTGCCCAGATCCGGGAGAATTTTAGGAGGTATGTCAAGGACGTTAACAGCGGCAACGAAATGGCAAAGCAGGCGGCGCAGGAGGGTGCGTGCAGGGACCTGGAATTTTTCATCATCAACATCATCACCCGGAAGTTCAGCACGTATGTCGAAAAGGACCGGAGCTTTTTCGAGGACCTGATGCAGGCAGGGCGGATGGGGATCATCATGGCCCTCCCGAAATACGCCCCTGACAAGGGTATGCCGACGACTTATTTCTTTAATGCGATCAAGCACGAGATGGTCCTCCAGGTGAACCTGATGAAACACGATACCAAGTCCCATGTGGCAACTACCAAGAGGAAGATCCTGGAGGTTGACAGGCAGTTCGCGAAATACGGGAGGACGCCTACCCTGCATGATTATGTGTACTGCATCAACAGCCCCTTCCACCGGATCACGAACGCGCTGGCGGAGCTGAAGGCAGGCAACACCAAGACGAGCATTGACGACCCGGAGGCTGCTCCGCTGGCAGACAGGCAGTCCGCCATGCGCGGGCCGGAGGAATCCGCTATCAGCAACGTGAACTTCGGGAGACTTTTGGAGATCGCCCGCGAGCTGGAGCCGAGGGACGAGATCATCCAGTGTTTCCTTGAACTGGGCGACGGCAAAGTGAAGACGGCTGAACTGGCGGAAAAGTACGGGCTGGCACCATCGGAAATCACGGAAGGGGTCAGCAACTTAAAGAACCTCCTCCGCTACCATCCGGAGATGCGGAGGCTCTACCCGGAGCGCTTTAAAGCGAAGGAACATGAGCTCTCCGAGCAGATCGCCTACATGCCGGTCGAGGAAGGCCGCATGGCGGTGGAAAACGTCCTGGATTCCTTGAAATCCATGGCCGGAGGCGGGGGAGACCTGGATGTGGTGATGGGTTGATTTATGCAGCCGGGTCAGCGACATCTGGCTAAGGCCCACAGGCAGATAAGCGCCGCAGTGGCATTGTCCATGTGCGGCGCTTTTTGCTGCCCGGATGCGCTAAGAAAACAGTCAAAAAATAGATATCCGCAAAAAACCGGCCTGAAAAAGATCAGCCATACTGATAGCAGTCAATGCTGTGCAAGGAGGTGACCTGTGTGGATATCCAGTGCTTGTTGGAACAGGAGATTTATACGGACAGGAGCGGGATCAGCGAATTCCGCATTGTTGAAGATGGTACCGGGAAGAGGTTTCTTGCAAGGGGGTTCCTGCATGAGGTGAAGACGGGGGCCCGCCTTATACTCAAGGGCGTATCCGGACCGGACGGGGGAGGCTGTATCTCCTACGGCTCTGCCCATACCGTGACCAGCACGGAGGAAGAGGCGGTCGCAGTCCTTTGCTGTGCGGATGGGATATCGGAAAAGACCGCCAGGGCCATCACGGATGAACTGGGGGAGGACGTGTTCGGCTACCTGGACCGCCCGGATTTTATCAAAGACCTGATGCAGATCCCGGGGATCGGGCCATCAAAGGCAGGCTCCGTCATCCGTTTCTTAAGGAGCCAGGTGAGCAGCAACGAGGATTACGTCTGGCTGATGGGGAAGGGTTTTCCCTACCTGAGCGCCATGCAGGTCATCAAGGAGCATGGTTCCGGGGCAAAGACATATGTACTGTCCGACCCATACGGCCCCATGTACAAAAAACAGGCGTGTTTCGAGGTATGCGACGCCATCGCAAAGGAAAGCGGCATGGACGCATGGGCGTCCAGGAGGGTCCGGGCAGTGATCTGGACCGTACTGGAATCGGATGCCGCAAACGGGAACACCCGGATGCCCATGGGGGATTTCTTAAAACACTGCTCCAGGCTTTCCGTGTGGGACGGCGGCACCGCCATCCCGGACGAGGTGCTGTCGGTCACGGCTTATGACGCCGGATGCTGCACATGCGGCCCGGGAGGGGAGGAGCATGTATCCTTAGGAGGCTCAAGCTGGCGGAAGAGAGCATTGTTTACGACTTGAAGAGGCTGAAAGTTTCCTGCCGTTTCCCCGGGGCACCGTCCATGGAGAAGATTGGTAGGATCGGGCAGGAAACCGGCATGCCTTATAATGACGAGCAGAAAAAGGTGTTCGAGATCTTCGGGCATGGCGGGGTCGCGGCCCTGACCGGGTACCCGGGCACCGGAAAGACCACGGTGATCAACGGCCTGATCCGGTATTATGCGGAAGCATGCCCGGATGCGGGCATCCTGCTGTGCGCCCCGACTGGCAGGGCTGCTTCCCGTGCAGGGGAGGTCAGTGGGAAAGAAGGGCTGACCATGCATAAGGCCATGAAGCGGAAGCCTTTTGACAGCGGGGCAAGGCGCCAGGAGCCGCTGGACTACGATTTCATCATCGTGGACGAGATGAGCATGTGCGACACGGAACTGTTCGCGTGCTTTTTAAGTTCCGTCAAAAGCGGGACGACCGTCTTGCTGGCCGGGGACCCGGACCAGCTCCCGAGCGTCGGCCCGGGACAGGTGTTCCGTGACCTGATCGGATCCGGCGTGATTCCGGTCTTCCGGCTGACGCAGCTGGTGAGGCAGGACGAGGCATCGGGCATGGCGAAAAATGCTAGGACGGCACTTGCCGGGGAGCCGATCAGGGAATACCGGGATTTCAAGATCTCCCTGTGCGGGGAAGGGGAGCCCGTAGTGGATCGGGTGATCCGGGAGGCGGAGGCGTTCCCCTCCATGCCCCTCGTCTTAAGCCCGGTCAAAAAGGGGGAATGCGGGGTATTTGAACTGAACCGGAAGATGCAGGAGAGGTTTAAAAAGACGGACGACCCCATATGGATCAACGGGGTGCGATTTTATGCCGGGGATCCGGTCATCATGACCCATAATAATTACGAGTACGGCTATTACAATGGAGAAGCGGGCACGCTCGTCCGGGCGGAAGGGGGTATCCTGTGCATCAGCCTCCCGGGGCGGATGCTTGCGCTGGAGATCTCCGATGCTTCGGAGATGGCGCTGGCCTATGCGGTGACAATCCACCGTGCTCAGGGGACGGAGGCGGACTTCTGCATCACCGTGCTGCCGGAGGAAGCGTGCCATATGGCATCCGGGGAACTTTTGAACACGGCGTTCACAAGGGCGAAGACGGGGGCTGCGGTTGTGGCGACGAGGCGGGCGCTTGGGCGCTATGGGGAGGCAGAGCCTGCCCAGAGGGACTGCGCCCTGCCCGGGATGCTTGCCGAGATGGCAGGGTAGGACAGAGTGTTCCCAGAAAGAAAAAAGGAGGGAAGAAAAAATGGGGTTGGATGAACATACACAGCGCCTTATCCGGGCGGTTGCGGAGAATGATATCCGTTTAGCCAGGAAGATGGCAGTAGAAGCTATCGATGCGGATGAGACCCTGAAGAAGAGGTGGTTCGTGAACAAGTACAAGGCAATCCTCACATCTGAGGGCGCAAACATGATCGAGTTTCCGGGTAATTTAAGGGACATCATGCTCTGCAAGGATATGTCAATGTCCTTCAAGGAGGGGCGGTATTACCTGATGGAGAACTGCAGGAAGATCTACGGGGAGATCTCCCATATGGCGAGGGTCAGCGGGAAACTGATGGAGATGCAGATCCCCTACTGGAACACCACCCTGCTGTACGGGCCTCCCGGCACCGGGAAGACGATGTTCGGCAGGTATGTGGCATACCGGATGGGGTTTCCGTTCTGCTACCTGAATTTTTCCAGGGTGGTAGACAGCTTTATGAGCGGAACCTCAAAGAACATCGTGTAGGCTTTCACATATGCCTCCGCAAACCCGTGCGTGTTCATGCTCGATGAGGTAGACGTCATCAGTGCCAACCGGGCAAAGCCCGGGGGCGGGAGTCCGGATAGGGAGATTGGGCGGGTCACTGTGACGCTCATGCAGGAGTTAGACCGGCTTCCAATGACGTGGTGGTGATTGCGGCCACTAACCGCCTGGAGCTTGCCAACTACTCGGTAATTGAATTGCCGAGCATGGAAGCATGTGGAGTAATCCAAGGAATTAGGGAATATAACAGAGAAACAGAAGTAAGGAGGAAGAAACATGGAAGGTATCATACATATCGCTGGAGTCATCCCAAGGATGGGGACGACTACACTGGCGTTGCAGCTAGTGCGATTTCTACAGGAGAGCGGGTACGACGCCTGCTACGTGGAAATGTCGCGCCAGGATTACATCTGGGGTGCAGCGAACATCTATAAAGGGGCCGCCCTGGACAGGGCGACAGGGAGGACAACATGCTTAGGGATCCATATGTTCGGCAGCGAGCGGATCGGTGCCCTGCGGGAAGGGAACCCGCTTTACGACTATGTCGTCTGCGATTTCGGGAACCTTGCCGATGCGGCGTTCAATAAGCAGCAGTTTGCTGGAGGGGACTGCGGGATCCTGTTGTGCGGGAACAAGCCAAACGAGATATTCCGGACGGAGGACGCCCTTGCGGACCCGATGTTCTCAGATGCGCTGACAGTGTTCAATTTTACAGATCCCTCTGACCAGGCGGAGATCCGCTCGATGATGATGGACAAGGGGGAAACGACTGATTTCATGCCGTACATCCCGGATCCGTTCCATACGGGCAAGGAATATGCCAAGGAGGATTTTTTCCAGCGGCTCATGGACATGGTCATGCGCGTGATCCAGCCTTAACAGGTATGAAGGGAGGATTTTTTGTGGGAAAGTATATGGATATCCTGGAAGTAAAGAGGGAGAATGGCAGGAAGAAGGAAGAGAAGCAGGAACGGCTCCGGCAGGAGAACGGCATTAAGGATAAGGGATATTACCTGAGGGAAAAGACATGGAAGTCCTACATGAGGGATGGGGCTCAGTATATCTTGTACCTGATTTACGTTGCCCTAGCGTTCATCGGGGCCGTCATGGTGCTGCATCCAGAATCCAGGCACCTGGTCCTGCAGCTCTTCCATCTGGCGTAAGACATCAAAAACATAGGCAAGAGGCGGAAAGATTTTTTCCGCCTTTTTTTTATCCGCAAATTGGGAACGAAAAATGGCCGCTTTGATCCATCTTTTTACCGAGAAGGGGGTATCGTGAAAAAATATGGAAAAAGTGGATCTTTGTTACCTATACGACGTCGTATACAGCGGCAACAGCAGCGCCATCCTGCATGAAGTCAGCAGGGACGCATTATCCAACAGCGATATCGGCTACCTGTGCCGGTACGCATGCGAGTATTACCTGCACTGGGGGTCGGAGGAAACGATACATAAGCTGTCCAAGCCGGTTCTGCAGATGATGAAGCTGGGCAACCTTGTGGAAGAGATGAAGCTCCCGTTGGAGATTTCGCCGCCGGAAAAGATGGTCTATCTCTATTCCCTGATGTACCCGGAGTATCTGGGGAGATTCCCGAAGGAGTTTTTTGTGACAGCTTTTTATCGTTCCGTGTTCACTGGGCATAGGAAGGAATTTCCGCGCTGTTTTTTTTCCGGCGGGTACGGGGCCGAGCAGAATGCCAGAATCTGTCTGATATACGCACTCCAGGCGTTCGCCGGCTGCCGTACCAGCAGGGACTGTATCCGTTTCATGTCTTCCAGGCAGGCAATCCCGTTCTTAAAGGAGGTGAAACTGTATTACGTCATGAAACGGCGGTATAAGACGCCCATAGCATATGTCAATGACGCCCTGGCGATGGTCGGAATCCTGGAACCGGGCAGCATGTGCATAGATCTTTGCGTCAGGCACGCGGCGTCATCCGGCGTGGCGGACAGGATGTAAGCCGGAAGCGGGTGGCCCTGGAGGACAGGCTGGCACCTGAAAAATGAGAATCCCGGGGAAAACGGGCAGATGCTCCATAATTTCATTAAGCCGCCAGAAGTCAGGCGGAAATATAAAAAATGAAAAGGAGCATCAGATTATGAAACCATTAAAAGAGCCAAACGCATATATGCCGAAAGAGGATGAAAAGCCGGGATGCCTGACCCGCCCGGTGCGCGTCACGATGGAAAGCCGCCTGCCGGGCGCCAAGCACACGGCAAAGACGGTGACGGAATGTGAGAGCGCAATCATCCTGTCAGAGAAGGTAACGGGCGCTGTCCGTTCGGAAAAAGACCCTTCCGAGTTCCTGGAAAAGAGGGAGGGTTCCATCGAGATGGCCGGCTTCAAGCATCCGGGTGATGCCGTGAGCCTCCTGGTGTCCTCCGCAGTGGCGGCGGTGCATCAGATGAGCGGGGAAGACGAGAAACGATTCAAAACGAATTTCCTGACTGCCGCCCAGATCATGCTGGACCGGTCCGGGATCAGCCGGGAGGACCTGACCCTCCAGGTATCGGATGAGATGCTGGCGCACCGCCAGGAGGTCATCGAGAAGGACAAGCAGGCGAAGGCAGAAGCGGCAGTGCAGGCCGGAAAACGGTAAGGCGTATTGGCAGAGGAAAAGGCGGGTCGGGGGAAAGATAGGAGGAAGCAAACATGCATCATAGGAACAGATTCAGGAAAAGCACTGCGGCGGTCCTGGCCGTCGCCCAATGTGCTACGCCAGCATTTGCGGCAGTAGCCGGGGCATGGGAAGTAAAGGACGGGCAGTGGATGTACATGGGGGAGGACGGGAAATACCTGTCGGATGCCTGGCTGCGTGACCCGTCAGACGGACACCTCTACCATCTGGATGCGTCCGGAGTCACGGATTCTGGGTGGAAGCTGATAGATGGCATCTGGTATTTCCTGACTAACGAGCATAATGGGTCCTTCGGGGCAGCCATAGAGAATGCCTGGGCCTGGGTGGACGGGTACTGTTATTACTTCGGGGCAGACGGGAAGATGGCCGCAGCATGTACTACGCCGGACGGCTTTACTGTAAACGAGGACGGGCAGTGGACTGAGAACGGGGTTGCCGTCTACGTGCCGGGCCGGGGGTACCAGACCAAGCCAACACCCGGGGGCAGCACACAGATGTCCACAGCCAAGACTTCCGGGGGCGGCGGAGGCCGGGGAGGCAGCTCATCCGGAGGCAACGGAGGTTCTGGAGGCGGAAGCCATGGCGGAGGGAGTGGCACTTCATCCGGGAACCAGGATCCCGATTCCGGGACCGGGAACCCCGGGGAAAAGCCGGAGGACGGGACAGGGACACCGGACGAGACACATCGGGAGACCCTGTATGCCTATACAGTACGCTATACGGATACAGAAGGGAACCTGCTGGCTTCCTACGAACGGAAGGCCCTTAAGGATTCCGTCATCACTGCAGATGCCAAAGAATTCGCAGGCTACCGGAAGCGGGACGCCGGGCAGTCCGTGTTCCACTTGACCATGGACCAGGCTGTGTTCGCGGTGGTCTATGAAAAAGACGCAGGGACGGGCCAGGGCAGCCAGGAGGAGCAGGTATCCTATTCGTACCGCATCCGCTACGTGGACGAGGAAGGATTCGTGTTCTCCGAAACGGTAGGCAGCGGCAGGCCTGGGGGAGAGATTTGGATCCCGCAGAAAGCCTTTGACGGGTATGCAAGGAAGCCGGGCCAGCCGGACAGCCGGATTTTGGCCCAGGACAATGCCGTCTTTGATGTTGTCTATGTGAAAGATACAGGCAAGGAGAGGTATGCCTA
This sequence comes from Clostridiaceae bacterium, assembly GCA_910575585.1. GTDB lineage: Bacteria > Bacillota > Clostridia > Lachnospirales > Lachnospiraceae > UBA3402. The sequence continues at coordinate 38,118 of CAJTGF010000010.1, forward strand.
TACAGTCCGCCATATCGGGCCAAAAGGGGAGAGCCTTCTTGAAGAGACCGGGGAAGGGGATCCCGGCGAAAACGTCAGGCTCACGGCATGCGCTTTTGACGGGTACTGCTTGGCCGGAGACCAGGAGGATTCGGCAGAGCTTAATCTGGACGGCCAGGTGTTCACCCTGTATTACGCCCGCCTGGATATGGAAGAAGATGAAACAAAGGAAGACTTTTATTCCTGCTCCTACACGGTGTACCATTTAGGCACGGACGGGAAAGTCCTCCATACGTCGTCCGGGGAAGGGGAAGCCGGGAGCCGGATCACCATTGAAACAATGACCTTTGACGGGTACCGGGAAAAAGAAGGGCAGAGCCATGAAAAGACGCTCCCTGTGGGGAATGTGACATTCACAGTACTCTACCTAGCGGATGGCGCAGACAGTACAGAATGCAGATATACGGTCCGTTACGCAGCCATGGACGGGACGCTCCTCGGCGAGGAGAGCGGAAGCGCCAGGGCCGGCTCAAAGGCGGGGATCCCGGTAAGGGAATTTGACGGATACCGGGAGATCGAGAACCAGAACCATGCCGTGACAGTCACTTCTGACGGCAGCGTTTTCTATATCAAGTACGAAGAGCAGCGCCCGGAGGAAAATGACACGGAAGACCTTGAAGACCCCGGAAAGGATCCCGGAAATGGACCGGAAGATCCCGGAAAAGAACCGGAAGGCGGGGAGGATAAGGGCCAAAAATGCTCTTACAGCTTCGTGTTCGTGGACGCATCCGGGAATCAGATCGGATTCAAGACCGGGATAGCGGAAGGGGGCACTGTCCTTAGCATCCCGGAGATCGTCCTGGAAGGCTATGGGATCGGGGATGGGGTACAGGATTCCTATACAGTTGAGGAAGATGGGGAGACCTTCACTATCCCGTGCGTAGAGGAGGAGAGCGGTGCGGATACCGCAACCCCGGGTGAAGCAGATGGGCGGACCTATTATTACCTGATCCGCTACTGCGACAGGGATACGGGCGAACTGATCGCCTCCGAATCCGGCCTTGCGTCTGCAGGGACCGAGATCAGCCCGGGCCAGGCACCGGAAGGCTACACGCTTGCGGACGATACACCGTTCACCGTGGAAGCTACGGAGAGCACCCGGGGGAACCGTTTCACCGCATGGTGCATCAGCGATGAGTACGTGCTCCCGGCAGGGAGTGTGGAATATACAGTCAGCTGCGTGGATCCGGACGGGAACGTTATCCGGACTTTCTCCGGCACTGCGCTGTCCGGCACCGTGATACGCCCGGACTACGAGATCTACGGGTATGACATGGATACGGAGCAGGAATATGAGTTTACCGTGACGGAGGATGATTTCACCTTCGAAGTGCTCTACATCCCTTACCGGATCATGAAGTTTGAGTTCCGCATCACGGATATCGATACAGGCGCCGTCCTCCTTACGAAAGAAATGGAAGGGCGGGCAGGCAGCCGGGTGGATGTCCCCTTCACGGAGGAAGACCTTGCCGTGGAGGGCTATGATCTTTTGAGCAGCATCCCCGCCAGCGTACTGGTCTCATCCAATGCCGGGAATAATGCCATGAACATTTACGTCAAGGAGACTCCGGAACCGGTTGAGATCGAGGATATCCGGACATACGTAGTCCATTTCGTGTCTTACCATGACCGGGACATGAAGATCTTCGATGACAGGATAGGCACGGCCCCGGCCGGGACGGATATCTCCGTTTCCTTCCTTACGAAAGTGAACCTCCCTGATGGGACCTACGAGGCTATCGCCCAGGGGGACACCATGGAGTTCACGGTGGAGCCCCAGGTGGACGTGAACGAGTTCTATATCTATTACTACCGGACGGAAGAGTTCGATAACGCGGAAGCAGCTGAAGTGGGGTATTCCATCCAGCTGAAGGCTGTGGACACGAAGAGTGTCCTTGCGGTCATGACCGGGAAGGCAAAGCCAGGGACACGGATCTATTACCGGAACACATTCCCGGAATACGCATTCCGCACGGATGAAGCCAATTTCTTCATCGTGACCCCGGAGACCAGCGAGAATTATGTGACTGTACCCTTGTACCGGATCAGCGGGAACCCTCCCGTGATCAACAACGTGACCGGGAAATATGACGGCGCTGAATGGCTGATGACCTTTACGGACGAACTGGGGAACCAGCTCCTGCCGTGGAGGAACGGGTTCACGAGGAAAGGGGATACCATCTACGCTGATTACCCGGATACCATCTACGGCGAGGACGGCGTGGTCTACCGGGCCATGAAGGAAGGGCCTTATGTGGAACGCATGGACGGTACAGTCTATCGCCAGTACAATATCAAGTACCAGAAAGGGGACGGCTCCGGGAACCTCCTGGACAAATGGAAGAAGGAAGCCCAGGCGGCTTTCGACGCCATCAAGAGGACCGTGCCTTACTCCTATACCGTGGTCTACCGGGAAGAGGATTCTTGGAACGACGTGGCCGTGTACGCAGGGGTCGGCGGCAAGGATGAAACAGTATCCGTTCAGGGGATCCAGATCCCCGGATACCGCCTCCCGGACGACACAGAGCATTCCTTCCTCCTGGACGAGGACGGGAAGCAGGTAGTATTCTACTGCGAGCCGATCGATGGGAAACAGTCGATGAACCAGCAGAAGAATGATTACCAGATCCGGTTCACGGACGGGAAGGGGAATGACGTGCTGGAACCCGTGGAAGGGTACATGGCCTTTGAGACCGGGAACAGCCACAGCTATATGACGCTGCATTATCCGGACACATTCCGGGACAGGAACGGCGATATCTGGGAGGCTGACGAGAATGGCCCGAAGCAGTTCGTCATGTGGAACCTGGACGCCAACCAGTACGAGGTCACCTACCACCGGTATTACGAGAACGGGTATGAGAACCTGTTCGCAGACAATGCCGGGGATGCCAGGAGGCTCCTGACGGAAGCGGCGGTGTTCACCGTGGATGCCGAAACACATTCCTATATCGTGATCGGGCGGGATTACGACCCGGCCACAACGGAGGTCAGCACTGTCATCTCCCGGTACGGCATTGCAAACTATTCAACCGAAAAGCTGGATGAGTTTGTCCTGGACGGGGTGTCCTACCATGTGGTGCGGGTGATGTTCAACCGTACCTGGAACCAGGAGACCTGCACCCATGATATGGAAGTGACCAGCTGCGTGGAAGCAGGCTGCGAGGTGACGGGGATGGAGACGCGCACCTGCAGGAAATGCGGTTATTCCGAGACCACTTATTTCCACGCATACGGGCATGAGGACGCAAACCATGACGGCATGTGTGATAACTGCGGTGCGATGATGGCGATGAACATTGGGGACGAGATCACCGTGACCTGGAACCCCGGGTCGCTGGGCAAAGACCCCGTGGACATCAATTTCATCTGCATCGACACGGACTACAAAGGCACGGGTAAAAAGCTGCTGTATGCGATCGACGCGCTCCAGCCGGCAACTTACGGGTGTTACAGTGCGGACGGGCGGGCGGATTACATGTCGAGTGACTTAAAGGCCTACCTGGAAGATGAGTTCCTGGACGGCTTGAGCAGCCGGGATGCCCTCACATCCGCAGACGGGCGGTCTGTTGGGCTTTTGACTCTGGAGGAATACCGGGCATACCGGGCGCAGGCGGCGAACGTCTATAAGTTCCCGTCAGGTCTTACGGTCCTCCATGAAGGGTCCGGGGAGGACGGCCTGGTAGCCTTGAGCAACGGCACTAGGGTATCCCCGGAGGAAGCGGGGACGAAACCGGTCCATCCGGTCATCTTCATGGATGCGGGCGGTGCGGTGGAAGGCACGGTCAGTGGACGCTGGAAGGTCGGGGATTTCCAGTCCAGGCATATCGGCGGCAAATCTTACCTATTCCGGTGCGTGAACGACAACTACAAGGACAATTCCAACTTAGACAAGACGATGGCTATCTTCCTGTGCGACACCGTTATCCCGTCTTATGAAGGGCTGGGTTTCAATGAGGACAATACCAAGCGGGACACCCGTTTCTTCGGGGAGAACAACAATTACCGCTATTCCGTCATCCGGCAGTTTTTGCGGGAGAACCAGAGGGAGACGGGGAGCCTGGTCACCATGGATGTCGGGGTCAAGAACGAGTACGAGGGTTCTACCGCCACAGGGAGTTTTGAAGCCCTGAACGAAAAAGACCTTACCAGGCACAAACGGAACGTTTCACAGTACCTGGAAGAACAGCTGTTCATCCCGTCCGTGGAGGAAGCGCTGGACATGAGGGACTACCTCTGGAAATTCGACAGGAGCGGCAGGGACAACATCGATGCCGTGTATGACGGGCAGTACCTTACTTCCTACTGGCTGAGGACCCCTGTGTATGGGACGGACGACATGGTCTATACGGTGAACCTAAAAGACGGCACCATTGAGCCCCATCCCGTGCAAGAAGAGTACGGGATCCCAAGTACCACCTCTGCCATGGAGTTTTCCGCAGATAACGGGAATACATGGAGCCCATGCACGGACGGTACGACCGTGGTATCCGGGCCGGGAACCTACCTGGTGCGGGGGAAAGCGTCAGGGGATGCCGTGACTCCGGTGCTCTCGGGAAGCATGTATGTCCTGGAAGGCACCACAGGCGGGCAGGAATATTCCACGGATGACGGGGCAACCTGGAACCCGTGTTCGGACGGGCAGACCGCCGTCGGCGTGGGCCGGGCGTGCCTGGTGCGCGTGAAAGGATATTCGTATCAGGTAAATGCTTCTGCGGCAGTGCAGGTACTGGCTTCCACGGATCCGTCTATGGAATGGTCCGCTGACGGAGGGGCGACCTGGAACGCATGTCTGCAGACGCTCACGCCGGTACCTGGCGCGGGGACCTACACCATGCGGCGCAGGGACAACCCGGAAGGGCTGTGGGATCAGGAGTCCGCGGCGAGGTACCGGATAAACGGGACTTCCTATGGGTACGAATATTCCATGGACGGCCGGACATGGCAGATCTGCACGGACGGAGCCACTTATGTGATGGAGCCGGGAAACTATACGGTACGGAGGGCGGAGGCCGGTGAGGACCGGGAAGCAGTCAAAAAGACATGCAGTGTCGGGATACGGCCGATGTACGCAGTGTACCAGGAACAGTGACACAAAAAAACAGCAGAAAAAAATGTTATCCGCAGAAACCCGGGGAAGGCAGAAGCTTTCCCCGGGTTTTTGCGGATAAGCAAAAACGGGAAACTTATTTTATATTAGGAAGAAAACAGTCAAAAAAACCGTTATCCGCAGAAAATGGGCATTTTCTGGCTGGAAACCCGACCCATCTACATGCCGGACAGCGGCAGGCTGGAAATATTTTTCAACGGAAGGCTGGAAAATGCCACAAAAATCCCGGGCATCTCCCATACTGTCTATGATACTGTTCCGGCCGTCATTCCGGCTGGACGGACAAGGCAAATAAGAAAGGAGTTTTTGCACAGTGAGAAAGAACAGATCAAAGCTTATGAAACGGTATACCGTTGCAGTCGTATCTGTTGCTACCGCGCTCCCGACAGTGGCGCCTGCGGTCCCGGCGTTTGCCGACGAAGAGGATGATGCCCTTGCGGAAGGCGCGGGTATTGAGGACCAGGAAGGCTCCGAAGAGATCCTGAAGGGATTGGCCAGTGAAGACACGGAAGGTACAGAGGAAACAGAAAGCAGTGAGGAAGGATCAGGAGAGTCCCAGGAGGCTGACGGTTCCGGCAAATCTGGAGTTTCAGAAGACACAGAAGCCGGGAAATCCGAAGAGTCCAGCGGGGCGGATGGCCAGGAGGGCGCATCTGAGGCATTTGATGAGTCTAGTAAATCCGATAAGGATGAAAAGGACGAAGAAACCAGCAAGTCCAGGGAAGATGGCGAAGATAAGCTGGACGACGTGATCCTGGACGATGGGGAAGCCTCAAAGGGATCACAGCCGGAGGAGACAAAAGAAACAGAGGAAGCGGAAGGGACGGAGAATGCCGAGGAGAAAAAGGAAGAGGACGAAGACCTATCCGGCGACCTGGATCTGTCCAGCAAGGCGTTCGCCGATTATCCCGAATTTGGTTCCGCCGAGTTCGTGGAATGGCTTTCCGGCGCATCTGATGAAGAAATCGTAGAGTGGTACGCAGTCGCCGGAGCTTACCTGAATACCGACAAGGCTACCAGTTCTGACGCTGAAAGAGCCGCGATCCCCTTCGGGACCGACGCATTCTGGGCATGGGTTTACGAAGATGCGGCCGAGTTAAAGGACGGCGAGTGGCTCTATGACATGGATGCAATCCTGGAATGGATGGTGGATGCGGGGTATGAGGACGCAAAGGCATTCATGGACGAGTTCTTCTTAAGCTCCGATACCCTGCTGGCAGTTTCCGAGTACCCGGAGTTCGGCTCTGCGGAATTTTTCGCATGGCTTGCGGAAGCGTCAGAAGACCAGGTACGTGCATGGCACGATATCAATAAGAAGGGGGCGGAAGGCGCAACAGAGGAGCAGCTTGCTTCCTATGCCCTAGAATATGACTCCGATGAGTTCTGGGAGTGGGCTACGGAGAACTGTGCCAACATCATTGATGAGGAGGCTGGCACGTTCTCTTACCGCTATGACGTGATCTATGACTGGATCTGCCATGTACCCTTTGAGCAGGCATACCAGTTCCTGCAGTTTTTGATGGTCGATGCGCAGACAAGCACCTTTGCTGCTGCAGGCAGGTTGTGGCCGAACAATTACGGTAGCACAGGGAACCTGTATGATGACGGGAGGGGAACGGAAGAGAATCCCTATATCATCGACAGCGTGGCAGACCTGCGCCTGTTTGCCGTGACGATCGCACAGAACCCGTCCAAGTACAACAACAATGATGTGTACTACCTGATCGAGAACGGGACCTATGACCTGAACGGTTCCTGGATCCCCATCGGCGGGGCATTGAACCCTGGTGGCAGCCCGACTGCATTCCTGGGGCACCTGGCATGTGAGAAGAACGTGGTGATCGAGAACTTCGGCTTTAAGTCCAACACGGCCATTGGCATCACCCCGGACATCGTGAATGGCGTGATTGACCAGACCCATGTCGGTTTCTTCGCGAAACTGGGGGCCGGATCCAGCGTAACTGGTCTGAGGCTCCAGACCGACAACAACAATATCGCCGCCTCTGCAGACTATACGGGCATCCTTGCTGGAGAAGCCGTGGACTGCACGATCAAGGAGTGCGTGGTGAGCGGGTATGTCAAGAGTTCCTACGGATATGTGGGCGGTCTGGTAGGGTACGTACACAGCTCCAACACGGCTGACAATAACCGGGGCTGCGTCATCGAGAACTGTATCGCGGATGAAGTTGCGGTATGGACGGATACCGCAGCGCCAAACGGCTTCTGCAACGGGTATTCCGCAGTAGGCGGCATTGCGGGCTATGCTTCCAATTCCTCTATCCTGGATACCTCCGTGGACACCAATTCCGGTTCCGGGAACCATATCTACGGCAATGCGGCATATGTCGGCGGCGTGGTCGGAGCCATCAAGAATTCCAATATCATCAACACCCATGTGGAGAGCGGCCAGGTCGGCAGCACCGGTTCCTACGCAGTCGGAGGCATCGTCGGCGGCTACGAGGGAGGCCAGGTGAAGGTCGGCAGGTTTTCAGGCGACATCATTGCGCCGGCCAGCGGCTATAACTATTCCGCATGCTTCGTCGGCGCAGCAATCCGCGGCCACAGTTTTACTTATGGCGAGACGGGCGACCTCTGCTACCTGTTTGCGGATACCAAGTCTAAAGCAGACAAGGGCGTGTTCGGAGGGAAACCGGCAGATGTCGGAGGCACGTTCGGCACAGATGCCCATATCGGCTACTGGCACGCAGGTGACAAGGGCTATACCCTGATCTCTGGATCCATCGACCAGGACAGCGCAGACGGCGATTACTTCTATGAAGAGCTGGAGCGGGGCATCCTGGCATGTACGAGGGCCGCAGGCAGCCAGTCCGCCGTTGACCCGAACCTGGACACCCTGGACCATTTTACCTGCGACAGCAGCGGTAACCCGATCCGCGGCTACCTGCTCACCGTAGCTACACCCATCGTGGACGGCAAGGAGGCGGCGCATATGACCGCTTATGTCCTTGGCAACAATTACCGCAAACCGTGTACGGCGACGAACCAGGCTGCGTTTGCCAAAGGCGATGTCGTATATCTGACCTTCCAGGACCTGGAGGATGCGGACGCTTATTACCAGCTGAACACCGAAGTGGCACAGAACCCGTGGTATTCCTACCACAACAGCGACATTTTCACTGTTTACGAGGAGGATGTGGAGAAGGCGGGGGTAAATAAGTCCGGCGGCTATCATTTCACCATGCCTGCTTCCGATACGACCGTGGGGGCTGTATACAAGAAAGTGAGCGAGTCCGTAAGGATTAACCCGGAGCGCGTGGTGTTCGAGGTGGATCAGATCCGTACCGGTACCAGGGAACGCCCGACCATCGAATGGCGAGTGACCGCTTATGACGCTGACCCTGATATCTCCGCTTCCGCAAGGGTGATCATGGATGGTGCAGGAAATAAGTGGGAAAACCGCCTGGTAGCCACCCAGACCCAGGACGGGAAGCTGCGCGTGGAGCCGGATGCTAAATTCTGGATGGGTTCTAAGGTGAACGGGCAGGTCAACAGCGGGTATAACCTGATCTGGCAGTTCTCCAATAACGCCACCTTGGCAGACGAGGCAGGAAACGGCCTGATCTACAACCTGGCTGCGGGTTACGGGAACACGGCGGCCCCGACGGCGTCCTTCATGCTGAACCTGACGGATCTCGGCACGTCGGCCATCGCAAAGCAGACACACCTCCTGGAAGAGAAGCAGAAAGCTGAAGGATACAAGAACAGCCTGACAACTTCCAGCCCGTACTGGTACCATTCCATCGTCACTGCGACCGCGCAGGTCCAGGACGCAACGGATCAGAACAACCCGCCGGTAGGCACATTGGATGCTACGATCAAGTTCAATATCATCGACCAGACGCAAGTGGCCGTAAAGGGTGTGGCTTTGAGCCATAACAACATCACCTATGATGTGGTGCGTACTTTAAGCGGAGACCGGAAGAACCCAACCGTGAAGTATACCGTGAACGGGGAGTCCAATTCCGCTGCAGGCAGCGTGTCCGACTTGATCGCTACCTTCAACCCGGACTACTTCACGAAGAACCAGGTAGACTGGTATATCACCAGCACCGGGCTTGATGAGAATTTCGAAGATATCAAGAATGAGGAAGTCGAGAATGTGACGGATACGGATGACGGCACAATCGGCCTGACCTTAAGCCCGAACAGCTACAAGAACGCCTATGTGAACTTAAAGGGCGTGACTGACCGTTCCGCAGACGGCAACATCACCATCTCCGCATGGGCGAAGGATGAGGATGCCAGGTATACCACGCTCCTTAAGAAGAACCCGGGAGACAGCCACAGTTACCAGAAGCTGGTAAAAGTGACTGCCCATGATGAGTCCAAGAACTCCGTGACGGATACCTGTCTTGTGACCGTGAACTTCCGGACCGAGGATCAGACCGAGATCATGCCCACTGAGGTAAAGATCGATGACGCTTCCCATATCTACGGATATGACATCTACTACAGCTTTGCCGGGGATGTAAATTCCCAGATCACGAACCGGACCATCAGCCTTGCGGGAGGCAGGCATGAAGTTCTGACGAATGGCAAGGGCCAGACCCTTTCTGCAACCGTAAAGAGTAACGGCGAAGTCTACGACAAGAATGACCCAAGCTACACCCCGTATGAAGACGGCGTGGTATGGAGCATTTCCAACCCGAAGGCAGCAGAAGGGAGCCTTCTGGATGTCAATGACGTCCTGCGCATCGACCCGGATACCGGCGAGATTACCGTGAGGGGCTTCAGCAACACGGAGGACAAGACGGATCTTGGCTATTCCCCATGGGTGATGGACCTGATCAACAACCGGAAGCTGAACGGCACCACGATCCCGGTACGCATCTACGCAACTTCCACTAAAGATGCCAATGTGTTCGATTATAAAGATATCAACATCTCCTTCAAGGCAGCCACCGCTTCTTCCGATCAGCAGGACGGTATGGTGTTCGACATCGTGGAAACAAAAACCGTAGCGAAGACCGTTGACGGCACGGATATCACGGAGAGTTCTACATGGACCGGGAACCTGCCGCAGCATTTCGAGATGACGCTCACCGGAAGCGGTGATGGCGCTCCCCTCCCGAAGATCTATGACGAGAACGGGCGGGAACTGACCGGGATGAACCGGATCCTGACAGCAAGCGATGTTGAACAGGACGGCGCAAGCCGCCAGACAACGGCAAAACTAAATATCAACACGGATGCAGACTGGTTCAATACGATCCGTAATGGGCGCGGTACCAGCAACCATGGCACCACAACCTTCACTATCAAAGGCACAGCGGAGGGCAGCAGTTCCGAAGTTACCATCCCGGTAACAGTCAACTACCGTTATGAAGGCCTTGACATGACTGCAAAGGCCATCAAGACCCTGCCCCAGGGCTACGAGGAAACTCCGGAGAACATCACCGAGGAAACCCCCGAGGCGACTTATGACGTGTCCAAGGGCAGCGTGACTGACCGCAGCATCAACCTAAAGGTAGTCGTGACCCAGGGAAGCAAGACTTCCAACGTGGAAGCGACCAAGAAGTGGTCTTACGGCATTGTGAAGCTTGCTAACACCCATTACGGGGAGAACGGCGCTGCAGGGGATACTGGCACCTATGTCCTGGGCGGAGACCTGGCCCAGTATGCCAAAGTGGACAGCCATGGATACCTGGTGCCCATCAAGGGTAACTGGGAAGACCTGATCGGCCGGAACGAGACTACCGGGCAGGTAAGCGGCGTGGTCACTTGTTATAAGGAAGATGCCGGGAAGCTGAGGGTCGCTGACAGCTATAAAGTGACCATTGACTTCCGCTACGACATGGCCTACCTTGACCAGCATGAGAAGACCTTCGATATCGTGTATACGGATAATTCCTTTACCAACGACAAGAAGAGCGGCTGGTCCGGCGAGGAACCCTTCAAGCTGGAGGCGCATTTCACCGATGAGACGGGTGTCAGCGTAAGCCCGAACTTTACTTTTGACTCCGATCTGCTGAGCGTTGATGCGGACGGCAATGTGACCGTCAACAAAGAAACCTGGATGCAGGAGATCATCGACGGGGCGAAGGAGTACGGCTCCGGGACGTTCTCCGGGAGCAGGACTGCCACCATCACGGCCAACGGGAAGAACGGCACCAAGGATACCTGCGTGGTGACGATCAATTTCCGCTATGACCAGGCAAGGCTTAGTTCCAACCAGGAAGACTTCACCATTATCCGTACCCAGACGTCCAGGACCAATAACCCGAGCCACGTATGGAGTGAGTTAAAGGACGGCGTGGTGTCCGAGATAACACCAAGGCAGCTGGAAGCTTCTCTGCACCTGCAGGACGGCAAGCTGACCACCCCGATGTGGAGCACAGACAACGAGGAATACGTGACCGTGAATGACGCAGGCGTGATCACCCCGGCAGTTGACCAGGCATGGCAGGATGCCGTGATTGCCAACGGGAATTACCGGGATACCCGCACCGGCGCAGTCCATGCGGCAGACGCCGAGGGGACGGTAAAGGATAGCTGTAACGTCAACGTGAACTATATTTACGAGGACGTGGAGCTTGCCAAGAACGAGGCAACGTTGAATGTGACCCTCCGTGCAACCGGCATGCGTGATGACGCTGTTTATGTAGTGGAAGGCTACGAACTGGACAACCCGGCAGTGCTGCATTCTTACGATCCCAACGAAACGGGTGTGAGGTACAGCGTGGACGGGGCTGGATCCGCATTCCTGGAAGTAGATGAGAACGGAAAGATCAGCCTGACACTGCCGAAAGACGCAGAGGGGAACCTTCTGTCCGGGCAGGCGTTCAAGGACGGCGCTTCCAAGTTTATCCAGGATGCCATGACACATCCGTACACCCTGGACGGCAGGTGGGTATCCACCGCGACTGCAGTCATCACCGCAGAGAGTGAAGACGGGCGCATGGCCGACCAGTGCAACTTAAAGGTGAACCTGATCTATGAAGACATGCAGATGGCGGAAAAAGAGCAGAACCTGGACGTGAAGATCCGGGCGCTGAACCGTCAGCAGCAGACTTATGACATCAGCAAATTTGACGGGAAGGTGGACTTCAACATCCATTCCCAGGATCCGGACGACACTGTGACCTTCACTTCCAGCGACCCGATCGTGACCGTGAGGGATGACGGCTCCTATGCCCTGGTAGTGCCGGGACGTGCAGAGACCAACTGGACCGGGGAGAATTTCCTGTCACAGCGCAATGACTTTGTGAAGGCTGCGATGGCTGCGCCGGGCGTTACCCAGTCCCGCGACGTGGTGCTGACGGCTGAAACCAAGTATAGCCACATGAAGGATACCGTGACGATCCATGTGAACCTGACCTATGAGGAAGTATCGCTGGATCAGAGCGAGGCCAACATGAGCATCACCATGAAAGCCGTAGGCGATGCCGCCGCGCCGGATTACTCCTTCAGCGGGGACACTTCCCTGAACTTAAAGAGCGTGATCAGTTCCATCGACTTAAACAATACCGGCGTGACCTACGAGTCTAGCAACCCGGATATCCTGACCGTGGACAAGGACGGAAATGTTGTCCTGACCACCCCGCGATACTCTGACCATGCACGGTTCATGCAGGAGGTCAATGAAGGCGGAAATAAGTTCGAGTTCATCAAAGAAGCCTTACGGTTCCCCTATGAGGAGGGCAAGTCTGACAGCCTGCGTATGCGTGATGTTAAGATCACGGTACGGGACAGCAACGGGCAGGAAGACGAATGCACGATCCATGTGGCAATGATGTATGAGAACCTGACTGTCCAGAACAAAGATGTTGTCATGAACTTAACGCTCCGGGCCAAGGATCTGGAAGGCAAGGAATTTGAGGTGATCGGGGATCCGGTATCGGTAGCTGCAAACCTCCATTCGCCCACACTTTCCGGCGTGTCTTACGAGTCCTTAAACGGCAGCCTGCTGCAGGTAGATGGAAACGGTATGGCTTCCCTGGTACTCCCGGATTCCATGAGCGGCGATGCATTCCTTGCTGATGCCAACGAACTGATCAAGGATGTCATGAACCATCCGTATGACCCGACAGACAGCGACCCACAGGATACGATCACCAGAAAAGTTGCGGTAAGGGCGAAGTCCTCCGATGGCTCCATGAGCGACACCTGCACAGTCACCATCAACATGCGTTACGAGAAGATGCAGCTTACCCCAGACATCCAGGAGCTGAACGTGAAGATCCGCGCTGTGAACCGCGACCGCAGGATGTATGAGATCGAGGGATATACCGGGAAGATGGGCTTTACCATCAACTCTCAGTACCCCGATAACGATACGGCTACGTTTACCTTGGCCGACCCGGCAGATGGGGAGATCATCAAGCTGAACGAAGATGGTTCCTATTCCCTGATCCTGCCTGACAAGGAAGCAACCGGCTGGTATGGGGATGCCTTTGATGCCCAGGCCAACGCCTTTATCAAAGAGGCTATGAGCCATCCGGCAACCAAAGAAGATCCGTATGTGACCACAAAGGATATCCGTCTGAACGCACTCTCTGAATATCAGGATATGCGTGACAGCGCCATCGTCCGCGTGAATGTGACCTATGAGGAAGTGGCCCTCGACAAGAACGAGATGACCATGGATGTGAAGCTGAAGGCTACCGGCCCGGCAGGGAACCCTGTGTACGAAATGACAGGAACGACCGCTGATTTAAAGAGTGTGATCAATTCTGGGGATCTAAACAATAAACAGGTTTCCTTCAAGTCCTCCGATGAGAGTATCTTAAAGGTGGATAAGGATGGCAATATCACCCTCAATACGCCGTATTACTTTGACCATGCTTCCTTTATGGACCAGGCTTCCGGATTTATCAATGATGCCATGAAGCGCCCGTATATGCCTGGCACGGATGAATATATCCACAAGGCAGACGTAGTGATCACGGTCTATGACGAGACGGGAATCATGACGGATGAGTGTACCGTCCATGTGAACCTGCTCTATGAGAACCTTGTCATGAGGAATAAGGAAGTCACCGTGAAGTTAAGGCTGCGAGCGAAGAACCTCTACCGCAGGGAATTTGAGATAGTGGGAGAGCCGGTATCCGTGGCAGCCAACGTGAACTCACCGGTTTACAGTAAAGCAGTCTACACATCATCGGATGACAGGCTCCTGACTGTTGATGAGAATGGTATGGCGTTCATCACGCTGCCATCCTCCATGAGCGGGGACGCGTTCATGAACGGGATCAATGATTTCTTAAAAGACGGCATGCTCCACCCATACGACAAGAAAAACCCGTATATCTGCACCACCAAGGCGACTGCGACCGCGGCAACCGAGGATGGCACGATGCTGGATACCTGTACAGTGAATTTTGAACTGATTTATGAGAACACTGACCTGGTAGACGCGGCGAAGACCATGGACGTAGTCGTGACAGCGACCGGATCCAGGAGCAACCCGGCCTATACGGTGACCGGGAATACGGCAACACTTGCCACCTTACTGCAGAACACGCAGACAGACGAACATGGGCCGGTATATACATCCAGCGATCCATCAATCTTAAGCGTGTCGGCAGACGGGAAAGTGACCGTGGTGCTCCCGGGCAATGCGTCGGGTACTGCGTTCACGGACAAAGCCAATGCCTTCTTAAAAGAAGCTCTGGAACACCCGTACACGACAGCAACTCCCTATATCGCGTCAAGGACCGTCATGATCCAGTCAACGAACGGGGAAGGCGACCTTGCAGATGAATGCCCGGTACGGATCAACTTAAGGTATGTCAATAACACTACCAGCTACTCCGGCGGAGGCGGAGGTGGCGGCGGAAGCCACAGCGGCGGAGGCGGTGGCGGTGGTTCCTCCACGGGCGTTGCCCCGGGTGGCACCGTGACCAAGACCACGAATGGTATGCCATCCTACGTATTAAAGGGCGGCACCTGGGTGCAGAACACGGAAGGGAAATGGCTGTATACCAACGGGCGTACTTATACGGACGAGTGGGCGGCAGTCCACAACCCCTATGCGGATACCTCCAAAGGGCAGGCGGAATACGACTGGTTCCATTTTGGCACGGACAGCTTCATGACCACCGGCTGGTACACGGATGCAAGTGGGGATACTTTCTTCCTGCACAATGTTTCCGACAACACCCTGGGCCATATGTACACCGGCTGGAACTGGATCGATGACAATGGTGACGGCATCTATGAGTACTACTACTTCGAGACCGAGTCCAACGGCAGGCGTGGACGGCTTTATAAGAACACGAATGTCGGTGGTTATATGGTGAACAGCAAGGGCCAGTGGGTAGACACCAACGGAAACCCTGTGACCCGTACCGCAGACCAGATCAAGGCCCAGCAGGCCAATGTCCCGTCCTTCGTGGTAATGGACGGCAAATGGAGCCAGGATACGCAGGGAAGATGGAGCTTCGAGAAAGGGCGCCGCTACGCCAATGAGTGGGCGGCAGTCTACAACCCGTATGCGGACGCTTCCAAGGGGCAGGCAGCTTATGACTGGTTCTGCTTCGATGAGCGGGGCTTCATGCGCACCGGATGGTATACGGATAAAAATGGGGATGTGTTCTTTCTCCATGATATCTCCGATAACACCCTGGGGCATATGTATACTGGCTGGAACTGGATTGATGACAACGGAGACGGTGTGTATGAATGCTATTACTTTGAGAACCAGTCCAACGGCAGGCGCGGACGACTTTATAGGAACACGAGTGTCGAGGGATACAACGTTAACGAGAAAGGCCAGTGGATCCAGAACGGCAAAGTCATGACACGGACCAAGTGATAAGGTAAGACTTTTCCATTTTTTCAAACCCGTTCATGCGGGATATAAAGTGCGGGAGACATTGTGTCTCCTGCATTTTAATTGGAAATCCTGATTATTGAGGCACAGAAAGAAACATATGTTATGAGGATAAAAGACAATGTTTGAATCATATGAAATCAAACCATACACACAAGCAGGAAGAATTCCAACGGACAGAGCTGATAATCGCTACCCATTAGAAATGGTACTCCCTGTTGTCGGAATGAATGTTACTGTGATGAGGGGGATGCCAGCCGGTACTCCGCTTTGGAGATCTAGCTGGACAGCTTGGAAAAGAGCAGGAGAGGAAGGAAATCCAGTATGACATTTTCAGCGGGTTCCCTGCAGAACTTAGCGAAACAGAAGATCTGCCGATGAATCTCAATAGTAAGCTGTTTCACAGGCTTGTGGATTACGCAATGGTCTATCCGGACGGCAGGGTAGTGTTCACGTTCCATGACGGGGTGGAATTCAGCACAGAGATTTAAAGACAGAAGCAGTTGGGGCATCGGGGTTACACCAGATGCCTCTGGCTGCTTTTTTTGTGCAAAAAAATAGAGCATTACTGTGTATGGAAATTTATAAGAATTTGAGGTATAATCTCTATATTGGAAGTGTTCAATAAATCGGGACTTCACGAGAAGGTAATTTCCGATATTATACTTGTAATGATGAGTTGAAAGAGGACATGGTTTATGAAATTAATTGCATCAGATGAAAAAAAGATAGAAAGTAATAAGAAAAGTGACAAAGTAAAACTTGTCATGTTGGTATTAGCGACATTTAGTGGTTTGCTATTATCTTTTGTGTCGATTTACTTAAATATTGATTTTATAGAGTTGATGTAACTGTTCAGCACCCTGTTAAGGGCACATTGATTTTTGGACAAAACAGAGAAAATAAAATTTCTGTTTCGTCATTGCTTTAGTGTAAAAAGTGGATAACTTTCTAGTATAACTGCCAAGTGCTTTTGGGTTGTGGATTACTGAAACATAATTCCCCAGTTGTATCACAGATAACAGAGTAATTGTGGATTTTATCCGAGTGTTACCGGCAATTAGCTCTTGTTTTTTACTGTTTATCCACCGTCATTTTGACAGTATATCAAAACGACACGATTCGCTTTTTGGACCATTTTCCGTTAAAATAGAAGTATCAAATTTAACGGAAGAAGGTGGTCTGAATGCCAGTAAATGTTACACTTGAAATGGTTCAGCAATTGCTTGAACAGAATGCTTCATTGCTCAGGCAAAATGAAATTCTCACAGCAACTATTGCTGAGTTAAATCAGACCATACAGGAACTGAAGGGACAGCTTAATAAGAACTCCAAAAACAGTTCCAAACCACCTTCAAGTGACGGCTATAAAAAACCTGCTCCTAAGAGTCTGCGCAAACCATCCGGAAAAAAGGTCGGTGGACAGGATGGACATCAGGGGATACATTTAGCGGTAATAACAGCTCCGGATGAAATAGTCAAACATATGCCCTCCGCATGTAAAGGATGCCAGCATTATCAGATATGCAAAGGCACTGCATGTATTGCGCAGAAACGCCATGTTATTGACGCGGTTGTTACAGTCAATGTAACGGAGCATCAGGCACTGGAACTTCCAGTCTGTATGCTGCATGGAGATACCCGCACAGGTGCTTTCCCTTCTGACGTAAAAGCAACCGTACAGTATGGTGAAAACCTTCAGGCATTAGCTGTTGCACTAAATACCGTAGGCGCAGTCAGCATCAAACGTACCCATGAGATTCTTTCCGGAGTATTTAACATTCCGATTGCAACAGGAACGGTCAGCAGCATGGTAAAAAGATGCGCTGACAGTCTGAGTGAAACAGTAGGTAAGATCAAGGATAAGATGATCGGTTCTGCGCTTGGACATTTCGACGAAACCGGAACCAGAGTGGATAAAAAACTCTGGTGGGTTCATGGCGCCTCAAACTGTGAATACACCTATCTTGATATCAGTCCCAAACGTGGAACTGCAGGTATGGAGCAATGCGGCGTTCTTCCGGAATTCAAAGGGATTGCCATGCATGACTGCTGGGCTTCCTACTGGAATTATCCGGATATTCAGCATGCAGTCTGCTGTGCCCATCTTCTCCGTGAATTAACGGGGATTGATGAAAATCATCCGGATCAGAAGTGGGCATCTGCATTTATAGACCTTTTACTGGAAATGAAAAAGGCCAAAGAGAAAGCTGTAGAGAAGGGAAAGGACTCTCTGAGCTATTATCATTATCATAAGTTCGATAAGAAGTATGATGAACTTATCGAACAGGCCCGAAAGGAAAATCCACTTCCCGAAACCACGGAGAAAAAACGTGGACGGAAGAAAAAAGGAAAAATCCTTGCCCTGGCAGAACGCCTTGCGAATTACAAGGCCTCAGTCTGCCTTTTTATCCATAACTTCCATGTCCCGTTTGATAACAACCAGGCGGAACGAGATCTGCGGATGATAAAGGTGAAAACCAAAGTATCCGGATGCTTCCGAACTGAGGAAGGTGCCAGAGATTATCTAAAAATCATGTCCTATGTTGGTACAGCACATAAGCAGGGATACAATGCTTATGAAGCAATCAGAAATGTAATCTCAGGTCATCCTGATTTCATCTTTGAATAAGGGGGGTTCTGAATAGTTACGAGTTGATAAAAGTATTTAGTGAAAATATTTCCAATCCAGAAGTAATAGATAAAATAGTACAGATTCTGGTAAAATGGTATATATATTCTTTCTCCATGGTCATTGCAGCATTGTTATTGTTTGGGATATATTTCGCTTGTCATAGAAAAAAGAATGAAGAAGATGTTCTCACATGGGGGCAAACTCTAATTTTTATGATTGTGTTAATTTTGATACTACAATCACTATTACCACTTTACTCTTTTACAGTGTTAATAGTAATTGCACTTTTTTATATATTGTTTTTTTCGTCGTTTTTATTGAAAAATGTAATTGGATATGGAATATATCTTTTTGTGGTAATTGTTGAAAGTGTATGTACATCTTCTGGAATAACATTGACTTATAGTGACTTTATAGGGCAAGAAAAATATTCAATATTTTTAATTATGATTACATTTTTTGTTATGATACCTTACATATTACCCTTTTTATTAATGGTGATTAAAAAAATTATTCAAGTTTTCGCCGGGAATAATATAATAGCGTATATTTTTAAACCAATGGAAGCATTAATTAACGTTAATGTGTTGCGTTTTATTATATATATGGGATTATTTTTCATAAGTGTTTTAACATATAGTGTAAAGATAGAACAGTTTGATTATTTCTCACTTATTAAAGAATCATTGTTGGAATTTGTGATATTAGATACGGTAATATATTCGACTATATCTAATATAAAGAATAATCATAAACAGAAAATGAAAAGATATTATATTCCTTTTAAATATGATTTGGAATTTGTTTTATCTGCAATTTATATTTACAATTTGAAATATAATGAAATGAAAGCCCGTATTAAATTTTCTGTAAATATAAATGAAAGTCTAAAATGGAAAAAGAAAAGAAACGTAAGCGGGATAGATAAATTATTAATAGATATTTCTACAAATTATTATAAAATAGAGATTTTGGAACAAAAAATAAAAACAGTATTAAGAATGATAATTGATTTAAATGAATGATTGTAGGTATACAAGAGCAAATAATGATTTTTCTTTACACAAAACTTGATAACTTCCGGTTGATAGGGATGTTTGCAAAATTGCGATAATCCTTTGCGTGCAAAAATAACGGTAGCTACCTAAAAAACAGGCTATTGTTAAATTTAACATTTCCAAATATCGGAAGTGCGGTAATCCCAGCTAAGAAAACGATAGCCGCCTATACATGGGTACATCTGCCTTTCTGAAAAGATGTGTTTGTGGTTTGCCAAAAGGAGGATTTCTACTTATAAGTATCGTTTTGGGTACAGAAAGCTGAACGGGAAGATGGGTTTTAAAAATTAAGAAACACCAAAAAGAGAAAGGAAGAAAATATATGGGACAGAAGATTTATTTTAGTTTCGTTAATGTGAGGAAGTATTTAAGGGAAAATAAGAAAACAGGAAAAAGGGCGGTTGTGTCTGTCACGAACCGGAATGCCCTGTCAGTTGAGCGTCACATGGAGCTGCTCAATCTAAATGATGAAGAATACATCTATTTAGAATGTGTGGAGGACAATTTATTGTAAATATGGGTCAAACATGATTTGGGGATATGTTTCATGCTGGAAAATGACAGATCAGGCAAATGAACCTGACCTCTAGGTGGTTAGCAATAATCTTTGAGAAGAAATTTCAATTTCCTCAATAATTATGATTTACGGTCGTGGAGTGCCTTGTGTGATATGCCGAGTTCAGCCGCCATTTCGCTTTCAGACATTCCAATACTGACCATCTAGCAGATACAGCGTTGTTGCTCTGGAAGGCTGTTCAG
The DNA here is from genome assembly GCA_910575585.1 of Clostridiaceae bacterium. Lineage (GTDB taxonomy): Bacteria > Bacillota > Clostridia > Lachnospirales > Lachnospiraceae > UBA3402. The sequence goes on from CAJTGF010000010.1 coordinate 58,514, forward strand.
TTCACAGGCGAGTGCTTTTATGGTAGCGAGATTGAGAAGAATATCAGCAGAATCGTTGTGGTCAACCGCCAAACGATATCCATCCTCAACTACTTGGTCATAGGATACCTCATTGCCCATTTTGGGCTGAAAGCTATGTTGTTCCTGTTACTGAGGATAATTGTATATTCGCTTATGGAACCCTGATTTAAGAGTTTTCCAGCTCATTTTTAATCTGCTCATATTCTTCCTGCGATGTCCCTAAAATATGAAAAATGATCTACTTCTTTTGGTTTCTTATGATACTACTCCCATCTTCCAGACATATCCCCCCAAATATTGAATTTTCTGCGGATAAGTATTTTTTATATTCTTCATAAAGCCGCACCAGTGAACAGGCTGTCTAGGCGCAGAAAAAAGGCATGACGGGCCGAAAAAACTGCAGAAAACAGGAATGCATGGTGATATCCAGCCATTCAGTCCCCTGTGAGCTGTGTCATATACAAAGTAAAGAAAAAAACATATATCGGATGTTATGACACAAAAATCCCTCTCATCTCCCATACTTAAGGAAGAAAACAAGGAGGGAGAGCTATGCGAAAAAAAAGAAGTGAACACATACGAGCGAAAAGTCCGTCCAGACGTGGGCTTAGCTTCCTGCTCGCAGGCATGATGGCGTTTTCTGCCGTCGCCCCGGGGCTGGGTTCGTACAGTGCCTATGGCGTGATGCCGGATAAACCGGTGAACAGCGATGGGAGCATCCCCAACGGCAACAAGCCGCAGGACACTATCAATACCGAAGAGGTATATATCAACGATACCCCGATCCGGCTCCAGGTGTCCAAGGTCAAGACTGCCAAAGGGGACCACGAGGGTTTAAGTCCAAAGGCCGTGGAATCTACGCTGGTGGATACCATCACCTACAAGGTGTCCGGCCGGATCGAAGGCACCGAACATGACCTGATGGATCGGTACGGGAAAGACCAGATCGAACTTGCCTACAGCACCAGCGGCACCTATTTGGGCTATGGCTGGTTAAAAGGCACGCTGGAGTATCTGTCCCAGAGGAAGAAGCAGAATGTGGACGAGGAGATCGACATCAAGTACAACCAGCTCGGGATCTTCGAGGGCTATGCGTATGTCACCAAGACCTTGGAGACCGCTGATGACGTAAACCGCTACGTCGCAGGTGCCACCATGACCCTGTATGATGCAGTCGAGATCTTCTATGATCCGTCTGCGGGCTATGACATGGATGACAAATGGACCGGGGTTACCGTAGTCAGGGAACCCGGCTCCAACAACGTCCAGATGGTCTATGTCAACAAGGGCCATGCCGGGAACCGGATCGAGTACGTCCTCCAGAAAGAGGATAAGACTAAGGTTACGATCGACGGATCCGGTACGGAGGTAGATGACAACTACAACTACAAGGATGCGATCAACGATGAGGGCGGCGGAGTCTGGATCGCCAAGACCATCCAGCGGGAAGATACCCCGATCCTTTTTTACAGCTTCGATAACCTGCATGTCACGACGAATGACGAGTACGTGACGAACGGGGCAGAGAACAGGAAAAAGGTTGATGAGGTGTTCGGTTCCCAGCGATATAATAAGGAAGATTCCCTTTATGGGTTCGACAAGGAAGGCAATATCATCAATGCTGACCAGTACGACAACCGGGATTTTTCCATCTATGCGTTCGAGGACGGCGAGACTAAGCCAGTCTTTGAGTTTACGGGAAGCAATTTCCGCAACATCCATTATTCGCAGAATGACAAGAAATTCCGGTTCTACGATGAAGACCGGAACGAAGATAAGGAAATGCGGATGTACCATTTGGATGAGGACGGGAACCGTGACGCCATGGTGGATCCCGCCACAGGCATTGCCTACCTGACGGAGCATATCAAGCCGCTGGAAGACGAAGGTTCCCATGACAACATCCACCACCCCAACGATGACTTCATCTCTGACAATGATGTGAAGTTCTTCGTATGGCCGGTGAATACATTCTATGACGGGACCGGGAATGCGGATGACAACTCCAAGGGAAGCCATTATTTCCAGAAGATCATCACCACCAGGCCAGCCACCATCGATGCGGATACGGAGAATGAATATGTGTTCGGTACGCTGGAGGATGGGAAGTTTGAGAACAGCTTAAACCCCGTACTGGACCAGTACGGCCATCCTATTTATAACCGGGTATCCAGCGATACTTATGTAAAAGGCCATGACCGTTATGACTATGACGGCGAGGAGTACTTAGGTTACACCTATGAGGACGGGCTGGACGTATGGAATGAGAACGCCTACGTAATCAATGACCATTACCATCTGTATAATACAGATGAAGATGACCCGTTCAATCAGGAAACACATTATCAGTATACGGATAAGCAACCTATCAAGGTTACAGTCGATGTGGATAACAATTTCATCGTAAACGGGCATAGCACCGTGCCAGTACCCTCAAGGGAAGGTTATGTTTTTGCTGGATGGCTTTTAGACCCCGACCAGTTGACTGACCAATGTACGGTCAAGGCATACTGGCGGAACGGGAACAATTCCATGTCACCAGAAGACGAGGCGATGTGGTATTCTTCCCGTGGGGCGGAAGGGCAGACAAAGACCCTGACCGTCACGTTTGACGCCAACGGCGGCGCATTCCGTGCAGGGCAGGGAGATATCCATTCTACTGATTTCCCGCTGTACCGCAGGCTCGGTGATGCTTATATCATAAACAACACTTGGCTGACTGGCGAGAACACGCCCAATGACCCGTTTGATATTACCAAGATCGACACGGTCGGCAATACGGCGGCCGGGAAAAACACGATATCAGGCGACGGCCTTACAGCGAATGACGTTTATTCTTCCTCCACCTGGTCCGGCGGGCAGGCTGATATGTTAAAGCGCCTTCCCCGATCCCTCTATATCATGGAGGAGTTGGAAGCGCCAGCTGGATACGTGAAGGGGATGCCGGTTCCGATTACAATGAATGAAAAGGATAACGTGCAGACAGCGGAAATGGTCGATACTACGATCAAGGTTGAGATCATCAAGGCTGACGCAACTGACGATTACTATAAGAAAGTACGCAGGAACGGCGAGCTGGTGAAGACTGCTGGAGGCGAAGATGTAACAAAGATCGAGCCGAAGGGTGCCTATAGCTATAAGCACGTCAAGGGTGCCACATTATCCATGATCGGTGCGGATAACGCCACGAAAAAGGCTTTCAGTGACTGGGTATCCATCACTTCCTGCACGGATTTTGTAAAGAAGAGCAGTGGGGGGACCTGGTATATTGAGTTCGACAGCACGAAGCCGCTGTTCCTGGAAGGGATCCCCGCAGGGACCTATACCATCAGCGAGGCCAGGACCCCCGCAGGCTTTGTGACCATGGCTCCGCAGACCATCACGGTAGGGGAGTATGAAGGCGTGCAGATCTTCAGTATGTCTGATGACCATACCAAGGTGGAGATCGAGAAATACTGGACGGACGAGGACGGCACCAGACGGCTGCTCGGCAATGGGGATCGGGCAAAGCTCGGGCTGTATGACGCAGACGGGGAACTGGTGGATTCCTGGTATACCAGCGATGCAAGCGACTATACCAGTGGCGGTACGCCGAATGAAACAGCCCCGTCTGGGAACCTATTTACCCGCGCATGGAGCGCAGTGACCAGCCTATTCACGGCCAGGACCGCCTCGGAGGAGACGGATTACACGGCTTTCACAACCCGTTTCCAGTCCATCTATAATGAAGGGAACACGGACGTAGACCGGATCTCCTGGAATGTCAGGAGGACGGCGCAGTTAAAGGCTGGCTCTACTGCCGGGAATGAGACCTGGAAGATTTCTGACGGGACGGAAGTCACCGTGACCGGCGGTATCGTACCGGAAACCGCACCAGAAGGCTTTGCAGCTGCTTACGCAGCAAAGGAAGCCGGAATGGATAGCTTTGAATATACAGATGTACTGTCTGCGGTAAAGGACCAGGCAGCCACGACCAGCATGGGAGACCAGTACTGGAACGTGGACAACGGCACTGTAATCCACATCTGTGTATCCGTGGATGATGACTCAAGTTCTGCCGGCTACCAGTCCTATATTGCGGATTACCAGTTCGAGTATAGGAAACTGTCCGGGAAGTATGACGGCGTGGTAACCTACCTGACCGTGGACGGGACCCAAAGGTTTGATTATCTGCCTGTGGGGACTTATAAGATCCGGGAGCTGGAAGCCCCTGAGGGCTTCGCAGTTGCGGGAGAAAAGGAAATCCACACAGAGGAAACCGGAGATATCCAGATCTTCGACTTGGAAAACAAGAAGAAAGAAATGAAGATTGCCAAGTACATGGCGGATGGGGAAGGGAGATACTTCGCCGGGTATTATGACAATGAGATCCATTATACCAGCGACCGGGCAAAAGCCGTGGTTATCGCTGGAGTAACCATGAACCTGTACCGGAGCGATGCACAGATCACAGCTCCGCAGGACGCTTTTAAAGATGGAAAAATCCCGGCTGGGGCGGTGCTTGTGGACAGCTGGGTGACCGGCAGTGACGGGACTTACACCCAGTACGAGTATGAGCGGGAACTGATCACCAAAGAAATGGTAGGACAGTTAAAACCACATACGGTTAAGGATGTAAGGAGCGGATGGTACTACCTCGTGGAGCCGGAGAGCATGAACTATATGCTGGATGCGGCGCCTGTGGAGTTTTCTGTCACGGATGAGACCATGGACACAGAGCTTGCCTCCTACGCAATGGTTAACCGTACAGCCCCGCTGGCTGTACGGATCCATAAGACTGACCAGAATGGGACGGCTCTTGCCAATGCCGTGTTCGAACTTACCAACAAGGATACCGGTGCAGTCATCGGCACCCTGGTCACGGACGAGAACGGTGATGCGGCCATGAATGTTGCGGATACAGGCAGGTTCGGCCAGGACGGCAGGCTTGTGCCATATACCTTCATTTTAAAAGAAATATCAGCACCGTCCGGGTATATGCTCAACGCCGAGCAGCATGAGTTCACCTTGTCAGAGCACAGCGACGGATATACCTGCAGTATGTTCAACAATACGGATGACAGTATCCGGGGAGGCGTCCTGTACGTCAAGGATGAGCCGTCCCAGATATCCATCTCCAAGCAGGACCTGTATTCCGGCGATATCGTCGAAGGCACCGTGCTGGAGGTCACCAAAGCGGAATATACAGACGGCAAATGGCAGTCTGACGGGAACAAGAAGAGCGAGTGGACCTGGACCGTGGACGGGAGCAGGGATGAGTTTGGGCTGCGCGGTATAACGCCGGACACCACTTATGTCCTGCATGAGGCTTCCGTGCCAAGCGGATATACAAAGCAGGGTAACGTGTTCTTCCATATTAACCAGAACGGGCTTGGGATTGACAAGATCTGGACAGACCCGGAAGAGATCCGGTTTGTTTCCTTTGATACGGATGCAGCCGGGGAAGTAGAAGCGATGCACACCAGCACCCGCACGATAGCCGGGACCAAGTCCGTCATCACAGACCTGGATAATGGCACATCTTTTGAACGGGGCGTGGAAAAGAATGGGCGCATCCTGCTTACTGCGCAGGAAGTCACAGAAGGGCACCGATACAACGTGCGTACTTACGTTACTATGTCAGATACAAGCGTCCTGGCAGTAGATTCCATCACGTTCCTAGCGGAACTGGTGGACAATGAGGTTGTGGTATGGGCAGAATATGCCTCTGATCCGAGGGTATCCATTACGGATAGCGATGGGAACACAATCTATGAGATCGCCGCAGACGGCACAGATACCACGATCCTGAACCCGGAAGCCAGCAATGAGGCTACCTTGAAGGTTGCGGACAGCAGCAGGGCCGGTAAAGACCGTTCTGGTGTAAAAGCGGGGGACGTCATTACCTACCAGGTGGATTACCAGGGCAAAGGGAAACAGATCCTTGTATACCCAGGGACGGGCCTTACCATCAGCAGGACGGAACCGGGGGCGCTCCAGACGGGGGATGGCTCATACCTGTACGAAACAACTGCGGAATCCGGCACGCTGATGATCACGGCAAACGTAAACAGCGATGCGCTGACTGCCGTTTCAATGAAAGTGACAGCCGGAAAGTCTGAACTTTACTACTTAAATCCGATCGTGACAAGCGGGAAGACAGGGCCTTTCGCCGGAAATGATTCCCTTGTAATATCAAACGCCGTGTCGGGAACCGACCCAGAAAACGGGACAGCAGAGTTTTCCTATACGGTTACCCTGACAAAGCCCGATGGAAATGCACTGTCAGGTTCCTATGATTACCGGACCAGGCTATATTCCGGCACGCTGGACGCATTTGGTGAGCAGAAGTCGTTTACCATGGTCCTGACTGGTGATGACTACCTGGTGATCAATGGGCTTCCGGATGATACAAGATACACAGTTGCCGTAGGGACAAAGGTATCAGACGGGTTCAAGACGGATAAGGATACTGCAGAAGGGACAATCGGGGAGAACGCGACCGTCAACGAAATATTTACCAGCCACCGCAGCATCACCGCGGAGCGTGCCCTTTTAAAGAAGGGGCAGTCCTATTACCTGAATGAAACGATCCGCTTATCCAGCCGCAGCCATGTGACGGCAGGATACGGTTTCAGCCTGGATGATAAATGCAGGGTGACGAATTTTATCCTGCTCAACCGGCCCAGCACCGTAGAAGTGGAAAAAATAAAGAAAGATACACAGAGCCCGTTAGCCGGGGCCGTGCTCACAGTCACGGACGCAGAGGGGAACACGGTCATGGACGCAGAAGGGAACCCGCTCACCTGGACGACCACCAGGGAACCGAAAGAGCTGACGGGGATCCTGGAGCCGGGAAAGACGTATTTCCTCAAGGAGCTGTCAGCGCCGGAAGGCTATACGATGTCCGAACCGGTAGCCTTTACCGTATCCGAGGATGGGGCGGTTGACCGCATTATCATGCAGGATGCCGTAACGGACGTGGTGATCAAAAAGGTAGATGCCAAGACCGGCCAGTCACTGGCAGGCGCAGTCCTGCAGGTCATCGACAAGGAAGGCGCCGTCGTGGCGGAATGGACTACAGATGAAACGGGAAGTTTCCAGCTGAAGGAAAAGCTAACCGCAGGGGAAACCTATACTCTCCATGAGAAAGAGACCGTCAAAGGCTATTACTACAGCTATGATGTCGTGTTCACGGTCAATACGGACGGGAAACCCCAGAACGTGGAGATGCGCAATCGGGAGATCATTGTTGTGACAGACAAGGAGTTCCCAGAGGAGCCGCCAGAAACAGGCACTTATCCGTCCTATACGATGGAGAAAGAGCGTGTATCCCTGGCACCGGCCAAGAAAGACACGGAGCAGTTCGGTTTCATAAGGGGCGACCGGGTACTCTATGACGTGACCATCACGAACACCGGGGAGACCAGGCTGACCATGGACGTGGATGATGCTTATGAAAACCCGGGATACTTCACCACGCCGGAGGTTGTTTCCATTAAGTATTATACAGAAGGTAGCAGCCAGCCGTCCACCATCATGGGCAGGACGAACAGCGTGGCAGGGAGCGTGGCGAACATCACTATCGAAGCCGGCGGCTATGCCGTGGTACGGTATGCGGCATATGTGCTGGATACGGCGCCGGAGTCCCTTTCAAACGCGGCCGCGGATGACGGCCTCGGGTACCTGAACACGGCCACCACGACCAATGTGACGGGCATCAGCCGCGAATACAGCGGGGAAGACAAGGATGGGGACGGCAAAGGTGACATCATCACCGAAAAGACCGTGACCAAGGAAGATTACCCGGATGAGCTAGGTGATAAGGAAGATACCGCCAACACGCCGGTGCAGGAACCGGATGTCGGCGAAGGCGGGGAGAACCCCTCCTATACCATGGATAAGACCAGGACGACGAAAGCGCCGGAAAAGGGCGAGACTGCAAGATTCGGCTTTTACCATGGCGATGAAGTCACCTATGAGGCGCGTATCACCAATACAGGAGATATGCCATTAAAGATGTTTGTTTCTGACGAATATGCCCCTACGGTAAGGGATTACTTTGAAGGGCTTAAGATCGTCAAGATCGAGGCCGCAGAGGATATTTCTGAGAGCGGCATGGGAATCGGCACGGATACCGCAAGGATCCGGCTCACGCCAGGCCAGACTGCAGTAGTCACTTTTACAGCGACAGTAAGCGAAAATGCGCCGGAAAGCCTTGCCTTTATGGCAGTGGATGACGGCAACGGCTATCTGAATACCGTGAGGACTTACAATGTAAAGGCTGAGAAACAGGATGGCACTGAGGGTGGCTCGGATGAGTACCCAGGGATCCCGGACAAAGAGGACGATGCTAACACGCCTGTACAGACGCCAAGTGAGGAACACAGGGATTACCCGTTCATCTGGCTGGTGAAGGGCGACAAGGCACAGCAGGGCATGATGAACCAGCTGGTGATCCCGGGCGGCACCTACCAGGTGATCGACAAGGCATCCGATGGCACAGAGACTGTCATGATGGAGATCTCCGACCCGGACAGCGATGGGCAGTTTACCATGACCGGCGCATGGAAGGAATGGGACATCGTCCTGGAGGCAGACAAGACTTACTACCTGCGCGAGATCAAAGCACCTGCAGGATACCTCCTGCCGGAAGGTGATACAGCATTCACGGTAAGCCATTACGGTGAGCATGTGGTAGTGCCGATTTACAATGAGAAGACAAGGGTTTCCTTTGAAAAGACGGATTTTGCAGGCCGTGAGGTCAGCGGTGTGGAGTGCGAGCTCCTGGTGCTGGCTACCGGCGGCTGGAAGAGCCTGGACTCCTGGGTTTCCCGGACAGGCGGCCCACACATCATTGAAGGTGTTCTGGAGCCTGGAAAAGAGTACCTGTACAAAGAGAGCGCAGCACCAGAAGGCTATGCGTACAGTGCTTCTATCCGGTTCACGCTTGGCAGCGATGGCGCAGTGACCCATGCAAGATACGTGGATGATGACGGGAAGAACCTGGTATATGGTTCTGACGGACGTCCGACAGACGTGACCTGCACCGAAACCCTGGCAGGGGCTGTTTACCAGTTAAACGGCGAGGAACTGGCCCTTGTGGACGGGAACCTGACAGATAAGGCCGGGAAGGTTGTCGTGGAAGGGGCGGCAGTTGAGCTCCCTGTAGAGGGTAACGTGGTCATCATGAAGGATGACGTAGTAACAGCAACGTTTGAAAAGACGGATTTTGCAGGCAGGGAGATTGCCGGGGCGGACTGCACGCTTTCCGAAAAGAAAGCAGACGGGACGACGGAGCAGATCGACCGCTGGGTAAGCGAAGAGGGAAGTTCCCATATCATGGATAAAACCTTAAAGACCGGAACCACATACCTTTACCATGAGGAACTGGCGGCACCGGGCTATGGATACAGCTACGATATTGCATTCACAGTTGATAAAAACGGAAAGATCATCAATGCGCATTACCTGGATCCGGACGGAAACAAGGTCCTTTATGACCGTACCGGGTTCCCGACAGGGATCATTGTCATGGATGATGGGACCTACCGTGACGGGGCAACGCCCGTTTGGATTGATGAAAACGGTGACGCAGTTGATGCGGACGGACATGTACATGCCAGAGGAGTGAAGCTTGACATCCCGACGGCGGATAACGTGGTCACCATGAAGGATGAGCCGGTCAAGGTCTTGTTCACCAAGTACGATGACAACGGAAACGCCCTGGAAGGCGGTTCCTACAGCATCTGCGGCGAAGGGAACGTGCCTGTAAAGGCGGTCAAGGATACCAGTATCCCGTCCCTGGAGCATGAAGGCATGATCCTGAAAGGGGAAGACCTGACGTTTGCGGCAAAGAAGGCAGGCATCCGTATTGACGGCCTCCTGGAAGCAGGCAGGAGCTATACCCTGAAGGAGAACGAGGCTCCGAAGGGCTACACGGTCAGCCAGACAGGCGTAACGTTTGAGGCACCCGTCTACAACCAGGCGGAAGCCGTAACGGTCTCCATGTCTAACCAGAAGATCCCAGCACGCTTCGCCAAGGCGGACGGGGAAGGGAACCTCATCGCAGGGGCATCCCTGGAACTGTATGAGGAAAGTGAAGACGGCACATGGAAGCTGGTGCGGAAGTGGACTTCCACGGCTTCACCGCTGGAACTGGACGGTATCCTGGAAGGCGGAAAGAACTACCGCTACCACGAAGTCAAGGCGCCGGAAGGCTACCAGGCAGCGCCAGACATCCTCTTTACCATAGACGCAGCCGGGGTCATCCAGAACGCCCGTTATGACGGAGATGGGATGGAAGTGACAGTGGCCGGGAACACGGTTACGATGGACGATAAGCCATTGAGCGTATCCTTCTCCAAGACGGATTTCGCTGGCGAGGAAGTGGAAGGGGCAGAATGCATCCTTTATAAGAAGGAAGCGGACGGTACCAAGACCCTGATTGACGCATGGACTTCCGGCAAGGAAGACCACATCATCAGCGGGAAGCTTTCCTCCGGCAGCACGTATATCTACCATGAGGAGAAAGCGCCGGAAGGCTACGGTTACAGCGAGGACATCGAGTTCACCATCGGGGAGGACGGACATGTCACCAGCGCACATTATATCAATGAGAATGGCGAGACCATCCTGTACGACAAGGACGGATACCTGACATCCATCACCGTCCAGGAGGACGGAACCTATAAGGACGGAGATACCATCATCACCATTAACGAAGACGGAAACGCCGTAGATGCGGATGGTAAGGTTGTGGCAGAAGGCGTGAAGAAGGATATGCCAGTTGTGGGCAACGTGGTTGTCATGAAAGACGCACCGACTGAGCCAACCTTTGTCAAGGTGGATGCTGTTACAGGCAAACCTCTGGCCGGGGCGACCCTCCAGGTGATTGATAAAGATGGAAGTATCATCATTGAGTGGACGACGGATGAAACTGGCACCTTTAAGCTGGAGAACAGGCTGACAGCAGGCGAGACTTATACCCTGCGTGAGAAGGAGACCGTGGACGGCTACTACTACAGCCGCGATGTGAGTTTCACCGTGAACAAGGACGGCAAACCACAGACCGTGCAGATGCGCAACCGCGAGATCATCGTGGTGACGCCGCCGGATAAGCCGGAAGAACCTGATCCCGAGAAGCCCATCATCTGGCTGCTAAAGCATGCGGTAGGGGATCCGGACCATATCCTTAAAGGAGGGACATTCCAGATCCTGAGCGAGGATAAGGCAGAAGTCCTGATCGACAGTTTCACGATGGACGGCACATGGCAAGAGTGGGATGTCGTATTACAGGCCGATCACAGCTACTGGCTCCATGAAGTAAAACCGCCAGAAGGTTATGCTGCAGTGGAAGATGTGAAGTTCACGGTTTCCCATTACGGCGAGGATATCACGGTGGATATGGAAGATGAGCCGACGAATGTGACCTTTAAGAAGGTTGACCAGCTGACAGGCGTAAGCCTGGCCGGTGCGGTGCTACAGGTCTACAAAGGGCACAAGAAAGCCCCGTATGCGGTATATGACCCAGTTGACAAGGTAGCGGAGTGGACCACGGACGAGACCGGGACATTCAAGCTTACCGGCAAACTGGAAGCAGGCCAGACCTATACCCTGCGTGAGCAGGAGACGGTTGATGGTTACTATTACAGCTACGACATTGAATTCGTTGTGAACCGCGATGGCGGGGAGCAGGTCGTGGAGATGCAGAACCGGAAGATCATTGTTGAAGTTCCCCCGGATGAACTGCCGAAGCCGGTACCAGAGCCGGAAGGCACGAAACCGGAGTACACTATGGAGAAGGAACGCACAAGCCTTGCGCCGGCGAAAGCAGGCACAGACCAGTACGGGTTCTTCCGCGGTGACAAGGTTTACTATGATGTTACTATAACGAACACAGGCGAGATACCGCTCACCATGGACGTGGATGACGCCTTTGAGGAACCCCGTAACTTTACCGAGCCGGAAGTATCGGCAGTCCGTTTCTTCGCAAGCGATACCGGGCGGCAGACCGGCACCAAGGGAAGCTTGAACCGGGTGAACGGATCCGTAGCAAACATCACGATCCAGCCAGGCGGATACGCAGTCGTCACTTATTCTGCGTATGTGCAGGAACGTGCGGCGGAATCCCTGTCCAATGCGGCAGCGGATGACGGGCTTGGATATCTGAACACCGCAACGACCACCGATGTAAAGGGAACCTATAAGGAATACAGCGGGGAAGACGAAGACGGTGACGGCAAGGGCGACACCGTTACGGAAGTGACCGTGACAAAGGATGATTACCCGGATGAGCTGGGCGATAAGAAAGATACCGCATACACGCCGGTGCAGGGGCCCAAGGAAGGCGGGGAGAACCCCTCCTACACTATGGATAAGACCAGGCCGACGAAAGCGCCGGAAAAGGAAGGGACAGCAAGGTACGGCTTTAACCGGGGCGACAAGGTGACGTATGAGGTACACATTACCAACACAGGCGATATGCCCTTAAAGATGTACGTGTCTGATGAATTTGCTTATGAGATCCGCACCTACTTTGAAGACCTTAAGATCGTAGGGATTGAAGGGGAGGATCTTTCCGGTGAAGGCACAGGCATGGGTATCGGGACGGATACTGCAAGGATCCGCATCGAGCCGGGCAAGGAAGCGGTAGTCACCTATGAGGCGACGGTAAGCCAGACAGCGCCCGAGAGGCTGGCATTCCTGGAAACAGATGACGGCAACGGGTACCTGAACACTGCCAGAACCTATGAGGTAAGGGCTGAAAAGCCGGATAGTACCGAGGGCGGCCCGGATGAATACCCAGGTATCCCTGACAAAGAGGATGATGCCCATACGCCGGTGCAGACGCCGGAGGAACCGCCGAAGGAGAACCCGCCAGGGCCAAATGAGCCGGAGTACCCGGTAATCTGGCTGTTAAAGAACAGCGTCAACGACCCGTCACACATCCTTCCGGGAGGCACTTTCCAAATCCTGGACGAGGACAAGAACCCGGTCACGGACGTGATCGACGCAGGGGATGACAAATTCGGAATCGGCAATACCTGGAAACAGTGGATCACCGTGCTAAAAGCGGACCACACCTACTGGCTGCATGAAGTGACGCCGCCGGAAGGCTATCTGCCAGCGGAAGACGTGAAGTTCACTGTCAGCCATTATGGCGAGCGGGTGGAAGCGGTCATGACTGATAAGAGGAAGAATGACGGCATCACGTTCAGCAAGCAGGATTTTGCAGGCAATGAAGTAGCAGGAGCGACATGTTCCCTGTATGAGTACGGGCAGGAAGGCACCACGCTCATCGAGTCGTGGGTATCCAGTACCTCCCAGCATACGATCAGAGGCAAGCTGGTTCCTGGAAAGGCCTACCTCTACCGCGAGGAGAAAGCGCCGGAAGGCTATGGCTACAGCGTAGACGTAGTATTCACGGTCGATGAGGAAGGCAATGTAACAAGCGCCCATTACGTGAATAAGGACGGAAAAACCATCCTGTATGATGAGGACGGATACCCGACCGAGATCACGGTGAACGGGGATGGTACTTATTCCCTGAAAGGCGAAACAGTTACGATCAACCATGATGGGGATGTCGTGGATGCTGACGGGACGGTCCTGGCAGCAAAGGTACAGGCCGAGATCCCGGTGAGCGGCAATATCGTCATCATCAAGGATGAGCCGATTAAGGTACGGATCCTGAAAACAGATGCAAACGGGAACGCCATAAGCGGCGGAAAGTTTGCCATCCTGGATGCGGGGAAGAACCAGGTGAAGGCTGTCTCCAATACAGAGATCCCATCCACAGAGCATGACGGATTTATCCTGAAAGGCGAGAAGCTGGTGTTTGCGGCAGAAACAGACGGCGTGACCATCACGAAGCAGCTTTTTGCCGGGAAGGAGTATTACCTGCACGAGGTTCAGGCGCCGGAAGGCTATAAGCGGGCGGATGACGTGATGTTCACGATCCCCTATGCGAAGCCCGGAATGACCACGCTGGTACGGATGCAGGATCCCAAGACCGAAGCCCTGTTCGCTAAGACGGATTTCGCCGGGAAGGAAGTGGAAGGTGCGGAATGCATCCTTTATAAGAAGGGAGCGGACGGCACAAAGACCCAGATCGACGCATGGACTTCCGGCAAGGAAGAACATGTCATTACAGGGAAGCTTTCCTCTGGAAACACATATATCTACCATGAGGAAAAAGCACCGGAAGGCTACGGTTACAGCGAGAGCATCGAGTTCACCGTGGACGATGACGGGAACGTCACCAGCGCACATTATATCAACAAGGACGGGGAGACCATCCTGTATGACAAGGACGGCTTCGCCACCTCCATCACCGTCCAGGAGGACGGCACTTATAAGGACGGAGATACCATCATCACCATCAACGAAGACGGAAACGCCGTGGATGCGGATGGCAAGGTTGTGGCAGAAGGCGTGAAGACAGATATCCCGGTTGTGGGTAACATGGTCGTCATGAAGGATGCGCCGACTGACGTGACCATTGGCAAAGTGGATGCGGCTACAGGCAAGTCCCTGGCAGGGGCAACCCTCCAAGTGATTGACAGGGATGGGAAGACTATCGCTGAGTGGACGACCGATGAAACGGGCACCTTCAAACTGGAGAACAGGCTGACAGCAGGCGAGAGTTATATCCTGCGTGAGAAGGAGACCGTGGACGGCTACTACTACAGCCGTGACGTAAGCTTCACGGTAGCCATGGATGGAAAGCCGCAGACAGTTGAAATGCGCAACATTGAGATTATCGTGGTGACGCCGCCTGATAAGCCGGAAGAACCTGATCCCGAGAAGCCCATCATTTGGCTGTTAAAGCATGCAGTAGGGGATCCGGACCATATCCTTAAAGGAGGGACATTCCAGATCCTGAGCGAGGATAAGGCAGAAGTCCTGATCGATAGCTTCACGATGGACGGCACATGGCAGGAGTGGGATGTCGTACTGAAGGCTGACCACAGCTACTGGTTCCACGAAGTAACACCGCCAGAAGGTTATGCTGCAGCAGAAGACGTGAAGTTCACGGTTTCCCATTATGGCGAAGATATCACGGTGGATATGGAAGATGAGCCGACGAATGTGATCATCAAGAAGACCGACTCCA
Organism: Clostridiaceae bacterium; assembly: GCA_910575585.1. Lineage (GTDB taxonomy): Bacteria > Bacillota > Clostridia > Lachnospirales > Lachnospiraceae > UBA3402. The sequence goes on from CAJTGF010000010.1 coordinate 73,632, forward strand.
GGACGGGAGAATCCCTTGCGGATGCTACCCTGCAGCTCCTGGATAAGGACCGGAAGGTCATCCGTGAGTGGACAACCGATGAAACAGGCACATTCTCAATCGAAGGGCTTGTAAAGGGCGAGACCTATACCCTGCATGAGAGCGGTACACCGGAAGGCTATTATTACAGCTACGATGTGCAGTTTACGGTAGACGGCAGCAGCGACGGCCAGACCGTTGTGATGACGAACCGTGAGATCGTTGTAGTAACACCACCAGATGAATACCCGGATCCCAAGCCTGACCCACAGGGCACACACCCGGATTATGAGCTTGTTAAGGAACGTGTATCACTGGCACCTGCGAAAGCCGGGACTGGCGAGTACGGTTTCTTCTGCGGAGACCAGGTACTGTATGACGTGACCGTGACCAATACCGGAGAGACCGACCTGACTATGACCGTGACGGATGACTTCGAGATTGCCAACTACTTTAGCACGCCGGAGGCGACAGCCGTAAGATTTTATTATAAGGACGGCCGTGAAGGCACCACCATGGGCAGTATCATCAGCATGGAAGGCAACGAGGTGAAACTTAAGCTGGCAGTCGGAGGCTATGCGGTCATCCGCTATGAGGCCGACGTGCTTGACGCAGCGAAAGAACTCCTCTCCGGACACGCCGTTGATGATGGCCTTGGATACCTGAACGCCGCCCGTACCACGGACGTGACTGGTACCTATAAGGAATACAGTGGGGAAGACAACGATGGCGACGGCAAGGGTGACACAGTTACCGAAAAGACCGTGACCAAGGAAGACTACCCGGATGAACTGGGTGATAAGGAAGACACCGCAAACACCCCGGTGCAGGAACCAAAGGGAGGCGAGGAAAATCCCTCCTACACCATGGATAAGGCCAGGGTTGACGATGCCCCTGAAAAGGGTGAGAGCGGAATGCATGGTTTCCACCGCGGCGATACCGTGGCATATGACGTACACATCACCAACACGGGCGACCTGCCGCTGACCATGTACGTGACCGATGAATTCGACTACCGGATCAGCAGGTACTTCACGGGCCTCAAGATCACTAGGATCGACGGTACCGCCCTTGCGGAGAACGGCACCGGTATCGGGACAACAGTCGCGAAGATCCGCCTGGAGCCGGAAGAGGAAGCAGTCGTGACCTTTACGGCAACCGTAACAGAGGCAGCGCCTGAAAAACTGGCGTTCCACACGGAAGATGACGGCAACGGCTATCTGAACATTGCGAAGACCTACCATGTAAGGGCGGAGAAGCATGACGGCACCGAGGGCGGCCCGGACGAATACCCGGGGATCCCGGATAAAGAGGACGAGGCCAACACGCCTGTACAGACAGAAGAAGAAAAGCCTGATTACCCATATATCTGGCTCTTAAAGAACCGTATTGACGATCCGGACCATGTCCTTGCAGGAGGTACTTTCCAGGTACTGAACGAGGATAAGAGCGAGACCGTCATGGAAGAGTTCACCATGAACAGCACCTGGCAGCAGTGGAACGTCGTCCTGGAAGCTGATAAGACCTACTGGCTCCACGAAGTGAGCGCCCCTGAGGGCTACTTAAGGGCGGAGGACGTGAAGTTCACGGTTTCCCATTACGGGGAGGACATCCACGTCTCCATGACGGATGAGCCGATTGAGGATAAGGTGATCTTTGAGAAAGAAGACCTATCCGGCAGCAGCCTCCGGGGAGCGTACCTGGAAGTAAGGAAGAAAGGCACAGATGAAGCCTATGCATGGGTATCCAATGGACGCCCGCATACCATCAGCGGCAAGCTGAAACCGGGAGAGATCTATGTCTACCATGAGATATCCGCACCGGAAGGCTATGTACTAAGCGCCGATATCGAATTTACGCTGGATGAAAAAGGCGTGGTGGTAAATGCCCATTACACGGATGTTGACGGAGACCCGGTTCTGTACGATAAAGACGGGTTTACCACGAAGATCAAGGTGAAAGAAGACGGAACCTATGAGTTAGGCGGCGAGAGCGTCCGGATCGACCGTGACGGGAACGCCGTGGATAAAGACAGGAATGTCATTGCGGAAGGCGTGAAGCTGGAGATTGACGTTACGGGCAACACGATCATCATGAAAGATGCTCCGACCGACGTGACCATCAGCAAGGTGGATTCCGTTACAGGCAAATCCCTGGCCGGGGTGACCCTCCAGGTGATTGATAAGGCCGGCCAGACCATCGCTGAATGGACGACCGATGAAACAGGAACCTTTAAACTGGAGAACAAGCTGACAGCGGGCGAGTCCTATATCCTTCGGGAGAAGGCGACCGTGGATGGCTACTACTACAGCCGCGATGTGCGCTTTACCGTGAACGAGGACGGGAAGCCACAGACCGTGGAGATGCGCAACCGCAAGATCATCGTGGTGACGCCGCCAGATACGCCTGACGAACCAAAACCGGAAAAACCCATCATCTGGCTGCTGAAACATGCAGTAGGGGATCCGGACCATATCCTTAAAGGCGGAACATTCCAGATCTTGAGCGAGGATAAGACAGACGTCCTGATCGACAGCTTTACCATGGATGGCAGCTGGCAGGAGTGGGATGTCGTATTACAGGCTGACCACAGCTACTGGCTCCATGAAGTAATACCGCCGGAAGGCTACGGCGTAGCGGAAGATGTGAAGTTCACGGTTTCCCATTACGGCGAAGACATCACGGTGGATATGGAAGACGAGCCAACCGACCAGATCTTCAAGAAGACCGATTCCACCACGGGCAAGTCCTTGGCAGGAGCGGTGCTCCAGGTGATCGATAAGGACGGCAATATTATTGACGAATGGACCACGGACGATACCGGGATCCATAAGCTGACCAAGAAGCTCACGGCAGGAGAGACTTATATCCTGCATGAGAAAGAAACTGTGGAAGGGTATTACTATAGTTACGATGTAGAGTTTACTGTAAATGCGGATGGGGAGAGCCAGGTGATCGATATGCGTAACCGCGAGATCAAGGTTGTGACGCCGCCGGATGAATTCCCGGAGCCGACCCCTGAGAAGCAGGGCACACACCCGGATTATGAGCTTGTTAAGGAACGTGTATCACTGGCACCTGCAAAAGCCGGGACCGGTGAATACGGATTCTTCTGCGGAGACCGGGTGCTGTATGACGTGACCGTGACCAATACGGGAGAGACCGACCTGACCATGACCGTGACGGATGACTTCGAGATCGCCGGGTACTTCAGTACACCGGAGGCAACGGCTGTAAGGTTCTATTATAAGGACGGCCGTGAAGGTACTACCATGGGCAGCATCATCAGCATGGAAGGCAACGAGGTAAAGCTGAAGCTGGCAGTCGGAGGCTATGCAGTCATCCGATATGAGGCTGATGTACTGGATACAGCAAGAGAATTCCTCTCCGGACACACCATTGATGATGGCCTTGGATACCTGAACACCGCCCGTACCACGGATGTGATTGGAACCTACACTGAGTACAGCGGTGAGGATAAGGACGGGGACGGTAAGGGTGACACAGTCACCGAAAAGACCATAACCAAGGAAGATTACCCGGATGAGTTGGGCGACAAGGAGGATACGGCGAACACGCCTGTCCAGGAGCCTGATGAAGATGGGGAGAATCCTTCCTATACCATGGATAAGACCAGGACCACTAAAGCACCTGAAAAGGGTGAGAGCGGAATGTACGGCTTCCACCGCGGCGATACCGTGGCATATGACGTACACATCACCAACACCGGTGATATGCCGCTCACGATGTATGTAACTGACGAGTTTGACTACCGGATCCGCAAGCACTTCGAGGACCTGCAGATCGTAAAGATCGACGGCGAGGCCATCGAGGAAGACGGTACCGGGGTCGGGACGACGGTTGCAAAGATCCGCATCGAACCGGACGGCGAGGCGGTAGTGACATTCACCGCGAAGGTTGCTGAAACGGCACCGGAGAAACTTTCCTACCATACGGAAGATGACGGCAACGGCTACCTGAACATCGCAAAAACCTACCATGTAAGGGCAGAGAAGCCTGACGGCACCGAAGGAGGCCCGGACGAATATCCTGGCATCCCGGACAAGGAAGACGATAGCAATACGCCCGTACAGACCGATGACAAGCCGGATTATCCATTCATCTGGCTGTTAAAGAACGAAGTGGGCGATCCGGACCACATCCTCACAGGGGGAACCTTCCAGGTACTCAGCGAGGACAAGGAGCATATCCTGATCGACAGCTTTACCATGAACAGCACCTGGCAGCAGTGGGACGTTGTCCTGGAAGCTGACAAGAGCTACTGGCTCCATGAGGTGAGCGCACCGGCAGGCTACCAGAAAGCCGAGGATGTGAAGTTCACGGTTTCCCATTACGGGGAAGACGTCCAGGTGGTCATGAGCGATGAAAAGCTGCCCACAACCGTTACCTTTACAAAAGAGGATTTCGCTGGGACGGAGATCCCGGGCGCAGAATGCGAGTTAAAGCGGGTGGAGCCCAACGGCACCACGACCCGGATCGACTCTTGGACATCAGGGGACAAGCCACATGTGATGGAAGACATTCTGTCCGGCAGCACCACGTACCGCTACCACGAGGAGAAAGCCCCCGAGGGCTACGGATACAGCGAGGATATCGAGTTTACCGTTGATGAAAACGGGAAAGTCACGGATGCGCATTACGTGGACAAGGACGGAACACCGCTCCTGTATGACAAGGACGGTTTTGTGACCACCATCACCGTGCAGCCTGACGGGACTTATAAGGACGGAGACACCACCGTAACAATCAATAAGGACGGGAACGCAGTTGACCGGCGCGGTCATATCCATGCGGAAGGTGTGAAGTACGAGATCGAAGTTGTCGATAATGTTGTACGCATGAAAGACGCACCGACCCAGGCAACCATCCTGAAACGGTCAACGGACGGGGAAGCGCTGGCAGGCGGACAGTTCGTCATCCTCCGGGAAGACGGCACCATCTTGGAAGCCCTGCGTGACACGCAGATCCCGTCAACCAGCCATGAGGGCGATATCCGGAAGGGCGAGGCGGTTCGCTTTGCCGCAAGGGAAGACGGCGTGAAGATCACGGGCCTGTTAAACGGCAGCGAGTCCTATATCCTCCATGAGGAGAAGGCTCCTGACGGGTATGACCTGGCATCGGATGTGAAGTTCGTAGTACCGCGTGACGGCAAGGCCATCACAGTGACCATGCATGACGCAAAGACGTCGGAGAAGCCGGAACATCCGTCCTACACCATGGACAAGACAAGGACTACCGAAGCGCCGGCCAAGGGAAGTGCCGCCGGGTACGGGTTCAGGCAGGGCGACAAAGTCACCTACGAGGCCCATATCAGGAACACGGGCGACCTGCCGCTCAAGATGTACGTTTCCGATGAGTACGCCGCAGGAGCCAAAGAGTATTTCGAAGGCTTGAAGATCACCAAGATCGATGGCGAGGATATCTCAGAGGATGGCATGGGCATCGGGACAACGACTGCAAGGATCCGCATTGAGCCGGGCAAGGAAGCGGTCATCACTTACGAGGCAACTGTAGGCAAGGATGTACCGGAGAGCTTGTCTTCCACAAGCGTAGATGACGGCAAGGGATACTTAAACACAGTGAAAACCTACGAGGTCAAGGCTGAGAAGCCGGATGGCACGGAAGGCGGACCCGATGAGTACCCGGATATCCCGGACAAAGAGGACGATGCGCATACGCCCGTCCAGGAGCCGAAAGAGCCCCCGAAACCGGACTACGAGCTTAGCAAGGAGCGTGTATCTGAAGCGCCTGCAAAAGCCGGGACCAGTGGGTACGGGTTCTTCAAGGGTGACAAGGTGCTGTATGACGTGACTGTGACCAACACAGGAGATATGGACCTTTCCATGACTGTGACCGACAACTTTACGGACACAGCGTATTTCAGTGAACCGAAGGCGGTATCCGTGCAGTTCTTTAAAGACGGCGGTACAGAGGATGCGGATATGGGCGAGATCGTCAGCCTGGAAGGCAACGCAGCCAAGATTAAGTTGGCAGTCGGCGGATATGCCGTTGTCCGGTATGAAGCTGATGTGTTGGAAGCCGCAAAAGAACTTCTCTCTGAACACGCTGTTGACGATGGCCAGGGTTATCTGAACACTGCCCGTAGCACGGACGTGACTGGAACCTACACCGAATACAGCGGCGAGGATGAGGACGGGGACGGCCGTGGCGACATCGAGACTGAAAAGACAGTAAGCAAAGAGGATTACCCGGATGAACTGGGTGACAAGGAAGACACGGCGAACACGCCTGTCCAGGAGCCCTCAGAAGAGAATCCTTCCTATACAATGGATAAGACAAGGACTACCGGAGCGCCGGGGAAAGCGGGAACCACGAAGCACGGCTTTAACCGTGGGGATACCGTTACCTACGAAGCGCACATCCGGAACACAGGCGATCTGGCATTAAAGATGTATGTGACTGACGCATTTGCGGAAGATGTCAAGGGGTATTTCGAAGGATTGAAGATCACCAAGATCGACGGTGAGGATATCTCCGGGGCAGGCAAGGGCATCGGGACAACGACTGCAAGGATCCGCATCGAGCCTGGTAAGGAAGCAGTGGTGACGTTCACCGCCACCGTAGCAGCAACGGCACCCGAAAAACTCTCTTTCAGCGCGGCAGATGACGGGAACGGCTATCTGAATACCGTAAAAACCTACGAAGTCAAGGCTGAGAAGCCTGACGGCACAGAGGGCGGGCCTGACGAATATCCGGGCATCCCGGACAAAGAGGACGAAGCCCACACGCCGGTACAGACGCCGGAAGCCCCGAAACCGGATTACGAGCTCACCAAAGAGCGCGTGTCCAAAGCACCTGAAAAGGGCAGCAGCGGAAAATACGGGTTCTTTAAGGGCAACAAGGTGCTGTATGACGTGACCGTAAGGAATACGGGTGAAACGAAGCTTTCCATGACCGTAACAGATCGTTTCAAGGACGCAGGGTATTTCAGCGTGCCAGAGGCAGTATCCGTGAAGTTCTACGGAAATGACGGACATGAGAATGCGGCCATGGGCCAGACCGTAAGCCTGGAAGGCAACGCAGCCAGGATCAAGCTGGAGATCGGCGGGTACGCCGTTATCCGGTACGAGGCCGACGTGCTGAACGCAGCCAGGGAACTCCTTTCCGGCCATGCTGTTGACGATGGCCTGGGATATCTGAACACTGCCCGTGCGACGGACGTGGTCGGAACCTACATTGAGTACAGCGGAGAGGACAAGGACGGAGACGGCAAGGGCGACACTGAGACCGAAAAGACTGTCACGAAAGAGGATTACCCAGATGAACTGGGCGACAAGGAAGATACGGCGAATACGCCGGTACAGGAGCCTGAACCCACAAAGCCCGGCAAGCCTTCGGGCGGCGGCGGGAACACCCCGTCCAAGCCGTATGTGACTGTCTACAAATATGACGGGAACACCATGGAGCCGATCAGCGGCGTTACCTTCCAGGTATACCGGGACGGCGAGGCGTTCACAAAAGTGAAGACAGACAAGAATGGATATGCGAGAGTCAGTTCCCTGGAAGACGGAAGCTACCGGATCACGGAAGCGGAAGCAGCCAAGGGATATCAGGCTACGGGCCAGGAATTCACGTTCACCGTGAAGAACGGTTCTGTGGCCGGAGGGGTAACGACTTTCCATATGCCGAACTACAGACAGACGACCGTTATCGTGACAAAGCGAGACGGAGACACCGGAATGCCGCTTAAGGGCGCAAGGCTCCGCATTGCCGATGAGGATGGCGGAGTTGCCTATGAGGGTGTCACGGACAAAGACGGAAAGATCTCCTTTACGGCTGTGAAGCCGGGGCATTACGCAGTGATCGAGCTTGAGGCACCAGACGGATACGACGTGGTGGATGGATACATCACCTTCCATGTTGCGGAAGACGGTACCGTTGACGGCACGACTACCATGTATGACTACAAGAAGGAACGGAAAGGGAAAATTACTGCCAAGTACGAGAACGGTTTCGAACGCGGCGGATGGTATGACTCCGACGGGCGGTGGCATAAGCTGCCGACAACCGGGGATAATGCAGATACCAGCCACATGCCGTACCTGTTCGGTATCTTCGCAGCAAGCATGTGCGGGATCGTCCTGCTTACAAGAAAGAAGAAAAAGGCTTGATGGCCTATAAGAAATGAAAAGTCGCGGGAGTACAGGGAAGAATCTGTGCCCCGCGGCTTTTTTGTGTAACGGATGCAAAAAATCCCTGCCACAATGGCAGGGATAGTACGGGATAATATTAATATGCCTGTTCCTTTTCAATCTTCTTTGCTTTTTCCATGAAATCCGCTTCTGACATATTGGCTTTCGCCAAAACATTGTCCAATGACAGAAGTCCGTCCTTGTACAGTTCGTACAGAGTGCTGATGTTGATGTGGTCATCTTCCACGTACACATCCAGCCGGATCGACTTTGCCTTCAGCTTGGCCTTCACCGTTCGTTGAGTGGCAGGCAATTTCACCTCCCTGATCTTGACCCAAGGATCGTTTCCAGGAACGGCTTACAGTATTTTGGGTCTTCCATGACCGTCCCGAACATCAGGTCATCCTGGATGGTTACAGGCTTGAATTCAGCGATCAGCGCTGCTTTTTCTTGAATTGTCATAATTCCTCTTGACCGGAAACCTTTTGTTTCTGTCTTCATTATACAGCAAACAAGGACTCCCTGCAATGTTTAATTTTGGTATGTTTTTGTGTTTTTTGTTGCATGTCTTATCCTGACATTATGTTTTTTGCATATCCCCGCCTCCTCTATGCCTTGTTTTTAGATCACATATATAGTATGGGAACCGGGATAGGCGGATCAATGCTTATTTTCCGCATTTCTTCCCGTATCCCTATTTCCATACTTCTTTTGAAAACATATAAGGCACCGGGAAAGAGAGGTACAGACACACAATAAAAAATTAAATAGGACAACACAAACATCATCTTTATCCACTGCACCGGAGCCGCAGGAAATGGATGAGGAAACCATACAGAAAAAAGGAGAGAAAAGCATGAACACGACAAAATGCAACAAGACCGTATTGGCAGGGCAGCTTGGGGATTTCGGCGAAAAGATCGGGGGAGCCAGAAAAGACTTGTGGAAAGACCGGGGCTTATACGCCGCCGACTTAGACGCCATGAATGACCGTGAGGCTGAAAAGTTTGTCAAGAAGGACAATATCTGGAAGAAGCCGGATTACCAGGCCATGATTGACGAGGGCATCCCCCTGGGTGTGGTATATTTCATCAAAAAGACAAGGGATGCGCTGAACGCCTCCCCGCAGTATTACCACGATGACGCGCTGGAGAAACGCCTTGCAAGACAGAAGGAATATGTCCGGACGGTACGGGAACTTCAGGAAGCGGTTTCCGGTGTCCGCACTATGGAGGATGCCATGCGGGCCTATGACTGTTTCTTTGTTGGGAACGGGTATCTGGAGCAAGTGCAGGGTTGGGGCAGCGGCGTCCATTACCATGCAACCAAAAAAGGACAGGAAAATCCTTCCGTCACAAATAAGCTGTCCAATGCTATGATGATCCGGTCCGCTGCATATTTTGAGAGGGACTTCACACAGAAGGCACGAAAGGAACAGTTTGGCATTCCTAAGGACCAGAAGGTGCCGAAGGGCTATTCGATCCATTTTAATGACGGAAAGTCTCACCTCCGCAGCAATGCAGAGTGGAAACTGGGCACTTACTGTGTAGCAAAAGGCTATTCTATCATACAGACGAATTTAGAGACGCAGGATGCTGCCCTGAAATGGGTGCAGAAACTGGCGAAGGACCGCAGTAAAAGCGGAAAGATCCGGTTCACGCCCCCGCAGCTTGCAGATGTAAAGCGCACCGGGCCAGATTACCGGAATGGAGAAGATATCACCGGGCAGGACTACCTGGATGCTTTCGGGTTCCGCGGCGGAGAGTTCGGGAACTGGATGAATCAGAATGATCGGCAGGCTTCCCTTAATATGGGTTTTGAAGCGCTCAAGGATCTAGCATTTGTCCTGCAGATCAGCGATAAAGATATCGCCTATCAGGGAGTGCTGGCTATCGCTTTCGGTGCCAGGGGCAGCGGCAATGCAGTAGCCCACTACGATTCTCTCCGAAAGGTCATCAACCTTACGAAGATGCGCGGTGCCGGCTCCCTGGCGCATGAATGGTGGCACGGGCTTGATGATTACCTGGGCATGAAGATGGGTGCGCGGGGGATGCTCTCTGAGCAGCCGCATCTTTACGCACCGTTCCAGAAGCTGATCGACACTATGAAATATAAGCCAGAAACGCCGGAGCAAGCAGCGGCCCGTACCAAGATGCAGAGGGAACGAACCCGAAAGAATGCAGAAAGCCAGCTGGATTCTGCGATGCTTGGTTCCCTGAAGCAATACGGCAGCGAAGAACAGATGGCAGAGTATGCGGCCCTGAAAGAGGTGTTTTTATCTGGAAAGGCTGGTTCCGTAGTAGAGCTCAGTGCCTTTAAAAGATCCGTTACTGGACGGATTATCCCCAAAGATACGAGGGATCATCTGATGATCTTCGAGCATATACTGTCTGAGATGCCAGAAACACCGCAGATTGGGCGTACAGAGACTGATTTTTACCGGAATTCCTTTAAGATGGGAAAGGAATGTGAAAAAGATGGCGGCTACTGGGACAGCAATGTGGAGATGACGGCCCGGGCCTTTGCCTGCTACGTGAAGGACAGACTGTCATACTGTTCCGACTATCTGGCAGGCCATGCTGACTGTGCGATTGCCCTTGTGACAGACAAAAACGGGGACTTGGCACTCTTAAAGGCGTACCCAGAGGGAACGGAACGGGAAGCAATCAATGCTGTGTTTGATGAGATCATGGAGGCCCTGAAACATGATGGAATCTTCTCTTATTCGGATAAAACTCTGCCATGTGTGCATAGCCACATGTGGAACACTGATGTAGACGGATTTTAGAAAAAATTTCTTGTGCTATGGCCATTTTATGAATGATGTGATAAAACAATAAAGAAAGAGAGAATGTATCAAATGGTCAACGTATAAATAGACGGATTGACAAATTGCTTAAAGGATGCACGAACAGGCGAATTAGTGCAAACAGAAGTCATTCGGATCAAAAGAAAATCATTTTTGAGAAAATACAATAAAAAGAATGGGTGGTACACAAACTGGGTATCGCTCGCAGATAAAAATGAGATATATGCTTTGGTTGTTGAAGGAGCAGTGGACATTCAAGGATTGATTGCTGTTGCTCGTAACAAAGATATGAAAGCGTTATATATCAGTTGGATGTGTGCTAGTCCTGAAAATAATAAGCAGCTCACGGATTCTGTAAAATATTTCGGCGTTGGAGGGCACCTTTTTGCAATAGCCGCCCCAAAATCCATTAGTTTTGGATATGATGGTTATATGTACGGGTTTGCTGCCGATCAAGCATTGCTGAAAAACGAGCTACCAATCTACCATATTGAGCGTGTGATCCTGGAGACAGGGGAACTGTTCGGGGACGGTTCTCATATCATATATGTAAATGGCAAGAAACAGGACGATACACCCCTTGGGAAGCTAATGCAGGATTTCTGGCGCAAAGACCCAAAGAATATGCATTATCCGGAACTGGCTGCCGAGAACCGGCGTCTTAAAGAAACTGAGGAAGGAATGAAGCAGATGGAAAGCGTTGCGGACAGGATCTTTGCAATAGGACGTGAGGAGGGCCGTAAGGAAGCATACGCTGAATTATTAGAAAAACTGGCAAAAACAAAGAATTTGCCGCATAAGTAGTCTTGATCATGAAAAATAATGTATCTTCAAAAAAGCCTTGGTGCAATGCCGGGGCTTTTTTTGTGCCGAAAAAACATATGCCAAAGTATCTATCTGCAAAAAGGGGACGATAACCGCCCATCCCCAGGCATACTTCCATCAAACATGCGCAGAGCAACAAGAAAAGGAGTGGAAAGCAGATGTGGAATCCAAAACTGGCAGGTTTTAAACGGATTGTAAAGAAGATCAACGCCCTTGGGGTAAAGATGGAGAAACTTACCGAAGAGGAAATGAGAAAAAAGACAGAGGAGCTAAAGGGACGTGCAGTCAGAGGAGAACCCTTGGATAAGCTGCTTGTGGAGGCATTCGCCCTGGTTCGGGAGGCCGCAAAACGTACGCTTGGATATGGGCATTACGATGTGCAGCTGCTGGGAGGCATCGCCCTGCATAAGGGATATCTGGCGGAGATGCGTACTGGTGAAGGAAAGACCCTTGTTTCCACGGCCCCTGCCTTTTTAAACGCCTTATCCGGGAAAGGTGTCCATGTGGTGACGGTCAACGATTACCTGGCTACCCGAGACAGTGAGTGGATGGGGAGGATCCACAGGATGCTGGGCCTAAGCGTAGGCTGCGTGGTCTCTGGCATGTCCATGGACGAGAGGAAAAAGGCCTATGCCTGCGACATCACCTACGTGACCAATAACGAGCTGGGTTTTGACTATCTGCGCGACAACATGGCAACGTCCAGGGGCGGCATGGTCCTGCGGGGACTTTCCTACTGCATCATTGACGAGACCGATTCTGTGCTGATTGATGAGGCCCGTACCCCACTCATCATCTCCGGGCCAGGCGACAAGGTGACAAAGCTGTACCGACTCTGTGATATTTTAGCCAGACAGATGTCCAGGGGTGAAGAATCGGAGAAATTCTCCAAAGCCCTGGCCTACGCAGGCGGGGAAGTGGAAGAGAGCGGGGACTTCATCGTGGACGAGGACGGGCAGACGGCCATCTTGACGACAGAAGGCGTGAAAAAGACGGAAGCCTTCTTCGGCATTGAAAACCTGGCGGACGAGGAGAACACGGATATCCGCCACCACGTCATCCTTGCCATCCGGGCCCATTACCTGATGGAACGGGATGTGGACTACATCGTGCGGAACGGGGAAGTCCTGATCGTGGACGAGTTTACCGGACGCGTCATGGAGGGAAGGCGGTATTCGGACGGCCTCCACCAGGCGATCGAAGCCAAGGAGCATGTGGACGTCCAGAGCGAGAACTTGACTATGGCCTCCGTCACATTTCAGAACTTCTTTAACAAATACGACAAAAAGAGCGGCATGACGGGCACGGCGTATACGGAGCGGAGGGAGTTCCGCGAGACCTACGGCATGGACGTTATCAGGATCCCGACGAACCGTCCGGTGATCCGGGATGACCGTCCGGACCTGGTATTCCGGACGAAGGACGAGAAATATGGGGCAGTCATCCGGGAGGTGCTGGAGGCGCACGGGAAGAACCAGCCCGTCCTGGTCGGCACCGCGTCCATCGAGGCATCGGAGCTGTTGAGCGGGATGTTAAAGGAGGAAGGCATCGCCCACCAGGTCCTGAACGCCAAATTCGACAAGGAAGAGGCGGAGATCGTGGAGAAAGCCGGGGAAGCGGGGGCTGTGACCATCGCTACCAACATGGCCGGGCGCGGCACGGACATCAAGCTTTCAGCGGAAGCGAAGGAAGCCGGGGGCTTAAAGGTGATCGGCACGGAGCGTCATGAGTCGCGGAGGATCGATGACCAGCTGCGGGGGCGTTCCGGGCGCCAGGGGGATCCGGGGGATTCCCGGTTCTTCCTTTCCCTGGAGGACGACCTTTTAAGATATAATGGGAACGGGAGGACTGCACAGATCCTGAAGGGTATGGCCGGGAAGGAAGGGGAACCCATCCGGCACCGGAAGCTTATACCATATGTCCGGCGGGCCCAGGAAAAGGTTGAACTTGACCATTACGGGGTGAGGGAGAGCCTGTTGGAGTATGACATGGTCAATGACGCCCAGCGTGAGGCAGTCTATAAAAGACGTATGGAGATCATCATGAGCGGGGATGTCCACGGGATAGCCTTGGATGTCATACGGGACGTGGTGATACGGAAGGCATGGAAGGCCGCCTGGGATGATAGGAAAGGCGGGGCGGACTACGGCAGGCTTGCGTCAGCTGTTGGGCACTTCACCCGGAAAGCCGTGACGGAGGAGGCTTATCCGGAAAAAAGACGGCTGGATCTGGTGAAGCATCTGGCTGACGATGTGGCGGGCGCCTATGACGCGATGGTAAAGGCCGTGGGGAACCCGGCACGGTTCGCGCAGGTGGAACGGAGCATCTGCCTACGAATCCTTGACGCAGCGTGGATCCGGTACCTGGCTGACATTGAGAAACTGCGGGAGGTCATCCATTACCAGGCCATCGGTATGCGCAACCCGGTGGTGGAATACCGCATGGAGGCGTCCCGGATGTTTGACAAGATGCTGCTGTCTGTGGAAGAGGACACGGCTTACGTGCTGGCCGGCCTGGGAGGGCCTGGTGCTAATGCTCATACCGGTGCCGGTGCGGATACCAATGAGGATACGGATGCTAACCCTAGCGCTGCCGCGGACGCTTTGGACGGGCCGCCTGCCGCACAGGGGCCGATGGCCGCACACCATACTGTACCGGGGCAGGCACGGCCCCAACAATAATAACTTCTCGGAATCTCAATGAATGTGATTCTAACTGAAAATTGACAACTGAATATCGTGCAGGAAAAGAAATTTGAGAAAAATGGACATAAACATTGGACATAGCGGGTACTATGCCTTGAAAAATCTTATGGAATCGCTTAAGATATCATTATTAGGCGGTCAATCCTAATAATGATTCTTGAAATGCCTCAGTCGATGGCATTTCCCAGGCATCAAGATGCTGCAGCATCATGATGCCGTAGAGGCGGCAGTACCACATCTTAGTCGAGCGGTGCCTGCCGTCTTCTAATTTATAGTCCTCTTTCTCCCGCTTGTTGGAGCGCTCCACAGAAGTTCTTCTGTCATATTCCTTTTCCCATGCTTTAGAGTCCCTTGGCGGTATGTTAAATAACCTTGGATTGTCATCGGTAAAGATGTGTATGGTTCTTCCATATTTTGCCGGTGAACAAGGGTGTTCACAAAAGCAGCCGCGTTTCCGGTTTGATTTCGGGCACCGGTATTTTGCCCGGTGTTTGGCAGCTTCATATCCATCTTTATGCATACGTAAGCCCATTTTACAGACAGGGACCCCATCGTCATCGATTGTGAAATCGTCCTTATAGGTAAAATGTCCGGTATGTCCGGGATTGAGGTCGATAAACGGTGTGATATGTTTCCGTCTGCAGTATTCATAAACAGGGTAAGCGTCGTGTGCGGAATCCAGAAGGAGCTTTTCAATGCGGAATTTCGGAAGATACGCTTTCATAGTGAAAAAGGAATGCAGGAAGGAAAGCATGTCATGCCGGGAGGCCCGCTCTAAAAGCGGAAACACAGGGAGGTCGCTGAAGGAATCGGAAGCCACATACATGTAGAGGTGGTAACCGAAGAAATAGGATTCCCTGTGAGAGTCCCATCCCCAGTTACAGTCGGGCTGGGAATAATGACGTTTACAGTTACAGGAAGAACAGCCTTTCTCCTTACAATGGCAGATGCGCTTTTTGCGCTGCTGTGCGGCAGTACGGACAGGGGTGCCGTCACCGGCAAGAGCCAGGTGCCGGTGATTAACCAGCCCCCTGTGGATGGACTGGTCCAGGAACTGCTGGTGATAAAGCCGGAAAATGAGGAAAAAGGGATTCTCAGGCTTTAACTGCCAGCGTTCCAGCAGGGGAAGAAGTTTTGAAGCAGTGCTGGAAGAATCGCAGGGAGTCTTATCCCCTTTCTTCTTCCCCTTGGGAGTTTTCTTCATTTTAGGGAACCGGTCTTTCGGTGAAAGGTTGTTGGAGTCATGCTGCCAGATGCGGGAAAAGAAATCATAAAAAGTCCCGACACCAGGGGTATCGCCAAAAGAGAACCCGCTGAGGATTGCATAAAGGGGAGATTCCTTAAGCATGCGGCACCAGACAGTGATGGAAGTAACTTTCAGTTTCAAAGCGAGCAGATAGGAGCGCAGCATGCAGGAGGGGAGCCTTGGTTCCGGGCCAAAAACAGAGTAACATTCCTGCATAATAGAATCCGTCTCGGAAAGATCGAGAAACCAGAACTGGACGATATAATCCCAGGTGCTTTTGGGAAGCGCAAAGGGATCCGGGTAAAATTTAAGGAACTGGGATACGAAAGAATCCTGAAAGGCGGCATGACCGCCAGGGTTACAAGGTAACATCAAAAATCGCCTCCAATCAAAAAATGTACTTTTTGATCAAGGGCGCGAAGCGCCGCATTTTTTGACTGGTTTGTCAAGTGTTTTAGAGAAAAAAGTGGGTGATTTTTGAAAAATAGGTTCTAAAAGCCCCATGAAATAAGGGCTGAAGATTCCGAGAAGTTATTTTTCGGGAAGGGAGGACGCAGATATGGCAAAGAATGCGACGACAATACCGGCCACGCGGAACCGCTTCACAGCGGACCCCATCAGCAGCCGGAAAAAGCGGAAAGTGGCAGGGTACGCCCGCGTCAGCACCGACATGGAAGACCAGCAGACCAGCTACGCCGCACAATGCGATTATTATACATCCTTCATACAGAGCCGTGAGGATTGGGAGTTTGTCGGGCTGTATTCGGACGATGGAATTCCGGAACCCGGTTCGACCGCCCAGGATTCACCGCCATGATGGAGGAAGTGGAGGCCGGGAATGTGGAGGCAATCATCATCAAAGACATGAGCCGCCTGGGACGTGACTATCTCAAAGTCGGCCAGGTCATGGAAATCCTGCGGCAGAGAGGCATCCGGCTAATCGCCATCAATGACGGAGTGGACAGCGCCAACTAACATTATTTGATTGAAAAATTTCTTTGGAAATAATTTGTGTGATTCTCAAAAGTCTGACATAATACAAAAATGTTTCAAGTAGAAAATGTTTTTGTAATGCAATAAGTAATGCAATCAGAAAAAGAACATATGGATTAGATAATGGGATTTGGATAGATGGTGGGGATTACGCAGCTAAAAAACATGCATAGAGCGAGGCAGGGAGAGTTTTCAAAACTAAGGATCTTGTGGGTGTATGCTCGTGTGGGTTCAAGTCCCATCTCCCGCAGATGCAGAAGTGGCGGAATTGGCAGACGCGCACGGTTCAGGTCCGTGTGGTGGCAACACCTTGAGGGTTCGACTCCCTTCTTCTGCACGACAGGTCTAAATCCTTGAGGGAATCAGGGGTTTAGGCTTTTTTTGTGTTGTGGAGAAGGGGTGAGGGATAATTCAATGTGACACAGAAGCAAAAAAATGGATGGAGGGAAGAATGACTATGCCGACGATAAACAGGGAACATAAAGACCGTCTGTTCAGCTTCTTATTTGGGAGCAGATCCAATAAAGAATGGACATATGCAGACCGTTGGCGGAATATGCATGGTTGGTGGAGCGGATCCGTAAGAACCGGAAGGCCGGAATGGAGATTGGCGAAGCGGTGGACAAGGCAATTGATGATATGCCGGTGGATTATTTAATCAGAATGTTTTTAATAGGGAACAGAGCGGAGGTGAAGGATATGTGTATCACGGAATATAATGAGGCCGAGACGATGAAGATGTTTAGGGAAGAGGGCGAGGACAGGTTAGGGCAACTTGTATCTGTGCTGATATCAAAAGGAAGATCGGAAGATGTTCAAAGAGCAGCCACGAATAAAGAAGCAAGAAAAAGGCTGTATGAGGAATTTAATATGAATTGATCCATGTGTTAAGAAGCCTGTATAATATAGAGTAATGCAATTAGAAAAATAACATATGGATTGTGACCGATACTATTTGGATAGATGGTGGTTATGTTGATGCCAAAAGCGCATAAATACAGAGAGTCAACCACATTTAAATGAGTCAACTCTCTGTTCATTTTTGCATCACACTGTTGACATGTCCCCATTTTCACCGAACTGTTTAAGGATCTTCTTAGAGTACATAGCTATCAATAATGAGATGATGCCCGAACCAAGTATCACGGCTCCTATAGATTGGCTTAAGACTTCAAATAGCAATCCATATAGAAGCTGCCCAACGGGCTGGGAACACATAATAAGCGTCATAATGCAGGCGATCACCTTGCCTACCAGATGTGAGGGCGTCTGTGTCTGCACGACAGCCAGCATCTGGATGCTGAACATGGTGGAAGCTGCCATGATTGCCATTCCCATACAGGACAGTATGGCATATTGGAAGAGCGGGACACCCTGGGGCATCATTCCCAACCCCATAACGCATGTGAAGCCTGCGCACAAATATAGAAATACCGATGCCTTGTTTGGCCTTAACTTTTTCTCAAACAAAGCGGTCAGCAAACCACCCACAATACCGCCGACAGCCAGAAGCCCCTGGGTGATGCCCAACATCTGGTCTGTCAAGGAAAGGGTGTCGATGATGATCACGGGAACGCCAATGGTTATCATGGAAGATAAAAATAGATTCAGCCCCGCGATCACAATGCACAGCTTAATAAAAATCGGTTTTTCTAACCTTAGAAAGTGCAGGCTTTCCCTTAGATCATTCTTTACAGTCTCGCCGATACTTCTTTTTTCTGCCTGTTTTTGAAAAGGAATCACAAGAAACAGCTCCATAACCGCCGATAAAAGAAAACACATAATGCTTACCTGCAGTATGCTTTTTATCCCCCACACGCCATAAAGCATACCGCCAATGATCGGTCCCATAAAATTTGCCAGAGCGCCGATCTGATTTACGATAGCGCTTGCCGAAAGAATCCTTTCTTTTGGCACGAGCGCAGGTATGCTTGCTTGGACAGCAGGCTGATACGTGCCCGAAATCCCATAAAGCAGCATTAAGGTAATGGTAAACAAAGGCACAGTGGGCATAATGCCTTTAAAAATGTAAAATGCCGTAATTACGGCTGCTGTGAAAAAATCCAAACCAACCATGATATTCCGCTTATTTACATTATCCGCCAAAACGCCGCCTAAAAGTGACAGGACTATCATGGGAAGCAGTGAACAAGCTGTCACAATACCGAATAAAGCGGACGAACCGGTTTCTCTCAGCAGATAAAGCGGCAGGGCAAAACGCAAGATCCCATTGCCAAACAGCGATACAATCTGCCCAATTACGATAAGCAGAAAGTCTTTGCCGAATTTAGCTTTTTTCTCGTTCATGAAAACCACCTCCTTACTCACATCAGTATAAGGTCGGTGGAAACCCCCAAGTCAACACGAAAACATAAATTATTTCAGCGGCATCCATACCTCGTAATAATTCTTGTCTGTCTGTCCCTTTAATATTATGAAGCGGATAAAAATATACACCACGCCCCGAAATGCTTCTTGATGCTCTTTTGCCCATTGCTGACACAGCACAAACATTTTTTCCAAAAGCGTGTTGTCATTATTATCTGCTATAAGCGTAGTATAAAGGCATCTGCCGCCCTCCAAAAGCAAGCTTTCTTTATTATCTAATGGGCGCCGCATGACAAGATACATTCCAGAGGCTTTAAATCCCCCATCGTCAAAAGTAATCGCGCGAACCATATTTGATAAAATGTCCTCGCTGTCTAAATTCAGATAGGTCAGTACCTTTTCCCTATATTCTTGAAAGGATGATATGGAATCAATGGATTCCCTTACATAGTATGCAGGCATTATCCGCGTTTCAAATTTACCCATGTCGGCGGTTGCATGATCATAGAAATTCCTTGCCTTTTCAAGCCGCTCCAACATTCCCTGCAGGCGTTCAATCTCATTTTTTAGGGAATCTCTCTGCTGCCTTAATATTTGTTCATACTGTCGACGGCTATCTGCTCTCAACAGATTCCTGATCTGGATAGGCGTAAACCCTCTTTTTCTGTAAAAGTCAATGGCCATAAGGTGGGACATATCGAAAAAGCCAAATGCTCTGTACTGGCTGTATTTCTCCCTTTTGGGACTGATCAAGCCGATTTCTTCATAATATCTCAAAGTTTCCCTGGTAAATCCAAGATGATGGGAGACCTCTTTTGTATGATAAACGGCATCGGTATCTGTCTGCATGATGCTGTCCTTTGCAGGCGTAACCTTTTTCCTTGCATGCCGTTTATGGGCGGGTTTTTCCGCATGAGAGGGAATGAGCCAGGTCTTTCCCCTTTTGACAGCCCCCTCAACCCGTCCCGTTTCACAATAATAGGCGACCATGCGGCTTGATATGTTCCAGATTTTTGAAATTTCTATGGCGGTGAAATATTCCATACTTTCATCCTCCTATGGCTTTTATATTTCAGATATCTGAAATTTGCATTTTATTATAAAGCAACCTAGAAATAATATCAACTTGTTTTTCTTGTGTGTTCTGGGAAAAACGGATATAATGAAATCAGGTCCAGTGGAAGCAGAGCCTGTTGACAGAGTATGGGGGAAATGCATATGGCAAGAACCGTGGGAATCGGAATTCAGAGTTTTGAAAAATTGATAGAGAACCAATATTTTTATATTGATAAAACACATTTTATCAAGGAGTGGTGGGAAAATGGGGATGACGTAACCCTGATCACCCGTCCAAGAAGGTTTGGAAAGACCTTGAATATGTTGGAACGCTTTTTGTCTATAGAATATACTGGGCGGGGAGAGATATTTGAGGATCTGGCTATATGGAAGGATGAAAAATATCATATTATTGGATGAATATGATACCCCGCTTCAGGAAGCATGGGTAAACGGCTATTGGCAGGAAATGACAGACTTTATCAGAGGGTTGTTTAATTCAACGTTTAAGACAAATTCCTATCTGGACCGGGCAGTTATGACAGGGATCACCAGAGTTAGTAAGGAATCTATTTTTTCTGATTTGAATAATCTGGAAGTTGTGACTACCACTTCCGGGAAATATGAGAGTTGTTTTGGCTTTACGGAGGAGGAGGTATGGCAGGCGCTTAAAGAATATGGGCTGTATGATAAGCGGCAAAAAGTAAAGGACTGGTATGATGGTTTTACTTTCGGCAGAAGACCGGATATCTATAATCCATGGTCTATTATAAATTTTCTGGATAAGAGACGATTTTCCATGTACTGGGCTAATACCAGCAGCAACGGCCTAGAGCGTGTTTGAAAATTCATTCCCGCCAGATGCACGCCCCACTTCGCGGTATATTTGAGCCAAATTCAGGTTACATAGCCCACTATGCGCCCTTCATTTGGCTCAAATCTCCCACAAATTGTGACGCACATCTGTCAGAAAGCAATTTTCAAACACGCTCTAGTGAACCGATTGATCCGAAGAGGAAGCCGGGAAATAAAGATGGAGATGGAGAAGCTTTTAAAAGGAGAAGTTTTACAGACACGAATTATGAGCAGATCATATTCAGTCAATTGGACAGCCGGACAGATGCTGTCTGGAGTCTTTTTTTAGCAAGCGGCTACTTGAGGGTGAAAAGTTATTTTATCGATGAAGAATGGGGGCAGGATATCTATGAGTTGGCTTTGACGAATCGAGAAGTTCGTTTTATGTTTGGCCAGATGATAGATGGATGGTTTAAGGATTTTATTCCAGAATATAATGATTTTGTGAAAGCTATGCTGACAGGAGACATAAAGGCTATGAATGTCTATATGAATAAAATAGCCTTGCATATGATCAGCTATTTTGATAGTGGGACAAAACCATCAGAGGCATCGGAACCGGAACGGTTTTATCATGGCTTCGTGTTAGGCTTAACAGTGGAATTGGCAGAAAGGTATGTGATTACGTCTAACCGGGAAAGCGGTTTTGGAAGATACGATGTGGTATTGGAACCTAAGAGACAGGAAGATTGCGCGGTTATTATGGAGTTTAAGGTTCGGGATTCTGAGGAAGAGGCAACCTTGGAAGCGACAGCGAAAGAGGCTTTGGCGCAGATAGAAAGGAAAAAATATGGATTTGCGTTTGAAGGGAAACAAGTTTTGATACAATCGTGAGTCTGGGGATATGGTTATTGAAGATAAGATGGCGGGATCCATAAGAGGGCTGTCATGGGGATAGAGGTTTTAAACATCCGCATGACAGCCCCATTTTTATCATCCAAGTAATTGCATCACATGCTGCGGAAGCATGTTGGCGTGAGCCAGCATGGACTGGGATGCCTGAAGGAGGATATTATTTTTGGTATACTCCACCGTTTCCTCCGCCATGTCGGTATCCCGAATACGGCTTTCCGCCTGGGTTAGATTTTCATAGGATACTGCCTGTGAGTTATAGGTATGTTCCAGACGGTTCTCGTAAGCGCCCATCCGGCCTCTCTCCGAATCAAGGTAATCGATTGCCTGGTTGAAGAGTTCTATAGAATCATTGGCTTGGGATATAGTCATCACAGAGGCGTCTTCGATCCCCAAATGGTCTGTCCAGACCCGGGGAAGGTAGATGTCCAGCTGCTCATCCGACGAAGGCCCGATCTGGAGATATAGATCCGGTATAGGCGGTGGCGGCGGCGGACTCCAGGTGCCTGGTTTGTAGGCCACGCCGCGGCCGAAACGGCCGGTGCTGCTGCCAGGACTGGTCTTTGTGCCAAAAGATCTGTTTTCCCAGGGCGGGTTCCACGTAGTCGATTCAAGCTGGCCTAATTTTTGCGTATCCGGATCAGATGAACGATCGTCATAAATAATCAGGGTACTGGGCTGATTAGGGTCTGCCCGAAACATGGTATAGTGGTCTAGCGGATTTACTATGATCCCATCGCTTTTTGTATCGCTTTGTTTTATTAGACCGGCCAGCATGGTGTCTACTAACTCCTGACCGGTGGTCACATTGTCAATACCGATCTCGTATACATAGTGATTACCGCTCCTTACGGTATTTGATCCGGTGCCTTCTGTAAATTTTATACTGTAGTGATTACTGCAGGTGAGACAGGTGCAAAAGAATCCGGTCCCGATCAGCTCGTCTTTATTGGTCGCGTCCAGCTTTGAAAAGTCCAGTTTGGCGGCAGCATGATTAAGGGTGATGGTCCCGCTTTCCGGCGTTAATGTCACATTGCCGGCAGCATCTGTCTCCTTCCTGTTACCGGTATAGCTATGGGTCGTGGAGTAATTGTCGGTCTGGGCCTTGTCTTTTACGGCCTGTCCGCCGTCTACCCAATCCGGCAGGAATGTAACGGGATAGATCTCCACATTGCTTTCGATTATGGAGTCTGGATTTTCTGTTTCAGGGAATAAAGGCACATCATTGAAATTTGTGCTTGCCGTGATCCGATTGATCTCAGCCCTGATCTGGTCGATCTCCTTTTGCAGTACCGCCCGCTCCGCGTCGCTGTAAGTACCGTTAGCTGCCTGGGTGCTGAGCTTGCGGGCTCTGGTTAGCATGATATTGATCTCCTGCATGGCGCCGTCTGCCGTTTCGGCCATTCCAATCCCGTCTTTAATATTCCTTTTGGCCTGATCGATCCCCCTGATCTGACAGCGCATCCCCTCCGATATAGCCAGTCCGGCAGCATCGTCCCCAGCCCGGTTGATCCGGTATCCGGAGGATAGTTTTTCAAGATTTTTACTTAATTTGACCTTGTTTTTTGTCATGTTTCTGCCTGATGTAATCCCGGGCAAATTATGTTGAAGAATCATGTCTAGAATACCTCCCTGTTAAATGTAATCGGTTAGTTGTTGGAAAAATTTAGTAGATTGTCATTTTTGATGGAAAATTCACATATTTGGAGCATGTAGATGCAGATAGGAAAGAAAACAGGATGATCTGAGTCATGAAAATAGTGCAGAAGAAAAAATGTCGCTTAATAATCTGTTAAGCGACACTTTTTATGTAAACAAATATAAAAACGCTATTTTTATAACGCTTTCGATTATATCATCATTTCTAACAGGTGTCAACGGTCTTGAATTGTCATTTTATTCCTTAGTTATAATCCATATTAGAAGCTATTGTGAGATAAATACAATTTTATACAGAGTATTTGATGAATTGTATGATTGAAAGTTAATAGAGATGTGTCGCTTAACAGATTATTAAGCGAACATTTTCAGTACAATCCCATCCTAAACGGTGGTTCTTAAGTGGGGATTGTTATGTATTTTGTTTCAGGCAGGAGGGTTATTGCCCCTGGCGGATAACAGTGAAGAGGTGAAGAACAGATGTGGTATGCGATTCGAACGGAACCGGGACAGGAGGAATCCATGAAGCTCCAAATCAGAAGTCAAATGCGCGGAAGGGAGCGGAATAATTGTAAAGTGCTGTACCGTGCCTGTAAGAAGAGGTACCTGGGGGCATGGCATGAGGAGACAGAGGTGTTTTTGCCAGGATATCTGTTTTTTGTGTCGGAAGAAAGAGACTATGGACCAAGATGTCTGTATGAAAGAATAAAGATAGCTGGAGACATTTGGAACTGGGGAGAATATGGCACAAAAGAAATACAACCTGTCGGGAAAGATGGAGAAGAGCTTCTTGAAAAGCTTACAGAAGGAACAAACGAAATAGGGATGTCTTACGGGGTGATCCAAAACGGTGTTCTAAAAATATCAAGAGGAGTCTTGGTGGGTATGGAGTCCAGAGTGAGGAAGATAGACCGCCATAAGCGGAAGTGCTATATTTGTGTGCCGTTTGATAATGAGGAGAAGGAGGCAGAAGTAGGGTTGGAGATCATGGAAAAGACATGGGCTGCGCAAGACTTGCTAGATAAGTCTTTTTGAGGAAATATTAATGAAAGAATGGGAGTGTGTTTAAATTTATGAAGATACCATTTTCTCCACCTGATATGTCAGAACTAGTAGTCTGTCCTTGAAATATTTGTGTAAATATTATCATATGTACTTGAGCTCTGGATCAATGTCAGCCTCTGCGATATCTTCTGCGGTAATCTCATCGGTCTTGTACGTCCAATGATAAACTACTGGCGCCTCATTGATCTCATC